>DASVPR010000036.1:0-7098 GCA_036389485.1 Solirubrobacteraceae bacterium
AGCCCACGCGACATGCGCGCCGCGCTCGACCGATTCCGAGGCGACACCGCCAGTCCCCTTTACTCCAACGCTCCTGCGCAGCGGCCTATAGGATGAGCCGCTATGACGAGCCGGCCCCGATAACTAGGAATTATCGATGCTGGACGCCGGCCTCGGGAGGCGCCGATGTCGCACGGTCAGCTGAGCTCCTCTCGACCGGAGCCGGCGTTCCTCAATCGCAACGACGAGCGCGACCTCGTCGAGCGTCGCGTCGAGCTTCTGCACCGCGAGCCGGAGCGTCTGTCGGTGATCGAGCTGCTCGGTCTCGCCGGGTCCGGGAAGTCGCGACTCCTGGATGAGCTCCACCGCGGCCTCGCGACGGAGCACTTCGGGACGCGCGAGGTTGTGAGCGTCTCGCTCGAGCCGGAGCGGTGGGTCACCGCGGCGGGACCGTTGCGAGCGTTGCGCGAGCAGCTGAGCATCGACTGCTTGCTGTTCGACACGGCGCTGCTGGCGCTGTGGCGCGCGGCGGGTCAGCGATTCCAGGTCGAGCGGACCAGCCTCCTCGCTCGCTCCCCGGTGCTCGCGGCACTGGACCTCGAGAGCAGCGTCCTTGAAGTTCCGTTCCAGTTCGCGGTCGAGCTGTCCCTTCCCGCGCGCCTGGCGGTGACCGTGTTCGAGAGGCTCAATCGCAGCGTCACGAGACTCCGGCGCTACGACCGCGGGGAGTTCAGAGCGATCGACGACCTGGAGCGCGACTACGCAGGGCTGCTGGAGCGGCTGCCGCACCTTCTCGGCATCGATGTCCGGCGTGGCCTCGAAGCCTCCGGGGACGTGCTCGTCGCGTTCTACGACTCCTACGAGAAGCAGCGCCCGGACACGCTCGCCGACGGCGCGCCGTGGCTACGTCGCTTCATCGACACCGTCGGTCGCGGGCTGCACGTCGTCGGCACGTGCGAGCCGCTGCGATGGCCGCCAGGCGTCGCGAGCGACGCCGTGGAGACCGTACTCGTGGGAAGACTGCCCGAGCAGCACGCACGCGAGCTGCTGCGCGGATGCTTCGGCGGCCTTCCCCCGGCGATCGAGGACCGCATCCTCACAGCCTCCGAGCGGATGCCCTTCTTCCTCCAAACGATTGGCGAGACGTACGAGCTGATGGCGGCCGCCGGGGCCTCGGTCGACGTCGACGATCTGCCCGCGTCGAGCGACGCCCTGCCGCGCCTCATCAAGCATCTGCCGAGCGAGCAGCGGAACCTCGCGATTGCGGTCGCGAGCGTTCAGGTGTTCGACGAGGAGCTGTTCGCGTACCTCGTGCACCGGCTGAACCTGCAGGTCGACATCTTCGAGTTCCAGCCCTTCACCGAGCGCTTCTTCGTCGAGCGGATCGCTGACGAGCCGTACGCGCTGCACAAGACACACGACCTGCTCACCGCGTCCGTCCGCACCTCGGGGGACGAGCGCGTCAAGCGCGCCGCACTCGAGCAGGCAACCACCCACCTGGTCGTGCGCTGCCAGCTCGACGGCGCCAGCTCGCATCAGGCGGTGCTCGCGCTGTTCCTCGCCGTCGTCGCGGGATGGCATGCGTGCGACGCGATGTCGCCGGCGTCCGCCGAGGCGCTCGTCGACGCCGGGTACCTGCTGTACGACGCCGGGTACTGGAACGAGCTGGCGTCGATCGCGACCGGCACATCCGAGAGCGATGGGCGACCGGTAGCGGTCGTCTGTCGCTTCTTCGCGGCGCTCGCCACCCGGCGCATCGTCGGCATCGAGCGCGCGCGCGAGCGCTTCCGGGAGCTCGCACCGGAGGCCGCGGTGCTCGGGCGACACGGCCGCTCGGTGGAGCTGGAGGCGGCCTACCTGGACGAGCTGGCCGGCGACTACGCGGGAGCGCGGGAGCAGTTCGCGCGGCTGAACCCGCCGGTGGATGACTTCGATCCACACGACCGCATGCAGCTGCGCGCACGTCTGTGGCATGCCGACATGCTGATCATGGACGGGGCTCTGCGTGAGGGCTCGCGGCAGCTCTTGGAGGCGTACGAGCTGCTGGGACAGGGCGCGCCGCTGGACTGGGCGGAGCTGGTCCGTCACCGCGCGCACGCGTTCCGCTACTCATTCGCGCTGGAGACGGCAGAGCGGCTCTACCGGCAAGCGATGCGTGCGGTGCCCGAGGTGAAGGCCCTGCAGGGCAAGCTCGAGACGAACCTCGTCGAGACGCTGTGCTGGTGCGACCCCGAGCGCGCGTTGGACGCCGCCGAATGCGCGACCGCGATCAATGGCGGCCTCGAGAACCGCATAGAGCTGGCCAAGTGCGAGGCGGCGCGTGCGATCGCGCTGGCGAGGCTCCGCGACTTCACCGCGGCGGAGGCGGCGATCGGCGCCGCGCACGAGCACGCCGGCGCGGTCGGATACAGGGCCGGCACGGCGTTCGCGCTGCAGGCCGAGGCGGTGGCGGCGGGCCTCGCGGGCGACAATGACGGCCTGCTCGACGCGCTCGGACGTCTCGACGACGCGGTCGCGACGCTGGGAACGTACGGACACCTCTGCGTCGCCCCCGCTGCGCTGCTGGCAGGCAGCGCACGGCTGCGCGAGGCGATCGGCGCGGTCGAGTGGCTGGAGGAGAAGGAGCTCCCGCGGCGGCTCCGAACGTATCTGCGACCGATGCCGGCCCGGAATCTCGGAGAATGAGCGGCGTCGACACGTCGCCGCTCGTGACCTCGGTCGGCGAGCTGCAGACCAGTGCGCGGTTGGTCCCGATCGTTCGGCTTCGTCGAGGGCCTCGGTCGTCACCGAGTGATCTGGATGACTGTCTTGCACGCCGGCGATGCGCGCCGCCGTTCGAACGCTGCCTGGAGGTCGTCGATCGCCACGAGCTCTAGCGCATTCTGCCAGGCGACGTCCCAGCCCTCGGCCAACATGCGCGCCGCTCGTTCGAGATTCGCACGCTCCCCGTTGAGGTAGCTCAGCTTGAACGTCACGTCGCGGCGCGTGAGCGCCTTCAGGAGGAACCCGCCGCTCGACGCGGCCGTCAGGTGGCTCAGCACGCACAGGGTTCCGCCAGCCCGGACGCTGCCGGTCGCGACGCGCAGCCCGTCCTCCGTGCCGGACACGTCGAAGACGACGTCGTACTCGCCCTCGGCCGCCGGCACCGCGCGCACCTGCGGGTCGGCCGCTCGGTCCAGCCGCGACAGCCGGGTGGCCAGAAGGTCGGTCACCTCCACCGGCGTCGAGCGCTGCACCTGGGAGAACGCGAACGCCAGGCACAGCCCGAGCCCTCCGGCCCCGACGATGAGCACGCGGTCGGCGGCCGTTGGCGCGGCCCAGTTCTTCGCGTGCAGCACGCAGGACAGGGGCTCGGCCAGCGTGAGGTGCGCAGCCGGCGGCCCATCGACGCGCAGGAGGTAGTCGACGTGAAGATCCCCAAGCTCCGCGAACCCACGATTCGTGAACAGCCCGGCCCGGCCCTCCCGGCACAGGTGCGACCGCCGCGCCAGGCACTGGTCGCACCGACCGCAGCGATGGTTGAGGTCGCTCGTGACGACATCGCCCGGCCGAAAGCGCTCCACGCGCTTACCGACCGCGACGACCTCGGCGACGAACTCGTGGCCGAGAGACAGCGGGTAGACGACGGCCGTGCTCGCCTCGAACTTCGAGAGATCCGAGCCGCACAGGCCGCAATACACGAACCTGACGCGCACGTCGTCGGGCCCGAGCGCCTTCAGCGCTCGACGTCGGTCCACGAGTCGTCGGGGACCTTCGAGAACCCACTCGCGCGAAGTCGTAGGCTGGCTCATCGCTCGGCAGTATGTTCGCGCGTGCGTCGCGGGAGCAATCACCATATGAGCCGTCATGGCAGCTGCGCCGCATAGCGCAACGACATTCGCGGACCTAGCTCGGAGGTGGCGTCCCGGCGACTTCATCGCCGACCAGATGGACCGCGTCCAGACTCCGGCCCTCGTCATCAACCGCGAGGCCGTCGACGCGAACATCGCCGCTATGTGCGAACTACTCGGCGAGCGTTGGCGCCCGCACGTCAAGACGGCGAAGCTTGAATGGACCATGCGCCGGCTGGTCGCGGCCGGAGTCACGCGCTGCAAGTGTGCGACACCGCTCGAGCTCGAGGTCGCCCTTCGCAGTGGCTTCGAGGACGTCCTCGTGGCGTTTTCGCTTCGCGGGCCGGGCGCCCGCCGCGTCGCTGAGCTTGCCGCCGAATCGGGACGGGACGTGGGCGTGCTGGTGGAGGACCGCAGCGGCCTCGACCAGTGGCGCGACAGTCGCGTCGCGGTGTTCATCGACATCGACCCTGGAACCGGACGCACCGGCGTGCCGTGCAACGACGTCGACGCCGTCGTCGCGCTCGCGCGCGATGTCGCGTCCGCCGGCCTGCTACTTCGCGGTCTGCACCTCTACGACGGCGCTGCCGCGGGTGACACGATCGACGATCGTCGCGCATGGTGCACGCGCGGACTGGATGCGCTCCACGTGGTGTCGCAAGCGCTGCTGGCCGAAGGCCACGAGATCGGAGAACTCGTCACGAGCGGCTCGCGAACCTGGCCGATCGCACTTGAACATGCCGGCCTCGCCGGGTTGCCGAGCGCTCACACAGTCTCCCCCGGGACCGTCGTCTACGCCGACGCCAGGACCTTTCAAAAGGATCCAGCCCGTGACGCCCTGCGCCCGGCGGCGGCAGTCGTCACCCGCGTCACCTCCGTCGGACCGGGTTGCCTCACGCTCGACGCCGGGCACAAGGCCGTCGCGCTCTCTCCGCACGGCCCGTCAGGGGTCATCCTCGGGCATGCGGGCCTGGAGCCGCAGATGCCCAGCGAGGAACACGCGCCCGTCAAGGTGGTGGGCGCGTCGAGCGTCGACTACGGCGAGCTGCTTGCCGTGCTGCCCAGCCACGTTGGGCCGACGGTGAACCTGCACGACCATGCGGTCATCGTCAGCCGCGGCCACGTCGTCGGACTCGAGCGCGTCAGCGCCCGGGGACACCACGCGCCGCTCAGCCGAGGGGCGTAAGAGTCACGCAATACCGAGCTTCGTCAAGAGGGCCGCGTCCAGTCGCAGCGTCGTCCTGGCGTTCCACAACTCCGCGAAGCCTTGATCGAGCGCGCTGCAAAATGCCTCGTGGCCTTGGCGCCGCAACGTAAGCGTCGGCGACGAACTGCCCCGCCCGACCGTGTAGATCGTCACGATGTACCGGTCGCCGTATCGATGAACTGACACACGCCGACTGGTCGGGTAGAGGCGCACGATATCGCAGAGGACCGCAGGCGAGAACTCGTCCGCGAGGCGCTGGAGCGTATCCAGGATCTCGCGGTCGTACATGTCGTCCGGCGTCGTGGCGCCACGCGCCCGCCGTTCCTCGACCGCGAGCCGTGAGCCCCAGTTGCCTGGCTCCATCAGCAGGATCCGAATCTGGGCCCGCGCCCGATGGCGGTCGTGAAGCGCTCTGATAGCGGCATTGTGCTCAACGAAAGTCTTCAGGGTCCCGCCCAAGATGTCGACGCTGTCGGCAGCTTCCAGAAGGGCCTTGGTGGGTCCGAGCACATGGCGAACCCCGTCGTTGTCGCTAGCGGTGATCACGCGACCTGATCGCGCATGGACCCGTCTCAAGCCCAGCTCCATCGCGAGCGCTGTGACGCCGTAGACGCCGGCCCACGCGAGCAGCAGCCATGGGCGCGCCCCACCGGCGGTCACCGTCACCGCGAGCCCCAACAAGCCACTGACCGCGATCGCGTGGAACGCGCCGCGGAGGCGCCTCATGCCCATCCGCGCTCCCAGATCGACTCGTTGAACCGGCGCGCCTCATGCCGCAGCGCGGGCGTCGCGCCTCGGCAGCGGATCCCGGCGATCATGTCGGCGAGACGTGGCACGTCGTCGGTGGTGAGCCCGATGCGCACAGCGGCCGCCACGCCGAGCCGGATTCCGTGCCCCAGACCGTAGGGCAGCAGCCGGAAGTTGGTCATGATCAGGCAGCTTTCGAGGCGCTCGTACGTCTCGAAGGCCTCTTCTCGCGAGGGCTCCCTGATCCAGATGTGATGCGTGGGAGAACCGCTGGTCGCCCGGGCCACGACAGGCACCCCGAGGCGACCCAGCTCGGCTTCCAGCAGCACCGCGACGTCGAGCATCCGGCGCGAGTACGACGCCAGCCACTCGCGTCGTGCGAGCGTCAGACCGGCCGCGTAGGTGCTGGCGACATGCATGTTCGACACGTAGGTCGAGACACCCCCGAGCAACTCACGCCATGGCGGGTCTGCCACACGCGTGGCGAGCAACGCCTTCTGCGGTCCGGGGAAGTTCTTGTGGACGCTGGCGACCACCAGGTCGAACCCCCAGTCGAACGGGTTCGGGTGATCCCCGGAGATGATGTTGGTCAGGTACTGCGACGCATCGAAAATCGTCCGGTCGGCGACATCCGCCAGCGCGGAGAAGTCCTCAAAGACCAGGCCCTCGCTGCGATCGACGAGCACAAAGTCCGGCCGGTGGCCCGCGCAGCGCTTGAGCGTCGCGTCGATGTCGACGCGCATCGCGCGGTGGTCGACCACCATCTCGATGACCGTCAGCCCGAGCCGCTCGACGATCGCCCGCCCCGAGACGTGTCCGCCCGCCGCGACGGGAAGCAGGAGCACGCTCTGCCCGGGTCGCGCGGCCGCCATGAAGAGCACGATGTGTGCGTGAAGGCCCGAAAGCAGGCGGAGCGTCGCGTCAGCCGCGCCGAGTGCGTCCGCCCAGGCGTCGTAGATCAGCCGCGAGTCGGACTCGAGCGCCTGCCGTCCCGCGAACTGCATCGATGTCGCGGCCCGCTCCTCGCGTCCGCGCACCTTGTCGCTGTTGTAGAGGCCGTGGAGCGAGCCGGCCACCACCGCCAGGTCGTCCGCGAATGGAACATTCTCGACCGGATTCAGCACGAGTGAGGACCGAAGAAGAGTCTCCTGCTCGGCGAGCGATGCCCTGAGGCGGCCCGACAGCTCTCCGCCAAGCATCGATAATTCCTAGTTATCGGGGCCGGCTCGTCATAGCGGCTCATCCTATAGGCCGCTGCGCAGGAGCGTTGGAGTAAAGGGGACTGGCGGTGTCGCCTCGGAATCGGTCGAGCGCGGCGCGCATGTCGCGTGGGCT
>DASVPR010000037.1:0-120192 GCA_036389485.1 Solirubrobacteraceae bacterium
AGACATAAGGGGCATGATGATTTGACGTCATCCCCACCTTCCTCCGAGTTGACCCCGGCAGTCTCCTATGAGTCCCCACCATCACGTGCTGGCAACATAGAACGAGGGTTGCGCTCGTTGCGGGACTTAACCCAACATCTCACGACACGAGCTGACGACAACCATGCACCACCTGTGAACAGCCCTTGCGGACCCGACATCTCTGCCGGATTTCTGCCCATGTCAAGCCTTGGTAAGGTTCTTCGCGTTGCATCGAATTAATCCGCATGCTCCGCCGCTTGTGCGGGCCCCCGTCAATTCCTTTGAGTTTTAGCCTTGCGGCCGTACTCCCCAGGCGGGGCGCTTAATGCGTTTGCTGCGGCACGGAACTCGTGGAAAGAGCCCCACACCTAGCGCCCAACGTTTACGGCGTGGACTACCAGGGTATCTAATCCTGTTTGCTCCCCACGCTTTCGCTCCTCAGCGTCAGTGCCGGCCCAGACCACCGCCTTCGCCACCGGTGTTCCTCCTGATATCTGCGCATTTCACCGCTACACCAGGAATTCCGTGGTCCCCTACCGGACTCAAGCCATACCAGTATCGGGTGGCGACTCCAGGTTGAGCCTGGAGGTTTCACACCCGACTTAGCAAGCCGCCTACGAGCTCTTTACGCCCAATAAATCCGGACAACGCTCGCGCCCTACGTCTTACCGCGGCTGCTGGCACGTAGTTGGCCGGGGCTTCTTCTGCAGGTACCGTCAATTTCGTCCCTGCTGAAAGGGGTTTACAACCCGAGGGCCTTCGTCCCCCACGCGGCGTTGCTGCATCAGGCTTTCGCCCATTGTGCAAGATTCCCCACTGCTGCCTCCCGTAGGAGTCTGGGCCGTGTCTCAGTCCCAGTGTGGCTGATCGTCCTCTCAGACCAGCTACCCATCGTCGCCTTGGTAGGCCATTACCCCACCAACAAGCTAATGGGCCGCGGGCTCATCCAGTTGCGGAGGCCGAAGCTTCCTTTCCCCCGAAGGGCACATCAGGTATTAGCCCGGGTTTCCCCGGGTTGTCCCTGTCAACTGGGCAGATGACCCACGTGTTACTCACCCGTTCGCGGCTCTGCCCCGGGCCGAAGCCCGGTTCGTCGCTCCACTTGCATGTGTTAAGCACGCCGCCAGCGTTCGTCCTGAGCCAGGATCAAACTCTCCGTGAAAGACCGGCGAACCCTGGAAGGAACGCCGGCACTGCTGTCGGCCGGCTCCCGAAGGAGCCAACCGGCTCACAAAGAGCTGTCATGGCCTGGTGCCGCACCTCGTACACCGGAGTGCGACAACCATGACGGGTCAATTGATGCCTACCGCGGCCGCTGGCGGCCGGGTAGGTCGGACCTGCTGCACTCCGGTCCCCCACAGGGACCGTGGTGCGCGCATGCTGTTGAGTTTTCAAAGACCGCCGCGCCTTCCGGAAGGGGGTCTCCCTCCGCAGACGCGCCCGGGGCTTTGAAACTCCCCAGGAACGGACAGAGCAGTATAGCGCGCACCGGCGCGGTTTCGGAGGCCCGAAACGCCGTGTCGGCGCCGACTGCGGCCGGGGAGTGTAGCGGCTCGCCGATGCTACGCTCCGGCCCCAGTTCGGCGGCCCGCCGCCCGTACGCCGAGCCGCCCTCCACGCAGCCTGCTCGGACCCGTCGCATCGTCCGAGCCAGCCGATGAGCGACGATCCTGAGGCCGACATCCACGAGTTCCCGCACACGCGCCCGCGCGTGAAGAAGCTGCGGCTGCTCCTGGTCCTCTTCGGCCTGGGGCTCCTCGCGCTCGTCTCGACCGCCTTCGGGATGATGATGGCCGTCGCCGCCGACCTCGACGAGCTCGAGTCCCAGGCCGACATCCGCGACAAGGGCCGCAACTCGATCCTCGTCGACCTGCACGGCAAGCAGCTCGGCGTCCTGCGCAGCCCCGACAACCGGATCATCGTCAGCGAGGACGACATCGCGCAGGTGATGAAGAACGCCGCGATCGCGATCGAGGACAAGCGCTTCATGGAGCACGACGGCGTCGACCTGCGTGGCGTCGCCCGCGCGTTCGTCCAGGACGTCCTGCAGCGCAAGGCCGTGCAGGGCGCCTCGACGATCCCCCAGCAGCTGGTCAAGAACCGGCTGAAGGCGCAGTCCGACCGCACGATCTTCCAGAAGGTCCGCGAGTCCGCCCTCGCCTACCACCTGTCGCGCAAGTGGGACAAGGAGAAGATCCTCTCGGAGTACCTCAACTCGATCTACTTCGGGAACGGCGCGTACGGGATCGAGTCCGCGGCGCGGACGTACTTCGGCGCCGAGCCCCATCACAGCGACTGCGGGCAGGGCAAGAAGAAGACGTGCGCCTCCGAGCTGACGCCGGAGGAGGCCGCGATGCTCGCCGGCATCATCGCCTCGCCGAGCGCCTACGACCCGGTCAGCCACCCGCAGGCGGCGCTCGACCGGCGCAACCTCGTCCTGCGGCGGATGATGGAGCAGCAGTACCTGACGCCCGGGCAGTACAGCGACCTGATCGGGCTCGCCGGGCCGGCCCCCGAGAACGTCCAGATCCCGCGCGAGGACGCCCGCACGTCCGCCGTCCCCTACTTCACGACGTGGGTCAAGCAGCAGGTCGTCGACCGCTACGGGCCGCGCGAGGCGTTCACCGGCGGGCTGAAGATCCGCACGACGATCGACCTCGACCTGCAGGAGGCGGCCGAGCAGACGGTGCAGCGGTGGCTCGGCAACCCCGCCGGCCCGACGGCCGCGCTCGTCGCGATCGACAACCGCAACGGCGAGGTCCTCGCCATGGTCGGCGGCCGCGACTACAACGAGTCGCCGTTCAACCTCGCGACGCAGGGCCAGCGGCAGCCGGGGTCCGCCTTCAAGCCGTTCACGCTGGCGACCGCGCTGAAGGAGGGGATCGGCCCGGGGAGCGTGTGGTCCTCCAAGAAGCTCACGATCCACTCGAAGCAGTACGGCTGCGACTTCGAGGTCAACAACTACGAGAACGCGTACTCCGGCGTGACGACGCTGCAGAGCGCGACGACGTTCTCCGACAACTCGGTCTACGCGCAGGTCGGGCTGAAGGTGGGGCTGAAGGACATCGCGACGACCGCGCGGCGGATGGGCATCCGCACGCCGGTCTCGAAGAACTGCGCGATGACGCTCGGCGGCCTGAAGGAGGGCGTGACGCCCCTCGACATGGCCCACGCGTACCAGACGTTCGCGACCGGCGGGATCAAGCTGACGGGCTCGCTCGGCCCGCCCGGCGGCCCCGTCGGGATCCACTCCGTGTGCCGGATGCACGACAAGTCGACCGAGTGCAAGGGCGACGGTGACGAGAACGACGTCGAGAAGGAGCGGGTCCTCTCCCCCGGCGTCGCCGACCAGGTGAAGGCGATCCTCTCGACGGTCGTCACCTCGGGCACCGCCCGCCGCGCGCGCCTCGACCGGTTCGCCGCGGGGAAGACCGGGACGACCGAGAACTACGGCGACGCCTGGTTCGTCGGCTTCACCGACCGGCTCACGGTCGCGGTGTGGGTGGGATACCCGGACAAGCTCGTCCCGATGACGACCGAGTACGCGGGCCAGCCGGTCGCGGGGGGCACGTACCCGGCCGACATCTGGCGGGACTTCATGGTCGCCGCGAACGCGTTGATCGAGGAGCGCGAGGCCCGCGAGGGCGGCGACGACGAGGAGGACGTCGTGACCACGCCGCTGCCCGCCGGCACGCCGACCACGCCGGGCACGCCCGCGCCGGCCGAGGCCGAGCCGCCCACGCCGACCGGCGGCGACCCGCGGCCGGAGCAGCCCGAGGAGCCGGAGGCCGAGGGGACCCCGCCGGCCCGCCAGCCGCAACCCGAGCCCGAGCCGGAGCCCGCAGCCCCGCCCGCGGGTGGAGGAGGCGGGGGCGGGTCCGGCGGAGGGGGCGGAGGCGGCGCCGAGGACACCGGCGGCGTCGCGCCGCCGTCCGGCTGAGCCGCGCGGCTCGCGGGTAGTCGTGGCGGCATGTCACGCCCGCCCGTCGCCCCTCCCGCGTTGCACGCCGCCGCCGAGCGCGTCGGCCGCGTCGAAGCCCTCGATTCGCCGGCGAAGACGCTCGGCAAGGCGGTCCGGGACGCGATCCCTCACGGCCCGGTCAAGGACGCGGTCAGCGGCACCTGGCTCGGGCACGCGCTGCACCCGCTGCTGACCGACGTGGTGATCGGACCGTGGACGAGCGCGCTGATCCTCGACGCGGTCGGGGGACCGGAGTCGGAGAAGGCGGCGGACCTGCTGATCGGCGTCGGGATCGCGGCGTCGCTGCCGACCGCGCTCAGCGGCGCGAACGACTGGGCCGACAGCGAGGTCGCCGACGACAGCGTCCGGCGCGTCGGCGCCGTGCACGGCGTGCTGAACACCACGGCCCTCGGGCTGTTCGCGGCGTCGCTCGCCGCGCGGCGCGGCGGCCGGCGCGGCCGCGGGAAGCTGCTCGCCGCGGCGGGGGGCGCGGTGCTCAGCGTCAGCGGCCACCTCGGCGGGCACCTCTCGTACTCGCAGGGCGTCGGCGTCGAGCAGACCGCGTTCGACGCGGGCCCGGAGGAGTGGACGCCGACGATCCCGGCCGCCGAGCTCGCGGAGGGCGACAAGGCGTGCGTTCTCGTCGACGGCACGCCGATCCTGCTCGTGCGCCGCAACGGAAGCGTCGAAGCGATCCACAACCGCTGCTCGCACCGCGGCGGCCCGCTCGACGAGGGCGAGATCGAGGACGGCTCCGTCGTCTGCCCGCTGCACGGCAGCCGCTTCCGGCTGAGCGACGGCGCGGTGGAGCGGGGCCCGGCGGCGGGGCCGCAGCCCACGTTCGACGTGAGGGAGCGGGACGGGCGGCTGGAGGTCAGGCGGCGGGCGTGAACGCCTTCGGGAGCGGCCGCGACACGTGGCGGCTCCCGGCCAGCGTGAACCGCCAGTCGAGGTCGACGCCCTTCGTGATGCCGATCCGGGGCGCGCTGCGCACCACCTTGACCTCCTCCGGCCGCGGGCCGAACGCGATCGGGCCGTCGAGCAGCGAGCTGCCGTTGTGGCCGAGGTCGATGCCCAGCGCCTGCGTCAGCTTCCCGGGGCCGTTGCACAGCTCGCGGTCGGGCACCGGCCCGCGGCGGTCGCGCATGACCTCGATCCCCTCGACGGGCGAGATCGCGCGGATGAGGACCGCGGCGCCGACGCCCTCCGGCTCGCAGACGGCGTTCAGCAGCGCGTGGATACCGTAGGACCGGTAGACGTAGGCGATCCCGGGCGGGCCCCAGAGGACCTCGGTCCGCGGCGTCACCCCGACGTACGCGTGGCAGGCCGGCTCGGTGTAGTGGTACGCCTCGGTCTCGACGACGATCCCGGCGCAGTCGCCGTGGCGCAGCGTGCAGCCGACGAGGTCCCGCGCGACGTCCAGCACCGGGCGGTCGTAGAAGGCGAGGTTCATCGGCGCGAGCGGAGAGCCTCGCGCGCGGCTTCGAGCTGCTCGCGGACGCGGAAGCTCGCGGTGCCGCCCTCCGAGACCTTCGACTCGAGCCACGAGGAGCGGGCCAGGACGTCGCCGGCCTCGGCGCCGAGGGCCTCGACCGCGACGTCGGTGAGGGAGCGCGACGACGTGGTGGCGTCGCGGACGAGCCCCTCGACGATCCCGTGCGCCTCGCGGAACGGCGTCCCGCGCCGGACGAGGAGGTCGGCGAGGTCGGTCGCGGCGATCAGCTCGTCCGATGCCGCGGCGGCCATCCGCTCGCGATCGAAGCGCGCGCCCTCGATCATCCCGGTCGCGGCGGCCAGGCACAGCTCGAGCGTGTCGACCGCGTCGAAGAGCGGCTCCTTGTCCTCCTGCATGTCCTTGTTGTAGGTCAGGGGCAGCGCGTGCAGGACGCCGTACAGCGACACGAGGTCGCCGACGACCCGCGGCGCCTTCGCGCGCAGCAACTCGGCGGCGTCCGGGTTCTTCTTCTGCGGCATGAGCGACGAGCCGCTCGTCCACGCGTCGGGGAGCGTGACGAAGCCGAACTCGGCGGTCGACCACAGCACGAGCTCGCTGCCGAGCCTCGACAAGTGCGTGAGGCACGTCGCGGCCGCACCGAGGAAGTCCAGGACGTAGTCGCGGTTCGAGACCGCGTCGAGCGAGTTCGGGGCGACGCGGGAGAAGCCGAGCGCGTCGGCGACGTGCCCCCGGTCGGTCTCGAAGTTGACGCCGGCCAAAGCACCCGCGCCGAGCGGGAGCGCATCAGCCGCCTCGTGCACGAACGCAAAGCGCGCGCGGTCGCGGTCGAGCATCCAGAAGTAGGCCAGCAGGTGGTGCGCGAGGTAGACGGGCTGGCCGCGCTGGAGGTGCGTGTAGCCGGGCAGCGGCCAGTCGAGGTGCTCCTCCGCGCGCGCGAGCAGCGCGCGCTGCAGCGCGGCGAGCCGGTGATCGGTGCTGTCCGCCGAGTCGCGCACGAACAGCGCGACGTCGGTCGCGACCTGGTCGTTGCGCGAGCGAGCGGTGTGCATCCGCGCGCCGGCGGCGCCCGCCAGCTCGGTCACGCGGCGCTCGATCGCCATGTGGATGTCGACGTCGTCGTCCGCGAACGGGAACGTCCCGTCGGCGAACTCGACCTCGACGCGCTCGAGCGCCTCGTGCAGCGCGTCGCAGTCGGCCTCGGAGATGATCCCCTGCGCCGCGAGCATGCCCGCGTGCGCGCGAGACTGAGCGACGTCGTACGGCCACAGCCGCCGGTCGAAGACCAGCGACGAGTCGAGCGCCCGGAAGGCCGGGTCCTGCGGCTCTGAGAAGCGCGACATGCGAGCCGCGGAGGCTACTTACGTGCCGGTGAAGTGCGCGCCCTGCACGGCGGCGACCTGCCACGCGAGGAGGAAGCCGAGCACGTAGAGCGAGATGCCCCAGCCGGCGTAGGCGCCGCGCGAGCGCGGGAACCAGCGGCTGTCCGGGTTCAGGCCGGCCGACCACGCGACCGGCAGCAGGAAGAGCAGCCCGGCGGCGAGGAGGAGCCACGGCGTCCACCCGCTGAGGTAGTGCACCTCCCACGCCGGGTCCGCCGCCATGAGGATCTTCACGACCCGGTGGAACAGGATCACCGGCAGGCAGGCCGCGAGCGCGAAGCCCACCGCGCCGACCACCCGCGCCTGCTTACGGCGTGCATCGAGCCGCGCCTGTCGCGCCCCCGCCATGCGGGGATTGAAGCACGATCCGCACCGGTTTGTTGAGCATCGGGGGCGGGGGGTCAGCGGAGGGCGGCGCGGAGCGCTTCGCTGACCTGCCCCACCTCGCCCTCGGTCAGCTGCGGGAAGAACGGGAGCGCGAGCGAGCGCGCGGCGACGTCCTCGGCCACCGGGAACTCCCCCTCGCGATGGCCGAACCGCTCGCGGTAGAAGGCGAAGAGGTGGATGGCCGGCAGGTACGGCTTGGCGTCGACGCCGCGGGCCCGCAGCGCGCGGATCGTCTCGTCGCGGTCGACGCCGGGGGGCACCTGCACGACGTAGACGAACCAGCTGCGGCCGGGAAGGTCGGCGGGGAGCGTCAGGCCGTCGATGCCCGCCAGCGCCTCGCGGTACCAGCCGGCGACGCGGCGCCGCGCGGCCAGCAGCTCGTCGAGGCGCTCGAGCTGCGCGATCCCGAGCGCGCACTGGATGTCCGTGAGCCGGTAGTTGAAGCCGAGGCGGTCGTGGTCGAGCCAGCCCATGTCCGGCGCGCGGCCCTGGTTGCGCTCGGACTCGATCTGCTGCTTGGTCGCCGCGTCGCAGACGACCATCCCGCCCTCGCCGGTGGTCATCTGCTTGTTGGCGTAGAACGCGAAGACCGCCGGGTGGCCGCGGGTGCCGACGCGCGTCCCGTCGTCGTGCACCGCCCCGAGCGCCTCGCACGCGTCCTCGACGATCGGCAGCCCGAACGACTCGAACGCCGGGGTGTCGGCGGGCGCGCCGAAGATGTGGACGGGCAGCAGCGCCGCCGTGCGGTCGGTGACCGCCGCGCGCGCCGCGCCGGGGTCGAGGTTGAACGTCGTCGGGTCGACGTCCGCGAAGACCGGCCGCGCGCCCACGTAGAGCGCCGCGTTGGCCGACGCGATGAACGAGAACGGCGAGGTGACGACCTCGTCGCCCTCCCCCACGCCGGCCGCCCGCAGCGCGAGGTGCAGCCCGGCCGTGCCGCTCGAGACCGCGGCCGCGTGCTCGACCCCGAGCCAGGACGCGAAGTCGCGCTCGAAGCGCGGCAGCATCGGCCCGAGCGACAGCCGGCCCGAGCGCAGGACCTCCAGCACGAGCTCCTCCTCCCGGTCGCCGAGGACCGGGCGCGCCATCGGGATCACGCCCGGACGCGGACCGGGACCGGCCGCTCGGCGTAGACCAGGGAGTCCACGAGCGCCTCCCACGACGCCGCGATGACGTTCTCATGGACGCCGATCGTGCCCCAGACCTCGCCGGTCCTGTGGTCCTCGGAGTCGATGAGCACCCGCGTCACGGCGTCGGTGCCCTTCGTCTCGTCGAGGATGCGCACCTTGTAGTTGACGAGGTCGATGTCGGCCAGGTGCGGATGCTGCTCCGCGATCGCCTTGCGGAGCGCCTTGTCGAGCGCGTTCACCGGGCCGTTGCCCTCGGCGTGCCGCACGATGCGCTTGTCGCCGACGCGGATCTTGATCACGGCTTCGGTCGTGACGTCGTTCTTGCCGTGCTGCTCGACGATCACCCGCCACGACTCCAGCGTGAACAGCTCCTCGCAGACGCCGGCCTCGCGGCAGAGCAGCAGCTCGAACGAGGCGTCGGCCGCCTCGAACTGGTAGCCCCGGTGCTCGAGGGCCTTGACCCGCTCGAGCACGCGCGCGGCGTCGACGTCGACGCCCGCCTCGCGCGCCTTCTCCTCGATCGCGTGCCTGCCCGTCTGCTCCGAGACGAGCACCGCCCCGTGATTGCCGACGAGCGAGGGATCGACGTGCTCGAACGTCGCGGGGTCGGCGAGCACGCCGGCCGCGTGGAGCCCGCCCTTGTGCGCGAAGGCGAACTTGCCGACGTACGGGGCGCGCGGGTCGGGCGTGCGGTTGAGGATCTCGTCGACGAAGTGCGCGGTCTCGGTGAGGCGGCCCAAGTCGGGGAGCACCTCGATCCCCATCTTCAGCTGGAGGTTGGCGATGATCGTGACGAGGTTCGCGTTGCCCGTCCGCTCGCCGACGCCGTTCATCGTGCCCTGGACGTGCGTCGCGCCGGCGCTGACCGCAGCGAGCGTGTTGGCGACGCCGCAGCCCGCGTCGTCGTGGCAGTGGATCCCGACGCGCTCGCCGCCGAGCGCCTCCACCGCCGCGCGCACGCCGGCCGTGACCTGGTCCGGCAGCGACGAGCCGTTCGTGTCGCACAGCACGACGCGCTCGGCGCCGCCCTCGACCGCCGCACGCGCGCACGCGAGCGCGTACTCGCGGTCGTCGCGGAAGCCGTCGAAGAAGTGCTCGGCGTCGTAGATCACGCGCTTGCCGGCGCCCGCGAGGAACGCGATCGAGTCGGCGATCATCGCCAGGTTCTCGTCGCGGCCGACGCGCACGACCTTGTCGAGGTGCAGCGCCCACGTCTTGCCGACGATCGTGCACACGGGCGCGAATGACTCGGCCAGCAACCGCAGCCCGGCGTCCTCGGAGGCCGGGACGTCGCGCCGGCGCGTCATGCCGAACGCGGCGACGAGCGCGCGGTCGAGCCGCTCGCCCGCGAGCAGCCCGAACAGCTCGGCCTCCTTCGGGTTCGACGCCGGGAAGCCGGCCTCGATGAAGCCGACGCCGAGCTCGTCGAGCTTGCGGACGACGCGCAGCTTCTCCTCGGCCGTCAGCGACAGCCCCGCCCCCTGCATGCCGTCGCGCAGGGTGGCGTCGTAGAGCTCGACTGCCAAGGAGCGACCTACACCTTGGCGGCGACCGGCACCGGGTCGAGCCACTCGCGGTAGCGCTCGCTCCGGCCGTGCAGCGCGTCCTCGAAGGCGTCCTGGACCGCGCGCGTGACCGGCCCCGGCTTGCCCGTGCCGACCGCGTGGTCGTCGACCTCGCGGCACGGCGTCAGCTCGGCGGCGGTGCCGGTCAGGAAGATCTCGTCGGCCAGGTAGAGCTCGGCGCGGGCGATGTCGCGTTCGATCACCTCGTAGCCGAGGTCCCGGGCGATCTGGAGCGCGGCGCGGCGGTTGATGCCGTCGAGGATCGACGAGGTGGTCGACGGCGTGTGGATCTTGCCGTCGCGCACGAGGTAGATGTTCTCGCCCGTCCCCTCGCACACGTGCCCCTTGTCGTCGAGGAGGATCGCCTCCTCGTAGCCGGCCTTGTGCGACTCGATCTTGGCGAGGATCGAGTTGAGGTACTGCCCGCACGCCTTGGCCTGGGGGATGAGCGACGCGGGGCTGATCCGCTCCCACGAGGAGACCTTGGCCCGCACGCCGTTGCGCTTGCCCTCCTCCCCCAGGTACGCACCCCACTCCCAGACGGCGATGCAGACGTCGACCGGCGCGTCGAGCGGGAAGAGCCCCATCTGGCCGTAGCCGCGGAAGACGAGCGGGCGGATGTAGCAGGAGCGCAGGCCGTTGCGGGCGATGAGGTCGAGCGTCGCCTGGCGGATCTGCTCGCGCTCGAACGGGATCGGCATGTAGTACAGCTCGGCCGACTTGTAGAGGCGCTCGATGTGATCCTGGTGGCGGAACACCGCCGGCCCGATCTCGGTGTCGTAGCAGCGGACGCCCTCGAAGACGCCTGTCCCGTAGTGAAGGCCGTGCGTGAGGACGTGAACCTTGGCCTCATCCCACGGGACGAAGTCTCCGTTCATCCAGATGAGGTCGGCTGCCTTCACGTCGCTACGTCCTTTCGAGCTGGGAGAGCACCGCGTCGGTGGCCTGCGCGGTGGTGGCCTCGCCGCCCAGGTCCCGGGTGCGCAGGCCGGCTTCGAGTGCCTTGTCGACCGCCGATTCTACGGCCGCCGCCGCTTCCTCTCTACCGAGGCCGTGGCGGAGCATCATCGCGACGGACAGGAACATGGCCAGCGGGTTCGCGATCCCCTGGCCGGCGATGTCGGGCGCCGAGCCGTGGACGGGCTCGAAGAGGCCGGGCGTGCCGGGGTCCCCCAGGCTCGCGCTCGGGAGCATCCCGATCGAGCCGGTGATCATCGCCGCCTCGTCGCTGAGGATGTCGCCGAACATGTTCTCGGTGAGGATCACGTCGAAGTGGCGGGGCGCGTTGACGAGCTGCATCGCGGCGTTGTCGACGAGCAGGTGCTCGAGCAGGACGTCCGGGAACTCGCGGTCGTGGAGCCGGTGCACGGTCTCGCGCCAGAGGCGGCTCGTCTCGAGCACGTTGGCCTTGTCGACGCTCGTCACGCGCGACCGCGCGGCGTTGAAGGCGACGCGGGCGATCCGCTCGATCTCCTCCGTGGTGTAGGCGCACTCGTCGGTGGCGCGGCCGTCCGTGCGCGTCTTGGCGCCGAAGTAGATGCCGCCGGTCAGCTCGCGGACCACGAGCATGTCCGTGCGGTCGATGCGATCGCGCTTCAGCGGGCTCGCGTCGTACAGGGCGGGGACCGGGCGGACCGGCCGCAGGTTCGCGAAGAGGTTGAGCGCCTTGCGCAGCCCGAGGAGGCCCTGCTCCGGGCGCGGCCTGTCGGGGTGGGTCGTGTCCCATTTCGGCCCTCCGACGGCGGCGAGCAGGACCGCGTCGGAGCGCCTGCAGGCCTCGACGGTCTCGTCGGTGAGCGCGGTCCCGTCCGCGTCGATCGAGGCGCCGCCGACCAGGTGCTCCTCGGTCTCGCAGTCGGGCGCGACCGCGTCGAGGAGGCGCAGCGCGGCCTCGGTGACCTCGGGGCCGATGCCGTCGCCGGGCAGCGTGACGATGCGGGGCATGAGCGGGCGACCGTATCATCGGGCCGCAGTGCGCCAACGCCTTCCGGCGGGGTCGCCGCTCGTCGTCCTGGCGCTCGCCCTGGCCGCGGTCGTGGCGTACGTCCTGACGTACGCGCTGGACACGACCGCCTTCCTCAACGACGAGTTCGGGACCGTGATCGGCGGGCGGACCGTCGCCCGCGACCCGATGGAGCTGCTGACCGCCGACAGCGGCGTCTTCGCCCGCGGGCTCGAGCGGCTGACCGCGCTCGTGCTGGCGATCCCGGACGCGGTGTTCGGGGCCGGGCCGGCGGAGATGCGCGCGGGCCACGTCGTGCTGGCGGTCGCCTACGCGCTCGTCGCCCTGCCGGCGTACGCGCTGCTGCGCGGGCTGGGCGTCGCTGGATGGCCGGCCTCGGCGCTGGCGTTCGCCGCCGTCGTCGGGCCCTGGGTCGTCTTCGGCGCCACGCTGCTGAACGTCACGCTGGCGGCGCCGCTGACCGTCCTGTTCGTCTGGCTGACGTGGCGGGCAGTCGTCCGCCCGTCCGTCGCGGCGGAGGCGCTCGCGGTCGGCGCCGCCGGCGCCATGACCACCGCACGCGCGAGCCACGCCACGTTCTTCGCCGCTGCGGTCCTCGCCGCGGTGGCGACGGCGTGGTGGGAGCGGCCGCCCTCCCTCCGCCTCGCCCGCTTCCCGCTCTGGGTCGCCCATCGCACCCCAGTCCTGACCGCCGTCACGCTGCTGGGCGCGATGGCGGTGCTCGTCTTCGGGACCGACACGCTGGCGGGCCGCGACTACGCCGGCGCGGCGCGGATCCACTTTCCGCTGGAGCAGATCTGGAACGCCCTGGGCTGGACGACCGCGGTCCTCGCGATCGCGACCGGCTTCCTCCCCCTGACCATCGGCGGCGCGTGGGCGCTGCGGCAGGCCGCGCGCCCGACCGACCTGGCGGCGGGCGCCTTCGCGGTCATCGCGCTCGCGACGTTCCTCGCCTACGTCTACCTGATGGGCGCCTCGGGTGCGCAGGAGCAGGAGCGCTATCCGGCGGTGCTCGCGGCGCTGCCGGTGGTGGCGATGGGGGCCGCGCTGTTCCGGCGCGAGGCGTGGGCGCTGGGGACGGTCGCGGTCGGCCTGCTGGCGGCGCGCGCGATCGCCACGCGGGCGATCGAGGAGAACGCCGAGCCGCTGAACTACTTCTTCTCCCCCGCCCAGCTGTTCTTCTCGAAGGTCGTGCTCGGCCGGCTGCGGGTCGCGCTGCCGGGCGACGAGCACATGGTGACGATCGCGACGCTGGGCGCCGTGGCGCTCGCCGCGGCGGTCGCGGTGCTCTGCGCCCGCCGGGCGGTCACGTGGGCGGCAGTGGCGGCCGTCGTCGCGCTGGGGACGGTCGCGGGCGTCTACACGCTGCGCAAGTACGAGCCCGCCACGGCGCCGGGCGACCTGGACGCCGCGGCGTTCCTCGACGTCGCCGGCGGCGGCGACGAGACCGTCTTCTGGAACTACCAGTGGGCGGCGAACGCGGCCGATCGCGACGTCCGGACCCGCTCGACCATCTACCACAACAGCTCGGCGTGCTGCGGGGAGTGGCGGCCGGACCCGACGTCGTTCGTGCTTGCGGGCGGCCGGCTCGACCGCGACCCCGCCCCGCGCCTCGTCGGCGGCTTCGACGGCTACCGGCCGGTGGTCTTCGCGGCCACGGACGTCGCGCGGCCCGTCGCGTTCGGGCAGCCGATGCGGGTCGAGCGCTTCACGTCGGACCCGCCGCTCGCCGCCGCGGTCGTCCGCGGGGCCGGCGAGGACGGCGCGGTGGAGCGGCGCGCGGCGATCGAAGCGCAGCCGGCGCTGCGCGGGATGTGCCTCGACGTGCAGGTCACGAACCGTGCCGAGGCGCCCGCCGCGGCCGGCTTCGCGGTCGGGCCGGAGCGAGGGCGGCTCGAGCCCGGCGGCGAGCGCTGGGTCCGGCTCCGCGGCGGCGCCGAAGTGCGGCGGACCGGTGGCGGCGAGGCCGTGCTCGTGCTGGGGGAGATCCGGTACGTGGACTGCGACGCACCGCCCGCATAGACACCAGTTCCCTGCGCGTTTAGAGTTGGCGCATCGCCGGTGCGAACCCCGACCGAGACCACGCGCGCCGCGTCCACGACGAGCTCTACGGCGCCCGCGGCGACCGGCGGCGCTACACGCAGGACAGCCCGATCCTGCCGGAGGTGTGGATCGCGTACGCGGGCCGCCCGAGGGACCGGATCGAGCTGCTGCTCACGCCGCACGGCGAGCGGCGCGCGGTCGAGCTGGCGATCGTGCTGCGCACGCGGCTCGGGCGCAGCGCGAACGCGGCGCGCGTGGCGGCGACGAACACCTACGTCGCGGCGAGCCTCACCTTCCGCGAGCTGATCCAGGTCGCCCTGCCGCTCTCGGAGTGGGGCGACGACGTCCTCGGCGGCGGCGACCGGCCCTCCCTCGGCGCGACCGACAACTGGAGGGGCCGCAGCGCGGAGCGCGAGCGGGCGGCGCAGTGGCTGAGCGGCATCGTGGGCCTCATCGCCCCGGGTGCGACCGGCGACCGGCTCCTGGCCGGCGTGCGGCGCGCCGACGCGATCGACGTGCCGCTCCTCTTCCGCGTGGCGACGAACCGCTCGTCGCGCACGTCCCTCATGCACTCGGCGCGAGCGATCAAGGCCGACGCCGCACGCAAGCTCTTCGCGCCCTCGTGCCGCGACCTGCGCTGGGCCGTCGTCGACAGCGGCATCGACGCGCGCCATCCCGCGTTGCGGCGCCGCAACAAGGACGACGAGCCCTACGACAAGCCGTTCGAGGTGGTCACGCCCAAGCCGAGGACGCTGGGGACGCGCGTGGTCGCCACCTACGACTTCACGAAGGTGCGGGCGGCGCTCGAGGAGCACACCAGGCAGCAGGCCGCGCGCAACGTGCGCGAGGCGCACCGCCGCCTGCGCGCCGGGCTGTCGATCGACTGGGACGTGATCGCCGACGAGATCCAGGTGATGCCCGAGAGCTACCAGGGCCCGGCCAACGACCACGGCACGCACGTCGCCGGCATCATCGCGGCCGACTGGCGCTCGACGGCCGACGCGGACACGCCGCCGACCGACCTGATCGGCATCTGCCCCGACATCGAGCTCGTCGACCTGCGCGTCTTCGGGGCGGGCGGAGCGGGCGACGAGTTCGACATCCTCGCCGCGCTGCAGTTCGTGCGCCACCTGAACAGCCGGCACGAGCGGCGCTACATCCACGGCGTCAACCTGTCCCTCTCGCTCGACCACAAGGTCCAGAGCTACGCGTGCGGGCGCACGCCGATCTGCGAGGAGGCCGAGCGCGTCGTCAAGAGCGGCGTCGTCGCGGTCGCCGCCGCCGGCAACGAAGGGTGGGTCAAGCAGTTCGACCACGAGGGCTTCGAGGACCACGGGTACCGCGACATCTCGATCACGGATCCGGGCAACGCCGAGGGCGTCATCACGGTCGGGGCGACGCACGGCTCCTCGCCGCACACCTACGGCGTCTCGTTCTTCTCGAGCCGCGGGCCGACCGGCGACGGGCGCCTGAAGCCCGACCTGGTCGCGCCCGGGGAGAAGATCACGTCGACGGCCGGGGAGAGAGGACGCCTGGAGATGGACGGGACGAGCCAGGCGGCGCCGCACGTCTCGGGCGCCGCGGCGCTGCTGATGGCGCGCCACGACGAGCTGGTCGGCGACCCCCAGGGGATCAAGGCGCTCTTGTGCCGGACCGCGACCGACCTCGGCCGGGAGCGCTACTTCCAGGGCGCGGGGATGCTTGACGTCCTTCGCGCGATGCAGGCACACTGACCCATGGCCAAGTCCACGGTGTTCACGCTCGAGGTCGTCCAGGCCGAGCAGGGCGACTCGCTCCTCCTGCACTACGGCACGCCCGACGACCCGCGGGTCATCCTCATCGACGGCGGCCCCTCCGGCGTCTACGAGCGCCGGCTCAAGGAGCGGCTCACGCAGCTCGCCCCGGAGGACGGGCCGCTCCACCTGCCGCTCGTCGTCGTCTCGCACATCGACGACGACCACATCGTGGGCGTCCTCGAGCTGTTCAAGGAGCTCGACGAGGGCACGGCGCCGGCCGAGGTCGACGTCCTGTGGCACAACGCGTTCGACAAGCTCGTGCCGAAGGAGGCCAACGAGAAGGTCAGGCCCGAGGGGCTCGGGCACCAGGCCTCACTCGTGCTCGCCGGCGCCGCCAAGGGGCGCGACCTCGACGACCTCGCCGACAAGCTCGTCATCGGGAAGAACGACCCGTTCGACGAGCTGGTGCGCGCCGACCGGGGCGGCACGACCGTCGAGTACGAGCCCGGCCTGAAGCTGACCGTCCTCTCGCCCGACCAGGAGGAGCTCGACGACCTGCAGAAGGAGTACCAGCGGGTCCTCGCCAAGGAGGACGCCGAGGCGAAGGTCACCGCGTACACCGACGGCTCGGTCGCGAACCTCTCGAGCATCGTGATCCTCGCCGAGTGCGGCGGCCGGCAGATGCTCCTCCCCGGCGACGCGCGCGGGGACGGCATCGAGCAGGGCATCGAGCGCGCGGGCCTGTCGTGGACCTACGACGAGCCGCTCGACGTCTTCAAGCTCCCCCACCACGGCAGCATCCGCAACGCCGAGGAGACGATGTTCGAGAAGACGCCGGCGCGCCACTACGTGGTCTCGGCGAACGGGATGTTCGACAACCCGGACATCGAGACGCTCGAGATGCTGTCGAAGGTGCGCAAGGGCCACGACGACTTCACGATCTGGTTCACCAACCGCGACATGCGCAAGGGCGTCGGCGAGAAGGTCGCGAAGTTCCTCGAGGACGAGAAGGCCGCGGGCCGCAAGTACAAGACGGTCTTCCGCGAGGAGCCGGCGCAGTCGCTGTTCATCGACCTGCTCGACGAGCAGGCGCCGCGCCCCTGAGCTACGCGGTCGCCTCGATGTTCAGCCGGACGTAGTCGATGACCGGCGGGTCGCCGAGCGCCGCGACGACCTTCGGCGCCAGCTCGGCCGCCTGCTCATGGCCGTGGAGGCAGACGGCGGCGACGTACGTCTCGGGGTCGGCGACGACGGTCGGCTTCGGCTCGAGCCACGCCCGCGCGTGCGAGAAGCCGGCCATGAGGAGGCGGCGCTCGGTGTCCTCAGGCGTCGCGTAGAGCCACGGCGACGGGCGGTCCGGAACGGCGGCGACGACCTTCGCGATGTTCCCGTGGCCGCCGCACTGCGCGACGAGCCTGCCGCCCGGCTTCAGCGCGGCGCGCAGCCGCATGAAGAGGCGCTCGTGGTCGGTGATCCAGTGGAAGACCGCGCACGAGAAGATCGCGTCGACCGGCTCTTCCAGCCGGAGCTCGAGGAGATCCTGCCGCTGCACGTCGGCGCGGTCGCCGAGGCGCTCGCGCGCCTTGGCCACCATGGCCGCGTCGACGTCGACGGCGACGACGCGCAGGCCGCGGTCCAGCAGCAGCTCGGTCACCCGGCCGCTCCCGCATCCCGCGTCGAGGACGGTCGCGCCCGGCGTGAAGTTCGCACGGGCGAGGATCTCCCGCGCCCACTGCTCCTGCGGGTCGGCGACCTTGTCGTAGGTGTTCGCGTCCCAGCTCAAAGGGCGGTCGTCACCGGTCCGCGGCGCTCCCGCTCGGCCTCGTACGCCGCGATCTTCTCCTCCTGCTGCAGCGTCAGGCTGATGTCGTCGAGGCCGTTGAGCAGGCGGTGCTTGACCTCGGGGTCGATGTCGAACGCGAACTCGTCGATCGTCCGCCGTTCCAGGTCGATCCTGGCGCGACCTCTCGCCGCGATCTCCCGGCACTGCTCGGGCGGCAGCACGATCGGGAGCAGGCCGTTCTTCGTGCAGTTGTTGCGGAAGATGTCCGCGAACGACGGCGCGACGATCGCCTTGAACCCGTAGTCGTCGAGCGCCCACGGGGCGTGCTCGCGCGAGGAGCCGCAGCCGAAGTTCTCGCCCGCGACGAGGATCGGGTTCGGCGGCAGGTCGAGCCCCTGCGCCCGCCACTCGTGGAAGCAATATCGACCGAAGCCGGTCCGCTCCACCCGCTTCATGTAGCGCGCGGGGATGATCTGGTCGGTGTCGATGTCGTCGCGCGGGAGGTCCGTGACCTCGCCCTCGATGATCCGGATCGGCTCGGGCATCGGTCACCACTCCCTGATGTCGACGAAGTGCCCCTCGATGGCCGCCGCGGCCGCCATCTGCGGGGAGACGAGATGGCTGCGCGCGCCTCGGCCCTGGCGGCCCTCGAAGTTGCGGTTCGACGTCGAGGCGACCCGCTCGCCGGGCGCCGCGACGTCCGGGTTCATGCCGAGGCACATCGAGCAGCCCGCGGCGCGCCAGTCGAAGCCCGCCGCGCGGAAGACCTCGTCGAGCCCCTCGGCCTCCGCCTGCGCCTTCACCTGCTGGGAGCCGGGCACGACCATGGCGATGACGTCCTTCGCGACCCGGCGGCCGTCGATCACCGATGCCGCCGCCCGCAGGTCGCCGATGCGCGAGTTGGTGCACGACCCGATGAAGACGCGGTCGAGCCGGATGTCGGTCATCGGGGTGCCGGGCTTCAGGGCCATGTACTCGAGCGCGCGCTCGTCGCCGCTGCTCCGCGGCTCCGGGACGCGCTCGGTCACGCCGACCGTCATCGCGGGCGTCGTGCCCCACGTGACCTGCGGGCTGATCGCGCTCGCGTCGACCTCGATCTCGCGGTCGAACGGCGCGCCGTCGTCGGTGCGCAGCTCGCGCCACGCCGGGTCGATCTCGACGCCGCGCTCGCGCAGCCAGGCGAACGTCGTCTCGTCCGGGGCGACCATCCCCGCGCGGCCGCCGCCCTCGATCGTCATGTTGCAGACGGTCATCCGCCCCTCCATCGAGAGGGCCTCGATCGCCGCGCCGGCGTACTCGACGACGTGACCCGTGGCGCCACCGACGCCCATCTGGCCGATGGTGCCGAGGATGAGGTCCTTCGCGGTCACGCCGCCCCCGAGCGCGCCCGTGTACAGGATCCGCATGGACTTCGGCTTGTTCTGCACGAGCGTCTGGGTCGCGAGGACGTGCTCGACCTCGCTCGTCCCGATCCCGAACGCGAGCGCGCCGAACGCGCCGTGGGTGGCGGTGTGCGAGTCGCCGCAGACGATCGTCATCCCCGGCTGGGTGACGCCGAGCTCGGGCCCGATGACGTGGACAATGCCCTGGCGATCGGAGCCGAGGCTGTAGACCGGGACGCCGAACTCCTCGCAGTTGCGCTCGAGCGTCTCGACCTGCACGCGGCTTAGCTGGTCGGCGATGAGCGCGGCGGCCGGCGTGCCGTCCGTCGGCGTGTTGTGGTCGGCGGTGGCGAGCGTGCGGTCCGGGCGGCGGACGCGGCGGCCGTTCAGCCGCAGCCCGTCGAACGCCTGCGGGCTCGTGACCTCGTGGACGAGGTGCAGGTCGATGTAGATGAGGCCGGGGGCGACCTCGTGCGCCTCCCAGATCCGGTCGAACAGCGTCTTGGGCATTCAGCTCCTCCTCAGGCCGGCGGCGACGACGGCGAGGAACGTCGCCGCGCGCGGGCCGGGGTTCTCGAAGTGGTGCGGCAGGTCGGCGTCGAACGTCACGGTGTCGCCCGCCTGCAGCTCGTGGCGCTCGTCGTCGATGCAGAGGACGACCGTGCCGTGCTCGACGTGCGCGATCTCCCGTGCGCCCGGCTCGTGGAGCGGCGGGTCGCCGGGGTCGCCGGTCGCCGCGCCCGGGTCCAGCGTGTGGCGGCTCAGCTCGGCCCGCTGGCCGGGGAGCGCGGGCGTGAGCACCTCGGTGCGGTGGCCGCGGCGCTCGCGCGACGGCTTGACGTCGCGGCCGCGGATCACGCTGACCGGCGGGCCCTCGTCGAGGCGCAGCAGCTGGCTGAGCGACAGCTCGAGGCCGGCCGCGATCCGGTGCGCGGTCGCCAGCGTCGGGCTCGTCTCGTTGCGCTCGACCTGGCTGAGCATCGGCGCGGAGACGCCGCTGCGCTCCGCGAGGTCGCGCAGGCTCAGCCCCTCCGCCTCGCGGAGCGCGCGGATGCGCGGGCCGACGGTGAGCGCTTGCGTCATACAAACGTATGTTATCGCATACAGGCGCCGAAACTTGACTCACGCCGCGCGGCGGAGCGCGCCGGCGACCGGCGGCAGCTTCATCCCCAGCGCGAGGACGCGCACGGCCGCCCCGACCGACGCGTACGTCGCGGCGTCCGTGACCCGGGGCCGGTCGATGCCGGCCAGGCGGCGCAGGTGGCGCGGGACGAGGCCGACCGCCGCGGTGGCGACGACGCGCAGCGGTGCCGCGTACGGCAGCAGCTCGCGCGTGAGGGGCGGCGAGACGACGAAGTCGATCGTCTGCTTGGCCTCGTAGGAGAGCGCGAGGCGCGGGAGCATCGCCTCGAAGTACTCGCGCATCGCGGCGCGCGAGGGCGGGACGCGCTCCGGCGGGATGCCGACGAGCTCGGCGGCGCGGGCGCTCTCCTCCAGGTAGGCGTCCTGCTCGTCGCCGGTCAGCCGCACGCCGTACGCGCGGACGGCCGCGAGGAACGAGTGGACCTCGACGCAGTGGACCCAGAGGAGCGTGTCGGGGTCCTCGGCGCTGTAGCGCGCGCCGGTCACCGGGTCGATCCCGTTGATGTGCGTGTGCACGCGGCGCACGTGCGCGCCCGCCGCCCGCGCCTGCTCTGTCGTGCCGAAGGTGGTGGTCGCTACGTACGTGGCGGTCTGGCGCAGACGGTGCATCGGGCGCTCGCGGAAGTCGGAGTGCTGCACGACGCCGGCGAGCGCGTGCGGGTGGAGCGCCTGGAGCATCAGCGCCCGCAGCCCGCCGATGAGCATCGCGGGGTGCGAGTGGAGCCGCCAGGTGACGCTTCCCGGCCCGAAGAGCCCTGCGTCCTCCGCCATGGGCGAACGGTACCGTTCGCCCATGACCGACCTCGGCCTGTTCGGGCCGGACACGGTGACGTGGAGGGTCAACCGGGAGGCCGTGCTCCTCGCCGGCGGCGGCCGCGCGCTGCTGCTCTAGGTCGCGCACCCGTCGGTGGCGGCCGGGGTGGTCCAGCACTCCGACTACGACGTGGATCCCTGGGGCCGGCTCTACCGCACGCTCGACCTGGTCACGAAGATCACCTTCGGCAAGACCGAGACGGCCGACCGCGCGGCGGCGCAGCTCAAGCGCGCGCACGCGCCGGTGAAGGGCGAGCGGCCCGACGGCGTCGCGTACCGCGCGTGGGACCCCGACCTGCTCCTGTGGGTATGGGCGACGCTCGTCGAGTCCTCGGTGCTCGTCTACACGCGCTACGTGGACCACCTGTCGGCGCGCGACCTCGGCGCGTACTACGCCGAACAGCAGCGCTTCGCGGTCATGTGCGGCGTGCCCGAGGGGCACTGGCCGTCGACGTGGCCGCGGTTCATGAAGTGGTTCGACGAGTGGATGCGCGACGAGTGCACCGTCACCGACGACTCCCGCGCGATCGCCGACTCGATCCTCGACCCACGGGTGCCGCGTGCGCTGAAGCCGGCGGCGCGCCCCGCGGTCGAGCTGCTGAAGCTCGCGACGGTCGGCCTCACGCCGGAGCTGCTGCGCGAGCGGTACGGGCTCTCGTGGGGGCCGCGGCGCGAGCAGCTGCTGACCGCCTCGGCGGGTGCGGTCCGGCGCGTGCTGCCGCTGCTGCCGTCTCTGCTGCGCGAGTTCCCGCCGGCGCGGGCGGCCGAGCGTCGAGCCGGCGCGGCGGCGTAGCGCGTCGGTGGCCTTGCCTGGCCGAGCGCTCGCCGCCGCCGCGCTGCTGGTCGCCGCGGTCGCGGTCGTGCTCGTGCTGCTCGGCTCCGGGGGCGACTACCGGATCGTCGCCGTGGCGCCGGACGCCGGTCAGCTCGTCGAGGGCAACCTCGTCAAGGTCGGGGGCGTCTCGATCGGCGAGGTCGAGTCGATCGAGCTCGACGACCGCAACCGCGCGCGGCTCGTGCTGCGGATCGACGACGAGCGCTTCCATCCCCTGCACCGCGGCACGACCGTGCAGATCCGCTCCACGTCGCTGTCGAGCGTCGCGGGGCGGACGGTCGCGCTCCATCCCGGGCCGAACAGCGCGCCGGCGATCGGCGACGGCGACGCGATCGCGGCGGAGGACGTCGGCGCGATCGTCGAGCTCGACCAGATCGTCAACACACTCGACGCCGAGACGCGCGCCGGGCTGCAGGACGTCGTGCACGGCGGCGCGACGGCGCTGGCCCGGCGGGGGCCGCAGGCACGAGCGGCTCTCGACGCCCTCGCGCCGGCGCTGCGCGAGACGGGCGCGACCGCGAGCGAGCTGGTGCGCGACCAGCGGGCGTTCCGGCGTGCCGTGGTGACCGCGGCGGGCGTCGCGGGCGCCGTGGCGGGCGAGCGGGAGGCGCTTGAGCGCGGCCTGGCCGGCGGCGCGCAGACGCTGACCGCGCTGGCCGCGGAGCGCCGGGCGCTCGACGACGCACTGCGCCGCGGGCCGGACGTCCTGCGCGCGGCGAACTCGACGCTCGCCGACCTGCGCGTCGCGCTCGGCGAGCTGCGGCCGACGCTGCGCGCGGCGCGGCCGGCGGCCGACCGCCTGCGGCCGACGCTTCTTGTTCTGCGGCCGGTGCTGCGCGCGGCGCGGCCGGTCGTGCCCGATCTGCGCGCCCTGCTGCGGGACGCCACAGCCGTCCTGCGCGCGGTGCCGGCGCTCGAGGACGCCGCGCGCCCGGCGTTCGCCTCGGCCTCGAGCGCGCTGCGCTCCGCCGATCCCATCGTGCAGGCGCTGCGCGCGTACACGCCGGACGTCGTCGCCGGGCTGCTCAACGGCTTCGGCGGGACGACCTCCGGCTATTACGACGCGAACGGCCACTACGTCCGGATCTCGCTGCAGGGCAACCCGTTCACGCTGCAGGGCGGCGGGTCGCTGACCGACACGCCGGCGTTCCGCAGCGACCTGTACGCCCTGCGGCGCGGCGTCCTCGCGCGGTGCCCCGGCGCCGCGACGCAGCCGCACGCCGACGGGTCGAACCCGTGGCGCCCGGCGGAGGCGCCGTGCAAGCCGCAGGACGACGCGCCGTGAGGCGGCTCGGCGCGGCGCTCGCTCTCCCGCTCATCGCGGTGGGCGTCGCGCTGCTCGCCACCGGCGCGGGCGACGACGGCGACGCCTACCGGGTCGACGCGATCTTCGACAATGCGGGCTTCCTCATCCCGGGGCAGGACGTGAAGATCGCCGGCGCGCGCGTCGGGTCGGTGAAGGAGGTCTCGCTGACGCCGGACCGGCGGGCGCGGATCGCGATGGAGATCGATTCGCGGTTCGCGCCGTTCCGCTCGGACGCGGACTGCACGATCCAGCCGCAGTCGCTCATCGGCGAGAAGTACGTCCAGTGCACGCCGGGGACGCCGCGCGGGAAGCCGCTCCGCGACGAGGGCGACGCCACCCCGACGCTCCCGGTCGAGCGGACGCACGCGCCGATCGACGTCGACCTCGTGCTCGCGGCGCTGCGCCGGCCGGCGCCGGAGCGGCTCTCGATCCTCGTCGCGGAGCTGGGCGGCGGCGTCGCCGGCCGCGCGGAGGACCTGTCCGCGACGATCCGCCGCGCGAACCCCGCGCTGCGGGAGACCGCGCGCGTCCTGAGGATCCTCGACGGCGACCGCGAGCAGCTGAGCGCGCTGGCGGGCGAGGCGGAGCGGATCGTGTCGGTGCTGGCGCGGGAGCGGGACTGGGTGAAGCGCGCGATCGACCGCGGCGCGCGCGTGACGACGACGCTCGCGCGGCGGCGCGGCGAGCTGGGCGAGACGCTCGAGCGGTTGCCGCGCGTGCTCGGCGAGGCCCGGCCGGCGCTCGAGCGGCTGCGCTCGTTCGTGACCGACGCCTCGCCGGTGCTCGACCACCTGCGCGCGGCCGCGCCGTCCTTGTCGTCGCTCGCGCACCGGGCCGGGCCGCTCGCCGACGCGGCGGCACCGGCGCTCGAGCGGATCGGGCGCGCCGCCCGCACCGGCGGGCCCATCCTCCGGCGGGCGCGGCCCGCGGTCGCGGCGCTGCGCGAGTTCGCGCACGAGGCGCGGCCGACCGGCATCCTCGTCGCGCAGCTGTTCGACAGCCTGCGCGAGCAGCGGGCCGTCGAGGGCCTGCAGGACTTCGTCTACTACGCCGCGCAGGCGACCGCGCGGTTCGACAAGTACTCGCACATCATCCCGGCGCACCTGATCGGGAGCGAGTGCTCGCAGTGGGCGCGCACGACGGTGCCGGACTGCAACGCGAACTTCGTGGGCGGGGGCGCGCGGGCGGAGCGCAGGCGCGGCGGCCGGCGCGAGCGCGCGCGGCCGGCGAAGCGACGCGGCGGGCGTCGGGAACGCCGCGACTCGGCGCCCGCCGGCGCTCCGCCCGAGGCGGCCGCGCCGGGGCCCCCGCGACAGCCCTCCACACCGAGCCTCACGAAGGTGCCGCGGCTGCCGCTCCCCCACACGCCCCCGCTTCCCGAAGCGGTCGGGCCCGAGGCCGAGGAGCTGCTCGACTTCCTGCTCGGGGCCGGCGAGGCGCCCGGCGGAGGGATCGCGGGCGCGGTGGGAGGCGGCCGGCGATGAGGCTTCGCGGCGGCGGCGCCCCGAACCCGGTCCTCACCGGCGCGGCGACGGTCCTGATCGTCATGCTCGCGGTGTTCCTGGCGTACAACGCCAACACCGGGCTGCCAGGCGTGCCCGCGTACAAGATCACGGTCGAGGTGCCGGACGCGGCGCGGCTGACCGCCGGGAACGAGGTTCGCGTCCGCGGGCGGCGGGCCGGGCAGGTCACCGAGATCGAGCCGCGGGTGACCGCGGACGGGAAGGCGTACGCGCGGCTGCACGTCCGCCTCGAACGGACCGTGGACCCGCTCCCCGTCGACACGGTCGCGCGCGTGCGGCCGCGGTCGATGCTCGGGCTGAAGTACCTCGAGCTGACGCCGGGCCGGTCGGAGCGCACGGTCCCCGACGCGGGCACGCTCCCGCTCCGCCAGGCGCGCGAGCGCGTGGAGCTCGACCAGGTCCTGCAGGCGTTCGACAGCGAGACGCGGCGCGACCTCCGCGGTACGGTCGAGGAGCTGTCGGACGGCGTCGCGGGCCGCGGCGGCGACCTCAACGCGGCGATCGGCGAGCTGCGGCCGCTGACCCGCCGGGCCCTCCCCGTGATGCGCGACCTCGCCGACCCGCGGACCGACCTCGACGGGGCGATCCGCGGCGTCGAGAGCGCGACGGCGGCCGTCGCTCCGGTGTCCGAGCCGGTCGCGGGGCTGCTGCGCGGGCTGGCGGTCACGCTCGACGCGGTCGCCGCCGAGGACGAGCACCTCGACGAGACCCTGACGGAGCTGCCGCCCACGCTCGCGACCGCCGAGCGCGCGCTGGGCACCGCCTCCCCCGTCCTCGACGACGCCGCCGCGCTCATGCGCGACGTCCGGCCCGCCGCGCGTCTGCTCCCGCGGGCGAGCGGCGGGCTGGCCGACCTCGCCCGCCGCGGCACGCCCGTCCTCGAGCGTGCGATCGACCTCGGCCCCGACCTCGAGGACACGCTGCGCGCCGTCGGCCGCCTGGTCGCCGAGCCGAGCACGCTGGGATCGGTCCGCAGGCTCACGCAGGTCGTCGCCTCGCTCGGCCCGACGCTGCGCGCGGTCAACCCGTTCCAGGTCGACTGCAACTACCTCGGCCTGTGGACCCGCAACGCCAGCTCGACGATCAGCGAGGGCGACGCCCACGGCACGTGGTTCCGCTTCATCCCGATCTACCAGCCGAGCGAGATCATGCAGTCGGCCCAGCCCGCGCCGGAGCTCCACGTCACGCCGTACGGCCGCGTCGACGGCGAGTGCGAGGTCGGCAACGAGCCGTTCCTGCCGGGCCGGCGGATCGGGAACCCCGAGGGCGTCCAGCCCGCCGAGACGGAGGACACCGGGCGATGAGCCGGCGGCGGCGCGACCTGGCGGCCCGGCGGCGCAGCCACCTGCGCTGGGGCATCGTGACGTCGCTGCTCGTCGCGGTCGCGACGTACGCGGCGTTCGTCGGGCTGCCGCGGACCGGCGGCTACGAGGTTCGCGCGGTGATGCAGTCTGCGAACGAGCTGCGGCCGGACGCGGTCGTGCGGATCGCGGGGGTCGACGCGGGGAAGGTCGTCAAGGTCGAGCGCGGGCCGGGGACGACCGCGCTCGTCACGATGGCGCTGAAGGACGAGGCGCGGCCGATCCACACCGACGCGACGCTGAAGGTCCGCCCGCGGCTGTTCCTCGAGGGCAACTTCTTCGTCGACCTGCGGCCGGGCAGCCCGTCGGCGCCGGAGCTCGAGGAGGGCGGGACGATCCCGCTGGCGCAGACGTCGACGCCGGTGCAGCTCGACCAGGTCCTCAGCGCGCTGCAGAGCGACGAGCGCGAGCAGCTCCAGAGCCTCGTGCGCGAGCTGGGGACCTCGATGCGGCGCGGCGGCGCGCGGGCGTTCGGCCGGGCGATCGACCCGGCGGGCCCGGCGCTGCGCGACAGCGCGACCGTCGCCTCCGCGCTGCGCGGCACCCACGACCGCGACCTGTCGGCGGCGATCGCCGAGACCGGGAAGGTCACCGCCGCGCTCGACGCGCACCGGCAGGAGCTGGCGGCGCTGGTCGCGGCGTTCGACGCCACGGCCGCGGCGGCCGCCTCCCGGTCGGACGAGCTGCGCGCGAGCGTGCGCGGGCTCGCCGCGACGCTCCGGGTCGCGCTGCCCGCGGTGCGCGAGGTCCGCGCGTCACTGCCCGCGGTGTACGCGTTCGCGCGCGACGTCCGCCCGCTGCTGCGGCGGATGCCGCGCACGCTCGACCTCGCGCGGCCGCTGCTCTCCGAGCTGCGCGGGCTGCTGAGCGCGCGCGAGGCGCCGGCGCTCATCCGCGCGCTGCGCCCGCCGCTGCGGACGCTGGCCGCGATCGCGCCCGAGGTGACGGGCCTGCTGTCGCAGGTGACGCCGGTGACCGACTGCGTCCGCGACCGCGCGCTCCCGGCGCTGAGCACGCCGGTGGACGACGGCGCGCACTCGACCGGCCAGCCGCCGTGGCTCGAGCTGCTGCACGGGATGGTGGGGCTGGCCAGCGCGTCCCAGAACTTCGACGGCAACGGCCCCGCGGTCCGCTACATGGCGGGCTTCGGCGAGCAGCTCGTGTCGACGGGCAAGCTGCCGGGGACCGGTCAGCTGCTCGGGCTCACGCCGGTGCCGGTCGAGGGCGCGCGGCCGGCGCCGCCGCCGGCGAAGCCGCCCTTCCGGCCCGACGCCACCTGCCGCGATCAGGACCCGGTGAACCTCGAAGCCGCGTTGGTCGGGCCGCCGGAGGCGAGGCGAGCGCCGCGGTTGGGGGCGGAGGATCGCGCGGTGGTCGCCGCGGCGGTCCGGCGGAGCCGCGGCGGCGGAGCGGCGGCGCCCCGCGGCGCGGCCGCCCGGCGGAGCCGCGCCGGGGCCGCCCCTCGCGGCCGCTCCGCGACGGAGGCGCGCCCGTGACCAAGCAGCTCCGCGCGCACGGCTGGCAGCTCCTCGCGGTCCTCGCCCTGATGGCGATCGGCGTCGCGGTGGGCGCCTACGTGCTCGCCCACCAGCGCCTGCGGTTCCCGTGGGAGGACACGTACCGGATCTCCGCCGAGCTCTCGACGGCGCAGGCGATCACGCCGGGGCAGGGGCAGGTCGTCGCGGTGGCGGGCGTCACGGTCGGCGAGGTCGCGAGCGTCCGCCTGCGCGACGGGCGCGCGATCGTCGAGATGGAGATCGACCGCGACCGCCTCGACGCCGTCTACGCCGACGCGCGCGTCCTCGTCCGCCCCAAGACCGGCCTGCAGGACATGGCGCTCCAGCTCGACCCGGGCAGCCGCGACAAGCGGCGGCTCGAGGAGGGCGAGGTCATCGCGCTCGCGGCGACGCGGCCCAACGTCAACCTCGACGAGGTCCTCGCCGGCCTGGACGCCGACGCGCGGGCCTACCTGCGGGTCCTAGTCTCCGCCGGCGGCCGCGGCACGAACGACCGCGGCGAGGACCTCCGCGCGGTCTTCAAGGCAAGCGCGCCGACCGTCGAGCGCACACGGCGCGTCGCCGCCGCGCTCGCCGCGCGCGACCGCGCGCTGCGGCGGCTGATCCACGGCCTCCGCGTCCTCGCCGGCGCCGCGGCCGAGAAGGACCAGGAGCTCGGGCAGCTGGTCGACGCCGCCAGCGCCACTCTGCAGACCGTCGCCCGGCACGACGACGAGCTGCGGACGTCGCTCGACCGCCTCCCGCCGACGCTCGAGACGCTCCGCGGCACGCTGAGCGCCGCGCGGCCGTTCGCCCGCCGCCTGAAGCCGACGCTCGAGGCGCTGACGCCCGCCGCGCGCGACCTCGCCGAGGCGCTCCCCCGCGTCGACCCGCTGCTCGAGGACGCCCGCCCGGCCGTCCGCCGCATCCGCGGCCTGATCCCCGCCGCGCTGCCGGTCGCCCGCGACCTCGAGCCCGCGCTGAACGACCTCGCCGCCGTCACGCCGCACCTGCGCCGCGCGTTCGGCGTCCTCACCTACGTGGTCAACGAGCTCGGCCACAACCCGGACGGGCCCGAGGAGGGCTACCTCTTCTGGACCACGTGGTTCGCGCACAACGCCGCGTCGATCCTCTCGATCGACGACGCGCACGGCGTCGCGTGGCGCGGCGCTCTGCTGCTGTCGTGCTCGTCCTACGGCGGGCTGCAGCAGGCGGCGCCGCTGCTGGCCGCCGTCGTGGCCACGCCGCTCTGCCCGGAGGAGCCGGCGAAGCCGTGAACACCCGCGCCCCCTCCGCCGCCCGCCTCGTCGTCATCGTCGGCTTCGCGCTGAGCTGCTTCGGCCTGCTGCTGTACCTGTGGCTGACGTTCGGCGGGCCGATCCCGCTCAAGCCCGAGCGCTACCGCGTGAACGTGCAGTTCGCGGAGGCCACACAGCTCGCCGAGCAGGCCGATGTCCGCATCAGCGGCGTGCCGGTCGGCAAGGTCGTGAAGGTCGGCGAGGCGCCGGACGGCGGGATCCGCGCGACGATCGAGCTGCGCGAGCGCTACGCGCCGCTCTCCCGCGACGCCCGCGCGACCCTGCGGCAGAAGACGCTGCTCGGGGAGACGTTCGTCGAGCTGACGCCCGGCCGGCGCGGCGGGCCCGCGCTCCCCGAGGGCGGGACGCTGCCGGTCGGCAACGTGCGGCCGACGGTGGAGCTGGACGAGGTCCTGCGGGCGCTCGACGAGCCGACGCGCCGCGACCTCAAGGCGATGCTGCGCGGCGTCGCCTCGGGGCTGCGGGAGCGCGGCGAGGCGGTCTCCGGCGCGCTCGGCGAGCTGCCGCCGGCGACGGCGGCAGCGAACGACCTCCTGGCGGTCGTCGCCGCGGAGCGCGCGGCGCTGCGCAGCCTGATCCATGACTCCGGTCGGGCGTTCGGCGCGATCGGCCGGCGGCGGGCGGAGACGCGGGCGCTCGTCCGCTCCGGCGACGCGCTGCTGGCGACGACGGCCGCGCGCGACGAGGACATCGCCCGCGCGCTGCGCATCCTCCCCACCTTCCTGCGCGAGCTGCGGCTCACGCTCGACGTCGCGGAGCGCACGGCGGTCGATGCCGCGCCCGTGGTTCGGTCTTTGCGCGCCGCCGCGCCGCTCGCGGCGCCGGTCCTGCGTGACGCGGTCGCCCTCCTCCCCGGCCTGCGCGGCCTGCTGCGCGACCTCGACCCGGCGCTGGCGGCCGCCCGCCCCGCGCTGCCCGGCCTGACCCGCACCGTCGACGACGCCCGCCCGCTGGTCCGCGCGCTGCACGTCGCGGCGCGGGACCTCGTCCCGGTCGTCGAGTACCTCGGCGCCTACCGGTCCGAGATCGTCACGCCGTTCATGAACGTAGCCGCGGCGACGCAGGACACCTTCCGCCCGCCGGGCGCGAGCGAGGCGCTGCACTACCTGCGCGTCCTCATCCCGATCACCAACGAGGGACGCGTCGACCAGCCGCGCCGGCTCCCGTCCAACCGGCACAACGCATACATGAAGCCGCGCGCGCTCGACCGGCTCGCCGAGGGGCTGGAGTCGTTCGACTGCCGCCACCTCTCCAACCCGCAGACGGCGCCGGTGGCGGGCAGCGCGCCGCGCGGGTGCACGCCGATGCAGCCGTGGTCGCTGGGCGGGCGCCCCCCGCGGGCGTTCCAGCACCTGGAGCGCAGCCCGCCCTAGCCTCTCCCCCTTGGCGACCCTTCCCGACATCCTCGTGCTCGCCGCCGGCGGCGTCCTCGGCGAGGCGTGGATGAGCGGGGTCCTCGCGGGGATGGAGGACGCCTCCGGCCTGGACTTCCGCGGCGTCGAGACGTTCGTGGGGACGTCGGCGGGGTCGATCGTCTGCGCGCACCTCGCGGGCGGCGGCCGGCCGCGGCGGCCGCGGGGCGCGGAGGCGGGCGGCGACCCGGGCTTCGTCGAGGACGTGCCGGAGCGCTCCGCCGCGGGCGGGTTCGTGCGCAACGCCGCGCGGCTCGCGGCGACGCCGATCGCGACGCCGGCGCTCACGCTCGGCGCCGCCGGCGGCGCGCTCGTGCGGCGCGCGGCGCTCGCGGCGGTCCCCGACGGGACGCGCGACCTCGGCCACCTGCGCCGCGAGATCGCGCGCTCGGGCGTGCGCTTCGACGGACGGCTGCGGGTCTGCGCGGTGGACCGCGGGAGCGGGCGGCGAGTCGTCTTCGGCGCGCCGGGGGCGCCGCCCGCCGACGTCGCCGACGCGGTCGCGGCGTCGTGCTCGATCCCGGGCGTCTTCCGTCCCGTCCGCATCGGCGGGCGGGCGTACGTCGACGGCGGCGCGTGGTCGCTGACGAACCTCGACGCCGCGCCCGCGGGCCGCGGCACCGAGGTGCTCTGCCTCCACCCGTCGGGCAGCCTCGGGGCGGCGACGAGCTCGGTGTGGGGCGCGGTGCGCGCGGCGGCCGCCCTGGCGGCGGAGGTCGAGGCGCTCGCGCTGCGCGGCCGCGGCGCGCGCGTGCGCATCGTCGGGCCGGACCGCAACGCCGCGGCGATCATGGGCACGAACCTCATGGACCCCCGGCCGGCCGGGCGCGCCCACGCCGCGGGGTACCGCCAGGGCCGGGAGGCGTTTCCGCCGGATCCGTAGTGATGATGAGGAGCGATGCACCGCCTCGGCCCCGTCCTCCTCGCGCTCGCGCTGATCGCCGGCGGCTGCGGGACGGCCGACGATCGGGACCAGGTCGACGCGACCGTCGAGCGGTTCTACGACGCGGTCCGTCAGGACGACGGCGAGGCCGCGTGCGCGGAGCTGGGCGAGTCGCTGCTCGAGCAGGTCGAGTCGCAGACCGAGCAGTCCTGCCGCGGCGTCGTCACGCGGCTCGAGTACGAGGGCGGCGAGATCGTCGCGACCGAGGTGTACGTCACGAACGCGAAGGTCGACCTGCGCAGCGGCGAGAGCGCCTTCCTGTCCCGCGAGCGGGACGGCTGGAAGCTGTCGGCGATCGGCTGCAAGGCCGAGAAGGGCAAGCCGGCCGACCGGCCGTTCGAATGCGAGGTGGAGTCCTAGATGCGCGTGCTCTTCGTGTTCACCCTGACGATGGCGTGGGTGGCGATCCTCTACGCGGTCGTCCTGGGGGCGATCGGCCAGTGAGGCGCTTCCTCCGCGAGAACTCGCTGACGCTCACGTTCCTCGCGCTGTTCCTGGCGTCGCTGGTGGCGCAGGCGTTCGTCGGGCACTCCGACTTCAACCACGACCAGGTCGCCCATCAGGACGAGACGATGTCGCTCGGCCGGTACATCACCTCCGCGGTCTACTGGGTCGACGTCATGGAGAACTGGCAGTCCGAGTACCTCCAGTTCACGCTGTTCATCCTCTTGACCGTCTGGCTCCTGCAGAAGGGCTCGCCGGAGTCGAAGGAGCTCGACCAGGCGGGCCGCGAGACCGACGAGGAGCAGCTCGTCGGGCAGTACGCCAAGCCGGAGTCGCCGAAGTGGGCGAAGGTCGACGGGCTGCGGCGCACGCTCTACGAGAACTCGCTGCTGATCGTCATGGGCTCGTTGTGGGTCGGCACGTGGATCGCGCAGCTCGTGACGGGACGGGCCGAGTACGTCGCCGAGCAGTTCGACCACCACGAGGCGGCGCTGTCGCTGTGGCAGTACGCGGGGTCGTCGGACTTCTGGAACCGAACGCTGCAGAACTGGCAGTCCGAGTTCCTCGCGGTGGCGTCGATGGCGATCTTCGCCGTGTGGCTTCGCCAGCGCGGGTCGCCGGAGTCGAAGCCCGTGGGCGCGCCGCACGACGCGACCGGCGTCGAGGGCTAGCGCGGCCGGTCCGCGACGACCACCTGGAGCTTCCCGCCGGGCGAGCGCTCCAGCTCCGCGCGCCGCTCGACGGCGACGCGCGGCTCGCGCACGCCGAGCGCCGCGAGCCGCGCGCCGACCGTCGCGCGCAGCCGCTCCTCGAGGTCTCCGTTGGCGCCGTCGCGCGGGACGACGAGCAACCGCAGCGCGTCCCCCTGCTGGACGACCTGGAACTCGCGGACGTCGCGGTCGCGCGTGACGACCGCGAACTGCATCGGCTGGACGGCGACGTCCTCGCCGTCGCGGCCGGGGAGCGTGAGGACGTCGTCGGTCCGGCCCTCCATCGCCTTCGTCCGCACCGTCGTGCGGCCGCACGGGCACGGCTCGGGGTCGAGGACGACGCGGTCGCTGACCTCCATCCGGATGATCGGCTGGACGCGGTTGCGCAGGTTGGTGACGAGGATCCGGTCGCCGTCGACCTCGACGATCGCGTTGTCCTCGAAGAGGTGGAACCCGTGGTGGCGCTCGCACTCCATGCCCCACACGCCCTCGGTCGTCGCGTAGAGGTCGTAGGGGTGCACGCCGAACGCCTCGACGAGCCGCTCGGTCATCTCCGGCGTGCGCAGCTCGCTGCTCGTCCCCATCGCGCTCAGCTCGATGCGCAGGCGCCCGGCGAGCCGCTCCTCCGCCAGGCGCATCGCGATGGACGGGTAGCAGCCGAGGAACTCGGGCTGGAAGCGGTTGAGGGTCGCGACGATCTCGTCGAGCGGGTCGGTGACGGCGAGCGAGAGCGTGCGGTGCAGGCCGACGTCCGACCCGGCGGCGCAGCGGCGGCTCATGTGGGTCGGCGCGGCGCCGACGATGGCGGCGAAGCGGCGGCGCGGCAGCTTCGGCGTGAGGCCCATCGTCATGGTCACGCGCAGGAACTGCGCGAGGATCGCGCGCCAGCCGTCGCGGTCGTAGACGAAGAGGCCCTTGCGGCCCGACGAGCCGCTCGTCGTCATGACGCGGTGCTCGCCGAGGTAGAGGTCGTCGCCGTCGATGGCCTCGACGTGCGCGAGCAGGTCGTCGCGCCTGAGGCGGGGATCGGTGACGAGGTCGTCGTAGCCGTCCATCAGCTCGGCCTTCGTGAGGACGGGCAGGGCGGCGAGGTCGACGGGCTGGTTCGCGGCTACCCCGCCGAGCCGCTCGCGCCAGCCGGCCGAGTGCGCGACCGCGTGGCGGACCAGCGCGTCGAGCCGCTCCTGCTGGCGCGCGCGCAGCTCGTCGCGCGGCAGGCGCTCCTCCCTCAGGGCGTCACGCGCGGCTCGCGCGACGCCGGCGAACGTGCGCAGTCGTTCGGTCCGCATCCCGTTTCTCTCCTCCCCCCGTGTGCATGTGCTCCAGCACGAGCCCGCCGAGCTCGCTTGCAAGTTCCGGGTCGACGAGGGCCGGCCGGGTCAGCCGCTCGAGCGAGAGCCCGATCATCATCGCCATCACCGCCGCCGTGAGCTTGTCGGGGGGAACGGGCGCGGTCGCGCCGCGCTCCTCGCCGAAGCGCTCGACCGCCGCGACGAACGGCTCCTGCGCGCGGCCGTGGATCGCGGCGAAGCGCGCGCGGTGCTCGGGGTGGCGGATGGCGTGGGCCCAGAACTCGAAGAAGACCGCGAGCCAGCCGTCGTCGGCGTCGCGACGGCGCATCGCGGCCTGGCTGAGGCGGTTCAGGCCCTCGAACGGCCCGGCGTCGGCGATCGCTTCGTGCGCCTCGTCCATCGCCCGCTGCGCGCGGCGCTCGTAGACGGCGAAGAAGAGGTCCTCCTTCGACGAGAAGTTGGAGTAGACCGCGCCCTTCGTATAGCCGGCCTCCGCGGCGATCTGGTCGACCGACGTCGCGTGGAAGCCGTCGCGGGTGAAGCGGCGCTCGGCGGCGTCGACCAGGTCCTCGCGCGTGCGCTCGCGCTGCTCGGCCCGGGTGAGGCGCTTCCTCCGCTCCCCTTCGCGCTCTCGCATACCGGTGGAATTCATATACCGTCGGTATTCGGATGTCAACCGCCTACGCTCGGCGGCGATGCGGCGCGCGCTCGTGCTCGCCTTCCTCGCGGCCCTCGCGGTCGCTCCGCCGGCTGCGGGCGAGGACGTCCTCGTGTTCACGCGGACCGAGGGCTACCGCCACGAGTCGATCCCCGACGGCGTCGCGATGATCCGCGCGCTCGGCGCCGAGCACGGCTTCGCGGTGACCGACACGGACGACGCGTCCGTGTTCACCGCGGACGCGCTCGCGCCGTTCGAGGCCGTCGTCTTCCTCAGCACGAACCGCGAGGTCCTCGACGACGCTCAGCAGGAGGCACTGGCGGGGTTCGTGCGGGACGGCGGCGGCTGGGCGGGGATCCACGCGGCCGCCGACACCGAGTACGCGTGGCCGTTCTACGGCGAGGTGCTGCTCGGCGGGGCGTGGTTCTCGTCGCACCCGCCGATCCAGCCGGCGGCGGTCGAGGTCGAGGATGCCGCGCACCCCTCCACGCGAGGGCTGCCCGCGCGGTGGACGCGCAGCGACGAGTGGTACGCGTTCACGGCGAACCCGCGGGCGCGGGCGCGCGTGCTGCTGCGCGTCGACGAGTCGTCCTACGACGCGGGATCGAGCTCGATGGCGCCCGACCACCCGATCGCCTGGTGCCGCGACGTCGCGCGCGGGCGCTCGTGGTACACCGCGATGGGCCACACGCGCGAGTCGTACGGCGAGGCCGACTTCCGCGAGCACGTCCTCGGCGGGGTCCTGTACGCGGCCGGCCGGCTGCCCGCGGACTGCAGCCCGCGCGCCCGCGACGCGCCGCAGGTCGACGCGCCGCTGAGCATCGCCCGCCGCGAGCTGCGCCGCCGCGGCCTGCCGGTGACCGTGAAGTGCCCGCGCGCGTGCACCGCCCGGCTGCGGCTCGTCGCCGGCGCTGGCCCCTCCCCCACCCGCGGCCCCGCGCTCGCGAACGCACGCCGCGTGCGAGTCGCCGCCGGCGCGTCGCGAACCCTCAGGATCCGTGCAAGCCGCCGCCCGCCCGCGAAGGTGAGGCTCGTCGCCTCGGTGCGCGCCGCGGGCGAAGAGGAGACGGTCGTGCGCATCGTCGCCGTGGAGTGAGGCCCTCAGCCCACGAGCGCGCGGCGCAGCATCCCTCGGAGTGCCCTCCGGCTGCGGATCGCGCGGCGGTCGTAGACCGCGACCCACCGGACGCGGCCGGCGCGCGTGCCGAACACGAGCGGGCGGCGCTTCGCGTGCCAGACGCGGGTCGCGGCGACGCTGCCCGCCTTGCGCAACCGGCGGATCGGCTTCGCGGGCGTTCCCGGCCCGTACCGGAAGCGCCCGGCGCGGGCGACGATCATCACGGTCGGCTCGGCGTCGTCGCCGCCGAGATCGCCGCTGCGGTCGCTCCTCTGCCCGACGAGGTACGCGCCGTTCTCGCAGTAGCGCAGGAACCCGCGGCGCACCTCGAACGGCCGGCCGAGCTTCGCGCGGACCGTGCCCTCCGGGTCGCCGAGCTTCACCGGGCCGAGCGCGCGTGACGTGACGTCCGGTGCCAGGCACGCGTCGCTCGTCGTCTGCAACTCGGCGGTCCGGCCGTCCTGCTCGGCGTAGACGGGCTGGGTCTTCGCCTTCTCGACACAGCGCGGCTCGACCTCGCCCTCGTCCTCGAACCACGTCCCGCCCGTGCCCGGGCCCATGCTCTGTGCGTACTCGGGCGGCATCCCCGGCGCGGCGCTCGGGTCCTGCGTCCGTCCGTTGACCTTGAAGTTCTCGACGTAGGCGCCGCCCTCGCCCTTCGCGCGATCGTAGGCGTACTTCCCGTCCCACTCGTAGATCGCCGTCGTGCCGTCGTCCTGCACCACCGCGCTGCGCCAGTGGTCCACCTGGTAGTAGAAGCACTTGTCGGCGGCGACGCCCACGCGCGCGGGCTCCTTCGAGAAGAACTCGACGATCCCGAGCTGGGTGACGTTCTGCCGGCGCTTGTCGAACTCGACGCAGTACGGGTCCGCCTCCGGGTTCGGGCCCTCGGCCTCGAAGCCCGCCTGCTGCAGCTCGCACTTGAACGGGTTGGTGCCGTCCCACGGGCGAGGCTCGCCGAACGCGGTCGCGACGAGGACGAGCGTGAAGGCGAGCGCGAGCCGCTTCATGCCGCCTTCCGAACGTGCTCGGTGAGGATCTCGTCGGGCGTGCGCGGTGCGAAGCCGGGCGGCCGCGTGGGCAGGCCGAGGTCGCCGCCGGCGGCCACGAGCTGCTCGGCGCACCGCTCGCTCACCGCCGCGATCGTCAGCGACGGGTTCACGCCGAGCGACGTCGGGATGATCGACGAGTCGATGCAGAACAGGCCCTCGTAGCCGAAGACCGCGCCGCGGTGGTCGGTCACGCCGAGGCCGGGATCGCCCGCCATCCGGCACCCGCCGAGCGGGTGCGACGCGTACGCGCCCTGCGTCTCGGTGAGCTTCATGAACCGCGCGAGGCCGCGCCGCCGCGCGATCCGCGCCATCGCCCTGTCCGCCGCCTCCCGCACCCGCACCGACTGCTCGCTGAGCTTGTACGTGAACGTCCCGATCGCGACGGGCCCGGCGTTGGGCCGCTCGGCACTGCCGGCGTGCGGCGCGGCGTAGAACGACCCGTCGTGCGTGTCCTCGACCATCGCCAGGAGCTCGATCCGGTTGGCCCAGCGGTTGATCGCCTCCTTCTTCTGCAGCCCCCACCAGCTCGGCTCGGCGGGCTCGCGCCCGTCGTCGTAGAGGAAGTTCGTCAGCGAGCTGAGGAAGATCTCCTGCAGTGTGAAGCGCGTCCCGTCCCACCGGTTGCCGCGGCGCCCGACCCAGAAGTCGTACGTCATCGTCGTGATCGGCTTGCCCTTGTAGAACTCGTCGAACGGCGGGAGCCTCAGGACCTCGCGCACGCGCCGCGGGTCGTACTCGAGCGCCGCGATGTGGTCGCCGTTGACGCCGACGTGCCGGCCCAGCTGCTCGCTCAGCGACGGCAGCTGCGGCCGCGAGCGCATGAGGATCGGCGAGTTGCCCATCGCGCCCATGCTCAGGACGACGACCTTCGCCTCGTACTCGACGGAAGGCCCGGCGGGCTGCTTCGTCGCGGGGTCGAGCGGCGTCGCGCTGACGACGTAGCGGTACGGCCGCGCGCTCGACTGCCGGATCGACTGGACCTCGAGGTTCGGGACCACCCGCACGCCGGCGCGCTCCGCGCTCGCGAGGTAGTTCGTGTTCACCGTGTTCTTCGCGCCGAAGACGCACCCGGTGTGGCACCACTTCACGTTCGCGCACCGCGACTCGGTGATCGCGAGCGGGACGCGGTCGCACGTGTGCCCGGCCGCCGCGAGCGTCTTCGCCCACAGCCCGCCGGACTTCGACACCTGCGCCCACGTCGGCCGCTGGACGCGCAGCGCCTTCTCCGCACGCTCGTAGTACGGGTCCAGCGAGCGGCGCGAGATCTCGGCCGGCCACATGCGCCGCTCCGGCCCGTCGCCCGGGCGCCGGTCGCGGCGCTCGAACGTCTCGGTCGGCGAGCGGATCGACGCCGCGAGGTACAGGTTCGATCCTCCACCGACCGCGTTGCCGACCACGATCTGCGCACCGTCGCCCTGGATCAGCATGTAGACGTCGGACAGGTGGTCGATGTGCATCGACTGCTTGAAGTCGGTGTGGTTCGCGAACCGCCGGCCGCGCTCGAGGACGACGACGGCCTTGGGGTCCGCGCCCGCGGCCCGGTACAGCTCCGAGAGCCGGTAGGCGGTGATCGAGCCGCCGAAGCCGCTGCCCGCGATGAGGACGTCCACGCGCTCGGCCATCAGGGCAGGTATCCCGTCTTCGTGCGCTCGCGGCTGAGGCGGCGGCCGTAGGAGAAGTCCTTGTAGCCCTTGAGGTTGCGGCCGGGCAGGCCCATGACGCGGTAGCCCGCCGCGCGCTCCGCCGTCTGCTCCTCCGACAGCGCGGCGGCGCAGAACGCGGTGAACGGGACCGCGGCGGCGGCCTCCCACAGCAGGCGCGAGCTGTTGTCGAAGCTCAGGCCCTCGAGGCAGACGGCGGTGCGCCGGTTGAAGTCGAGGCTCAGGAAGTCGCCGCCCGCGCGGGACTGCAGGTCGGCGAGGAACGCGGGCTCCAGCGTGTCGAACCCGGTCTTCGGGTGGTGGTAGAGCAGCAGCGCGTCGGTCTCGACCGCGCCCGGCAGCGGGTGGACGCCCGCGATCGCGCCCTCCGCAATCGGCGCCCCGGATTCCGTTTTGTCGACCTTGCGGCCGGGCAGCATCGTGTCCGCGAACGCCTGCAGCGTTGCGTCCGGGTCGAGCGGCCCCGAGCCCTGCTGTCCGAGGGCGCGGGCAACAGGGAGGGCGGCGGCCACGATCCCGGCCAGCGACAATCCCCCAGTCCGCAGGAGCAGGTCCCGCCTGCGCAAGTCCATGCCTGATGAACGGTAACGGTCAGTGAGTGCCCGCGGCGCGGTCTGCCTCGAGGGCTTCCACGCGCTGAAGCACGCCATCCGGTTCGGGGCGAAGCTGCTCGAGGTGCGGACCGACGACACCTCGCGGCTGGCGGCCCTCGCGCGTGAGCTTGCGCCCGACGTGGCGGACGAGATCGTCGCCCGCGCGGAGAAGGGCCCCGGCCCGTTCCCGCCGACGGGGGTGATGTCGTGGGCGGAGCGGCCCGCGCCTCGGGAGCTCGGAGCGGGCCTGGTCGTCCTGCTCGACCACCCGCGGCGCCTCGGGAACGTCGGCGCGGCGATCCGGGTCGCCGCGGCGGCGGACGCGGCGGGCGTGGTCGTGACCGGCGACGCCGACCCGTGGCATCGCCAGGCCGTGCGCGGCGCGGCCGGGCTGCAGTTCGCGTTGCCGATCGCGGACGAGGCGCCGGCCGGCCGCCCGCTCGTCGCGCTCGACCCCGAGGGCGACCCGCTCGACGGGATCCCGCCCGACGCCGTGCTGGCCTTCGGGTCGGAGCGGCGCGGGCTCTCCCCGGAGGTCCTCGAACGCGCCGACGCCCGGGTCGCATTGCCGATGCGCCCGGGCGTCTCGTCGCTGAACCTCGCGACCGCGGTGGCCGCGACGCTGTACTCGGCTAGCGCTTCACGCTGAACCGCTGCGTCTGCTTCGGGCCGCCGGACGGGGTGATCGCGAGCGTCACCTTCACGGCGCCCGCGCGGCGGACCGCCTTGCGCGCCCGCTTCGGGATCGCGAGCGTGATGCGCTTCGTCGCGCCCGGCGCGATCGTGAAGCGCTTGCGGGCGAGCGGCTTCGCGTCCGCCGCGGCGCGGGCCTTGCCGCCGCCGAGCGTCGCGGTCGCGGTGCCCGTGCAGCCGGTGGCGCACGTGACGGGGACCGACACGCTCGTCGCCGTCAGCTTCGCCGCGGTGGTGGCCGCCTCGACGAGCGGCTTCGCCGCGGGCCGCACGGGCTCGGGCTGCGCCGGCGGCGCGGGCTGATCCGGGACGAGCGGGACGAGGAGGTCGTCCTCGTTGTCCGGCACGTCCTCCCAGCCGGTCTTCCTGAAGACGACCCAGGCCTTCCAGCTCAGCTCGCAGAGCGTCGTCTCCTCGTCGAAGCCGGGGCAGTCGGGGCCCGTCACGACGTTGGAGATCGGGAACCTGACCTCCTGCTGGCCGACGAGGCCGGGCGTGAACGTCAGCTCGCCGTCCCAGAAGCCGGAGCCGAGCGGCGCACCGAACGACTCGAACCGCTTCTGGTACGGGCCGAGGCCCGCGCAGTCCATCTGGACCTGGACCGCCTCGAGGACGCGCACCTTGTAGGTCGAGGAGGTGCCGTTGTACTGGGCGTCCAGCCGGCCGGACTGGAAGTCGACGATCTCCGAGCCGTCGCAATCGATGCGCGCGCCGTTCGGGTTGACCGTCGCGAGGTGACCGCGGACGCCGGTGGCGGAGCCCATCGAGACCGTCGAGTCGCCGCCGATGTGGTCGAGGAACGAGACCTTCGGGACCTCGGTCTTGAACGTGAACTCGTTGTCCTCGTGGTGGCTCTGCTCGCCGTCCTCCGTGTGGGTGATGCGGGCGACGTTGTAGTACGCCCGGCCCTCGATCGAGACGGCGTAGTCCGTGCGGACGGAGTCGGCGGCGGCGGGCGGGGCCCCCGCCGCGCAGGCGGCGAGGACGGTCAGGGCGATCAGCCTGCTCTTCATGGCTCTCTTACCGTCCGATCGTGATCGAGGTGCGGGCGGCGCCGGCGACGATCGTCAGCGGGACCGACTTCTTGCGCGCGAGGGCGCGCTTCGCGGCCTTCGTGAACCGCAGGGTCGCCGTGGCGGTGCCGTCCGTCGCCACCTTCGCGCGGCTCCTCGCGACGACCTTGCCGCGGTGCTTCGCGGTCACCTTCACCTGGCCGGCGGGGAGGCCGGAGAGACGGACCTTCAGGCCGGAGCGCAGCGCGGTGCGGAGGCGCGCCCTGCCGGCGAGGCGCAGCCGGGCGCCGGCGGGCGTGACGGGGCCCGAGCTCCGCGGGTCGTCGCCGGTCTTCGGGTCGACGGCGCCGGGGACGACCGGGTTCGCGCCGCCGCCGGCATCGACGCGCTCGCAGCCGGCGACGACGTCGATCGCGTCCACGACGGCGGTGTCCTCGCCGACGCCGCAGTCCACGTTGTCGACCTCGCCGTCGCGCGCGTCGATCGTGTCGTTGCCGAACGGGACCGTGCAGGACTGGCCGTAGCCGCCGCAGTTGCCCGACGTCGAGTCCCCGAAGATGTCGTCGCGGCCCGGGCCGCCGGTCAGGGTGTCGTGGCCCCAGCCGCCCTCGACGCGGTCGTTGCCGGCGCCGCCGTCGATGGTGTGCTCGGAGCGGCCGCCGGTGAGGACGTCGTTGCCGCCGCGACCCTCGATCACGGTCGTCTGCGCCTCGGCGGCCGCGAAGTTGGACACGCGGTCGGCGCCGTCGCTCATGACGAAGCGGCCGGCGGTGTAGGTCTCGAGGTTCTCGACGTCACGGACGTCGTCGCCCTCGCCGGGCGCGCCGTCGTTCGCCTGGCCGTCGAGCGTGACCTCGACGAGCGGGGCGTCGAAGGCGGTCCCCCAGTCGTCGACGGTGTCGAGGCCGGGGCCGCCGTCGATGACGTCCGCGCCGCCGTCCGCGCGCAGGAGGTCGTCGCCGTCGCCGCCGTGCAGCGCGTCGTCGCCGGCGTTGCCGGTCAGCTTGTCGTTGCCGGCCCCACCGTTGAGCACGTCGCCGCCCTCCTCGGAGTACAGGACGTCCTCGCCGGCGTCGCCGTCGAAGGTCACGTCGCCGGGCTCGCCGATCGCGCGCAGCTCGTCGTCGCCGTCGCCGCCGAGCCCGTGGATCGGCAGCTCGGCGGGCAGGCCGGGGAAGAGCGTGATCGCGTCGTCGCCGTGGCCGGCCTCCGCCCTGATCCGGGCGGGCATCTCGCAGGTGACGGGATAGACGTCGGAGCTCTCGTACTGCTCGCAGCGGTCGGCCGGGAAGTCGTAGTGCTCGGAGCTGTCGCCGATCGAGACTCGACCGCCCTGCTCGGCGATCGTCAGGGTGTTGTCCTGGCCGCCGGAGCGGACGACGAGCGTGTCGCCGTCGTAGGCGATCGTGCCGGCGGAGGCCGTGGCCGGGAGCGCGGCGGCGACGCCGGCGGCGATGAGGACCATGCGGCGGATTCGGGTGCGGTGGCTCATGGCCGGGGACCTTCGGCGACGCGGGTTGCAGCCACCTTTCGCGGCGGCGGCAACGTCGTGCAAGGCGACGGCAAGGTCGCGGCGGGAAGGGGTGTCAGCAGGGCGAGAGCGCGCCGGCGAGCTTGCGCCGCGCGCTCCGCAGGTACGACGCGGCCTCGCCCGGCGTGAGCCGAAGCCGCTCGGCGATCGCGCGCGCATCGAGGCCGTCATCGGCGAGGCTTGCGACCCGGCGCTCCGGCTCGGTGAGCTCGTCGGCCGCGGCGGGCGCGGCGCCCACGGCGGCGAGCTGCCGGGCGCACCGCGCGGCGAGGCCCTGCGCGCCGCAGATCCCCGCGAGGGTGAGCGCGGCGCCGAGCGTCCGAGGCGCGGCGTCGACGTCGCGCGCGTCCGCCTGCGCGGCGCCGAGCGCGGCCAGCGCCTTCGCCCTCTCGAGCCGCGACCGCGAGCGCTCCAGCGTCTCCACCGCGCGCTCGAGCAGCGCGATGTCGCCGTCGATCTCGCCGAGCGTCCGCAGCGCCCGACCGACCGCCGCGGGCGCGCCCCACGCCTCCGCGAGTGACAGGCCCCGAAGCGCCGCCGCTCGCGCCGCCTCGAAGCCGTCGCGCGAGGCGGCGCGGCCGGCGCGCTCGCCCGTCCGCGCGGCGTCCCTCGCCGCCACGCCCGCGAGCGCGCGGGCGAGCAGGTCGTTGACGGGGATCCATGCGGGGTTTCCCTCGGTCCCGGCGAGCTGCGCGATCCGCTCGGCGGTGGCGAGCGCGTCGTGCGGGCGATCCTCGGCAAGCGCGCGCTCGGTCTCGGCGCAGAGGAGCAGGAGGTGGCCCTGGCTGCCCTCGGGCGCCTGCTGCGCGGTGCGCGCCACTTCACGGGCGGCTTCGACGTCGCCGCGCTCGACGAGCGTCGAGGCGAGCAGCGCGATCGGGAAGACGGAGATCACGCCGCCGGATCCCCAGAGCGCGAGCTCGTTGAGGCTCTCGCGCAGCGAGCGCTCGGCGTCCTCGAGGTCGCCGCGCGCGAGCAGCTCGTAGCCGCGCCAGATGTGCGCGGTCGAGGTGAGCAGGAGCGAGCCGCGGCGGTAGGCCGCGTCGAGGACGGCGTCCCACTCGCGGAGCGCCTCCGGGCGGTCGGCCGTGGTCAGGGTGATGAACGTGCCGGGGAGGAGCAGGCCGTCGTCGACCTCGGCGAGCGTCCCGCCCGAGAGCGACCGCAGCGCGAGCTCGGCGCACGGGCCCGCCTCGCGCCCGGCGAACGCCCAGCCCCACGCGACGATCGACTCGAGCATCCGCACGCCGGGGCCGTCGCCCTCGGGCAGCCCGTCCTGCTCGTAGCGCGCGAGGCGCTCCGCGATCTGCGCGGGCTCCCCGACGCCGCCGCGGATGAGCGTCATGAGCTCGTACGCCTCGAGGCCGAGCATCGCGTCGCGCTGATCGGCGGGCGTCTCGCGGCGGGCGGTGCGCACGAACGCGAGCAGCTCGGTGGGCGTGCCGGCGAAGAAGAGCGTCGAGGCGAGCGCGAGCGCCGCGGCCGCCCGGGCCGCCGGGTCCGTCAGCGCCTCGTACGCGGCGGCGAGGTGCTCGGCGGCCGACGCGCCGTCGACGAGCTGCTCCGCGAGCCCCAGCTCGAGCAGGACCCCGGCGCGCTCCTCCTCCGGCGGCGGCTCGGCGAGCGCGCGGCGCAGGAACGCCGCGGCGCTGTCGGGCGCGCCCTTGCGCGCGGCGCCGGAGCCCGCGCGGCGCAGGGTCGCGGCGGCGTCCGCATCGCCGCCCGGCGGCGCCTTCGCGAGCTGCAGCGCGATCTGCTCCGGCTCCGCGCCCGCCGCCGCGAGGACCTTCGCCGCGCGGGCGTGCTGCAGCTCGCGCTCGCCGACGGAGACGCCGTAGTAGACGGCGTCGCGGACGAGCGGGTGGACGAAGCGCAGAGGGGCGGCGCGGGCGGCGTCGCGGCTCGGGATGGCATCGCCGCGGAGGATCTCCGCGCGGGAGAGCGCCGCGACCGCGCGGCCGGCGGCGCCGAGTTCCAGCCCGGCGAGCTCGGCCACCGCCGACAGCCCGGCGCCCTCGCCGAGGATCGACAGCGCGCGGGCGGCGGCGACGGCCTCGTCCGGCATCCGCGCGAGCCGGAGCCCGATCGTGCGCGACAGGGCGCGCGGGCCGATCTCCTCGACGCGCACCGCGTGCTCGTCGCGCGGCTCGACGCCCTCGCTCTCGAGTGCCGCGAGCAGCTGGTGCAGCAGCAGAGGGTTGCCGCCGGTGGTCGCGTGGCAGGCCGCGCAGAACGCGTCGCCGGCAGCGGCGCCGAGCCGGGCACGGACGACGTCCGCGGCCGCCGCGTCCGACAGCGGCGCGGGCCGGATCGCGACGGTCGCCGGATCGTGGACGACCTCGTCGAGCAGCGCGGCATCGGTCGGCTGCTCGCCGCTCCGCAGCGTCGCGAGCACGAGCACGGGCAGGCCCTCGAGCCGGCGGACGAGGTACGCGAGCAGCCGCAGCGACGGCCGGTCGCACCAGTGGACGTCGTCGACCGCGAGGACGAGCGGCCGGTCGGCCGACAGGTGCACGATCGACCAGTAGAGGCCGTGCAGGACGGCGAACGACGTGTCCGCCGCGAGCTCCCCCTCCCCCGGCCGCCCGAAGACCGCGCTCGCGGGCGCCGCCGCCCCGGCGAGCACGGCGTCCCGGCGAGCCGGATCGGCCAGCTCGACCTCGAGCAGCTGCCGGACGACGCCGAAGGGGAAATCGCGCTCGTGCTCGCTCGCCCGGGCGTTCAGAACTCGGGCGCCCGCCGCGGTCGCGCGGCGACGCGCCTCGTCGAGCAGTCGCGTCTTCCCGAGCCCCGCCGGCCCCTCGATCAGCGCGACGCGGCCGGGTTCGAGCGCGTCGAGGGCGTCGAGCTCCCGCTCCCGCTCGACGAGCTCGGGGCCGAGCGTGGCGCGAAGTGGAGGGGCTGCGGCGGGCAGCGGCGAGCCTCCCACTTCGCGCAGCAGCGCCTCGCGGAGGGCGACGACCTCCCAGGAGGGGGACGCGCCGAGCTCCTCGCCGAGCAGCTCGCGGAGATCGTCGAAGGCGCGGAGGGCCTCCGCCGGGTTCCCCTCGGCGCGCAACGCCTCGATGAGGCGGGCCCAGCACGACTCGCGGAACGGGGCGAGCTCGACGGCGGTGCGAGCGGCGGCGACGGCTTCGCTCGCGGCCTCTCCGCCGAGGGCGGCGCCCGCCTGGGCCGCCAGCTCGAGCGCCTCGACGCGCAGCTCGGCCAGCTCCGCCCGGCGCTCGGCGATCCACGGGGCCTCGTCGCCGGGGAGCAGGCCGCGCGCGGCGATCTCCTCGGCCCGGCCGGCGGCTTCGAGGCACGCGCCCCATGCGGAACGGCCGGCGGCGGCGCGCGCGGCGTCGATCGCGGCGCCGACCTCCTCCCAGTCGACGACGGTCCCCTCGGGAAGACGCAGCGTCAGGTCGCGACGACCCTCGAGCGCGTCCGCGCCGAGCGCCTTGCGCAGGCGCGACAGCAGCGGCGAGAGCAGCTCGTCCGCGCGGGCGGGCGCGCCCTCCCCCGGCCACACCGCGCCGACGAGCTCGTCCCGCCGGACGGGGCGCCGGCGATGCAGGACGAGGAAGGCGAAGAGGAGCCGCGACTGGCGGCGGGTGAACGCGTCGTCGAGCCGCTCGCCCCGCCACACGACGGCGAGCCTTCCGCACAGCTCGATGCGTGACTCGGATTCAGCGATCACGGGACCATATGCTCACCGCGGAGCGCACGGATGACGCAGACGGCGCAGACGCTGGTCGGTCGCGACGGCGAGGTCGAGGTCCTCGAACGGCTCCTCGACGCCGCCCGCGCCGGGGAGCCGCGCTTCGTCGCCGTGAGCGGCGAGCCCGGGATCGGCAAGTCGTCGGTCTTGGCCGAGCTGGCGCGCCGCGCGCGGGACGCCGGCTGCCTCGTGCTCGAGGGCCGCGCCACCGAGCTGGAGCGCGAGCTGCCGTTCGGCCCGGTCGTCGACGCGCTCGACGCCCACCTCGACGCCCTCGACGCCCGCTCGTTCGACCGCCTCGCGGTCGACGTGCTCGCCGAGCTGACCGCGGTGTTCCCCTCGCTTCGCACGCTGACCCCCGACGCGGCGCCGCTCACCACCGCCGCCGAGCGGTTCCGCGCGCACCGCGCCGTGCGCGACGTCGTCGAGCGGCTCGCCGGCGCGCAGCCCGTCGTCCTCCTGCTCGACGACCTGCACTGGAGCGACGGCGCGTCGCTGGAGCTCGTCGCCCACCTGCTCCGCCGCCCACCCGAGGCCGCGGTCCTCGTCGCGCTCTCCTACCGCGCCGGCCAGGCGCCGAAGGAGCTGCACCGCGCGCTCGCGGGAGCGGCGGCGCCGGTCGAGGAGCTGGCGCTCGGGCCGCTCGCCGTGGAGGACGCGGAGCGGCTGCTGGCGGAGGAGCCGCGAGGAGGGGGCGGCGCGGAGGCGCGCGTGGCGGGCGGCGACGGCGCGACGGGCGACGGTCGCCGCCCGGGGGCGGGCCGCGCGGCCGAGTTGCACCGGGCGAGCGGCGGCAATCCGTTCTACCTGCTCCAACTCGCGCGGCGAGGCGCGCAGGATCCCTCCGCGCCGCCGCCGGCGGTCGCCGCCGCGATCGCGGAGGAGCTCGACGGGCTGGCGCCGCGTGTACGGGCGTTCGCGCAGGCCGCGGCGGTGGCGGGCGACCCGTTCGACCTCGAGGTCGCGGTCGCGACCGCCGCGACGCCGGAGGCCGAGGCCCTCGACGCGCTCGACGAGCTGCTGGCGCGGGACATGGTGCGCGCCACCGAGGTCCCGCGGCGGTTCCGCTTCCGCCATCCGCTCGTCCGGACCGCGATCTACGCGTCGTGCACCGCGGGCCGGCGGATCGTGATGCACGAGCGGGCGGGCGCGGCGCTCGCGGCTCGCGGCGCCCCCGCGCCCGCGCGCGCCCACCACGTCGAGCAGGCCGCGCGCCACGGGGACACCGCCGCGGTCGACGTCCTGCGCGAGGCCGGGCTGGCGGTCGCGAGCCGCGCCCCGGCGAGCGCCGCGCGCTGGTTCGACGCCGCGGTCCGCATCCTGCCCGCCTCCGCGCCGGCGCACGAGCGCATCGGCCTCCTCGCCGGGCTCGCCTCCACCCGCTCGGCGACCGGCCGCTTCGAGGACGCCCGCGACGCGCTCGACGAGGCGGCCGGGCTGATGGACGCGGGCGCCGCGCGCGCGCCGCTGGTCTCCGCGTGCGCGGTCATCGAGCTGCTCCTCGGCCGTCGCGAGGAGTCGCGCGGCCGGCTGCTCGCCGAGCTGGACGCCCTGCCGCACGACGACGCGGCCGCCGCGGCGCGCCTGACGATGGACCTCTCGCTGACCGAGTTCTACGCGACCGACTACGAGGCCTCGCGCCAGTGGGCAGCGCGCGCGCTCGAGACCGCCCGCACCACCGCGGATCGCCCGCTCCTCGCGGGAGCGCTCTCGATGCTCGCGCTCGCCGAGTCCTCGACCGGACCCGCGTCCGACGCCACCGCCCACTGCGACGAGGCCGCGGCGCTCGTCGACGCGATGCCGGACGGCGAGCTGGTCGCGACCATGGACGGCGTCGCCCACCTGTGCGGCGCCGAGTACTGCGTCGACCGCTTCGAGGCGGCGGAGCGCCACGCCCGTCGGGGCCTGGAGCTCGCGCGCACGAGCGGGCGCGGCGAGCTGTTCCCCGGGATGTCGCAGTCGCTGGCCGGCGCGCTCTTCTCGACCGGCCGGCTCGCCGACGCGCAGCTCGTGCTCGACGAGGTCGTCGAGGCCGCCCGCCTCACCGACAACGCGATCACGCTCTCGTGGGGACTGCTGAACCGCGCGTACGTCGCGGTCGCGCGCGGGCAGGTGGACCTCGCGCTGCGCGAGGCCGAGGAGGCCGTCGCGCTCACGCGCGGGATGGAGCGCGGCGTCATGGCGGCGTGGGCGGGCGGCGTCCACGGCGCGGCGCTCGTCGAGGCCGGCGAGCCGGAGCGCGCGGCGGCCACGCTCGTTCGGTCCGGCGGCGGCGAGGCGCTGCCGCTCATCCCCGGCGGCTTCCGCGCGAACTTCCTCGAGATCCTCACGCAGGCGTGGCTCGGCTGCGACCGGCGCGAGGAGGCCGGGCGGGCGGCCGAGGCCGCGCAGGAGCGCGCGGCGCGGTTCGGCCTCCGCCTCGCGGGCGCCGTCGCCGAGCGCGCCGCCGCCGCGGTCGCCTTCCAGTACGGCGACGCCGCCGAGGCGGCCGAGCGGGCGCTCGCGTCGGCCGAGGGCTGTGACGCGGTCGGCGCGCGCATGGAGAGCGCGATCTCGCGGACGCTCGCCGGCCGCGCGCTGCTGAAGGCGGGCCGTACCGGCGACGCGGTGACCGAGCTGGAGCGGGCGGCGGCCGACCTCGAGGCCTGCGGAGCGCGGCGCCACCGCGACCGCGCCGAGCGCGAGCTGCGCCGGCTCGGCCGCGGCGTGCACCGGCGCACCCGGCGCGGCAACCTCGACGACCGCGGCGTCGCCTCCCTCACCGGCCGCGAGCTCGAGATCGCCCGCCTCGTCGTCGACCGCCGCACGAACCCCGAGATCGCCGCCGAGCTGTTCCTCAGCATCAAGACCGTCGAGACGCACCTGCGCAACATCTTCCGCAAGCTGGGGGCGGATTCGCGGGTCGAGGTCGCGAGGATCGTGGAGCGGGCGGAGGCGGCCGGGGCCCCCTGAATCAGGGTCCCCACCCGATGTCGCGCGGGGCCCGCGACCGGCACGCTCCGCTCCATGACCGCGACGACCACCCTTCTCCCTCCCTCCCACGACGCCACCGCCGCCCTCCCCGGCGGGCGCACGCTCGGCTACGGCGTCTACGGCGCCGACGACGGCCCACTCGTCGTCGTCCTCGACGGCCCGGGCTCCCGCGGGCTCGGTCGCGCCCTGGCCGCCGCGGCGGAGGAGCTCGGGCTCACCCTCCTCGTACCGGACCGGCCGGGCTTCGGCGCGTCCACCCCCACGCCGGGCCGCACGATCCCGCAGGTCGCGGGCGACCTCCTCCGCCTCGTCGACACCCTCGGCTTCGAGCGCTTCGGCGTCGTCGCTCAGTCGGGCGGCACGCCGTACGCGCTCTCGCTCTCCGCCCTCGCCGGCGAGCGCGTCACGGGCCTCTCGCTCGTCGGGGGGATCGTGCCGCTCGGCGAGCGCAAGGCGCTGGAGGACGTGAGCGGGCCGATGAAGCCCGTGTTCCTCCTCGCCCGCCGGGCGCCCTGGCTGCTGGGGCCGATCTTCAAGTCGGTCGCGCGCAAGACGCTGAAGGACCCCGAGACGGCGGCGCGCAAGTACGCCGGAGGCGTCCCGCCGCTGGACCGCGAGGTGCTGGAGGACCCGCGCATGTGGGCGATCCACGCGACGACGTCGGCGGAGGCCGTCATGTCCCCGGACGCGTTCGTGCGCGAGGCGCGCATGCTCGCGAAGCCGTGGGGCGTCGAGCCGAAGGACGTGGGAGCGCCGGTCGAGCTCTGGGTCGGCGAGCGCGACGTCACGCACCCGCCGGTCATGAGCCGCAAGCTGGCCGAGCGCTTCGGCGGTGCGCCCGTCACCGTGGTCCCCGGCGCCGGGACGTTCGCGATGATCTCCGTCTACCCCGACGTGCTCACGCACGCCGCCGCGCTCGGCTAGCGGCAGACGGTGTCGATGCCGGGCGAGGTCCGCTCCGCGTTCGGCCCGGACTTCGCCTCGGGGGCGAGGACGGGCGCCGCCGACGCCGCCTGCTCCGCGGCCCCGCGCAGCAGGCGCCAGCGGCCACCGATGCGCGCGTCGAGCCGGAGCTCCTCGCCCGCGCCGATGCGCACGCCGCTGAAGGTCGCCTCCACGGGCCGGCGGCCGACGAGGCACGACGCGTAGACGTCGATCCTCGCCGCGGCCTCGGAGCGCACCCGCCAGCCGTCGAAGCTCACCACGTCCGCGGCGCGCCGGACCGCGATCGGCCGCGCCGCGCCGCGCGTCGCCGGCTCGCGCGGCGTCAGCACGCGCAGCGGCGGGCCGTCGAACGCGTCCAGCCCCTTCGCGACCCAGCTCGTCAGCCCGGGCTGATGGCACGCGACCACGTACGCGCCCTGGGACTGCGGGTGCTGCCACTCGCCGCACTCGTCGATCGCCCGCTCGATGCGCCCGGCGTTGCCGGCGATCCGATTCGCGACGTCCGCGCCCAGCGGCTCTTCGCCCTCGGCGGGCAGCGGCTCCGGCGACTCGACCGCGTCGCACGGCCGCGCCTTGCCGTCGTAGTCCTGCTGCCACAGCGGGCTCCGCGGCCCGTTGGCCTCGTACAGCTCGAACTCCAGGCGCGACTCGCCGAGACGCGTGTGCCCGAAGCGCCCAGCCCAGCACGCCCAGCGTGCCTGCGCGAGGTTCTGCACCGGCACCTGCGTGGGCTCGAGCACGATCTGGCGCGTCGTCCGGCACTCCGGCCGGTCGTTGATCAGCCCGAACGGCGCCCTCCGGCGCCGCTGCTCGAGGCAGGACTCGTAGCTGGCGTGGCTGCCGCGGGCGACGTGCACGTCGACGTGGGACCCGTTGCGCGCCAGGGCCGGCTCGTCCCACAGGAACGGCTCGCCGCCGTCGTGCCGCGCCATCCAGAGCGCGACGGGCGTGCGCGTCGCCGAGAGCACCACCCCGACGTGCTCGAAGTCGCCCTCGTGGTAGCCGGCGCGGCCGACGGGGATCTCGGCCGCCGCGAGCGGCTGGTAGTTGAACGTGTAGAAGAACCAGTACTGCAGGGACGCGATCTGGCCGGCCCCCGGGTCCGAGAGCAGGAAGTACTCGCGCGCCGTGCGGTAGGGATCGCTGCTCCCCAGGGCCTGGACCATCTGGTTGTGCTGATGGTCGGCCTTGTCGAAGTCGCCGGGGTAGTCGAGCCATTCGGTCTCGCCGCCGCGATACGGGAGGTCCCCGGCCGACAGCACGGGCACGCACGGCGGCCGGCGGCAGAGCGACTTCCCGCGCTGCTTCAGGTCGAAGATCGTCAGGAGCGACACCGGCCAGAAGCCGTCGTTCGACGACACGTGCAGCCGCGGCTGGAAGCGCTGGGCCAGCCGGCGCTCGGGCGTCAGCAGCTGCGACGCGGGCGTCGTGGCCGCCTTGCACGGGTCGCGCCCGCCGGGGTCGCGCGGCGGCCGCGGCGGGACGGAGGTGGCCGCGGCGCCGCCCTGCGTCAGGGGCTCGCGGTTGAGCGCGAGCTCGTCGCGCAGTGTGAGCGCCCTGTCCTGCGCGTCCATGACCGGCTCGAGCGGGCCGATCGCCGACGCGACGAGCCGGTCGGTGGGGGCCCACAGCAGCCGGCCGCTGTCGTTCGCCAGCTCGCGTCCCTGGGCAGTCCCGCGGAGGTCGATGCGCGCGTAGTAGAGGCGCCCGTCGTTCTCGCCGACGTACAGGCCGCAGACCGGATGGGCGTCGTTGGTGCGCAGCAGCGCGACCCCCTGGGCCTGCGGGTCCTCGAGCGCGCGCGCGAAGTTGAACGCCGCGCCGAAGAGCACGATCGTCAAGAAGACGGTCACCCCGTACCAGCGGAACTGGTTGCCGGTCACGTGCGCGATCGCCAGGTTGACCAGCCCGAGCGCGAGCGCGATCCCGGCGACGCCCGCCACCCACTTGCTCTCCCGGCCGACGGCGACGAACGCGAATGCTCCGACGCCGACGGCGGTGGCGACGATCCCCCACGAGCGGGCGGGGCCCTTCGCCGTCCCGGCGACCGAGAGCGCCGCGCCGGCGAGCACGAGGACCAGCCCGAGGGCGTAGGCGTCGCGCTCGGGGTCGACGACCGCGAGGGCGACGACCGACGCCACCAGGACGACGATCCCGGCCCACAGGCGGAGCCGTCTGACCTCGAGCACGCCCGTGAAGAAGACGGCACGCGCACGGTCGCCGAGCGCGCCTAGAGGATTCACCGGATGGTCGCGGTTCCAGTACGCCGCCTGCTCGAGCAGCACCGCGATCGCGACGAGGGCGGCCAGCGCGAGTGCCGACAGCGGCACCCACTCGCGAGGCTCCCAGTCCTCGACCACGAACGCCGCGGTGACCTCGAGGAGGATCACGACGAGCAGCCCGCGCCGGGTGCGCAGGCTCGCCGTCCCGCCGCTGTCGAGCAGACGCAGCACCAGCACCGAGACGAGCCCGCCCAGCACGAACAGCACGAGCGCGATCGCGCCGGCGGTCACGAGATCGCGCCGCGACTGCACGGCGACCGCCTGGTCGGCCGGGAGCTGCGCGGCCTCGAACCGGCTCCAGAGGATCACGCCGCCGACGAACGCGACGAAGCCGACCGCGACGACGGCGGCGGCGAGCGCGGCGGCGAACCGCAGGGCGAGCTCTACGAGCTTGTCGGCGGTGCCCCCTGCCTCCCCGGCCTCCACCGGACGAGTCTCGCCCTGCGGTGCAGGTCAGTCAAGCTCGTCGGCTCAGGGCGTGGGAGCGAGCTCGGCCGGGCCGCGCTCGGCGACCTCGGCCTTGCGCAGGCCCTGCGAGAGCGCGCGGACGTACGCGCGGGCGGCCGCCTCGATGATGTCGGTGGCGACGCCCTGGCCGGCGGCCGTCTGCCCGGCGACCTCGAGCACGACCGAGGTCTCGCCGAGGGCGTCCTGGCCGCCGGTCACCGCGTCGACGCGGAACTCGCGCAGCCGGGCGTCGAGCTTCGTCGCGGCGTTGATCGCGCGGAAGATCGCGTCGACCGGGCCGTCGCCGGTGAACGAGCCCTCGACCACGGCGCCGTCCGGCGTCCGGATCGCGACGGTCGCGTGCGGCGGCCGGCGCGACGAGGCCTCCACGTCGAACCACTCGAGGTGGTAGCCGGGGACCTCCTCGCGCAGCTCGTCGTGGACGAGCGCCTCGAGGTCCATCGCCGTGACCTGCTTCTTCTTGTCGGCGATGTCCTTGAACCGGGCGAACGCTGTCTTCAGCGCCGCGCCGTCGAGCTGGTAGCCGAGCTCCTCCAGCGCCTGCTTGAGCGCGTGACGGCCGGAGTGCTTGCCGAGCACGATCTGGTTGGCGTCGAGGCCGACCGTCGTCGCGTCCATGATCTCGTAGGTCGTGCGCTCCTTGAGAACGCCGTCCTGGTGGATGCCCGACTCGTGCGCGAACGCGTTGCGGCCCACGATCGCCTTGTTGGGCTGGACCGGATAGCCGGTCAGCCGCGAGATGAGGCGCGACGTGCGCGCGATCTCCTGCGTGTTCGCCCCTGTGTGGAAGCCGACGGCGTCACGGCGCGTGTGGAGCAGCATGATCAGCTCCTCGAGCGACGCGTTGCCGGCGCGCTCGCCGATCCCGTTGACCGCGCACTCGACCTGCCGCGCGCCCGCCTGGATCCCCGCGAAGGAGTTCGCTACCGCGAGGCCCAGGTCGTCGTGGCAGTGGACGCTCAGCACGACGTCGCGCAGGGCCGGCACGAGCTCGTAGAGGCGCCCCAGGTAGGCGCGGAACTCGTCGGGCATCGTGTAGCCGACGGTGTCGGGGACGTTGATCGTCGTCGCGCCCTCGTCGATCGCGATCTGCACGACCTCGGCGGTGAACTCGGGGTCGGCGCGCGTGGCGTCCATCGGGGAGAACTCGACGTCCTCGCACAGCGAGCGCGCGTGGGCGACCGCGGCGCGCGCGCTGCCCTTGACGTCCTCGCGCGTGGACTGCAGCTGGTGCTCGATGTGGATGTCCGACGTCGAGATGAACGTGTGGATCCGCGGCCGGGCGGCGTCGCGCACCGCGCCCCAGGCCAACTCGACGTCCGCGGCATGGGCGCGCGCGAGCCCCGCGATGACCGGGCCTTCGACCTCCCGAGCGATCGCCTGCACCGCCTCGAAGTCGCCCGGAGAGGTGATCGGGAAGCCGGCCTCGATGACGTCGACGCCCAGGCGCGCGAGCTGATGCGCGATCTCGAGCTTCTCGGTCGCGTTCAGCGAGATCCCGGGCGACTGCTCGCCGTCGCGCAGCGTCGTGTCGAAGAGGATGACGCGCTGGTCGTCGTGCACACGCCGAGTCTAGGCGGTGCGCTGGAGTTGTCGAGATGACGAACAGTCGACCAATCTTGCGCAAGAAACGTCTCTCGATAGCGTTGAAGAGCGAGATCCGCTGAACGGGCTCGCGAAGTTGAGCGTGTGACGGCGGCCGTAACCACTGGGGGAGGCCCCATATGTCCGTCCTCTTGGCGCGCCGGCGCGAGGGCCCGCGCGCGCCGCGCCGGTTGCGCCGGCCAGTCGTGCTGTTGGCGGCGCTGCTGACGGTGTCCGGCGCCGTCGCGCTGACGACGGCGTCCCACGCCGTGGTCTGGGAATCGCTCGACCTCGTCGAGACCCCGGGGGCACCGTACGTGCAGCAGGTCGGGGCCGCTCAGGAGACGGCTCAGGACAAGTCCGAGCATCCCGTGACCGGCTGCGTGTGGTTCCCGCAGGTCATCAACGAATGTCGCGTGCGGGACGCGAGTGAGACCGCGATGAGCCAGCGCGCGACCGCAGATCGAGCGCTCGACGGCCCAAGCAACGCGGTGCCCCCGGTGCTCGAGACGCCTCCGCACGGCGAGTGCGTCGTCGTCGAGGGCCGGGCGGCGACGTGCACGCGCGGCGGCAGCGGCGGCGGGAACAGCGGCCGCACGTACTACAAGGGCAATCCGCGCCCGGAGTGCGAGCTGCAGCGCCCGGACGTCTACTCGACGAACGACCACATCCCCAAGGTGACGTACAACAGCCTGCGTATGTGTCGCGCGATGCAAGGGGGCATCTTCAGCGTCACGCGCGACAACCGAAGGGATTGCTGGGACACGTGCGACGGCTGGAGCGGGCCCGACGACTCGCTCATGTGGCGGAGCTTCTCCGCTCGCTTCCGGAAGAACTACTGCTACAACGACGGCGCAAGGTCGAGCTACGTCCGCTGTGCCTACGACTGGGTGAGGTGAGGCGGATGACGACGATGAAGCAGCTGTTCCTGCCGGCGCTAGCGGTGGCGGTGCTCGCCGTGCTCGGAGCAGGCGCCGGAACGCTGTTCGCGACCGACCAGCAGCCGCCGTTCCGGGTGCTGGCCGAGACGGCCGAAGAGGGCGACGCGCTCCCCCAGGCGGTGCTCGACTCGCCCGGAGCGGCTGACCTCGGGCCCGCCGAGACCGCGCGACGCGTCGCGACGTACGAGGACCGCACGTACTACCTAATGCGCGGGGCGGAGGATCGTCTGTGCCTCGTCGACTACAAGGCTCCCGACAACGTGGGCGCGATCTGCGTCCCGTGGCAGGGCGACAGCCTCAAGACGCTGGTCTCCCACTCGTCGTTCGACGCCGACGGCAACCGGTTTACGGCCGTCCTGGCGCCTGACGGCTACGACGAGCTGTGGGCCGGCGGGAAGGACGGCGCGTCGAGCAGCAAGCGCGTGGTCGACAACCTCGCGATCGTGCCGACCGACGAGACGACCGAGCTGGCGCTGGTCGGCGACGGCGTCGAGCCGTTGGCCCTGCAGCTGATGCCGCGGTCGGCGATGCTGGGTCCGGAGTAGCCCCGAGCGAAACGCTCCGCGCCTTGGGCGGCCAAGGCGCGGAGCCGCCGGTTTACGCAAGTTCGGTCTGTCACCTGCGTTCCCGCTCACATGCCCCTCGTACGTGCCGTGCTCATCGCTGCCCTGCTCGCCCTCGTCCCGGCCGCCGCCGCGTTCGCGCACATGCAGGACCAGTCGCCGACGAGCATCGAGGAGGAGACGGGCTACCAGTGGGGGGAGATCAACGCCCCGACGTTCTCCGCCGCGATGCGCAACGTGCCCCTGCCGGCGAATCCGCCCGGGCCGTGCACCGAGTACGCGAAGCGGATGATGCCCGCGCACGAGGGCCACGACCACACCGACATCAACCAGCACCGCTTCCAGTGCGAGATGGAGACGGTCGCGTTCGAGTCGATGACCGAGCAGTTCTCCGCGCGGCCGGACATCGCGTTCGGCGAGATGGACATCAAGGGCGACCTCGCCGTCGTGGCGACCGCCTATCCGGAGTCCGGCTTCGTCCTCTTCGACGTCTCCGACACCTCGAAGCCGAAGTTCCTCAGCTGGTACCGCAGCGACGAGTGCGAGGGCCTCTTGATCGACGTCGACTGCGGCGCGTTCGTCGACCTCTCTCCCGACGGCAAGCGCGTGTACATCTCGGTGCAGCAGATCTCGGTCGTGCCGGGCGGCGCGCCGTCGCCGAAGCCGGGCGCCGCCGCGTACCCGGGGGTCGAGGTCGTCGACATCTCCGACCGCACCGCACCGGCGCTCCGGCAGAAGCTGCCGGTCACGTCGGTGGGCGGCGTGCACACGACGCGCTCGTTCGAGGTGCCGGGCAAGGGCGAGTACACGGTGTCGGTCGCCAACGGCGTCGGCGCGATGCTCCACAAGGTCGATCCCGCCACCGGGACCCTCTCGCCCCTCCACATGATCGAGATGCAGGAGCTGCACGACACGTTCATCCAGCAGGACCCGATGACGGGCAAGACGCTGCTCTACATCGCGGGCGGCTTCGACTCGGGCTTCTACGTGTTCGACGTGAGCGACCCGGCCAGCCCGGTCGGCCTGGCCGAGTGGGACATCACGCCGGAGTGCGAGAACGACTGGTACGCGCACACGCTCGACGTCACCACGATCAACGGCCGCCGGATCGTGACGCTGCCGGTGGAGCTGATCGACTTCTTCGGCGAGCAGTCCGAGGAGGACCAGAAGGAGGGCTGCGGCAAGTTCCAGGGCAACGGCGACTTCAGCGGCCCGCTGTTCATCGTCGACGCCACCGACTTCTCGAAGCTCGGCGAGGTCAACACGCAGGACGACGAGGCGGAGGAGACGGCGTCGGACATCAAGGCGAGGTCCGAGGCGTCGCTGATCACCGTCTGGTCCAACGCGGCGCACCGCGCCGGCGGCGAGCTGACGTTCTCGCCGCACAACCAGCAGATCGTCGGCGATCGGATCTTCCTGTCCGGCTACCACGGCGGCGTGACCGTGCTCGACGCGAGCGACGCGTTCGCGGGCAAGAACGTCCGCCCGCGCGAGCTCGGCGTGCTCGTGCCGCACGGCGACACGACGCGGCCGATCCACCCCGACCGGGGTGGCACCCCCGCCTACAGCCGGTTCTTCACGTCGTTCATCGACTATCGCCCGCTGATCTGGGACATGCAGTGGCATCGCGGCCACGTCCTGGCGGCGGACATGGTCGGCGGCTTCTACGCGCTGAAGTACACGGGCGAGGAGAGGATCCCGGCCAACGACCCGGATCCGTACAAGGCGGTCACGCCGGCCGAGTCGACCGCGCGCGGGCTGACCCTGCGGTTCACGCGCAACCGGCTGACCGGGCGGCGCCTGCGGATGGACGTCGTGGGGCCGAGCGTGGCGAACGTGAAGTCGGTGCGGTTCCTGCTGAACGGGCACCGCGTGCGGGTCGACCGGCGCGCGCCGTTCCGGGTCACGGTGAAGCTCAGCCGCCGCAACTTCAAGCGGCTGCACATGACCGCGATCGCGACGCTCTCCGACGGGTCGCGCGTGCCGCTGCGGCGGACGCTGCGCTCGCGGCTCCGGTAAGCGGCGTCTGACACCCTCCGCGCCGTGCGGCACACGGCGCGGAGCTGGTGGCTCGACGAGGCGGGCGGGGTCGCCGATCCCGCCCCTTCGCTGCGCGGGGACGTCGCCGCCGACGTCGTCGTGGTGGGCGGCGGCTACACCGGGATGTGGGCGGCGTGGCACCTGGCCGGCGAGGGCGCGTCGGTCGCGCTGGTGGAGGCGGACGTCTGCGGGCACGGGCCGAGCGGGCGCAACGGCGGGTTCGTCGAGGACGTGTGGCTGTCGCTGCCGTCGCTGGTGGCCCGGTCCGGGGAGGCCGGCGCGCTCGCGGTGGGGCGCGCGGCCGAGGGCTCGGTGCGGGCGATCGAGGCGTGGTGCTCTTCGGAGGGCGTCGACTCCTGGTTCCGCGGCGGCGGGCAGCTCGTCGTGTCGACCGCTGCCGGGTTCGACGGCGTCGGGGAGGAGGCGGCAGGCGTGGCCGCTTCGCTCGGCGTCGCGGACCGGGTCGTGGTGCTGGACGGCGAGGACGTCGCGGCGCGGTGCTCCTCGCCGGTGTTCCGGGCCGGCGTGTGGATGCCGGCGGGCGCGACCGTGCAGCCGGCGCGGCTCGCGCTCGGTCTGCGGGCGGCGCTGATCGCGCGCGGGGTGCGGGTGTTCGAGGGCACGCGCGTGCGGCGGGTGGCCGACGGGCGCGGCGTCGAGACCGACGGCGGGCGGGTGCTCGCGAGCCAGGTCGTGCTGGGCGCGGGCGGGGCGCTCGCCGGGTTCCCGCCGCTGCGGGGGCGGCTGACGGTCGCCTCGTCGCACATCGTCCTGACCGAGCCGGTGCCCGACGTGCTGGAGGCGGTCGGGTGGACGGGCGGCGAGGCGATCACCGACGCCCGGACGCTGCTGCACTACTTCCGGACGACCCGCGACGGGCGGATCGCGTTCGGCTGGGCGGGCGGGCGCCTCGCGGCCGGCGCGCGGCTGCGCGGGCGGATCGAGGTGGACCCGGCCGTCGTCGCCGCCGCCCGCGAGCACCTGGTGCGGATCTTCCCCGCGCTCCGCGGCCGCCGGATCACCCACGCGTGGGGCGGCCCGATCGACATCGCCCCGTCGCGGATGGTCGTGACCGGCTCGCTGCCCTCCGGCCGCGTCCACTTCGCGTACGGCTACACCGGCAACGGCGTCGGCCCGTCGCAGCTCGCCGGCCGGATCCTCGCCTCGCTCGCGCTCGACCGCCGCGACGAGTGGACCGCGCTGCCGATCGTCGACCCGCCGCCCGAGCGCCGCGTCCCGCCGGAGCCGCTGCGGTGGCTCGGCGGGACGGCTGTGCTCACCGCGATGAAGCGCGCGGAGGCGGCGGAGGAGGCCGGCCGCCGCGCCGACCCGGTGACGAGGTTCGTCGCCGGCCTGCCGCGGAGGCTCGGGATCACGGTGGGGCGATGACCCCTCACCCGGTCTTCGTCGTCGGGTGCCCGCGAAGCGGGACCGGGCTTCTGCGCGACCTCCTCCGCTCGCATCCGTCCCTCGCGTTCCCGACCGAGTCGCACTTCATCCCGGCGTTCCACCGCGGCTACGGCGACCCGCGCGACGAGGCGGAGGCGCTGGCGCTGGCGCGGCGGATCCTCGGGCTGCGCTGGGTGCGGGCGTGGCGGCTGCCACTGGAACCGCGCGACCTCGCGCACCACCGCTCCTACGCCGCGCTCGTCGACGACCTCTTCACCGCGTACGCCCGCCGCGCCGGCCGGCCGCGGTGGGGCGACAAGACGCCGCAGTACGTGCGCGCGATGCCGCAGCTGCGCGAGCTCTTCCCGCACGCGCGGTTCGTCCACATCGTGCGCGACGGCCGCGACGTCTGCCGCTCCGTCGTCGCCGCCGCGTTCGGCCCGCGCAACCTCGTCACCGCGGCGGCGTGGTGGCGCGGGCACGTCGCGGCCGGGCGCGCGGACGGCGCGCGGCTCGGGCCGAAGGCGTACCTCGAGGTGCGCTACGAGGACCTGCTCGCCGAGCCCGAGGAGGTGATGCGCGGGGTGGTCGCGTTCGTCGAGGAGCCGTGGGACGACGCCGTGCTGCGCCCGAGCCGGCGCGACCCGATCCGCCCCGAGCGCGCGGCGAGCTGGAGGATCGCGATGCCACGCGAGGATCGCCGCATCGTCGAGGCGGTCGCCGGCGATTTGCTCGCCGAGCTCGGCTACGACGTCCCCGACCCGCCGGGCACGATCGGCGCCCACGAACGCGCCGTCGCGCGGATCGACCACGCCGCGAGGATCCTCGCGCTGCGCCTCCGCCGCCGCGACCGCTCGTTCTGGACGACCGAGCTCGAACTGCGCCGCGCCGCGTGGCGCGCGCGCCTCCGCGGCGGGTGCGGAGGAATGGTTTAGGGTCGACACCACCTGTCGATGGCTGCCGATCCCGACATCGTGCTGCGCCGGGTCACCAAGCGCTTCGGGGACCTCACCGCCGTCGACGCGCTCGACCTCGAGATCCCCCGCGGCAGCTTCTTCGCCCTCCTGGGCCCGTCGGGCTGCGGCAAGACGACCACGCTGCGGATGGTCGGCGGCTTCGAGGACCCGACGGAGGGGACCGTCCTCCTCGGCGGCCAGGACGTCACCGACCTTCCGCCGTTCAAGCGCGACGTCAACACCGTCTTCCAGTCCTACGCGCTCTTCCCCCACCTCGACGTGCAGAGCAACGTCGCGTTCGGCCTCGAGCGCAAGCGGGTCGCGAAGGGCGAGGTCCGCCAGCGAGTGGCGGACGCGCTCGAGCTGACCCAGCTCACCGGTCTGGAGAAGCGCCGCCCGAGCCAGCTCTCCGGCGGCCAGCAGCAGCGGGTGGCGCTCGCCCGCGCGCTCGTCAACCGTCCGCGCGCGCTGCTCCTCGACGAGCCGCTCGGCGCCCTCGACCTGCGGCTCCGCAAGCAGCTGCAGATCGAGCTGAAGCGGATCCAGACCGACGTTGGCCTCACGTTCGTGCACGTCACGCACGACCAGGAGGAGGCGATGACGATGGCCGACGAGATCGCGGTGATGAACGAGGGGCGCATCGAGCAGCGCGGCACCGCCACCGCGCTCTACGAGGCCCCGCGGACCGCGTTCGTCGCGAGCTTCCTCGGCGTGAGCAACCTGATCGACGCCCGCCTGAAGGCCCGCGACGGCAGCCACGCCACGTTCGAGACCCACGACGGGGCGACCGTCCTCGCGCCCGCCGACCGCGCGCGCGACGGCGCCGTCCGCGTCGGCGTCCGCCCCGAGAAGCTCGAGATCTTCACCGAGGCGCCCGAGGGGCGGAACGTCCTGCGCGGGCGCGTGGAGGTCGCCGCCTACCTCGGCGTCTCGCTGCAGTACGTCGTCCGCACGCCGGGCGGCGAGGAGCTGACCGTGATCGAGCAGAACCGCGCCGGCGCGCACGGTGGGACCGTCGGCCCCGGCCGTGACGTCCTGCTCGCCTGGCGCCCCGAGCACACCTTCGTCGTCGACAAGGAGACCGAGCATGTCGCGTGAGTCCTTCGAATCCGTTCTCGAGCGCCTGCTGGCCGAGCGCCGCCACAACCGCCGGCGGTTCGTCGGGCGCGCCGGGTCGGCGGCGCTCGCGACGTCGGCGCTCGGCGCGTTCCTCTCCGCCTGCGGAGGCGCCGAGGGCGAGGGCGACGACGACGGCAGCACCGCCGAGCGCCCGAGCGCCGCGAGTCACCCCAAGGAGGAGTTCGACGAGGTCGTCTTCTCGAACTGGCCGCTCTACATCGACAAGAAGGTCCTCAAGGACTTCCGCGCGAAGACCGGCGCGAAGGTCAAGTACATCGAGGACATCAACGACAACCAGGAGTTCTTCGGGAAGGTCCGCCAGCCGCTCGAGCGCGGGGACGGCATCGGCCGCGACCTCGTCGCCCTCACCGACTGGATGGCGGGCCGGTGGATCCGGCTGAACTACGTCGAGCCGCTCGACAAGAAGAACATCCCGAACGAGGTCAACCTGCGCGACAACCTGCGCAACGTCCCGTTCGACAAGGGGCGCAAGTTCTCGCTGCCGTGGCAGTCCGGCATGACCGCGATCGGCTACGACGCCAAGCAGACCGGCGGCGACGTGACCTCGATCGACCAGTTCTTCGACCCGAAGTACAAGGGCAAGGTCACGATGCTCTCGGACGCGCGCGAGGCCGCGAGCTTCGTCCTGCTGATGCAGGGCAAGCGGCCGGAGGACGCGACGCTCGACGACGTCCTCGGCGCGATCGAGTTCGTCGACGAGCAGAACCGCAAGGGCCACATCCGGCGGTTCACCGGCAATGACTACACGAAGGACCTCAGCGCCGGGGACATCGCGATGGCGCACGCCTACTCGGGCGACGTCATCCAGCTCCAGGCCGACAACGCGAACCTGAAGTTCTCGATCCCCGAGCAGGGCGCCGTCCTGTGGTCGGACAACATGATGATCCCGCAGAAGCCGCGCACGGCGTACGGCGCGGAGGTCTTCATGAACTACGTCTACGACCCCGCGGTCGCCGCGAAGATCGCCGCGTACGTCAACTACGTGACGCCTGTGAAGGGCACGCAGGAGATCCTGGCGGGGAGCGACCCGAAGCTGGCCGAGGACCCGCTCATCTTCCCCACCGCCCAGGACGTCTCGCGGCTCTCCGGCTACCCGAACCTCTCGGTCGAGGAGGAGCAGGAGATGAACGAGGCCTTCGAGCAGGTCGTCGGGGCGTAGCGCGTGGGCCTGCGGCGCCGGCGGCTGCTGACGCCGTACCTCCTGCTCGCGCCCGGGCTGGCGTGGCTCGTCGTCTTCTACCTCGCCCCGGCGCTGACGCAGCTGTACGTCTCGCTGCAGGAGGGCAACTTCGAGATCGGCTACACCTTCCAGTGGAACTGGTCGACGTACAGCGACGCGATCTCGCGCTACGACGAGCAGTTCCTGCGGTCGGTGAAGTACGCCGGGATCGCGACCGTGCTCGCGTTCGTCGTCTCGTTTCCGCTGGCCTACTTCATCGCCTTCAAGGCGGGCCGGTGGAAGAACCTGATGCTGCTGCTGATCATCCTGCCGTTCTTCACCTCGTACCTGATGCGGACGGTGGCGTGGCAGACGATCCTCTCCGACCACGCCTGGGTGACCGAGCGGCTGCGCGACGTGGGTGTGGTGGAGCAGGACGGCCGGCTGCTGGCGACGACGACCGCCGTGGTCGCGGGCATCACCTACAACTTCCTGCCGTTCATGGCGCTGCCGCTGTACGTGGCGCTCGAGAAGATCGACCGGCGGCTGATCGAGGCGGCTACCGACCTCTACGCGTCGCGCTGGACCGCGTTCCGCAGGGTGACGCTGCCGCTCGCGCTGCCGGGGATCTTCGCGGGCACGCTGCTGACGTTCATCCCCGCGGTCGGCGACTTCATCAACGCGCAGATCCTCGGGACCTCGCGGCAGTACATGATCGGCAACGTCATCCAGTCGAAGTTCCTCGTCGTGACCGACTACCCGGCAGCCGCGGCGCTGTCCTTCCTGCTGATGGCGGCGCTGCTGCTGTGCGTGTTCGCGTACGCGCGCGCGCTGGGCGCGCGGAACCTCGAGGAGGCGGTCGTATGAGGCGGCCGCTGCGCGACTACGCCCTCGGCGCATGGAGCGTCGCCGCGCTCGTCTACCTCTTCATCCCCATCGCGATCGTCATCGCGTTCTCGTTCAACGACCCCGCCGGGCGGTTCAACTTCGAATGGTCGGGCTTCACCTTCGAGCACTGGCAGCACCCGTTCGCGGTCGAGGGGCTCGGGACCGCGTTCAGGAACTCGCTGCTGATCGCGGCGATCTCGACCGTCCTCGCGGTCGTGCTCGGGACGTTCATGGCGCTGGCGCTCGTGCGCTACCGGTTCGTGGGCCGCGGGCCGACCGACTTCTTCGTCTTCCTGCCACTGGCGACCCCGGAGGTCGTGCTCGGCGCCGCGCTGCTCGGCCTGTTCATCACGATGGGGCTGGCGACCGGCTTCGCCACGATCGTCATCGCCCACACGATGTTCAACGTGTCCTACGTCGTGGTGACGATCAAGGCGCGGCTGCAGGGGATGGACACGCACCTCGAGGACGCCGCCGCCGACCTCGGGGCGAACGAGTGGACGGCGTTCCGCAAGGTGACGCTGCCGCTGATCGCGCCGGGCGTGGCGGCGGCGGCGCTGCTCGCCTTCGCGCTGTCGGTCGACGACTTCGTCATCACCAACTTCACGGCCGGGCAGACGTCGACCTTCCCGCTGTTCATCTACGGCGCCGCGCGGCAGGGCGTGCCGCCGCAGGTCAACGTCCTCGCAACGATCCTGCTCTTCGCCGTCCTCGCGCTCATGGCCCTGAACGTGCTCGCGCAGCGGCGCCGGGCGGTGTAGCCGGTGCGGGTCGTGCACGTCGAGCACCCGGACGGCCGCGGCCCCGGCGTGTTCGGCGAGGGCGCCGAGGTCGTGAGGTGGCGCGCGTTCGAAGACCCGCCGCCGACCGGGCCCGTCGACGCGATCGTGCTCTACGGCGCCTCGACGAACATCGTCGATGCGCCGGACTGGCTCGCCGTGGAGATGGGGTGGCTGCGCGAGCGGCTGGAGACAGGGACGCCCGTCCTCGGCGTCTGCTTCGGCGCGCAGGTCCTCGCGCACGCGCTCGGCGCCGAGGTCGCGCGCGCCCGCGAGCCGGAGATCGGGTGGCTGCCGGTGACGCTCACGGCCGCCGGCCGCGCCGATCCCGTGCTCGGCGCGCTCCCCGAGCGGTTCCTCGCCTGCCAGTGGCACTCGTGGGCGTGCGCGGTGCCCGAGGGCGGGATCGCGCTCGCCGAGTCGCCGGTGTGCCTCCAGGCGTTCCACGCCGGCAGCGCCTGGGGCGTCCAGTTCCACCCCGAGGTCGACGACGAGACGCTGTCGACGTGGATCGACACCTACCGCAACGACCCGGACGCCGTGCGACTCGGCTTCGACCCCGCGCTGGCCCACGCCGCCCGCGAGCAGAACCTCCCACGCTGGAACGAGCTCGGCCGGCGGCTGTTCAGGGCGTTCCTGCGCGCCGCGCCGCGAGCGACGACGCGACGATCATGAAGAGGAAGACCGGCACGTACCACCAGTCGCGACCGAGCATCGACGCGACGAGCCCGACGACGCCGGCGGCGGCCCCGACGACGTAGGCGGTGCGGTGGTGGCGGCGGGGCAGGAGCGGGAAGCGGCCTTGCGGCCGCTCCCCCTCCGGACCGTGGGCTCCGCTCAACGGTGCCGCCTCCGCCGGCTGCGGCGGCGGCTGCGACCCGTGCGCTCACCGGCGCGCTCGCCGGTGCCCTCGCCGCTGTCCTCGTCGCTCTCCTCCGACTCCTCCTCGTCATCGTCCTCGGACTCGTCCTGGAGCTTGTTGCCGATCATCCCGGTCGTGCCCGCGAGGGCCGCTCCGCAGCCGACGGCGCCGACCCCGGTCTCCGCCGTGGCGCAGATCAGGCCCGTCCCCACCACGGCGCCGCCCACCTCCAGGGCGTCGAACACGTCGAACATCCCCGTCGGGTCCGTGCGGTTGACCGGATCGCCGCCGCCGTAGAGGTACGGGTTGCCGCCCCGGAGATCGTCGGCCCGGTCGACCGGGTCAAGCTGCGTCCACCGCATGAGCGACGGATCGTAGTAGCGCTGACCGAAGTGGTACAGGCCGCCCACGGACCGGTAGCCGCCCGCGAACCCGAACTGGCCGTTCGCGACGTCGGCGGCGCCCGTGGTCGCTCCCCACTGCCCCGCGGCGCGCGGTGCGGGCGTGCCGTACGGCTCGTAGTCGTAGCGCTCGGCGACGGCGCCCGTCGAGTCGGTCAGCCCGGTCACGGAGCCGATCGCGTCGAACAGGTAGTAGTGCCGCGTCGCGCCCGACCGCCGGGACACGAGCCCGCCGCCGTCGTCGTACGTGAAGTACGTCGTCCCGCGCGCGCCGATGCCCAGCACGTTGTGCTGGAAGCTGCTCGCGCCCTCCGTGATCCAGCGGTCCTGGCCCTCGCCCAGGTAGACCATGTTCGTCGGCGAGCCCGAGATCGTCAGGTTCGTCGTCTGGTCGAGCAGGTTGTAGGTCCCGGAGCGGCCGGGGCTCGTGAGCTCGTTGCCGTTCTTGTCGTAGGTGAACGCGGGTGTCGTCGCCGGGCACGCCGGCGGCGTGCTGATCGTCGTCCCCGCCTGCTTCGCGCACAGCTCGTTGAACGAGTTGTAGCCGTAGTCGGTGATCGCGTTGGGTGCCTGGCTGCCCGTGACGCTGGTCTTGACCACGTTCCCGGCCGCGTCGAGGTTGTAGTCGTAGCCGGCGAGCGTCGCGTTCGTCGTCCACGTGCCCGTCGACGACTTGATGATCGCCGTGTCGAGACGGTCGAGCGCGTCGTACGTGTACCGCGTCGTCAGCCCGAGCTTGCCGTCGATCTTCTCGAAGATCATCGGCGTCTCGCGCGACGTCACCGGGTCCTTGTAGGCGTAGTTGAACTTCTGCAGCGTCGCCGCCGCGCTGTTCTTCGCGTGGATCTCCGACAGGCGGAACGCGGGGTCGTAGATCTGGTCGATCGTCACCCCGTTGGGGTACGTCGTCTTCGTCCGCTGCCCCTCCTTGGAGTGCTCGAACTTCGTCGGCTTGGCCACGCCCGGGTCGTACACGGCACGGACCTCGTTGACCGCGTTGTACGTGTACTCGACCTTGCCTCCGGCATCCGTCAGCGACCGAAGGTTGCCGACGGCGTCGTAGGTGTACGTGTTGGAGCCGCCGCCGGGCAGGCTCTCAGTCAGGACGCGGTTGAGCTGGTCGTAGGTCATCGAGCGCGTGCGCAGCGTGCCCGTGCCCTGCTCCCGCGTGTCCTCCTGCGTCAGGTTCCCGTCGCGGTCGTACGTGTACTGGACGTACGGCTCGGTGGCGCCGAGCACCTGGTCCGCCCCGGTGAACTCCACCTTCTTGAGCCGGTCGAGGCTGTCGTAGGTCAGGATCCGCCAGTTGTCCTTGCCGTCCTGGACCTTGTCGACGCGGGCCAGGGTCTGGTTGTAGGTCAGCCGCGTCGGGCCGGTCGGGTTCGGCGTCCCCGGGTTCGGCGGGGTGATCAGGTTGACGTTGCCCTTGGCGTCGTAGCCGTAGCTCGTCGCGTTGCCGCGCGGGTCGGTGATGCCGGTCAGCTGCCCCTTCTTGCCGTCGATGGACGACGTCGTCGGGGCGTAGCTCATGCTCACGCCGGCGAGCAGCGTCCCGCTGTTGCTCGTCTGCCGCACGCTGTACGGGTTGCCGTTCGTATCGGTCGCGCCGGTGTCCTGCCAGCCGAACTCGGTCCGCCCGCCCTGGGCGTTCGTCGCGCGGCCCGGCAGGTACTTCGACCCGGCGACGCCCGACGGCACGCCGGTGTAGCCGGCGGGAGCGGAGTCGCACGGCTGCGTGTCCACGCCGCCGAAGTCCGCGCACCCGCGGATGCTGCCGGCGGCGACGGGTGTGTCCGTCTTCGTCGGGTTGTCGTCGGAGTCGTAGGTGAGCGACGTGTTCGGCGTCGTGCCGGTGTTCGACGCCGCGGTGTAGCTCTCGACGTTGGAGTTGCTCGTGAACTTCCGGCTGGTCTCGCGGCCGAGCGCGTCGATCGTCTTCGTGACGCGGCCCTGCTCGTCGAAGACGTACCGGGTGACGCGGTCGTTCTCGTCCCCGGTCGCCGTGCCGATCGGGTCGGTGACCTTGGTCTCGCCGGAGCCGTCGCGGCGCAGGTCGTACTCGAACGTGGTCGTCGGGCCGGTCATGTTCACCGTGTCCGTGACCCGCGTGACGGTCTGGACCTTGCTCGCGTACTCGTGCCCGTAGGGGTAGTAGTCGATCAGGGTGATGTCGCCCTGTGGGGTCGTGATCTTGGTGAGCTCCCCGTTGGGCCCGTCGTACTGGTAGAGCGTCTTGAAGCTCGCGCCGTTCTGCGGGTCCGTGTAGCTGTCCATGAACGGCCCGGTGTACGCGTACGAGTGCACGCGGCCGGCCGGGTCGGTCATCGAGCTGATGTACGAGCCGGTGTACGCGAAGCGGACGTCGTCGGCCGTCGTCGCCGTGTCGTTGTTCGAGTCCTCGATGCGCAGCAGGTTGCCGCTCGTCGCGTCGTAGACGAAGCTGAGCTTGCGCCCGTTGCGATCCTCGATCTCGTACATCCGCCCGTTCTTCGTGTAGTTCTCGAAGCGGTACTTCGTCTGGGTCTTGTGGTCGGTCAGCTGCCACTTGCCGGCGGCCGGGACATCCTTCTGCAGGGTGTTGTTGAACCCGGGCGGGGTCTTGTAGCTGCCGTCGGGCTGGCGGTCGTAGATCCCCTTCGCGCCGCTCGGGAAGACGAGCCGCATGAAGGCGCCGCCGGCGTTCTGCTCGAGCTGGAGGTCCGGACCGGTGTCCACCTGCCAGTCGGCCATCGAGTCGAGCGTGTCGTCCAGGCTGTTGTAGCTGCGGGTCACGCTGACGGCCGGCCCGAGCCCGCCCGGCATCGAGAAGTCCTTGTTCTGGACCAGCAGGTTGCCGGAGTTCACGTTGACGCCCAGCGTCATCCGGTCGGTGAGGCGCTGGTCCTCGTAGATCCAGCCGCGGCGCTTGCCGATGCGCTCCTTGATGACGACGTTGAGGTACGGCTTGTGGGAGAGGGACTCGTTGCTGTCCAGCCACGTCCCGTTGGTGCCGGACGGGAGGCTGAGCACCATGCCGTGGTTCGCACGCTTGCCCGAGACCCACTCCCGGACGATCTTGAGCATCGTCCAGTAGTTCTCGCCGCTGATCCCGCCCGCGCCGCCGGGGAACTCGGCCCGCGCGGTGGTGTCGCCCTCGCCGCCCGGCTCCGACCACCGGTCGGTGCCGTTGTTGCGGTTCCAGCTCGCGGCGCTGGTGAACGGCTCGGTCAGCGGATCCACCTGGATGTCGGCCCAGGTCAGGGTCTGGTCGTTGGTCTGCCACGCGACCAGCGTCGCTCCGGCGACGTCGACGCCCCGCGGGATCCCGGCCAGCGGGAACCGCATGACGATGTGGTGGTCGTGCCCGCCCACCATGCCGACCTTCATCGGGTTGGCGGCGCAGAAGCTCGAGTCCGGCAGGCTGGCGTCGAGGTAGCAGTCGCCGTCGGGGTTCGGCGTCGTCACCGGGTCGACCGTCACCGGCCAGGCCCGCCCCGGCTTGTCCAGCCACGCGTCGCTCAGGCCGTACGTCAGTCGCCAGCCGTCCGCGGTCTTCGCGACTCGCGCCTTCACCGCCGCGGTCCGGCGCTTCGCGTCGACCATGAACGGTGCGCTGACGGTCAGCCGGCTCCGCCCGAGCTTGTCGCGCAGCGCGACGGCACCGGTGCGGAGGACCTCGGGGTGCAGCCCGGGCGTCATCGAGAGATCGAAGGAGAAGTCACGCGTGGAGCCCGGGCCGCGCAGCACGAGGTCCTCCTTGACCGCGCCGAGCTGCGTGCGGTAGACGACGTCGACGCCGGGCAGCGCGCCGGGGTAGCGCGCGGTCGCGCCGCGCGCCTCGGCGGCGGCGCTCGCGCCGCGAAGGTCGAATGCCAGCCACCACCGCCCCTTGCGGACGCGGACCGTGTCGTCGCCGAGCCGCAACGGCAAGCTGGTCGAGAAGCTGTTGCGGCGGTTCAGGAGCCGGCCGTGCAGCTCCTGCAGCCGCGTGTCGATGTCGCGCCAGCGCCCGGCCGCGTCCCGGTAGTGGACCGGCGAGGTGTAGAGGCGCGCGACCTTCTCGCCGTCGCGGCCGACGAACGTCTTCGATGTCCGCGTCCTCAGGCGGACGACTTCATGACCGACGCGCAGCTCGCGCTTCAGCGTGGCCCGGGCCGCAGCAGCAGCCGCCTTTGCGTGGCCGGGGCGAGGCTTCGCGGCGAGCGCGAGCGGCGCGACGAGGGCGGTGCAGAGCAGCGCAGCGAAGACGAAGATCGATCGGCGCACAACAGCCTCCTTGCTTGGGGCGGACCGGGGGGCGAGGAAGCTCTCACGCCGCGGCGGGGCGCGCCATCCTCCGATCGGCCCGAGTTGGTTGTCCGATCGAGGTAGATCGATCGATCGTCGAACTTGGCGATCCGGCGATGTTCCCGATCGTTAGAGTTCGACTTTGCAGTCATCCGAAAGGAAGTGCGTTGGAAGTGCTGGGAGTAGTTCTGGCGGCGCCGGAGCCGCTGTTCCGTCTCGGGATGAGGCTCGCGTGCGAGCGTGGGGGCGTCGGGGTGCTGGCCGAGGCCGCCGACGCGGTGTCGCTGCGGACGTCGGTGGCGCAGCTCGCCGCCCCGGCGGTGATCGTCAGCGACGTCGAGACCCTCGAGCCCGACTCGGCGTCCACCGTGCAGTCGCTCTCGGCGATGCACCGGGTGCTGGTGCTCGACGCCGGGCCGGTCGACCATCCGCGCCTCCTGCGCGCGGGCGCGTCGGGGTTCCTGCGGCGCCGGGCGGAGCCGACGTCGCTCTGCCAAGCGGTCGCGAGGGCGCATCGCGGCGAGCTGGTCCTCGAGGGCGCGGGCTCGGAGCCGGCGGCGGCGGGCTCGGACCCGGTCCGCTTGACCACGCGCGAGGTCGAGGTGCTGCGCGCGATCGCCAGCGGGCGATCGAGCGACTGCGCCGCCCGCGAGCTGCACATGAGCACGACCACGCTGAAGACCCACCTGCGCAACGCCAGCGCGAAGCTCGGAAGCGCGAACCGCGCCGCGGCGGCGGCCCGGGCGACCCAGCTGGGGCTGCTGTGACCGTCAGCGCGCCGCGACGTCCGCGACGGTGCCGCCCGTCATGGCGACGAGCTCGTCCGGCGTGAGCGAGAAGACGTCGCGCGGCGTGCCGGCCGCGGCCCAGAGCTCGCCGAGCTTCAGGAGGTCCTCGTCGACCACCGTCTGCACGCGCGTCGCGTGCCCGGCCGGCGGGACGCCGCCGATCGCATAGCCGGTCCGCGCGCGGACGAAGCCGGCGTCCGCCTTGCCGACGGGCTCCCCGACCAGCCGCTCGAGCTTCTTCTCGTCGACGCGGTTGACGCCCGACGCGACCACCAGCAGCGGCTCCCCGCTCGCGCGGCGGAAGACGAGCGACTTGACGATCTGCGCCACCTCGACGCCGATCGCGTTCGCGGCGTCGACCGCGGTCCGGGTCCCCGCGGGGAACGTACGGACCGGATGACCGAGGAACTCCTCCACGGGCCTACGGATAGCACTCGGCAGACGTTGGCCGAGAAGGCTTGGCCGGTTCGAGGCGCGGATGGGCCGGCACGACAAGCGCCACCCCGGGCTCGGCGGCGACGACGGCGTCTCTGGCTGATCGAGAAGCCGCCCGACGTCTGAGCAGTCACACTGGTCGGGTGCCCGCCCGCGACACCGGCTTCCCGGCCCGCGACGCCACCGACGACTTCCTGCGCGCCCGCCGGCGGCAGTCGCTGCGCCGGCTCGCCCAGCGCGTCGCGCGGACGCCGGGCGACGTCGACGTGATCCTCCCCTTCGACGAGGTGGTCGCGGAGCTGGGCCGCGTCGGCGAGCGCGAGCTCGGGCTGCAGACGGTGGCGCTCGACTCGGTCGTCGGGACCGTCGACAAGCCGCGCGGCTTCGACCGCGCCTTCCGGCCGACGACCTCGCACGTCCGCGGGCGGTGGGAGCGGATCGCGCAGGCGATGCGCCGCGGCGAGCCGATCCCTCCGGTCTCCCTGTACCGCGTCGGCGACGTCCACTTCGTGCGCGACGGCCACCACCGCGTGTCGGTCGCGCGCGCGCTCGGGCTGCGCGAGATCGACGCGTACGTGACGGAGATCAGGACGCGGGTGGGCGCCGAGCGGACCCTGACGGTCGCCGACCTGCCGGTGAAGGGCCACGAGCGGCTGTTCCGCGAGCGCGTCCCGCTGCCGCGCGAGGCCGCGGAGCGGGTCACCCTGACCGACCCGTGGAAGTACGGCGACGTCGCCGAGGGCGTCGAGGCCTGGGGCTTCCGAGCGTCGCAGGAGCGCGGCGAGCTGCTCGACCGCGCGACGGCCGCCCGCGCCTGGTACGAGGAGGAGTTCCTGCCCGTGGTCGCGATGCTCCGCGACGCGGGCCTCATCGGCGAGGACGAGACCGAGGCCGACGCCTACGAGCGCCTGGGCGGCGAGCGCTACCGGCTGATGCGCACGATGGAGTGGAGCGAGGACATCGTGAAGCGCCTCGCCGAGGCGCACTCCCGCCGCGGGCGGCCCTAGCCGTCCTCGACGAGGGCGCGCACGCCCGACCACGTCGCCTCGCAGTACCACGCCACGAGCTGCTCGCGCGAGATCCCCGGCGTGCGCAGCCACCACTGCGCGAGCTGGTGGCCCGCGCCGCCGATCGCGTGGCAGAAGGCGAGGATGCGCTGCGGGTCGGCGTCGGCCGCGGCCGTTCCGGCGAGCAGGGCGGTGAACCCGCGCTCGGTGGCGAGGTGCATCTGCGTCGCTTCCTCGGCGACCGCCGGCGGCACGCCGCTGTCCGAGCCGTGGAGCACGCGCCAGCGCAGCGGCTCGCTCTCGACGAAGCGGAAGTACGCGTCGGCGCCGGCCTCGAGCTTGCCGCGCAGCCCCTCGGCGCCGGCCCACGCCTCCGCCATCATCGCCTCCATCTGCCCGCGGGCGCGGCGCAGGCACGCGAGGTAGACGCCCTCCTTCGACCCGAAGTGCCGGTACACGAGGGGCTTGGTGACGCCCGCGTCGGCGGCGATCGTCTCGATCGACGTCCCGCCGTAGCCGGCCTCGGCGAAGAGCCGCTCGGCGACGTCGAGGAGCTGCTCGGCGCGGACCGGCGCGGGGACGCGTCCGTGGGCGAAGCCTGCGATGGATTGGAGCTGCGACATGGTGGTGACGGTTACGTTACCGTAACCCTCATGTCACGTTCGCTCGCCGTCGCCGCCCTCCTCCTCCTGGCGCTGCCGGCGAGCGCCGCCGCCCGCGCACCGGAGGACTTCGGCCCGCTCCAGGTCCGCACGACGCGGGTGGGCATCCCGATGCCGCCGGACCCGCGCGGCCCCGAGGGCGTCCTTCCGAAGGTCGACGCCGACCTCTACGTCCCTGTGGCGCGCGGCCCGTTCCCGCTCGTCCACCTCTCCCAAGCGTGGCCGGGGACGCTGCGCGAGTTCCCGATGTCCGGCTGGGCGCGGCGGCTGGCGTCGCGCGGGTTCGTCGTGATCGTCCAGGACCGGCGGGCGGGTTCGTCGCTGGCGGTGACGCCCGAGCTCGACCAGCCGGTCGACGTCGTCGACCTCAACTCCGGCGTCAACAGCGAGGACATCCTGCGCGTGGTCCTGCTGGGCGATCGAGCAGAGCCGCGTCGGCGGGTCGCCGCTGTACGGCGCGGTCGACGCGCGCCGCATCGCGCTCGGCGGGCACTCGCTCGGCAGCTACCTCGCGACGTTCGCCGCGGTGCGGGCGCAGACCGACGGGCCGGACCTCGACGCGCTGCTGCTGCTCGACCCGTCCGACGAGCGGCTCGGACCCCTCACCTACGACTCGTCGCTCGTGCAGACGCCGAAGCTCCGGCTCCCCACGATCGTGCTCGCCAGCGAGGAGAACACGCACCCGATCCAGTGCAACATGGACGACGGACCGGACTGCACGCTCGTCGCGCCGCAGCAGTACGCGGCGCTGAGCCCCGCGACGCCGAAGCTCGGGCTGAAGGTGATCGGCTCCGTCCACGAGGACGTCGAGGACCCGAGCACGATCGGGACGCCCGAGAGCATCGCCCACCTGCGCACCTACCAGCGCTACGGGATGGCGTGGCTCGAGCTCTGGCTCGCCGGCGACTGCCGCGCGCGGCCGTACCTCGGCGGCGCGCCGCTGCTCGCCGACGACCGCATCGAGGTCTACCCCGGGGCGACCGCGCCGCCCGCGTGCCGCGAACGGCGGGCGCGGGCGCGACGCCACCGCGCGGCGCGACGCGCTCCGTCGTACCGCGGCCGGTAGGTCGTCGGAGTCGGCGCCGGTGCGCTCCGGCAACCGTTCAGTCGGTTTGTTCGCCGATCCGTGGAAGCGGCGCCGCAGGTGGGCCGAAGCGGCGGGCGCCTCGCGGCAGGGGGCCGCCGGTGCGCAGCGCCTCGCTCGCGACGTCGACGAGCTCGGTGCTCGACGCCCACCCGCGCACCCGCCACACGTAGCCCCACGGCCGGTTGCGCGGACGGGCGCGGACGGTCCAGACCCGCCGCCGCAGCACGAGCGCGACGGCTGCGACCAGCAGCAGGACGACCGCGGCGAGACCTGGAGGGCCCGCGACGAACCACACGATGAGGAAGGGCAGGCCCACGACGAGCGCGACGATGGGCGCGATCGGGACGAGGAGCCACAGCGCCCCCGGACGAGCACCGGGGAGGTCGGTCGACGAGGCGCTGGAGAAGAGCATGAGGTCGACCTCCGTCGGGACGTCCTCCCATCGATCGCCGGCGTGGCCGTCGGATGAGCGGCGCGGAGAGCGCTCCATCCACTCGCGCCCGACGCGCCACGGCAGCCCGTCGGGGTCGACCACGCGGCGCGCCACGCCGGCGCGCTCCTAGCGCGGTGGCTCGTCCCGCAGCGACGGGTCCGCGGCGCCCGGGTCGCCGGTGCCGGCCGCCGGGCCCGTGCCGGGGTTCTCGCCCGGCCGGTCGCCGGTCGCCGGCTGCGAGGGCGCGCCCGCGCCGACCGCCGGCGGCGCGCCGTTGCCCGCCGTGTCCCGGTGGCAGAGGTTCCGGCCGTCCCGCGGGTCGAACAGGTGCAGCTTGTCCGCGTTCATCCACAGGCGAAGGGACTGGCCGTCCGTCGCCTTCGTCTGCGGGTCCAGCCGCGCGACGGCCTGGTTCTCGCCCGAGGACGGCAGGTCGGTGAGCCCGGCGTCCGCCGCCAGCTCCTGCAGCTCGTCGGCCTGCGCCGCCCCGCCCTCGTAGGTGAAGTACGCGTACGTCTCGGAGCCCATGCTCTCCGTCAACACGATCGGGGCGTCGAACTCGAGCGAGTTCGCGTGCCCCTCGGGCGCGAACGCCGCGTCCTCGAAGTCCTCCGGCCGGACGCCCGCGATCACCTCGCCGGAGGCGTCGACCCCCGACGGCGCGCGGACCTCGCCGAACGGCAGCCGCACGCGCCCGTTCTCGACCGTCGCGGGGAAGAAGTTCATCGCCGGCGACCCGATGAAGCCCGCGACGAACAGGTTCACCGGGTTGTCGTAGAGGCTCTGCGGCGTGTCGACCTGCTGCAGGACGCCCGCGCGCATGACCGCGACGCGGTCGCCGAGCGTCATCGCCTCGGTCTGGTCGTGGGTGACGTACACCATCGTCGTGCCGAGCCGCTGCTGGATCCGCGAGACCTCGGTCCGCATCTGCACCCGCAGCTTCGCGTCGAGGTTCGACAGCGGCTCGTCCATGAGGAAGGCCTTCGGGTCGCGCACGATGGCCCGCCCCATCGCGACCCGCTGCCGCTGGCCGCCGGACATGTTCGCCGGCTTGCGGTCGAGGAGCCGCTCGAGGTCGAGGATGCGCGCCGCCTCGTTGACCTTCTCTTCGATTTCAGACTCGTCAGCTTTTGCGAGCTTCAGCGGGAACGCCATGTTCTCCCGCACGGTCATGTGCGGGTACAGCGCGTAGGACTGGAAGACCATCGCGATGTCGCGGTCCTTCGGCGCGCGCTCGTTGACGACCTCGCCGCCGATCGACAGCTCGCCCTCGCTGATGTCGTCGAGCCCCGCGATCATGCGCAGCGCGGTCGACTTCCCGCAGCCCGAGGGGCCGACGAGGATCATGAACTCGCCGTCGCCGATGTCGAGGTCCATCTGCTTGACGGCCTCGGTGCCGTCGGGATACCGCTTGGTGACGCCTCGGAGCTTGATCTCGGCCACTTGAAGAACCTCTCTGGCTAGCCCTTGACCGCGCCCGCCGTGAGCCCGGCCACGATGCGGCGCTGGAACAACAGGACGAAGATGATGATCGGGATGGTCACGAGGATGGCGGCGGCGGCGATGTTGCCCGTCGGCGCCGTGAACTGCGATTCCCCGGTGAAGAACGCGAGCGCCGCCGGCACCGTGCGCGAGTCGTTCGACGACGTCAGCGTGATCGCGAAGAGGAAGTCGTTCCAGCAGAAGATGAAGACGAGGATCGCCGCGGTGAACATCCCCGGCGCGGCGAGCGGCGCGATGACCTTGCGGAACGCCTGGAGCGGCGTCGCGCCGTCGACCGCCGCGGCCTGCTCGAGCTCCCACGGGATCTCGCGGAAGAACGCGACGAGCGTGTAGATCGCCAGCGGCAGCGCGAACGTCAGGTACGGGATGATCAGGCCGATGTAGGTGTCGTAGATCCCGAGCGCGCGCCACATGTCGAACAGCGGGCCGACCGTGGAGATCGGCGGGAACATCGCGATCGCGAGCGATCCGCCGAGCACGAGCGACTTCCCGGGGAACGAGAGGCGCGCGATCGCGTAGGCGGTGAACGACGCCAGGAAGATCGCGATCGTCGTCGCGATGAGCGCGATGATGATCGAGTTGATCAGCGGCTGCAGCAGCGGGCTGTCGAGGCCGCCCTTGAACAGCGCCTCGTAGTTGTCGAGCGTCCACTCCTTCGGGATCAGCCGCTTGTCGCCGACGGTGGCGGGCGTCTTGAGCGAGATCATCAACAGCCAGAAGACCGGGAACAGCGCCGCGATGATGATCGCGACGATCCCGACCGACCAGATCGTGTACTCGCGCGTCCCCCGCCTCATCGGTCGTCCCCCTGGCCGGGCACCGCTGCGCCGAAGCCCTTGACGAACAGGAACGCGATCGCCAGGACCATCAGGAAGATCAGGACGGACACGGCGGAGCCCAGGCCGAGGTTGAGCCGCCCGATCAGCTGGTCGTAGCCGAGGATCGACACCGACTGCGTGTCCTGCGCCCCGCGCGTCATGACGAAGATCGAGTCGAAGACGCGGAACGCGTCGAGCGTGCGGAACAGCAGCGCGACCGCGATCGCCGGCTTCATCAGCGGCAGCGTGATCCGCGTGAAGCGCTGCCACGCGTTCGCGCCGTCCACGCGCGCCGCCTCGTAGAGGCCCTCGTCGATCGTCGTCAGCCCGGCGAGCAGGAGCAGCGCCATGAACGGCGTCGTCTTCCAGACCTCGGCGACGATGATCACGAACAGCGCGCTGCCCCGCTCTCCGAACCAGGCCTTGTCGTCCGGCGAGAGGAAGGTGTCGTTGACGAAGCCGGTGGCCGGGTCGAACGCGTACAGCCACGCGAACGCCGCGACGACGGTCACGATCCCGTAGGGGATGAGCACCGCGGTGCGGACCGCGCCCCGCCCGAAGATCGCGCGGTGCATCACCAGCGCGAGCAGCATGCCGAGGATCAGCTCGACGACCACCGACACGACGGTGATGAAGGCGGTGTTGCCGACGACCTTCCACCAAAGGTCCGACGACAGGACGGTGACGTAGTTGTCGAGCCCGGCGAACCCGCCCTCGTCCGGGAAGCGCAGGTCCTTCTTCTGTAGCGAGAGGACGACCGCGTAGACGATCGGGTACGCGGTCACGAGCAGCATCACGATCACGGCGGGCGCGCACAGCATCCACGCGAGCTTGCGCTCGGCGCGCGCGCGTTCCGTGACGCCCACCTTCCGGGGCTTCTCGGCGGCGGCGCCGACCTGGGGCGGTGCGGCGGTGCTCACAGCAGCCCCTCCCGCTTGACCGCCTGCTCGACGAACTCCTTGAGCTTGTCGTAGCTCTCCTGCGGATCCTTGATCTCGGTGACCGGGTGGACCCCGCGCTGGATGCCGAGGGACAGGTCGGTGTAGGCCGGGGACTCCGACGGGCGAGGACCGGCCTGCTCGATCGAGTCCCGCAGCGGGTCGACGAAGCCGGAGTACAGCTTCTGGATCCGCGGGTCGTCGTACAGGTCGCTGCGGACCGGCGGCAGGCCGCCCTTCTCGGCGATCGTGATCTGGTTCTCCGCCTTGATCATGCAGCGGATCGCCTCGTACGCCAGGTCCTTCTTCTTCGAGAACGACGAGACGCCGATGTTGATCCCGCCGAGCGGCGGCTTGGACTCCTTGTCGGCGTCGACGCGCGGGTACACCGCGGCGCCCATCTCCTTGTAGATCTTCGGGGCGTTCTCCTTCGCCGACGCGTAGACGAAGGGGTAGTTGACCATGAAGATCGAGTCGCCGGACTCGAAGCCCAGGCGTGCCGAGTCCTCGTTCGAGGTGTCGATCGCGGGCGGGGCGGCCTTCGAGTTCGCGAGCTTGCCCATGACCTCCAGCGCGCGCTTGGTCGGGCCCTCCTCGAGCGAGACCTCGGTCGGGCCGTTCACGATCTTCGCGCCCGCGGAGAGGATCATCGCGTTGACCCACACGACGAGGCCCTCGTAGCGGTTGGCCTGGACGTGGATCTTCATGTTCTCGCGCTCGGCGACCTCGATCATCTGGTCCCAGGTCTGCGGCGGCTTGTCGCCGACCTTGTCCTTGCGGTACCAGAGCAGCTGCGTGTTCGACCAGATCGGGACGGCGTACAGCCGGTCCTCGAACTTCGCGGTGTCGAGCACGCTCTGGAAGACCTGCGACGAGGCGGGCCCGACCATGTCGTCGGGGACCGGGTCGAGCCAGCCGGCGTTCGCGAACTCGCCGGTCCAGATGACGTCGAGGCCCATGAGGTCGATCGACTCGTCCTCGGCACCGAGCCGGCGGACGAGCTGCTCGCGCTGCGCGTCGGCTTGGGACGGCAGGAACGTGAACTCGATCTCGTACTTGCCGCCCGACTCCTGCGAGCACTTCTTGGCGACCTCCTGCGGCCCGCCGCCCGGCTCGTTGAAGATGAAGAAGTTGAGCGTGTTCGAGCCGCCGCCACTGTCGCCCCCGCAGGCCGCCAGCCCCAGCGAGAGGCAGAGGACGGCCGCGACACAGACCCTGGACAGCACGGCGTTCGGTGCTGTACCCCTACATTTCGGAAACGAACCCCTCCCCCGGGGCGAGCCGCGCTGGCGCGCTGCCGCTGCGGCCGTGGGTGTGGCGGACGAGATCGCCGGCGGGCGGCGCGGGCCGCTCGTCGGGGGCCAGGTTCAGCGCGACGAGGCGCCGGCCGCGGCGGTAGGCGAGCACGCCCTCGGCCGCGTCGACGAGCTCGAGGCCCGGTGCGAAGCCGCGCCGCAGGGCGATGAGGTCGCGGTACAGGTGCAGCAGCGAGCCGGGGTCGCGCTCCTGCTCGGCGACGCCGCCGCCATGGACCGGCGTGGCGGGCAGCCAGGGGCGTTCGGCGGTGGTGAAGCCGCCGTGCCGCTCGGCGTCGGTCCACCGCATCGGGTGGCGGAAGGCGTCGCGGCCGAAGCGGTCGACCGGCGGATCGCCGCCCGGCCCGTTCGCCATCCCGATCTCGTCGCCCTGGTAGACGAAGACGGTGCCGGGCAGCGTGAGCGCCAGCATCGCCGCGGCGCGCTCGTTGCCGTGCCCGACGCGGTCCGGGAGCCGGTCGAAGTCGTGGTTCGAGAGCACCCACGCGACGCCGCCGGGCGGCGCGGCCTCGATCGCCGCGCGCACGGCGTCGACGTCCCACGGCGAGTGGAACAGCTCGAACGCGAAGGCGAGGTCGAGGTGCTCGAGGTAGGGGCCGAGGCCGGCGCTCGGCAGGTAGACCTCGCCGACGAGGAAGGCGTCCCCGGCGCCCTCGCGCAGCGCCGCCAGCGCCTCGCGGGTGTCCGGCGCGTTGCGCGAGTGCACGTGCTCGAGCGTCGCGTGCTCGGGGTGCAGCGGCAGGGGCGGCGGGCCGTTCGCGGGCGGGTCGTCGCGCAGCTGCGGGTCCTTCATCACCCGGTCGATCGCGTCGAGGCGGAAGCCGTCGACGCCGCGCTCGCGCCAGAAGCGCAGCACCCCGGCCATCGCCTCGCGGACCGACGGGTTGCGCCAGTTCAGGTCCGGCTGCTCCGGATAGAACGAGTGCAGGTACCACCGGCCGCTGACCTCGTCGCGCGACCACGCGCGCCCGCCGAACGACGCGATCCAGTTGTTCCGCGGCCCGTCGCGATCCGACCAGACGTAGAAGTCCGGGCGCTCCCGGAACCACGGGTGCGCGATCGAGGTGTGGCAGGGCACGATGTCCATCAGCAGCCTCAGCCCTCTGCCGTGCGCCTCGTCGAGCAGGGCGTCGAAGTCGGCCAGCGTCCCGAAGCGCGGATCGACGTCCTCGTAGTCGCTGACGTCGTAGCCGCCGTCGGCCATCGGCGACGGGTAGATCGGCGACAGCCAGACCGCGTCGGCGCCCAGGGACGCGACGTGGTCGAGCCGCCGGCGGATGCCCAGGAGATCCCCTTCGCCGTCGCCGTCGGAGTCCTGGAAGGACCGCGGGTAGATCTGGTAGACGACGGCGTCGCGCCACCACTGCTTGCTCGCGTCCGGCACGGCGGGCAACCTTAGTCCGGCCGTGCCGACCCCTCTGATCGCCATCACCACGTCGGAGCTGCGCAAGCCGGGCAGCAGCGACGTCGCCACTCCGGCTCACTCGCAGGAGCCCGGCGGCCGCCGCGACCTCGCGCTCGCGCTCGCGTACCCGGGGGCCGTGGCCCGCGGCGGCGGCGCGCCGTTGATCGTGCCGCCGTTCTCGTCGGAGCGCGACGTCGAGACGATCCTGGACCGCGTCGACGGCGTCATGGTCGCCGGCGGCCCCGACATCGATCCCTGCCTCTACGGCAAGGAGCCGCACCCGGAGCAGGGGCCGACGGACATCGGGCTGGACCGGTTCGAGATCGGCCTCGTCCGCCGCGCGCTCGAGCGCGACCTGCCGCTGCTCGGGATCTGCCGGGGCGCCGAGGTCCTCAACGTCGCGCGCGGCGGCACGCTGCTGCAGCACGTCACGGGACACCGCCAGGAGGAGGAGGGCCGGATCCCGACGCAGCATGTCCGGATCGAGGAGGGCTCTCGGGTCGCGGAGATCGTCGGCGCGACGGAGCTCGAGGTCAACACGTTCCACCACCAGGCGGTGGACGTCCTCGGCGGCGGCGTGCGCGCGGTGGCGTGGGCCGACGACGGCATCGTCGAGGCGATCGAGCTCGCCGGGCCCGACTTCGCGATCGGCGTGCAGTGGCACGCCGAGGGGATGATCGACGAGCGCGCGCAATGTTCGCTGTTTGCGAGGTTCGCGTCCGCAGCACAGCGCTATCGCTCTCGCGCGATGCGCCCGCGCGCGGCATAACTCGTTCAGAACTCGAGCCTGGCGTGTGAGCGCGCGTCACTCGGGAACCAACATGAGTGTGGATCTCGCGACGTACGACCCTGCCGACGTCTTCGACGAGGCCTTCGAGGCCCGAGGAGAGCCCCGGGAGCCGTATGGGGATGTCCTCGCGCGCCTGGAGCGACATGACCTCGAGCGCACGACGCGCGAGGTGCGCCGGCGGCTGGGCGCGGTGGGCTGCTGCTTCGGGCGCGGGGCCGACGCCGAGCCCTTCCGCATCGACCTCGTCCCCCGCGTCCTGACCCCCGAGGAGTGGGAGCCGCTGGCCTGCGGCCTCGAGCAGCGCGTGCGCGCGCTCGACGCGTTCATCGCCGACGCGTACGGCGAGCGGCGGATCGTCGGCGAGGGCGTGCTGCCGGAGCGGATCCTGGCCGGCGCCGAGCACTACGAGCCCGAGCTGGCGCGGCTCCCGGCGCCGCGCGTGCGGATCGCGCTGGCCGGCCTCGACGTGATCCGGTGCGGCGACGGGTCGTTCCGCGTGCTCGAGGACAACCTGCGCACGCCTTCCGGCCTCGCCTACGCGTTCGCCGCGCGCGAGGCGGTCGGCTCGCTGCTCGGCCGCGACGGCCCGCTCCCGATCGAGCAGCCGGCGGTCGAGGGGCTCGGCCGCGCGCTGCGGGCGGCGGCGCCGGGCGGCAAGGACGACCCGCGCATCGCGCTGCTCACCGACGGGCCGTCGAACACCGCGTTCTGGGAGCACGAGCGGCTCGCGCAGCTGCTCGACATCGAGCTCGTCACGCTCGAGGAGCTGCGGGTCGGGTGCGTCGACGTCGTCTACCGGCGGACCGACGAGGACACGCTGCGCGGCGCGGGGAACGCCTTCACGCGCGTCGGCCAGGCGCTGCTCGGCGCCCTGCGCGCGGGCACGCTCGCGTGCGTGAACGCGCTCGGCAACGGCGTGGCGGACGACAAGCTGGTGCACGCGTACGTCGAGGACATGATCCGCTTCTACCTCGGCGAGGAGCCGCGGGTGCGCTCGGTGGCGACCTTCGACCTGACGAGGGCCGGCTGCCTGGAGGAGGTCCTCGACCGGCTCGACGAGATGGTCGTCAAGCCGCGCGCGTCGCACGGCGGCGAGGGCGTCTTCATCGGGCCGACCGCCGGCGACGCCGAGCGCGACCGCATCGCCGAGCTGCTGCGCGAGGCGCCGGAGGCCTGGATCGCGCAGGAGACCGTCTACTTCTCGCGCCATCCGACCGTCATCGACGGGACGCTCGAGCCGCGCCACGTCGACCTGCGCGCGTTCGTGACGTTCGACGGCGAGACCGCGACCGCCGTGCCGGGCGGGCTGTCGCGCGTGGCGTTCGACGAGGGCGAGCTGGTCGTCAACTCGTCGCGCGGCGGCGGGGCGAAGGACACCTGGGTGCTGCACGCATGAGCCGCTTCGAGCGTCGCCGCCGCTGGAGCGAGTGGCCGGCCGAGGGCACCCCATGGAGCGTCGGGATCGAGGAGGAGGTCATGCTCCTCGAGCCCTCGACCTGGGCGCTGGCGCAATGCGTCGAGGAGGTCCTCGAGGCGCTGCCGAGCGACGTGCGGAGCGCGGTCTGCTCCGAGACCCACAGCGGCGCGATCGAGCTGAACACGCGCCCATTCGCGACGGTGGCCGAGGCCGCGGCCGACCTGGGCTCGCTGCGCTCGCACCTGGCCGGCGTGCTGGACGGGCTCGGCCTGCGTGCCGGCTGCTCGGGGACGCACCCGTTCGCGGACTGGCAGGAGATGCGGGTCGCGGCGGCCGACCGCCACCAGGAGGTCGCCGGGTCGATGCGCGAGCTGGCGCGGCGAGAGCCGACGTTCGCGCTGCACGTGCACGTCGCGGTGCCGACGGCGAGCGCGGCGATGTCGGCGGCGAACCAGCTGCGCGCCCACCTGCCGATCCTGCTCGCGGTCTCCGCGAACTCGCCCTACTGGCAGGGGCGCGACACCGGCCTGGCGAGCGCGCGGACCCCGCTCTTCCAGGCGTTCCCGCGCGTCGGCATCCCCCGCGCGTTCGCGTCGTACAGCGACTGGGTCGAGACCGTCGACCTCCTCATCCGCTGCGAGGCCTTCCCGGACCACACGTTCCTCTGGTGGGACGTCCGGCTGCAGCCGCGCTACGGCACGGTCGAGGTGCGGATCATGGACGCGCAGTGCTCGGTCGAGCGCGCGGCGGCGCTGACCGCGCTCGTCCAGTGCCTCGTGCGCCTGGAGGCGACCGAGGGCTTCGCGCCCGCGCACCTCATCCACGCCCAGGAGGTGCTCGAGGAGAACCGCTTCCTCGCCGCCCGCGACGGCGTCGACGCCGCGCTCATCGACCCGTCGCGCGAGACGCGCGTCCCCGTCCGCGAGCTGATCGAGCCGATGCTCGAGGCGTGCGCGCCCCACGCCGCCGACCTCCGTTGCGAGGCCGAGCTGGCGCTCGTGCGTCTGCTCGTCGACGAGGGCGGCGCCCGGCGGCAGCGGATGCTGGGGGGCCCGCGCCGCGACGACCAGCGCCGGCTCGTCGCGACGCTCAGCGAGGCGTTCGCGCCCGCGCCCGTCCGCGTGCCCGTGCGCGCCTAGCGCAGCGCGACGGCGCGGCCGCCGGCGAACTCGTCCGAGGCGAGCAGGCGGTCGACGACCTCCTGCGGGACCGGGCGGTCGGTGGTGACGACCATGACCGCGCAGCCGTCGGGCACCGCGTCCTCGGGCTCGTAGCCGACCGCCGCCGACGCGATGTTGATCCCCGCCTCGCCGAACACCGTCCCGACGCGGCCGATCATGCCCGGGACGTCGCGGTAGCGGAAGATCGCGAGGTGGTCCTCGAGCTGGACGTTGAACCGCCGGCCCCACGCCTCGAGCAGGTGCGATCGGGCGCGGCTCCCCAGCACGGTGCCGACGACCCGCTGGCCCCCGACGGTGACGCGCACGAGGTCGGTGAAGTCGCGGGCGTGCGCGTTCGTCGTCGACGTCAGCTCGATGCCGCGCTCCTCCGCGAGCAGCGGCGCGTTGACCTGGTTGACGTCCTCCTCCGTGAACCCTTCGAGCACGCCCACGAGCACCTCGCTGCCCAGCACCCGCACGTCGTGCTCGGCGATGCGGCCGCGGGCGTCGACGAGAACGTCGCCGACCTGCTCGTTGAGGGCCGTCGCGAGCCGGCCGAGCGACCGCGCGAGCGGCAGGAACGGGCCGAGGACCGCGATGTCCTCCGGCCGCAGCGCCGGCGCGTTGACCGCGCTCGTCACCGTGCCGCCGTCGAGGGCGGCGACGATCTGCTCGGCCGCCTGGAAGCCCGCGCGGTCGGTCGCCTCGGCGGTCGAGGCGCCGAGGTGGGGCGTGACCACGACCCGCGGGTGGCCGAACAGCGGGTGCTCGGTGATCGGCTCGTGCTCGAAGACGTCGAGCGCGGCGCCGGCCACCTTGCCGCTCTCCAGCGCGGCCGCCAGGGCGCGTTCGTCGATCAGGCCGCCGCGCGCGACGTTGACGACGCGCACGCCGTCGCGCATCGCGGCGAAGGCCGCGTCGTCGAGGAAGTTCAGCGTCTCGGGGAGCTTGGGGAGATGCAGGGTGAGGAAGTCCGCGCGGGCGAAGAGCTCCTCCTTGGACTCCGCGCGCTCGACGCCCAGCTCCTCGAAGCGGTGGGGCGTCACGACGGGGTCCATGGCGAGGATCCTCATCCCGAAGCCCTTGGCGCGCTCGGCGACGAGCTGGCCGATGCGGCCGAACCCGGCCACCGCGAGCGTCTTCTCGAACAGCTCGACGCCGGAGAACTTCGAGCGCTCCCACTGGCCGCCGACGAGCGACGCGTGCGCCTGCGGGATGTTGCGCGCGAGTGCGAGCAGCATCGCGACCGTGTGCTCGGCCGCGGTGACGACGTTCGACTGCGGCGCGTTGACGACGACGATCCCGCGCTTGGTCGCCGCCGGGATGTCGACGTTGTCGACGCCGACCCCCGCGCGCCCGATCACGCGCAGGCGCGACCCCGCCTCGATCAGCTCCGGCGTCAGCTTCGTGGCGCTGCGGATCAGGATGCCGTCGTACTCGCCGATCCGGCTCCGCAGGTCGAAGCCCTCGACGTCGAACGCGGTGTCGACCTCGAAGTGCTGCCGGAGCAGCTCGATCCCGCTCGCGCCGATCTTCTCCGCGACCAGCACCTTCGCGGTCACGAGAGCCGCTCCACCACCCAGTCGATGCAGCCGGTCAACGCGCGGACGTCGTCCGGCTCGATCGCCGGGAACATCGCGACCCGCAGCTGGTTGCGGCCGAGCTTGCGGTAGGGCTCGACGTCGACGATCCCGTTCGCGCGCAGGGTCGAGGCGACCGCCGCGGCGTCGACGCCCTCGCTGAAGTCGATCGTCCCCACGACGAGCGACCGGTTCTCAGGGTCGGCGACGAACGGGGAGGCGAACGGGCGCTCCTCCGCCCAGGCGTAGAGGTGATCCGACGAGGCGCGGGTGCGGGAGACGCAGAAGTCCAGCCCGCCGTTGGCGAGCATCCACTCGATCTGGTCGGCCATCAGCAGCAGCGTCGCGACGGCGGGCGTGTTGTACGTCTGGTCCTTGCGGGAGTTGTCGAGCGCGGTGGCGATCGAGAGGAACTCGGGGATCCAGCGGTCGCTCGCGGCGATCTCGCTCACCCGATCCACCGCGGCGGGCGACAGCAGCGCCAGCCACAGCCCGCCGTCGGCGGCGAACGACTTCTGCGGCGCGAAGTAGTAGACGTCGGCGTCGCCCACGTCGACCGGCAGCCCGCCCGCGCCCGATGTCGCGTCGATGAGCACGAGCCCCTCGCCGGCCGGCCGCTCGACCGGGACCATGACGCCGGTCGACGTCTCGTTGTGCGCCCAACACACCACGTCCGCGGCTTCATCCCCGCGCGGGCGGGGCGCGTCGCCGGGCTCGGCGCTCTCGACGATCGGGTCGGCGAGGAACGGCGCCGCGGCCGTCACCTTCGCGAACTTCTGGCTGAACTCGCCGTAGGTCAGGTGCAGTGCGCGGTCGCGCACCATCCCGAACGCGAGCGCGTCCCAGAAGCACGTCGTCCCCCCGTTGCCCAGCGCGACCTCGTAGCCGTCCGGCAGCGCGAACAGCTCGCGAAGCCCCTCGCGGACCCGGCCGACCACCCGGCGGACCGGCGCCTGGCGGTGCGACGTGCCCATGACGTCGACGGCGTGGTCGAGCACGTGGCGGACCTGCTCGGGCCGGACCTTCGACGGCCCCGAGCCGAACCGACCGTCCTGCGGCTTCAGCTCCTGCGGGATCTCGAGCGCGGTGGAGGCCTCCATCGTCAGAACTCCGCCTGGATCCAGTCCATCTTCGCGCGAAGGTCCCTGCCCGTCGTCTCGACGAGCGACTTGGCCTGCTCGGAGCGCATCCGCTTGAAGTTCTCCTGCCCGGCGCGGTTCTCGGCGATCCACTCGCGGGCGAAGTCGCCGGACTGGATCTCCTCCAGGATGCGCTTCATGTTCTGCCGCGTCTCGTCGGTGATCACGCGCTTGCCGCGGGTGTAGTCCCCGTACTCCGCGGTGTTGGAGATCGAGTACCGCATGCCCGCGAGGCCCTTCTCGTACATCAGGTCGACGATGAGCTTCAGCTCGTGCAGGCACTCGAAGTACGCCATCTGCGGGTCGTAGCCGGCCTCGACGAGCGTCTCGAACCCGGCTTGCACCAGCTCGGAGGCGCCGCCGCACAGGACCGCCTGCTCGCCGAAGAGGTCGGTCTCGGTCTCGTCCTTGAACGAGGTCTCGATGACGCCGCCGCGCGTGCAGCCGATGCCCTTCGCGTAGGCGAGCGCGAGCGCCTTCGCGTTGCCGGTCGCGTCCTGCTGGACGGCGACGAGCCCCGGGACGCCCGAGCCCTCCGTGTACTGGCGCCGGACGAGGTGGCCCGGACCCTTGGGAGCGACGAGCGCGACGTCGACGCCGGCCGGCGGCTCGACCTCGTCGTAGTGGATGGAGAACCCGTGGCCGAAGAGGAGCAGGTTCCCGTCCGCGATCCCGTCCCGGACCTCGGACTCCCACACCTGCCGGTGCAGCTCGTCCGGGACCAGGAGCATCACCAGGTCGCCCTCGCTCGCGGCGTCGGCGATCGCCTCGACTCGCAGACCGTGGCCCTTGGCCTCCTCGACCGACTTCGACCCCTCGCGCAGCCCTACGACGACGTCCACGCCCGAGTCCTTCAGGTTCAGGGCATGGGCGTGCCCCTGGGAGCCGTAGCCGATGATGGCCACGGTCTTGCCCTCCAGGAGCGAGAGGTCCGCGTCGTCGTCGTAGTACATGGGCCGTGAGGCTAGCCAAGGGCGGCCGCGACCCACGTGCGGGCCGGGAGCACGAGCGAGCCGTCGGGCTGCGCGAACTCGCTCAGTCGGCCCTCGATCTCGTCTTTCAGCCGCTGGTGGTCCGCCTCCGAGAGGCCGTCGAGCGTGGTGCGGAGGTTCGTGGACATCGCCGCCTGGTGATCGAAGTAGGCGTCGAAGCCCGGGTGGCGCATCGGGAAGTCGAGCGCCTCGACGAGCACCTCGTCGAAGCCCGCCGCGTCGAGCAGCGCCTCGATCCGTCCCGGCGCCGCGAACGCGAACGGCCCCGGCTGGCCGGGCTCCGGCGGCTCGCCGAAGCCGAGGTCGACGACGCTGCTGCCGATCGCGGACAGCCACTGGTTGGCGTCGGGCTCCGCCCAGGCGGCGAGCGTGACGCGCCCGCCCGGCCGCAGGACGCGCCGCGTCTCGGTCAGGGCGGCCTCGGGGTCGGCGAGCAGCATGTAGCCCCAGCGGGAGATGACGCCGTCCACCGACGCCGCCGGGAGGTCGATCCACTCCGCATCCATCCGGCGGGCCTCGACGTTGGTCGCGCCGACCTCGGCCGCGCGCCGGCGCGCCGCCTCGACCATCGCCTCCGCGTGATCGGTGATGAGCACGCTGCCGCCGGGCTGGACCAGCTCGGCGGCGAGCAGCCCGGTGTCCCCGACGCCCGCGGCCAGCTCGAGGAGCCGGTAGCCGGGCTGCGGCTCGAGGTGCTCGACGAGCCAGACCGAGACCGGCTCCGCATCGCGCTGGAACGTCGCGCGGCGCTCCTCCCAGCCGGGTGCCGCCGCCTCCCACCGCTCGCGGCTCTCGCCGCGGTACGTCTCGGGGTCGATCATGCGGCGGCGGCCTCCTCGAGGCGGTCGTCGCCCCAGAAGAGTCTGCCGTCGGGCGTCTCGATCGTCGGGATGCCGGTGACGCCGCGGGCGAGCGCCGCCTCGGTGTCGGCGCGCAGCTCGGCCTTCACGTCCCGGTCCTCGACCGCGCTCGCGAGATCCGGGATCCCGGTCTCCGCGCCGACGGCCTCCAGCAGCGCGGGGTCGTTCAGCCTCGCCCCCTCCTCGAACACGTGCGCGTACAGCGCGAGCGTGACCTCGCGGACCCTGCCGTTGCGGCGCCCGACGACCGCTGCGCGGGCGGCGTCGACGCTGTACGTCCGGTCCGGCCAGCCCTCGGGCCAGCGGATCGGCGGCAGCCCGCGCTCGGCCGCGCGCCGCTCGCACTCGCGCATCCCCTCCTCGCGCTCGCCCGGGGTCATCGACCACGGCGTGCGCCGGAGCGCGGCGAGCATCGGGCCGAACGCGACGGGCGCCCATTCGACGCCGGGAAGAAGCTCCTCGATCCGGTGCGCCGCGAGGTAGGCGTAGGGGGAGTTCAGGTCGTAGTAGAAGCGTCCGGGCACGCGCCAACTTTGTCACGCAAGACGGCGTTGCAGGGGCATGACCACCCTGATGCTCGGCGTCGCCGCTCTGTGGCTCGTCGGGCTCGCCCTCGTGATCGCCCTGTGCCGCGCGGCGGCGAGGGCGGACGCGTCAGAGCTCGCGGCGCAGCAGCTTGCCCGCGGCGTTCCTCGGCAGCGGCTCGTCCCGAAGCGCGACCTGCTTGGGGACCTTGAACGGCTCGAGACGCGCCGCAACGTGCTGCATTAGCTCCTCGGGAGTCGCCTCCCCCGCGAGCACGACAGTCGCGACGACCGCCTCGCCCCACTCCGGGTCGGGCCGCGGGTGCACCGCGGCCTCCGCGACGGCGGGATGGGTTTCGAGCACCGCCTCCACCTCGGCGGGCGCGACGTTCTCGCCACCGGTGATGATCGTGTCGGACTTGCGGCCCACGATCTCCAGGCGGCCGTCGCTCCATCGCCCGAGGTCGCCGGTCCTCAGGACGCCTCCCCCGGCGACGGTCGGGCCGGTGACGAGGATCTCGCCGTCCTCCGCGAGCTCGACCCGGGTGCAGAAGAGCGGCACGCCGTTGGTGGTGACCTGGGAGCACGCCTCGGTGAGCCCGTAGGTGGGGGCGACGGGGACGCCCGCCTCCTCCGCCCGCTCGAGCAGGCCGGGCGGGATCGGCGCCCCGCCGAGGAGCGCCCAGCGCAGCGCGGGCGGCTCGCGCAGGCCGGCGTCGAGCAGGCGCTTGAGCGTCGTCGGGACGAGGCTGACCATCGTCGCGTCGTCGAGGCCGAGCAGGACCGCCTCGGTGCTCCAGCGCTCGTGGAGCAGGACGGTCGTGCCGGCGATCACGCTGCGGATGAGGATCGACAGGCCGCCGACGTGGGTCAGCGGCAGCGCGCACAGCCACCGCTCCGACGGCGGATGGCCGAGCGCGACCGCCGAGCCGATCGCGCTCCAGAGCCAGTTGCCGTAGGTGAGCTCGACCTCCTTGGGCTCGCCGGACGTTCCCGAGGTGCGGACGGCGAGCGCCGTGGCGTCGAGGTCGTGCTCCTCCGCCCCGCCGCGGAGCAGCGTGGCGTGGACCCTCACCGCGAGCTCTTCGGCGGGCAGCCCGGGCTCGATGGCGGCCGGCGCGCGGCGCGCGCGGTCGAGCAGCTCGGCGTAGGTGATGTCGTTGATCGCGGGGTGATCGGGGCGCGCGGCGGCGGCGCGCGGGAGCCAGGCGTCGACCTTCACCTGCCGGAAAGTAGCCTTGCCTGCCTCATGAGCGTGCAATGGCAGCCCGTCGACCAGGGCTTCGAGGACATCCGCTACGAGACCTCCGGCGACGGCATCGCGAAGATCACGATCAGCCGCCCCGAGGTCCGCAACGCGTTCCGGCCCCAGACCGTCATCGAGATGTCGAAGGCGTTCGAGCTGGCGCGCGAGGACACCGGCGTCGGCGTGATCATCCTCACCGGCGAGGGCCCGCTGGCGTTCTGCTCCGGTGGGGACCAGCGCGTGCGCGGCGACACGGGCTACGAGACGCAGCCGGGCAGCGGCGCGGTCGGGCGCTTCCACGTCACCGACCTGCACGTCCAGATCCGCCGGCTGCCGAAGCCGGTCGTCGCGATGGTCGCGGGGTACGCCGTGGGCGGCGGGCACGTCCTGCACGTCGTCTGCGACCTGACGATCGCCGCGGACAACGCGCGCTTCGGCCAGACCGGCCCGCGCGTCGGCTCGTTCGACGGCGGCTTCGGCGCGGCGGTGCTCGCGCGGCAGATCGGGCAGAAGCGGGCCAAGGAGGTCTGGTTCCTCTGCCGCCAGTACGACGCGCGGCAGGCGTTGGACTGGGGCCTCGTCAACGCGGTCGTCCCGCTTGACCGGCTCGAGGACGAGACCGTCCAGTGGTGCCGCGAGATGCTCGCGATGTCGCCTCTGTCGCTGCGCCTGCTGAAGGCGTCGTTCAACGCGGACGAGGACGGCCTGGCGGGGATCCAGCAGCTCGCCCACGACACGAACCTCCTCTTCTACGCCACCGAGGAGGCGCGGGAGGGGCGCGAGGCGTACAAGGAGAAGCGCAAGCCGGACTTCGGGCGCTTCCCGCGGCGCCCGTGACGCCGACCGCGCGGATCTGGCTCATGGCGGCCCGGCCGCGGACGCTGCCGGCCGCGGTCGCGCCGGTGCTCGTCGGGACCGCTCTGGCGCTCCACAACGACGAGTTCCACGCGCTCGCCTTCCTGGCGGCGCTGGTCGGGGCGGTGTTGATCCAGGTCGGGACGAACCTCTCGAACGACTACTCGGACGCGAGGCGCGGCGCCGACACCGAGGACCGGCTCGGGCCGGTGCGGGTCACCGCGGGCGGGCTCGTTCCCCCGCGGCAGGTGCTCGTCGCCACCTACCTGACGTTCGGGCTGGCCGTGCTCGTCGGGATGTACCTCGTCGCGGTCGCGGGGCCGGAGCTGCTGCTCGTCGGCGCGGCGTCGATCCTCGCGGGCGTTCTGTACACCGGCGGGCCGCGGCCGTACGGCTACGAGGGGCTCGGCGAGGTCTTCGTCTTCACGTTCTTCGGGATCGTCGCCGTGACGGGCACGTACTACGTGCAGGCCGAGATGCTGCCGACGGAGGCGTTCATGCTCGCGATCCCGGTCGGGCTGCTCGCGGCCGCGATCCTCGTCGTCAACAACGTGCGCGACCTGGAGACCGACCGGCGCGCCGGGAAGCGGACGCTCGCGGTGCGGCTCGGGCGAGAGCGCACGCGGGGGCTGTACGCGGGGATGCTGGCGGCGGCGTTCGGCGTCCTCATCCCGCTGGCGCTCAAGATCGGGCCGTGGGTGTTCGTCGCGGTCGCGGCGGCGCCGCTCGCCTGGCGGTTGATCGGCACGGTGCAGTCGCACAGCGACGGCCCGACGCTCAACCGGGCGCTGGCGGGGACCGGGATGTTGCAGCTCGTGTTCTGCGTGCTGCTCTCCGCGGGAATCCTGTTGTCCTGAGATGGACGTGACCGTCACCGAGCGGACGCTGCGGTTCCGCCGGCCGGTCCGCACCGCGTTCGGGGAGCTGCGGGAGCGGACGATCGTGGAACTGGCGGTCGACGGCGGCCGCGGCGAGGCGGCCCCGCTGGAGCCGTACGACGGCGTCGCGCTGCGCGACGTCCGCGAGGCGCTCGACGCGTACGTCCCGGTGCTCTCGCGCGCGGACGAGATCGGCGGCTCGCGCGTGCTCGACGGCTGCCGGGCGATCGCGGACCTCCCGCAGGCGCTGGCCGCGGTCGACCTCGCCCTCTGGGACCGCGCGGGGCGCCGCGAGGGCAAGCCGGTCGCGCGGCTCTTGACCGACCGGCCGGCGGGCTCGGTGGCGGTGAACGCGACCATCGCCGAGGAGGATCGCGCGGGCGCCGCCGCGGCCGCCGCCGAGGCCGCGCGGGAGGGGTACGGCTGCGTGAAGCTCAAGGTCGGGATCGGGGACGACGCGGGACGGGTCGCGGCGGTGCGCGCGGCGGCCGGTCCGACCGTCGACCTCCGGCTGGACGCCAACGGCGCCTGGTCGGTCGAGCAGGCGATCGTGACGATCGAGGCGCTGGCGCCCGCCGGGCTGGAGCTGGTCGAGGAGCCGGTCCACGGGATCCACGACCTGCGCGCGGTCCGCCGCGCGGTGCCGGTGCGGATCGCGATGGACGAGACGGCGGCGGAGCCGGGCGCGCTGATGGCCGCGGCGGCCGATGCTGTGTGTCTGAAGCTGTCGAGGTGCGGCGGGATCTCGGGGCTGCTCGCGGCGGCCGAGCTGGTGCGCGCGACCGGCGCGGAGCCGTACGTCGCGTCGTCGTTCGACGGTCCCGCCGGGATCGCGGCCGCCGTACACGCCGCGGCGGCGCTGTCGCCGCTGCCCGCCTGCGGCCTCGCGACGCTGCAGCTCTTCGAGGACGACGAGGCCGGCGCGCTGCGCGTCGTCGAGGGCGCGATCCCGGTGCCGACGGGGCCGGGGCTCGGAGTCTGACCCTGCGCCGGCTCCCGCGCGTCGAGCTCGCGGCGCTTCTCGCCGTCGTCGCGCTCGGCGCGGCGCTGCGGTTCATCGGGCTCGGCGCGCAGTCGTTCTGGTACGACGAGGCATCCACCGCCGCGCTCATCGACGGCTCGCTCGGCGACGTGCTCGACCGGCTGCCCGACGGCGAGGCCAACCCGCCGCTCTATTCGGGGCTGGCCTGGGCGTGGGCGCACGTCTTCGGCGACGGCGAAGCCGGCCTGCGGTCGCTCTCCGCGCTCGCCGGGACGGCGCTCGTCGTGGTCGCGTGGGCCGCGGCGCGGACGCTGGTCGCCGGCGCGGTCGCGGGCACCGAGAGGCGAGCCGCCGCGATCGCGGGCGTGCTCACGGCGCTGCTCGTCGCCACGAACCCGATGCTGGTCTGGTACTCGCAGGAGGCGCGCGCGTACGCGCTGCTGACGTTGCTCGCCGGCCTCTCCGCGCTCCTCCTCGCATCGCTCCTCCGCCGCGCGTCCTCCCCGCCCGCGCGGTACTCCTCCCCGCGGCCCTCCTCCGCGCTCCTCGCCGGCTGGGCGGCCTGCGGCGCGCTCATGGTGCTGACCCACTACTTCGCGGTCTTCCTGCTCGCGGCGGAGGCCGCGGTGCTGCTGTGGCGCCTGCCGGCGGAGCGCGGGCGGGTGATCGCCGCGTCCTTCGCGTGGATCGCCGCGGGGTTGGCGGTGCTGCCACTCGCCGCGGAGCAAGGGGATGACAGCCGCGCCTCCTGGATCGGCGACGAGCCACTGGGCGAGCGCGTCGCCGACGTCGCGCGCGAGCTCGCGACGGCGAACACGGCGCTGATCTCGTCGAACTCGCCGGCGCCGGGCGGCGTGTACTGGGTCCCGGCGGTGCTCGGGCTGGCGATCGGGATCGTGGCGTGCGTTGCGGGGCGTCGCGCCCTCCGCGGGAGCGGCGTCGCGCTGGTGGCGGGCGCGGCGGGCGCGTCGCTCGCCGTCCCGCTCCTGCTCGCGCTCACGCCGCTCGACTTCTTCAAGGACCGCAACCTGATCGCGGCGTGGCCGATCGCGGCGGTGGCGCTCGGGGCCGCGCTCGCCCTGCGCGCGTCGCCGCGCTTGGCGGCTGTCGCCGGGGCCGCCGTCGCCGCCGCGGGCGTGCTGGTCTGCGTCGCGGTTGCACGCGACGAGGAGCTTCAGCGGGCGGACTGGCGCGGGGCGCTCGCCTCGCTGCGCCGCGACGACGTCCCGCGCGCGATCGTCGTCCAGCCGGCGTACGCGCACGCGCCGCTCCGGTTCTACGACGTGAACACCCGGCCGCTCGTCGCCGGCACGGGCGTCCGAGAGCTGGTCGTCGTGGGGACGGAGGCGTTGCCCGAGCGGGCGCCGGCGTCGCTCGGCAGGCTGCGGCTCGTCGAGCGCTGGCGCCGCCGTCAGATCGGGTTCGTCCGCTATCGCGCCGCCGCCGGACTCGAGCGGCTCGACGACCGCGCGCTCCGCGCCTCGCCCGGGCTCCTCTACCAGCCGAGCGCCGCGGCCCGCCGCTGGGGTGCCGACGTCGCCGCGGCCGGCGACGTGTGGCGCCGCGCGGCCGCGGCCGGGCAGCTCGGCGACGCCCTCCGCCGCGACCTCGCCGCGACGGCCCGCCGCGCGCCCGCGCTCGCCGACGTCCCGGAGGAGGTCGCGGACGCGCCGGAGCTCGCCCGCCGGATCCGCGCGATCGCGAAAGCGGCGGAGGAGTACGCACGCGAGGGAACGCCGGAGGGGCGCGACGCCCTCCGCGAAGCGCTCGCCGCGCTCACCTCGTGAGGGCCGGGAACACCGCGGCGCGGCGGCGTCGACGCCGCGGAGCCGCGCCGGCCCGCCTACAGCGCCGACGCCACCGCCTCGGGCGCCTCGAGGTGCACGGCGTGGCCGGCTCCCGCGACGACGCGCAGCTCGCCGCGCGGCAGCTCCGCCGCGAGCCGCTCCCCGAGCGCGCGGAACTTCGGATCGCGCTCGCCGACCAGCACGATCGCCTCCGCCGTGACCTCGTCGAGGCGGGCCCACACGGGCTCCATCACGCCGGTTCCCAGCCCGCGCAGGGTCGCGGCGAGGGGCGCGGCGGAGTGGGTCAGACGATCCGCGCGCGCCGCCGCCCGCACCTCCGGGGGCTGGCCGGCGAAGAGCGGCGACTGCTCCCACTTGGCGATGAACGCCTCGACGCCGTCGCGCTCGATCTCCTCCGCGAGCCGCTCGTCCGCCGCGCGCCGGGCCGCGCGTTCCCGCGGGTCCTCGATCCCCGCCGTCGTGCTGACGAGGACGAGCCGCCGCACGAGGTCCGGCTGGGCGAGCACGAGGTGCAGCGCGATGCGCCCGCCCATCGAGTAGCCCGCCAGCGCGTACGGCTCGGTCTGCTTCAGCGCCTCGACCTGCGCGGGGATCGACGGCGCGCGGAGGTCGGGCGCGACGATCTGCGGGTAGCGTTGCGCGTCCAGATGGCGGCGGACCGGGTCCCAGGAGCGGCCCGTGGCGGTGAATCCGTGGAGCAGGAGCAGGCGCACGACCAGCACATCCTGATGCTCGCGCTCGTCGACGAGCTGGCCCGCTGCGGCGTGCGGCACGCATGCACGTCGCCGGGGTCGCGGTCGACGCCGGTCGTGCTGCCGCTCGTCCGCGACGGGCGGATCCGCTGCTGGTCGCACATCGACGAGCGGTCCGCCGGGTTCTTCGCGCTCGGCCTCGCGAAGGCGACCGGCCGGGCGGTCGTGCTCGCGTGCACGTCCGGGACCGCCGCCGCGAACTTCACACCGGCCGTGCACGAGGCGCGCGAGGGAGGCGTCCCGCTCGTCGTCCTCACCGCGGACCGCCCGCCGGAGCTGCGCGAGGTCGGCGCCGGCCAGGTCATCGACCAGGTGAAGCTCTACGGGAGCGCCGCGAAGTGGTTCTTCGAGGTCGGGACGCACGACGCCTCGCCCGAGCGGCTGCGGTGGATCCGGTCGCTGGCCTGCCGTGCGGTGTGGACGGCGGAGGAGGGAAGGCCGGGGGTCGTCCACCTCAACCTCCCGTTCCGGGATCCGCTCGTCCCGCCGCGGGACGCCGCCGCTGCGGAGGGCCGGCCGGGCGGCGTCCCTTGGCTGCGCCGCTCCGAGGACCGGCCGGAGCCCTCTCCTCCGGCCTTCGACCTCCCTCCACGGTCGGTGGTCGTCGCGGGGACCGGCGCGGGGCGGGCCGCGGCGGCGTTCGCGGCCGGAGGGTCGTTCCCGCTGCTGGCCGATCCGCTGAGCGGCGCGCGAACCGGGCCCGCGGCGATCGCGCACTACGACGCGCTGCTCCGCGGTGAGGCCTTCGTGGCGGCGCACCAGCCCGACGCGATCCTCCGCGTCGGCGACCTCCCCACCTCGAAGCCGCTGCGCGCGTGGCTGGCGGCGAACGCGGACGTCGAGCAGGTCGTGATCCCCGGCCCGTCGCCGTGGCCGGACCCGATGAGCACCGGCTCGCTCCTCGCCGGCCGCGAGCTGCTCGGCACCGCCGCGGACGCGGACGAGGCCTGGCTCGCGGCATGGCGCGCCGCGGACGAGGCAGCCGGCGCGGCGATCGAGCAAGCCCTCGGCGACGACCTCAACGAACCGCGCGTCGCGCGCGAGCTCGGCGCGCGCCTCCCGGAGGACGCCACCCTCTACGTCGCCTCCTCGATGCCGGTGCGGGACGTCGAGTCGTTCTTCCCCGCGCGCGACGACCCGCCGCGAGTCCTGTGCAACCGCGGCGCGAACGGGATCGACGGGACCGTGTCGAGCGCGTTCGGCGCGGCGGCGGCCACGGACGACCCGACCGTCCTCCTCGTCGGCGACGTCGCGCTCGCCCACGACGTCGGCGGCCTCCTCGCCGCCAAGCGCCACGGCCTCGCCCTCACGATCGTCCTGCTGAACAACGACGGCGGCGGCATCTTCGAGTTCCTCCCGGTCAGCGGCGAGGGCGACGCCTACGTCGAGCACGTCGCGACGCCGCTCGGCCTCGACTTCGCGCACGCGGCCGCCCTCTACGACTGCGCCTTCACCCGGCCGGGCTCGATCGCCGACTTCCGCGCCGCGCTCGCCGCCGCGCTGGAGACCCGCGACCGCACGACGATCATCGAGGTCCGCACCGATCGCGCCGAGAACCGCGAGCTGCACGCGCGGATCAACGCCACGGTGAGCCGCTAGCCCGCGAGGACGGGCAGCAGCGCCGCCAGCTTGATCTCGGTCTCCGCCAGCTCCGCGGCCGGATCGGAGTCCGCGACCACGCCCACCCCGGCGTAGCAGCGGGCGACGCGGCCCCGCAGGAGCGCGCACCGGAGCGCCACGCAGAACTCGCCGTCCTCGTTCGCGTCCGTCCACCCGACCGGACCCGCGTACCACCCGCGGTCGAGGCCCTCGAGCGCGGGGATGAGCGGCGCGGCGACGGCGAACGGCTCGCCGCCGACGGCCGGCGTCGGGTGCAGGACGCCCGCGAGCTCGACCGCCGGCACCGGCGACGCGAGCTGCGCGCGGATCGGCGTGCCGAGGTGCTGGATGTTCGCGACCTTCACGAGCACGGGCTCGGGCGCGGCGGTCGTCCACACCGCGTGCGGCTCGAAAGTGCGGAGGATCCGCTCGGAGACGATCCGCTGCTCGCCCCGGTCCTTCGCCGACTGCATCAACTGCTCGCCGAGGTGGTCGTCGACGGCCGGATCCGCGCTGCGCCGCGTCGAGCCGGCCAGCGCGAGCGACGACGCCCGCAGCCCCTCCCGCCGCACGAGCAGCTCGGGCGAAGCGGCGACGAACGCCGCGTCGCCACGGCCGGCGCAGAAGACGAAGCAGGCCGGGAACGCCTCGCGCAGCACAGCGAAGACCGCGGCTGCGTCGTGCGGCGCCGGCGCGTGGACCTCGACCTCGCGCGCCAGCACGACCTTCGCGAGCTCCCCCGCCCGGATCCGCTCGACCGCCGCGGCGACCGCCGCCTCGTAGTGCTCGGGCGGCATGGTCGACACGACCCGCGTCTGCCCGACCGGGTCGGGATCGAGCAGCGGCAGCGGGGCCTCGACGAGCGAGGCAGCCCGGCGCTCGACGCGCGCGACGAGATCCTCAACGGTGTCGTCGGCCGTCGCCAGCGCCGCGAGCGACACGGTCACTCGACCGCCCCGGCGCAGCAGCGCCACCTCCGGGACATGCAGAGACGCCGGTGGAAAGCCCTCCCACCCGGGCGCCTCGCCGCCGCCCGACGCGAACGCGAACCCGCCGACCGCGACGAGCTGCTCGCCGGCGTCGCCCGACGCGTCGGCGGCGAGCCCGCGCCACGCGTCGGCGACGTCGCGGAACCGCCGCGCGCCCCGCGCCTCCAGCGCCTTCACGCACCCGAGCGCCGCCAGCGCCGCACCGCCTCGATCCGGCTGCTCGAAGCAGAACCACGGCTCGCCCGGGCGCCGCGACGCGGCCGCGACAGACGCGGGATCGACGCCGCCGGACAGCGGCAGCGTCAGCGCAGCGACGGCCTCGCCGCCCGTGCGCGCCCGCCGGACGGCCTGCTCGGCGGCCGCGCGAAGCCGCGTGCGGTCACCCGCGCGCAGTACGACGATGTTGCCGAAGTCGCTCGTCCGGACGGGCATCCCCCGACACGATAGGCCGGGGCGACGAGGTTGCATTGGCGCGCGTGACCCACGTAGGCTCCGCCAATCCACCTGAATGCTCGGAGTTCCTTTTCGGTGCAGTCTCGCCACAGCCTCCGCATGGCGCTGCGCGCAGGCAAGGTCATTCCGTTCGTCGGCGCAGGCATCTCGGTCGGCGTGCGCAACCGCCTCACCGGCGCGCCGCTCTTCCCGGACTGGCCGGCGGCGTTGCGCCGGGGGGTCGAGCTTCTACGCGAGGAGGGCGAGCGCAACAAGGCGGCGGCCGCGGCGCGCGCGATCGAGGCCGATGACCTGCCCAAGTCCGCGCGCCTCATCCGTGAGGGCCTCACGGCGTCCGGCTGGAAGGCGTACTTGATCGAGCAGTTCGGGCGCCGCGAGGCCGAGGCGGATCGGGACAGCCTCGACGTGGCGCGGAGGATCTGGCAGCTCGGCAGCAAAGTCGTCATCACGACGAACTACGACGACGTGCTGCGGTGGGCGTGCCCGCACGCCGACGTCGATCAGTGGGACTTCGCCAATCCCGCCGAGCTCGGGAGCTTCCTGCGAGGCGAGTACGAGGACCCCGCGGTGTGGCATCTCCACGGCCGCTTCGACAGGGCCGCGGACGTCGTGCTCGCACCCGAGGCGTACGCACGGCTCTATCGCAACGCCGACGGCCACTACGAGGCCACGCTGCGCACGCTTCGGACGATCCTGCTGACGCACCCGCTGCTCTTCATCGGCTTCAGCCTCAAGGACGCGGACTTCGTGCGCGAGCTGGCGAAGGCGAGCAGCGACTATCACGGGTTCGGCAGCGACCACTTCGCGCTCCTTCCGAAGGAGCGAGGCCAGGCCGCTGCGCGCGAGGCGGCCAAGATGAGCGCGGCGCTCCGAGCGATCAACGTCCACGTCACGTTCTATCCGGCCCCCGACGGCGATCACAGCGCGCTCGCGGCGGTGCTCGAGCAGCTGGCGAGCCTCGTCGACACACATCCCGGGATGCACGCGGTGCGCTCCACCGTCCGCCACCGAGACGAGTTCATCGGACGCAGCGACGAGGGCCACCAGCTCGCGGAGCGGCTCACCGGCGACGCGACGCGCCTCGTCGCGCTCGTTGGCCCGTCCGGTGCCGGCAAGACGCGGCTGAGCGAGCGGCTTCGCGTCGACCTGCTGCACGAGTTCGACCGCGCCCGCTTCGCCGACCTCACCGACGCGAGGACGACGAACGGCCTGGCGAACGCCGTCGCCCGTGCGCTCGGCGTGTCGCTCAGCGGTCCCGAGGAGCCGTGGAAGACCGTGCGCAACCTGCTGCCGCACCAGCGGCGGACGCTGCTGGTGCTCGACCACTTCGAGCAGCTCGTGGGCGACGACGAGGCGCGACACGCGCTACGGGCGTGGCGCGACGCGGCGCCCGAGATCACGTTCCTGGTCACGAGCACACGGGCGCTGGACATCGGAGAGGAGGTCGTGCAGATCAAACCGCTCCCGTACCCGTCGCCCGAGCGGCTCCACGAGCTCAGCCCGTCCGCGCTCAGCGAATGGGAGGCTGTTGCGCTCTACGTCGCGCGGCGGAGCGAGCACGATCCCGGTTTCAGACTCGGCAACACGGACGCCGAGGCCGTCGGGCGCATCTGCGAGCTCCTGGGCGGTCTGCCGCTTGCGATCGAGCTCGCGGCGCGGCTGGACCAGGCGCCGCCCACCGTGGAGCGCACGCTGAAGCACCTGCTCGGGTGGCCTGACGGGTACCGGGCGGACGACACCGACGCGATCCTCGAAGCGGCGCTGACCGCCTCGTTCAACTCGCTGGGCACGCGCGAGCGGCGCGCCCTCATCGAGCTGGCGGTGTGCTGCGGCGGATTCTTCGAGGACGAGGCGCGCGACCTTCAGGGCGGAGGGGACGTCGACGGAGCATCGCTTGCGCTCGACCGCCTCGTGCAGCGCGGGCTCCTCCACGAGACCGAGACGCAGCACGGCCGACGGCTGTTCGTCGTGCCCGCGGTCCGGTTGTGGGCGCTCAAGCGTCCACTCGACGAGGACGAAGCCCGCTGGCGTCAGGCTGCCCGGAAGCGGCACGCTCATTACTGGCTGACGGACGGCCAGCAGTGGGCGGACACGATCGACACGCCGAGGTGCCGCGACGCGCTCGACCGGCTCGGCCTCGAGATCGAGGACCTGCTGGCCATCCATCGCGACGCGCTGGACGCAGGCGACGCGCGATCGGCGGCGCGCGCGGTCCTCCTCTTGAGCCCCGTGTTCGAGCTGCGAGGCCCCGCAAGCGTCCTCAGCAGCTACGCCCGCGAGGCGCTCGAAGCGCTGCCGGAGGAAGATCACGAGCTGCGTGCAGGTCTGTGGCTCGCGCTTGCGCGCGACGCCGCCGAGGGCGGACGTGCCCGGCGGGCGAAGGAGCATGCGCGCGCTGCCTGCGAGGAGGCCGACCGCGGCGCTCCGGCCGCCGTGCGCGCGCGGGCGCGCTGCGAGCTCGCTGCGATGGCAAAGGGGTGGCTGGTCAGCCTCTCGCACGCCGAGACGCTGGCAGAGGAGGCGTACCGCCTGTACGGCGACGCCGGCGACACGCGCGGGCAGGCGTGGTCGCTGGCGATCCTCGGCCGGGTCGTAGCATCGCGCAGCCACGGCGACCGCGCGGTCGACCTGTACGACGAGGCCGAGGCCCTTCATCCCGGCTCGCCGCTCTTCGAGTGCTCGCTTCGGTGGTGGCGTGGCGATGCGCTTCGCGCCCGGGGCCAGCCGCACGAGGCGGTCGCGGAGCTCGAGCGCGCAGAGCGGCTCGCCGACGTCACCGGATTCTCGACCCGACTGTGGTCGATCCGGCTGTCACGCGCGATTGCGGCGCGCGGGCACAATCCGGACGCGGCCATCCGATGGCTCCATGACCTGCGCGACGACGCGCTGAGCCGGGGAAACCGCTACCAGGAGGCCCTCGCCCTGACGCATCTCGGTCACGCCTATCGCGACGCGGGCCGAGTCGCCGAGGAGAAGATGGCCGAGAGCATCGAGTTGCTCGACGAGCTCGAGGCGAGGGTGCTGGCCGCGACGACGCGGCGCGAGCTCGCGATGGTGCTCTGGCGCGATCGCCGCGGCGCGGAGGCGCTGCGCCACGTCCGCGACGCGTACGACCTCTTCGCGTCGTGCGAGCTGCTCGGTTCTCCGAGCGGCTGGCTGATGATCGCGTCTCGCGCGCGGCTGGAGGCGAGCGCGCCCGGTGGCGATCGCGCGGTCGCCGTGGATCTGGCGCGTGCGGCACTGGCTCGCGACGGCTACGGCGGGGACCACGGCGACGCCGAGGTCCGCCGGCTCTGGGCGCGGCTGCGACGCATCGCGGAGCAGGACATCGCAGGCGAGGGCAAGCTCGCCGCGGTGCTCGCCTGAGCTCACGGCGAGCGGGAGTCCGCCGCCGGCTGCGCTGGCCCCGCGCAGCCGAGCGACGGCTAGACCACCGACTCGACGGGCCGCGGGCGCAGGAGCGCGCGGACGCGGGCAGAGTCGGCTGCCCGGGCGACCGCCGCGGGCACGACCCCGAGGCCGAGTCGCTCGTACATCCGGCGCGCCGCGGCGATCCGCGTCGCGCGGCGGGCGGCGCGCTCGGAGAAGCTCCAGCCGGCGGCGAGCAGCGCGCCGCTCTCGGCCTCCCACAGCTCCCACCGCCAGCGGCGGCCGAGCGGGCCGGGCGGCAGCGGCTCGAGCGCGTACTCGAACACGGGCCCGGCCTCGGAAGGAGCGCTCACGTCTCCCCGCGGCCCCGGGAGATCGCGATCTCCCCCGTCCGCATCATCTCGATCAACCCGAACGGGCGGACCATCGACTCGAACGCGGCGATCTTGTCCGTGGTCCCGGTCACCTCGACGATCAGCGACCGCTTCGTCACGTCGACCACCTTCCCGCGGAAGATCTCGGCGATCTGCATGACCTCCGCGCGCTGCGCGCCGTCGTTCACCGCGACCTTGAACAGCGCCAGCTCGCGGGCGACCGTGTCGGTCGGCTCGAGGTCGCGGATCTTCAGGACGTTGATGAGCTTGTGCAGCTGCTTGGTGACCTGGTCGATCGGGTGCAGGGCGCCGTCGACGGTCAGCGTGATCCGCGACACGTGCTCGTCGTCGGTCGGCCCGACGGTCAAGGTGTCGATGTTGAACCCGCGCCGGGCGAACAGGCCGGCGATCCGCGTCAGGACGCCCGGCTTGTTCTCCACGAGGATCGAGAGGATGTGCTTGCGGCCGGTGTGGATCCCGCCCGCCGCCTCCAGCTCCTCGAGGGAGAGGACCTCCTTCGTCCCCGGCTCGCCCATGAAGATCAGCCCACCATGTCGCGCGCGGCGGCCCCGGGCGCGATCATCGGGTAGACGTTCTCCTCCTGCGTGACCGGGACGTCGACCACGACCGGCCCGTCCGCGGCGAGCGCCTCGCGGACCCCGTCCTTCAGCGAGCTCTTGTCGAGCCGCATGCCGGTGCAGCCGTACGCCTCGGCGAGCTTCACGAAGTCCGGGTTCTGGGTCATCTTCACCTGCGAGTAGCGCCGGTCCCAGAACAGCTCCTGCCACTGGCGGACCATGCCGAGGTACCCGTTGTTGACGATGAACGTCTTGACCGGGATCCCGTTGTCCGCGCACGTGGCGAGCTCCTGCGCGTTCATCTGGATCGAGCCGTCGCCGGTGATGCAGATGACCGTCTCGTCCGGGCGGCCGACCGAGGCGCCCATCGCCGCCGGCAGGCCGTAGCCCATGGTGCCCAGGCCGCCGGAGTTGATCCACCGGCGGGGCGCGTTGAAATGGAAGTACTGCGCCGCCCACATCTGGTGCTGGCCGACGTCCGAGGTCACGATCGCGTCGCCGCCGGTCGCCTCGTAGAGCGCCTCGATGACCTCCTGCGGCTTGACCTCGCTGTCGGACTGCTCGTACCGCAGCGGGTGCTTCGAGCGCCAGCCCTCGATGCGGTCCCACCACGCATCGAGCCGGGCCTGGTCGGCCTCGAGCGCCCGGTACTCGACGACGAGCTTCGCGAGGATGTTCTTCGCGTCGCCCACGATCGGGATGTGCGCGGGGACGTTCTTGGAGATCTCCGCCGGGTCGATGTCGATGTGGATGAACTTCGCGCGCGGCGCGAACTCGCTGAGCTTGCCGGTGATGCGGTCGTCGAACCGGGCGCCGATCGCGCAGATCAGGTCGGCCTCGTCCATCGCGTAGTTGGCGGCGCGGGTGCCGTGCATGCCGAGCATCCCGAGCCACAGCGGGTCCGGCGCCGGGTAGGCCCCGAGGCCGTTCAGCGTGCACGTGATCGGGAGCCTGCCGCCGCGGACCAGCTCGATCAGCTGCTCGGACGCGTCGAGCGAGCCCCCGCCCGCGTAGATGACGGGGCGGCGCGCGGCGGCGAGCGCCTTCGCCGCCTGGCGGATCTGCTTCGCGTTGCCGTCGACCGTGGGCTGGTAGCCGGGCAGGTGGACGTCGGTGACCGGCTCGTAGGGGATCTCAGCCCGCGACAGGTCGGTGGGGATGTCGACGACGACCGGGCCGGGCCGGCCGGTCCGCGCGACGTGGAAGGCCTCGTGCAGGACGCGCGGGATCTCGAGCGGGTGCTGGATCATCCACGAGTGCTTGACGGCCGGGATCGTGATCCCGAGCGTGTCGGCCTCCTGGAAGCCGTCGGTGCCGAGCAGGTCGGTGCGGACCTGGCCGGTGAGGAACACCACCGGGACCGAGTCCATCATCGCGTCGACGATCGGCGTGACGAGGTTGGTGGCCCCCGGGCCGCTCGTGCCCAGCGCGACGCCCACCTTGCCCGTCGCCTTCGCGTACCCCTCGGCGGCGTGCCCGCCGCCCTGCTCGTGGCGGACCAGGATGTGCCGCAGGCCGGCGTCGACGAACGCGTCGTAGGTCGGCATGTTCGCGCCGCCCGGGTAGCCGAAGACGACCTCGACGCCCTCCGCCTTCAGGCATTCCATGATCGCATCGACGGCTCGCATGCGGGCCGAGTCTACCGGTGGGCGATGGCCGATTCGGGCGGGAGGATCTCCTCCGTGTACTCGAGCTCGGTCCCGCAGCGGGTGCACAGCGCCTCGTACAGGTAGACGACCTTCCCGCACCCGGGGCACACCCTCCGCGGCTCGTCCCGCTCGACCCGATAGAGCACCGCGGCGATCAGCCCCGCGAACGGCGGGATCGCGCTGATGACGAACCACAGGAGGAACGACGAGCCCTTGACCTTGCCGACGACCCCGCCGGCGAGCCCGAAGAAGAACGCGATGACGAGGAACGGCTCCACGGCCCCGGCAGCGCTAGCTGCGCAGCGTGAAGACCGCCCAGATGACGGCGAGGACCGCCGCGATGGCGAGGACCGTCCAGAAGATCGCCGAGACGAACCCGATGACGATCTTCAGCAGGATCCATGCGGCGATCAGCAGGACGATCGCGGCGACGCCCTTGCTGAGGAGGCTTGACGAGCGGGCTTCTTCCATGAAGCCCATGGTACGCCCGTCAGTCGTAGGCGCGCGTGATGTGCCGGAAACGAGGCTGCTCGGGCTGCCGGGTCTCGGCCACGCGCAGGCGCGCGAGGCGGTAGCGGCGGACCTTCGGGTCCGTGCCCGGCTGCTCCGGGCGCGGGCGGGCGTCGGGGACGAGGAGGATGCGGTGCGGTGCGGTGGTCATGGCAGGCATGGTCCTCGCAGCGTTCCCGCCCGAGTACCGCCCGTCAGTCGAAATCGACGGAAGGACGAGTGGCCACGCTGTCCAGTGCGGGGCGCATCGGTTTCGGCATCCGCCGCCGCACCCGCCACCGCGCGCCCGCGAACGCCTGGTTGGCGACGGTCGCGAAGCCCTCCTCGTCGGCGCGGAGCGCCAGGAGGAGGTGGCTGATGCGGTCGGCGCTCGGGAGCTCGGGGTGATCGACGCGGACGCAGAAGCAGTGGACGTGCCTGCGGCGCACGAGCAGGGCGCCCGCCTCGCCGACCAGCCACGTGCCGAGCCGCCCGCGCTCGCGCACGAGGCCGGTGCGCGCGTGCAGATCGCGCGCATCGTGGTCGACGAGGTCGCCGAGCAGGCCGAGCGCGGTCCGCTCCGCGTCCTCGTCCTGCCGCTGCTTCGGGCGCACGACCTTCGCCCCCCGGTTCGCGTACAGCTCCGGGATGATCCACGCCTGCGCCAGCGCGAGCGCGGACATCGGCGCGAGCCACGGCTCGATGAGGACGAGCACGACGGCCGTGACGCAGAACGGGACGACGTGCGCGAGCGTCGTGACCGTCCAGGCGCGGGCGTAGAGGGTCAGGCGTCGCTCGTCCATCCGCGGCCGCCAGTGGACCGCGGAGGTCTCGGGAAGCGGCGCGGGTGCGGCCGCCACTACCCGCCGGAGATCGGCAGGCGGAGGATCACCGTGTCGGCGTCGACCGGCAGCTCCTTCACCTGCTCGGCGTGCCCGGGCCCCGTCGACACCATCGCGAAGTAGCCGCGGTCGAGCTCGGCCCTGAACGCCTCCACGGCGGCGTCGATCGAGGCGGCGTCCGTCGCCTCCCACTCGGCCAGCGTGGTGTGGCCGGTCCTGTCCATCCGGATGAGTCGCGACATGCGGTGGATGGTACGCGAGGCCCGCGGCGAGGCGCCTACGGCGCGGGTGTGGTCGCCTGAGGCTCGGGCAGCGGCGTCGTCTCGGCCGGCGGGATCTCCTCCTCCGGCGGCTCCGTCTCGGGCGGCGCCGTCTCCGGAGGGGCCCCGTCGGTCGTCGTCGGCGGCGGCTCCTCCTCCGGCGCCTGCGTCTCGCCGGTCTCCGTCGTCGCCGGTGCGGCGTCGTTGCCGGAGTCCTGCTTCTGCTGCTTGCCGGGGATCACCCGGAACTTGTCGCCGTTGCTCGCGCCGCCGAGGACGAGCTCCGCGCCGGTGAGGACGAAGGCGGCGATGAGGAACGCGACGAGGCCGGTCGCGATCGCGAGGCCGATGTGCAGCCGGCGGCGCGGGCGCTTCTTCTGCTCCTCCCAGACCCCGAACCGGTCGTCGCGCTCGGGCGCGACGAGGGGCGGCGGCTCGACGGCCGTGCGCCGCGCCGAGAAGGCCTCGACCGGCTTGCGCAGCACCTCCGACACGATCGCGACGATCACGGGCGTCAGGGCGGCGCCGAGGATGGCGCCGCCCTGCCAGAACTTGTGGACGAAGACGGCGGCGGCCAGCGAGGAGAGGCTCGCGATCACGAGCGTGGTCACGGACAGCCCCCCGCGGTTGTCGTTCTTGGACGACATCCCCACGGGAGAGTAGAAAGAACCGATGCGCGACGAGGTCTGCGTCATAGGCGCCGGTGGAGCGGGGCTTGCGGCGGGCTGCGCGCTCGCGCAGCGCGGCATCCCGTTCCGAGTCCTGGAGGCGCGCGGCGGGATCGGCGGAATGTGGCGGCACGGCCAGACGTTCGCCTACGACTCGCTCACGTCGAACACGTCGCGCTATCGGACGTCGTTCCGCGCGCACCGGATGTCGTGGCGCGGGCGGCCGTTCGTGCACCACACCGAGTTCCTCGCCTACCTCGAGTCGTTCGCCGATCGCTTCGGGCTGCGCGAGCGCGTCGAGACCGGCGCGCGGGTCGTGCGCGCGGAGCCCGACGGCGACGGATGGTCGGTCACCGTCGAGGGTCGCGAGCCGGAGCCGTTCCGGGCCGTGATCGTCGCCACCGGCCTGCTGGCCAGGCCGCGCCGGCGCGCGACCCCGGGAGACTTCTCCGGCCGCCGGCTGCACGCGGGCGAGTACCGCTCGCCGCACGACTTCGAAGGCCAGGACGTCGTCGTCACCGGCATGGGCACCTCCGGCCTCGACATCGCGATCGAGCTGATCGGGCACGCGCGGTCGGTGACGCTGGCGGTGCGCAACGGGATGCACGTCGCGCCGCGCCACCTGTTCCCCCGCGTCCCGTTCGACCTGCTCGACACGCGCTCCGGCGCTCGGTTGTGGCCGTTCGCGGCGCGGCGCGCGGCCGTCGGCCTCCTCACGGCGCGGGTGCGCCGGGCGGTGCAGCGCGGCGGCCTGCCCGCCCCCGCGCACCGCGTCTTCGACGAGCCGATCGCCACGAGCGACGGCCTGCCGCGCGCGCTGCGCGACCGGCGCCTCGGAGTCAGGCCGGGGATCGAGCGCTTCGACGGCGACCGCGTCGTCTTCGCCGACGGCAGCGCGCTCCGCGCGGACGCCGTGATCGAGGCGACCGGCTACGAACCCGACCTCGGCTTCCTCGGGGACCTCGCGGCCGGCTACGGATACCGCTACATGCCGCTGTACCGCGGCGTCGCGCACCCGAGCGCTCGCGGGCTCTTCTTCGTCGGCCTCGTCGTCGGCCAGGGCGCGCTGCTGCCGGTGTTCGAGGCGCAGGCGCGCTGGGCCGCCGCGGTGCTCGACGGCGCGCTCCCGTGGCCGGCCCCCGAGCAACTCGAGCGCGACCTCGCCGAGGAGCGTCGCCAGAACCAGCGCGAGTTCGGCGCGCCGTTCACGATCTGGCGCGACCGGCTGCGCTACGTCATGTGGCTCGAGCGCGAGGTGGCCAGAGCCCGAGCGGTCAGAGGCCCAGCTTCTGCCGCACGAGCTTCGTGACCTCGCCGCCGTCGGCGCGGCCCTTCGTCTCGCGCATGACGTGGCCGATGATCGGCCCGATCGCCTTCATGTTGCCGCCGCGGATCTTCTCCGCCGCGTCGGCGTTCGCGGCGAGCGCGGCCTCCACGATCCCGTCCAGCTCGCCGTAGTCGCCGAGCGCCCCGAGCTGCTCGCGCTCGACGATCGCCTTCGGGTCGCCGCCCTCCACCGCCAGCCGCTCGATCAGCACGCGCGCGTTCGCCGGCGTGACCTCGCGCCGCCCCACCATGTTCGACACCTCGGCGAGGCTGCGCGGCTCGACGTCCACCGCCGCGGCGTTGTTCAGCAGCAGCGCCGCGAGCGAGTTCGCGGAGTCGGCGGCCGGGAGCGCCTCGTCGAGCTTCACGGCGAGCTCGGGCCGGAACGCGAGGTCCTTCGCGTTGTCCGGCGTGAGGCCGGCCTCCTCGTAGCGCGCGGCGCGGGCGGCGGGCAGCTCCGGCATCGCGGAGCGCGCGGCGTCCGTCATCTCCTGCGAGATGGCGATCGGGACGAGGTCGGGCTCGGGGAAGTAGCGGTAGTCGTGCGCCTCCTCCTTGGAGCGCAGCGAGGTGATCCGCTCGGTGCGCGGGTCGAAGTGCAGCGTCTCCTGCACCACGTCGCCGCCGTCGCGCACGATCGCCTCCTGCCGCGCCACCTCCGCCTTGATGCCGCGGTCGATGAACGCGAACGAGTTCATGTTCTTCAGCTCGGTCTTCGTCCCGAAGCGGGCCTCGCCGACCGGGCGGATCGAGATGTTCGCGTCGCAGCGCAGCGAGCCCTGGGACATGTCGACGTCGCTGACGCCGAGCTGGCGCAGCGTCTCGCGCAGCAGCTGCAGCCACTCGCGCGCCTGCTCGGCGGACTTGACGTCCGGCTCGGTGACGATCTCGACGAGCGGCGTGCCGCAGCGGTTGAAGTCGACGATCGAGGCGTCGGACCCGTGGATGCGGCCGGAAGCGCCCACGTGGATCAGCTTCGCCGCGTCCTCCTCCAGGTGCACGCGGTGGATGCGCACGTCGCCGAGCCGCCCGCCGCGGCAGAGCGGTTCGTCGTACTGGCTGATCTGGTACGCCTTCGGGTTGTCGGGATAGAAGTAGTTCTTGCGATGGAAGATCGACCGGTCCGCCAGGTCGGACTCCAGCGCCATCCCGATCATCAGCCCGTACTCGATGGCCTTCGCGTTGACGACCGGCAGCGCCCCCGGCAGGCCGAGGCACACCGGGCAGCAGTGCGTGTTCGGCGGCTCGCCGAACGACAGCGCGCACGAGCAGAACATCTTCGTCCGCGTGTCGAGCTGGACGTGGATCTCCAGCCCGATGACGGGCTCGTACTCAGCCACGCGCCGCGCTCCCGTCGAACCCGATCGCCTGCTCGAGCGCGTACGCGGCATCGAGGATCCGGTTCTCGCTGAACGCCTCTCCGATGATCTGGAAGCCGACGGGGAGACCCTCGCTCAGCCCGCTCGGGATCGAGATCGCGGGCAGGCCCGCGAGCGGCACCGGGACCGTGCAGTAGTCGTTGAGGTACATCGCCCACGGGTCGTCGGTCTTGGCGCCCAGCTCGAACGCGACGCCGGGCGACGTCGGCGTCACGACGAAGTCGAACGTCGAGAACGCCTCGCGGAAGTCGTCGGCGATCTTGGTCCGCACTTGCTGCGCGCGGCCGTAGTACGCGTCGTAGTAGCCGCTCGACAGCGCGTAGGTCCCGAGCATGATGCGCCGCTTGACCTCCGGCCCGAAGCCGTCGTGCCGCGTCGTCGTGTACATCGACAGCAGGTCCGCGTATTCGCTCGCGCGCAGGCCGTAGCGGACGCCGTCGTACCGGGCCAGGTTCGCGCTCGCCTCGGCCGGGGCGATGATGTAGTAGGCGCTCAGCGCGTGGGGCGCGTGCGGCAGGCGCATCGTCTCGACCGTCGCCCCGAGCTCCTCGGCGAGGCGAAGGGTGGCGTGGAAGTTGTCCAGGACGCCGGGCTCGATCCCTTCGCCGCTCAGCTCCTCCGGGACGCCGAGGCGGATGCCGTCGAGCCGCTCGGCGCTCGGCAGCGCCACCTCCTCCGGGAACGCGAGCGAGGTCGAGTCGCACGGGTCGCGCCCGACCATGTGCCGGAACAGCAGCGCGGCGTCGGTGACGTCGCGCGTGAGCGGCCCCGCCTGGTCGAGCGACGACGCGAACGCGATCATCCCGTAGCGGCTGACCGCGCCGTACGTCGGCTTCATCCCGACGATCCCGCACAGCGCGCCCGGCTGGCGGATCGAGCCGCCGGTGTCGGTGCCGATCGCCCACGGCGCGAGCCCGCCCGCGACCGCCGCCGCGCTGCCGCCGCTGGAGCCGCCGGGGACGCGCGCGCGGTCCCACGGGTTGCGGACCGGCCCGTACGCGGAGTTCTCGTTCGACGAGCCCATTGCGAACTCGTCCTGGTTCGTCTTGCCGAGCAGCGGCGCCCCCGCCTGCTGCAGGTTGCGGACGACCGTCGCCGTGTACGGCGGCCGGTAGCCCTCGAGGATCTTCGAGCCGGCCTGCGACGGGACGCCCTCGGTGCAGAAGAGGTCCTTCACCGCGACGGGGACGCCCGCGAGCGGAGCGTCCTCGCCGGCCGGCGCCGGCGCGTCCTCGGCGACCCAGAGGAACGCGTTGAGATCCTCCGCCGCCGCGCGCTCCCGGTAGACGTCGAAGACCTCGCTCGACGACAGCTCGCCCGCGCGGATGCGCTCGCCCGCCTGCGCGGCCGTGAGGGAGAGGACGTCGGCGCTCATCGCCCCACCACCTTCGCGCGCCGGTCGAGGGCGAGGATGTCGGTCATGCCTGCGGGCTCGGGACCTCGAACCCGTCGTCGCGGACGGCGGGCGCCTGCTCGAAGATCCGCTCGCGCGGCCACGACGGCCGGGGCTCGTCGTCGCGCAGCGCGTTCGTGACCTCGACGACATGCGACGTCGGCGGGACGCCCTCGAGGTCGAGCTCCCCGATCTTCTCGATGTGGCCGAGGATGCCGGTGAGCTCGCCGCTCATCCGCTCCACCTCGTCCTCGCTCAGCTCGAGCCGCGCGAGCCGCGCGACGTGGAGCACCTGCTCGCGGTCGATCATGCGTTCTCGATGGTACGCGGCGGCGCGGGGCGCGGCGCGCCGCGGACGCGCAGGACGTCCTCGGTCTGCTCCAGCGACTCCTTCGCGGCCGTGCGCTCGTCGGCCATCGTGCGCCAGCCGCCGAGCAGGATCAGGGCCGCGGCCAGCGCGCCGAAGATCGCGGCGGGCTCGAGGTCGACCTCGTCGTTGGCTGCCTCGATCCCGAGGCTGGGCTGCGCGACGAGCCGGACGAGGATCACGATCACGCCGAGGAACCCGAACAGCGTGGTCAGGACGCCCAGCATCACGGGGATCCCGGTCGCGCGGTGGGTGACCGTGAAGACCGCGAGCGCCACGCCGAGCAGGACCGCGAAGACGAGGACGAGGTCGGCGAACCACCCGAGCGCGCGGATGCCGCTCTCGTGGGCGCCGAGGCGGGCGTCGGGCGTCGAGGCGTAGAACCAGTCGAAGGCGAGCAGCACGGCGAGGCCGACCGCGCCGATGAGCGCGGTGATCTCCCCGAAGCGGAGGCGGCTGAGCTTCACGCCGCGGAGGATTGCATCCGCGCGGCGTGCAGCGTGTTGCGGAGGAGCATCGCGATCGTCATCGGGCCGACGCCGCCGGGCACCGGCGTGATCGCTCCGGCGACCTCGCTCACCTCGTCGAAGTCCACGTCGCCGTGCAGGCCGTCGTCGCTGCGGTTCATCCCCACGTCGATGACCGTCGCGCCCGGCCTGACCCAGTCGCGCTTGACCATGCGGTCCCGCCCGACGGCGGCGATGAGGACGTCGGCCCGCTTCGTGACGCTCGGGAGGTCCTTCGTCCTCGAATGGCAGACCGTGACGGTGGCATTGGCGTGCAGGAGCAGCTGCGCCATCGGCTTCCCGAAGAGGTTCGAGCGGCCGATGACGACGGCCTCCGCGCCCTGCAGCTCCGTCCCCGCCTCGCTCAGCAGGTGCATCACGCCCGCGGGCGTGCACGGCCGCAGCCCCTCGCGGCCGAGCGCCAGCAGCCCGGCGCTCATCGCGGTCAGGCCGTCGACGTCCTTGTCGGCGCGGACCATCCCGGTCAGCTCGGTGCCGTCGAGGTGCCCTGGCACCGGCAGCTGGACGATGATCCCGCTCACCGCCGGGTCGGCGTTCAGCTCGGCGAGCAGCCCGACGACGCTGTCGCGCGGGACGTCCGCCGGCAGGCGGTGGTCGAACCCCGCGATCCCGGCCTCCTTGCACGCCTTCTGCTTGCCGCCGACGTAGATCGCGCTCGCGGGATCCTCGCCGACGAGCACCGTGGCGAGGCCCGGCCGGTGCCCGGTGTCCTTCGCGAACGCGTCGACGTCCTGCCTCACCCGCTCGCGGACCGCGGCCGCGATCGCCTTGCCGTCGATGATGGTCGCCATTGAGCGCCGCATCGTAGGCTCTCGCGCCGATGACACCGCTCGAGGTCCGGACCCGCATCGACGTCCGCTGGCGCGACCTCGACATGCTCGGCCACCTCAACCAGAGCGTCTACCACGAGCTGCTCGAGGAGGGCCGCGCCGGGTTGTTCCACCGGATCGACGCCCTCGACGCCTTCGTCCTCGCGCGCGTCGAGCTCGACTACAGGGCCGAGGTCACGCGCGACTACTCCCCGGTGGAGATCGTCGTCCGCCTCGCGCGCGTCGGCCGCTCGTCGGTGACGGTCGAGCACGACGTGCTGCGGGCGGACGGCACCGTCGCCGCCGCCGGCACCTCGGTCCTCGTCGCGTGGGATCCGGCGGAGCGGCGCTCCCGCCCGTTCGGCGACGAGGAGCGCGCGCGGCTCAACGCCGCGCTCGGCGCCGCGCCCGCCTGACGCCCTTCCGCGGAACACTTCCCCCCGCCGCGCGTTCCAACTTGCCGCACGGATGCTCGCTCGCGGTCTCATCTCCTCCCTCGCGGCGTTTGCCGCCCTCGCCGCCCCGGCCTTCGGCGCGACCGTGCGGATCCAGGACGGCGACCTCGTCTACACCGCCGCGCCCGGCGAGTTCAACGAGCTCAACATCACGCTGCAGGGCGGCCGCTTCACGATCCAGGACGGGACCACCGGGTTCCCGTCGACGATGCCGGTCACGGCCGAGCCGCCGTGCGAGCCGTACGACAACGAACAGTCGTCGGGCATGACGGACGCCACCTGCCCGCCGGACGCGGAGCGCGTCCTGGTCGACGTCGGGGACGGCAGCGACTACGTCGGGCTCGGGGCGATGGGCACGTGGTCGTACCCGACCGTGGTCGCGCTCGGCGAGGGCGCCGATCGCCTGTGGGGCGGCGCCGAGGCCGACGAGATCGACGGCGGCGACGGAGCCGACACGCTCACGCCGAACGCCGGCCGGGACGTGGTCCGCGCCGGCCCCGGCGACGACACGATCGACGCGGTCGACGGCTTCCCCGACGAGATCGTCTGCGGCGACGGATACGACCTTGTGGACGCCGACGACGTCGACACCGTCGACGGGTGCGAGAACGTCCGCAGCGGCTCGCCGCGGCAGCCCCCGGTCGCGCCTCCTCCGCCGCAGCCGCCCGCGCCGCCCGTCGAGCCGCCCGTGGTCGAGCCCGCGGCGGGAGCGGCGCCGCCGCGCGTCGTCGACGTCATCACGCAGTGGCCGACGGTCACGCGGCTGATGCGGCTGGGGATCCTCGCGCGGGTGCTGTGCGCCGGCGAGTGCTACGTCGCGTCGCAGCTGCACCTGCGCACCGCGCACGGCACGCGGATCGTCGGCGAGGGGCGCGCCCGGCGCTCGGATGCGGGGCTGGCCGAGGTGCGGACGCGGCTGCTCCCGGGACGCCGGCCGTGGCGGCGCGCGCGGCGGCCGCAGCTCGTCCTGCGGCTCGAGGTCACCGCGGGCGAGCGGACGACGACGTTCTCGCGGCGGATCTGGCTCAGCGCGAGCCGGTGAGCCGCGCGAGCTCCTCGGTCTCCTGGAGGCGCTCGAACCGCACGGCGTAGGTGCGGCCGACGTGCTCGCGCAGCACGCGGCACTCGCCGCGGACGACCTGCTCGCCGTCCAGCTCGAAGTGGAGGACCTCGTCGACCTTCAGCGGCCGGTCGGCGACGACGCGCGCGCCGCCGGTCGAGAGGTCGATCGTGCGGGCGGAGACCGGCCGGCCGTGCCCCTTCGCCCGGACGAAGCGCATCGAGAGCTCGATCGCGATGCGGGGGGAGGCGCGCCGCTGCGGGGTCGCCACGGCCATTGTCCAGGTCGTACCCGCTATCGCTTCGAAATGGGCGCGTACTCCGCCATCAGCTTGCGCTCGCTGCCGTCGTTGGCGAAGCGGATGACGACGATCCCACCCGGCTCGACGCCGGTGACGACGCCCTCGCCGAAGGCGGCGTGGACGACGTCGTCGCCCATCCGGTAGTCGGCGCCGCGACCGCCACCTCCTCCCCTCCGCGACTCCGCGCGCTCGGCGGTCGCCTGCGAGGCCGACGCCCAGGCGCCGGACACCACGGGCTCCTCACGATCCGTCAGCTCCGCGGGGATCTCGTCCACGAACCGGCTGCGCATCCCGAAGGTCTGGGCGCCGAAGACGTTGCGGCGGCGCGCGTAGGTGATCGTCAGCTCGCGCTTGGCTCGCGTGATGCCGACGTAGCAGAGGCGCCGCTCCTCCTCGAGCCCACCCTCGTCCAGCGCGCGGGAGTGCGGGAAGACGCCCTCCTCGCACCCGATCATGAAGACGACCGGGTACTCGAGGCCCTTGGCGTTGTGCAGGGTCATCAGCGTGACCATGCCCTCGTCGTCGCGGCGGGTGTCCGCGTCGGACTGCAGCGCGACGTGCTGGAGGAAGTCGTCGAGGCCGGCCTCGCCCTCCTCGGCGGTGGCGTCGAACTCCCGGGCGCCCTCGACGAGCGCGCGGAGGTTCTCGATGCGGCCCTCGGCCTCGATCGTCCGCTCCGCCTCGAGCGCATCGATGTAGCCGGTCTCGTGCAGCACGGCGTCGAGCAGGTCGCCGACCGGGACCTCGTCCGCCGCCCGCTCCCTCAGCCCGATCATCACGTCCATGAACCGGCCGAGCGCCTTGACCGGGGCGGTCCCGAGGCCGGGCACCCTCCCCGGCTCGGCCGCCGCGTCCCACACCGAGATCCCCTCGGTCTCCGCGTACCCGAGCACCCGCGCCAGCGACGTCGCCCCGATCCCCCGCTTCGGCGAATTGGCGATCCGCGAGAACGAGATCGCGTCCTGCGGGTTGGCGAGCAGGATCAGGTAGGCGATCGCGTCCTTGACCTCGGCCCGGTCGTAGAACTTCGTCCCGCCGACGACCTGGTACGAGGTCTCGTTGCGCACGAGCGTGTCCTCGAGCACCCGCGACTGCGCGTTCGTCCGGTAGAAGACCGCGATCTCGTTCAGCGACGACCCGGAGTCGACGAGCCGCTCGATCTGCCCGACGACGTACCGCGCCTCCGAGTGCTCGTCGTCCAGCTCCCTGACCGTGACCTTCGAGCCCTGCCCGAGCTCGCTCCACAGGTGCTTCGGCTTCTGCTGCCGGTTGTTCGCGATGACGGCGTTCGCCGCATCCAGGATCGTCTGCGTCGAGCGGTAGTTCTGCTCGAGCTTGACGACGCGCGCGTCGCTGTAATGGCGCTCGAAATCCAAGATGTTGGTGATGTCCGCGCCCCGGAACCCATAGATCGATTGAGCATCGTCGCCCACTACAGCAAGATTTCTGTGGTGGGTGGTCAGCAACTGAAGCCAGCGGTACTGCGCGTGGTTGGTGTCCTGGTACTCGTCGACGAGGATGTGGCGGAACGCCTTGCCGTAGCGGTCGCGGACCTCCGGGAAGAGCTCGAGGACGTTGACCGCGCGGACGAGCAGGTCGTCGAAGTCCATCGCGTTCATGCGGACGAGCTCGCGCTCGTAGAGCTCGTAGACCTCGCCGACCGTCTGCTCGAAGTACGAGCCCATGAGCTCGCGGTAGGCGTCCGCGTCGCGGAGCTTGTTCTTCGCGTCGGAGATCTGGTTGTGGACGGTGGCGGGCGTGAAGCGCTTCGGGTCGACGCCCGCGGCGTCGAGGCAGCGCTTGATCAGCCGCCGCGCGTCCGCCTGGTCGTAGATCGTGAACTGGCGCGTGTAGCCGAGCTTGTCGGCCTCGGCGCGAAGCATCCGCGCGCACGCGGAGTGGAACGTCATGACCCACATCGCGCGGACGCGGCGGCCGAGCAGCACGCCGGCGCGCTCGCGCATCTCCTGCGCGGCCTTGTTGGTGAACGTGATCGCGAGGAGCTCGTTGGCGCGCGCCCGGCCGGTCTGGTTGAGCCAGGCGATCCGGTGGGTCAGGACGCGCGTCTTCCCCGACCCCGCGCCCGCGAGGATGAGGAGCGGCCCCTCGCCGTGCGTCACCGCCTCGCGCTGGGCGGGGTTCAGGCCTTCGAGGAGACGCTCGACGTGGGCGTCGGTCGCGGACACCACCGGAGCATAGGAGCGGCCGCGGAGCGATCAGACGGTCACCGCGGGTCGCGCCACATGAGCCACAGCATCGGCCCGCGGCGCGAGAACCGCATCTCCCGAGTGACCCGGAACCCGTGCCGGCCGTAGAACGCGATGTTGCGCTCCTTCGAGCTCTCGAGGTACGCGGGGACGCCCTCGCGATCGCAGCGCTCGAGCATCGGCTGGAGCAGCGCGCTGCCCAGGCCGCGGCCCTGCGCCTCGGGCGCCACGCCGAGCGTCGGCAGGTAGAAGTGCGGCTCGCGGGGATGGAGCTGCTCGACCCGCCGGTAGCCCGCGAGCGTCTGCGGCGCGCGGCGCGAGACCAGCGCGATCATCCGCAGCGCCTCGCGCGGCGGGACCTCCCACCGGTCCGGCGGCGCCCACAGCGCGGCGCCGAGCCGGTCCTCGGTGCAGAAGCACAGCTCCTCGCCCACCAGCGTCCGCAGCCGGCCGGCGAAGAAGAAGCGCAGCCGGCGGTGCCGCGACCCCTCGCGCGGCTGCGAGAACATCGCGATCGGGTCGTCGTGGAACGCGCGGGCGAGGGCGTCCGCGAGCGCGGGGATGTCCTCCTGCACGGCGACCCGGACCACGGCCGGACCCTACCCTCCCCGCGTGTCCCTCTCCGACGCGGTCCGCGAGCACTGCGCGCACGTCGTCGCGAACGCGCGGCACGTGACGATCGACCTCGACCGCACGAGCGACGTCGCGCCGGGGCCGGAGCCGGAGCTCGACCCGGTGCGGCACTTCGTCGAGGGCACGCGCGAGGAGGTCGCCGCGTACCTGTTCGCGCTCACCGCGATCAACTTCGGCTCCGGCTGGTTCCCGACGCTGCGCAAGCGGGTCGTCGACGGCAAGCCGGTCTCCGGCTACTTCACCGTGGCGATGGGCCTGACCGACCGGTTCCGCGCGGCCGGCCCGTGGTCGAACGAGGAGCTGCGCGCGATGCGCGCCGAGGAGATCGCCGAGGTCACCGGCCAGCATCCGGGGCACGAGCTCATGGACCTGTTCGCCCAGGCGCTGCGGCAGCTCGGCCGCTTCCTCGGCGACCGGACGGCGCTCGCGGCGATCGAGGCCGCGGATGGATCCGCGCAGCGGCTCGCCCAGACGGTCGCGAGCGGCATGAGCATGTGGCACGACGTCGGCTTCTACAAGCGCGCGCAGATCCTCGCGAACGACCTGACCCTCGGCGGCGTCGCGCGCTTCACGGACGTCGACACGCTGACGATCTTCGCCGACAACCTCGTGCCGCACGTGCTGCGGACCGACGGCGTCCTCGTGTACGACGACGCGCTCGCGGCCACGATCGACGCCGAGCGCCTGCTGCTCGACGCCCGGATGGAGCGCGAGATCCGCGCCGCCGCCGTCCACGCGTGCGCGCACATCGCGAAGCGCCTCGACGTCCCCGAGCGGATCCTCGACATGTGGCTGTGGAACCGCGGCCAGGACGCCCGCTACAAGGCGCGCCCACGGCACCGCGCGCGGACCGTCTTCTACTAGCGCAGCGTCTGCAGCTCGGGGTGCGTGGCGAGCAGCGTCTGCGTGAAGACGTAGTTGAACGCCGCGACGCCCATGAGCGAGATCACGACCGCCTGGTTGACCGCGCGCCCCACCCCCTCCGCGCCGCCGGACGCCGTCATCCCCTTGTAGCAGCAGACGATCGCGACGATCGCGCCGAAGCCGGTGCACTTGAGGACCGACCCCCAGAGGTCCGTGGTCGACGCGTTCGTGAAGAACGTCGCCCAGAACGGGCCGAGCGGCGCGCCGTTGACGATCGTCGCGAGCACGCCGGCGAAGATCCCGAACAGCAGGGCGTAGACGTCGAAGAGCCCGGTGATCAGCATGAGCGCGAGGAACCGCGGCACGACCAGGTTCTTGACCGGGTCGACGCCGAGCACCTGGAGCGCGTCGAGCTCCTCGCGGATCTTGCGCGCGCCGAGGTCGGCCGTGATCGCCGTTCCGGCCACCCCGGCGACGATGATCGACGTGATGAGCGGCGCGAACTCCCGGATCGAGGCGAGCACGAAGAACCCGCCGAGCCGGTCGAGCGCGCCGAAGAGCACGAGGAAGTTCGCGGCCTGCAGCCCGGGTGCGCCGTAGCCGGCGGCGACCATGCTCACGATCAGCGGGAACCAGCAGAGGCGCAGCGCGAAGAGGAACTGCGAGACGAGCTCCCCGCCGTACGGATACGGCGGCCGCAGCGCGGACATGATCGTCTTCCCCGTGAGGATCATCATGTCCCCGATCTCCTCGAGGAGGTTCTTGACGGGGAGGAAACCGCGGTCGGCGAAGCTCCGGACTGCCATCGCCCGCGGGAGAGTACCACTGTTCTAGCACTCTGGACGCCCGGTACCCTTTGCCACCACGGATGACCTGGGCCACGGACATCGGGATCACCCTCGATCACGAGGCGGACGTCCCTCTCGGGGTGCAGCTCGATTGGGCGATCCGCGCGGCGGTCGCGGCGGGGCGGCTGCGCCCCGGCGACCGGCTGCCCGCGCTGCGGGAGCTGGCGGCGGAGCTGCGCGTCAATCACAACACGCTGCGCGCCGCGGTCGCGAAGCTCGAGGTGGAGGGCCTCCTCGAGAGCCGCCACGGGACCGGGACGTTCGTCGCCGCCGGGGCCACCGCGCACGAGCAGCACGCGCCGCTCGTCGAGCGGATCGTGCGCTGGGCGGGCGACGCGGGGCTCAGCCCCCGCGACCTCGCCGCCGCGCTCTACGTCCTCGACCTCCCGGCGCCCGCGGAGGCCGACGCCGCCGCCGAGGAGCGCCGGGCGCTGCGCGACGAGATCGCCGTGCTCGACCGCCTCGTCGTCCAGCTCGAGGACCGCCTCCCGCGCCACCTCCCGACCGAGCGCCGCCGCCCCCGCGGCCGCCTCCTCTCGACCGACGAGCTGCGCGCCGAGCGCGACCTGCTCCTGCGCCGCCTCGCCGCCGCCCAGCGCGCGCTCGAGCCGCCCGACGACGGCGACCCGGCGGCGGAGGAGCCGCAGGCCGCGGCCGCGAAGGCGAAGGGGCCGAAGCCGTCGCCCCGCCCCGGCGTCTCACCCGCCTGAGCGGAGCAGTAAGGTCGCGCAATGGGCGGCCTCCATCCCCAGGTCGAGCACGTCGTGGTCGTGATGCTGGAGAACCGGTCGTTCGACCACATGCTCGGCTACCTGAAGGCGGACGGCGTGCTGCCGGACGTCGACGGCCTCGACCCGGCCGAGCACGGCAACCTCTGGCCCGACGGCAAGCGCTTCGAGCCGGTCAAGCCGCTCGGCGAGCGGGTCTTCCACCACAAGATCCAGGATCCCGGCCACGGCGCGAGCGACGTGCTGGAGCAGCTGAAGGACCGCAACGGCGGGTTCCTGCGCAACTACGTCGACGTGCTCGCGCGCCACAAGGCCGAGTGGCGCAAGCAGAAGAAGCCGGTGCCGCCCGACAAGGACCTGCCGGCGGAGGCCATCCTCGGCTACCACCAGGCCGACCAGCTCCCGGTCTACGACTACCTCGCGCGCAACTTCGTGGTGTGCGACCGGTGGTTCTCCTCGATCCCGGCCCACACCTGGCCGAACCGGCTCTTCGCGGCGACGGGCGGCGTCGCGCCGCTCGCGAAGAACGCGCCGAACGTCCTCCCCGCCTTGCGCAAGGTCCTGGGCGACGCGCCGATCTTCGACGGCACCGCGTTCACCACGTACCTGCACCGGGACCAGTGGCGGTGGTACTCGTTCGACCCGGCGACGCTGCGGCTCATCGATTCCGCCTACCGCCCGGGCGGCAAGCCCGACCGTTACTCGGACGCGAACTTCGCCTATTTCAACAAGCGGACGCTGCTGGAGCCGCACACCTTCCTCGACGACGCCGAGCACGGGCGCCTTCCCGCCGTCTCCTGGATCGACCCGAACTTCGTCGACTTCCGCTTCCTCGGCCCGCCCGGATCCAACGACGACCACCCGCCGTCGCGGATCATCCTGGGCCAGAAGTTCGTCCTCGAGGTCGTCGCCGCGATCGCCGGCAACCCCGAGCTGTGGCGGAAGACCCTCCTGCTCATCACCTACGACGAGCACGGCGGGTTCTACGACCACGTCCCGCCCGAGGACTTCCCGGTCATCGGCGAGCGTGCCCGCGCCGGCCGGCCGAAGCCGACCTACGGCGTGCGGGTGCCGGCGCTCGTCGTCTCGCCGTGGGTCGACCAGCACGTCGCGCACACCGTCTTCGACCACACGTCGATCATCAAGACGATCCTGCTCCACGCCGCCGACGACCTCGGCCGTGAGGAGGGCTTCCGCGCGATGGGCGCGCGGACGCGCAACGCGAACGACCTCGGTCCGCTGCTGACCCGCACGACGCCGCGCGACCCGCCGATGCGCGACATCAAGACCCTGATCGATCGCGTCACGCGACGCGAGCACGAGATGTTCGAGCAGGGGCTGCTCGAGCAGGCGTCCTTCGGCGAGAGGGCCGACACCGCGCTGACCGCGTTGCAGGGAGAGATCGCCGCGGCGGCCTCGCTGCTGCGGCGGGTGATCCCGTTCGGGAAGCCCTAGCTGTCGTTCCCAGGCGCCTTCGTCAGTCGTGAGCCGGGCGGCTTGTGGCTGAGGCTGCCGTGGGGTCGGATGAAGTTGTAGTGGTTGAGCCAGGCGTCGAGCGCTGCGGTGCGCTCGGCGCTGTTGGCGTAGAGC
>DASVPR010000038.1:0-95515 GCA_036389485.1 Solirubrobacteraceae bacterium
CGGTCCGAGCGCCGCTCTAACGTGCTGTGCCATCCGGGCCCTCCTTGCTCTGCGTGTCTTGGCGGACTTGCAGAGCCTCAGGACGGGCCCGGACGTCTTCTCTCAGCCGTTCACAACGTCCCTGGACTGCTCAGCTAGCGCACGAAGTCGCGCACCTGCGCGTAGACCGCGGCATCCTCGTGCAGCGCGCTGTGCGAGATGCACGCGGTCTGCGTGTTCGTCGCGCCGCTGAGCGCCACGCTGCTGTCGGGGTTGATGATCTCGTCGCACGGCGACCACCACGTGCGGTAGCTGGGGGCGCCGGGCGTCTCGTCGTCGCTGTTGAGCGCGGCGAGGAAGCTCGAGCCGATGCGCATCTCGGTGCACGCCGTCGAGAAGCAGAAGTTCGCCGTGTCCGTGCCGTGGTTCGGCCCGCCGAGCGAGACCCACTCGTCGACCTTCAGGTCCCCGCCGAGGTTCTTCGTGTAGTAGCGCGACGACAGCCCGCCCATCGAGTGGCTGATGATGTCGACCTTCGTCGCGCCGGTCGTCGCGAGGATCCCGTCGACCTTCGTGGCGATCTCCTGCGCCGTCGTGGCGTTGGACTGCGACGTGTTGTACGACCAGTTGTTCAGCTCCTTCGCCGCCCAGCCGTCCGCGGCGAAGCGGTTGACCATCGTCGTCCACGTCGTGGAGTTCGAGTTCCAGCCGTGGACGAAGAGGATCGGGTCGTGCGGCGTCGTCGTAGTACCGCCGCCGCCGGGCTTCGCCGCCTGGGCGCTCCCGGCCATCGTGAGGAACATGGTGAGGAGGAGAAATGATCTGCGCATGCGTTGACGAACGTTCAGTCGGTCTGAGACTTGCGCTAATCGGGAACACCTGTGTTCATGAACCGCCCGAACTGGGACGACGACGACGACTGGGTCGGCGAGCCGCCGGAGGGCCGGCACTCGCGCTCGCAGTCCAACCCCGGCTTCTGGGCCGGGCAGAGGCCGCTGGTGGTCGGGCTGTTCTGGCTCGGGCTGCTCGTCCTCGCCGTGGTCGTCATCATCCTCGCCACATGAGCGACACCGTCCTGCGCGAGGTCCGCGACGGCGTCTGCGTCCTGACGCTCAACCGTCCGGACCGGATGAACGCGTGGACGCACGAGATGGAGGCGCGCTACTTCGACCTCCTGGCCGAGGCCGACCGCGACCCCGAGACCCGCGTCGTCGTGGTCACCGGCGCCGGCCGCGGGTTCTGCCCGGGCTTCGACATGGAGGCGCTGGCCGCGCTGAGCGCGGGGGAGGGCGGCGGCAACGGCGCCGAGGCCGCGGCGCCGCCGCGGCCGCAGACGTTCCCGCTGACGATCCGCAAGCCGATCGTCGCGGCGATCAACGGCGCGTGCGCGGGGATCGGGCTCGTGCAGGCGCTGATGTGCGACCTGCGCTTCGCGGCGGCGGGGGTCAAGTTCACGACCGCGTTCGCGCGGCGCGGGCTGGTCGCCGAGCACGGCAGCTCGTGGCTGCTGCCCCGCCTGATCGGGCCGGCCCACGCGCTCGACCTGCTCCTCTCCGGCCGCGTCTTCCTCTCCGAGGAGGCGGAGCGGCTCGGCGTCGTGAACCGCGTGCTGCCGGGCGAGGAGCTGCTCGACCACACGCTTGCCTACGCGCGCGACCTCGCGACGAACTGCTCGCCGGCGTCGATGGCGGCGATGAAGGGCCCAGGTCTACGGCGACCTCCAGCGCGGCCTCGACGAGTCGCTGGAGGACGCGAACCGGCTCATGCTCGAGTCCTTCGGCCGCGCGGACTTCGGCGAGGGCGTCCAGAGCTTCGTCGAGCGCCGCGACCCCGCCTTCGCCCCGCTGGACCCTCACTAACCTGGCAGGCCGATGCGCCTGCCCGCCCCCGTCCTCGTCGCGCTCCTCGTCGCCTCGTGCGGCGGGGACGACGCCGCCCCGAAGCCGACCGCGAAGCCCAACGTGCCGCGCGACAAGCAGAGCGCCTGCCAGATCTTCCACGAGAGCGACGTCGCGAACGTGGTGCTGAGGACGACCGACCGCCGCCTCGACGAGATCGGCAAGCCGGTCGTCGAGCGCATGGACTCCGGCGAGACGTCGTCCTGCGGCTACTACGCCGGCCCGCACGACGACGTGGCGGTCAAGCTCGTCGTCGACCGCGCGGCGCAGTCGCAGAAGCGCTACTGGTACCGGCTGGAGGAGCTCAACCAGCGCAGCGACAACTGGTCGGGCCCCGACCCGCGGCTCGTGTTCGGCGTCGGCCAGGACAAGACCTACGGCGGCGCCGGCGCGTTCTGGAACCCGTCGCTGAGCAAGCTCGTCGCCTGGCGCGACGACACGATGCTCACCGTCATCTTCTTCGTCCCGGGCGTGAAGGACCGCGCGTCGAGCGACGCCGCGGCGTCGCTCGCGAAGACCGCGTACAAGCGCCTGTTCGGGGACAGGCCGCCGGCGCCGGTGAAGTCGCTCGCCGGCCGCGATCCGCACCCGTAGCCGCGCGCCGGGATTGCAGGATTCCGTCAACCCGCCGATGAATGAGGACATGCCCCAGGTCGGACGGGGCGCCGCGCCGCTCGTCGGGTGCGGTGGAGGGAGATCGACGCCCCTCTGGGATGGGCTGTTCGCGCCGGTCTTCTGCTGCTAGACGAGAACCGGATCGGCGCGAACGTCCGCCGTCCGCCGCTCGCGGACCCGCACGCTCGCGCCGCGGCTGGGCGTGAAGGTGATCGCCCGGCGCCGGGTCGTCTCCATCCGCTGCTCGGTCGCCTCCAGCTCGTAGCGGGAGAGCACCGCGCGGAGCACGAGCCGCATCTCGAGCTGGGCGAAGCTCGCGCCGATGCAGCGGCGCCGGCCGCCGCCGAACGGGATCCACGTGTACGTCCCGGGCTGCTGGTCGAGCCAGCGCTCCGGGCGGAACTCGTACGGCGAGTCGTAGATCGCGGGATCGTGGTGGACGAGGTAGGCGTTGAGCGCCAGCGCGCAGCCCGGCTCGTACTGGAAGCCGCCGATCTCGACCGGCTGCTTGACGAGGCGCGGCTCGGCGATCGGCAGCACGGGGCGGCGGCGCAGCGACTCGGTGACCACGGCGTCGACGTAGTCGTCGTCCTCCGCGTCGACCGCCTCGGTCAGGCGGGCGAGCACGCGCGGCTCGCGCACCAGGCGCTCGAACGTCCACGCCAGCTGCGAGGCGGTCGTCTCGTGGCCGGCGACGAGCAGCGTCATCAGCTCGTCGCGCAGCTCCTGCCTGCTCATCGGCGAGCCGTCCTCGTGACGCGCCGTGAGCAGCATCGCGAGCACGTCGTCGCGGTCCTCCTCGGCGGCGCGCCGCTCGTCGACGAGGTCGAAGACGAGCTGGTCGGTCTCGTCGCGCAGCGCGAGGAACTGGTTCCACATCGGGCCGCGCCGCAGGGCGGGCAGCAGCGACGCGGGCGTCATGCCGAACTCGAGGATCTTCGTCAGCTTCGCGCGCAGCGCTTCGAGCCGCTCGCCCGCGTCGAGGCCGAAGACCGCGCGCAGGATGATCTCGAGCGTGAGCGCCTGCATCCGCGGGTGGAGCTTCACGACGTCGTTGCGCGGCCAGCTGTCCGCCTCGCGCTCGGCGACCTCGGTCATGACCCCGCTCAGGCGCTTCATCCGCTCGCCGTGGAAGGCGGGGAGCATGAGCTTGCGCTGCGCGAGGTGCGGCTGCTCGTCGAGCAGGATCAGCGAGTTCCGGCCGACGACCGGCTCGAGCACCTCGGCGCCCTCGCCGGGGTGGAGCACGTCGGGCGCGGTCATGAAGACCTGCTTGATCTCGTCGGGATCCGAGAGGTTGACGAAGGGCGGCGTGCCGGCCAGGCGGATCGTGAAGCGCTTGCCGTACTGCTCGCGGCAGCGCTCCATGAACGGGATCGGCCTCGCCCACCAGGCGAGTGACTGCACGGCGATCGGCCACTTCGGTCCAGGCGGAAGCATCCCCGGCGAAAGCTACGCATGCCACGAGCCGTGTGTGTGACGTGGTTCACTTCGCCGCGTGACCGCGACCGTCGGGGCCCCACCGCTCACCCTGCGCTCGGGGTGCGCGCTCGCGGCGGCGATCCGCTCCGGCGAGACGACGTCGCGCGAGGTCGTCGAGCGGCACATCGAGGTGCTGCGGCGCTTCCAGCCGCGCACGCGCGCGCTGGCGGCCGACCGGTTCGAGGCGGCGCTGCGCGAGGCGGACGAGGCGGACGCGTCCGAGCCGCGCGGCCCGTTCCACGGCGTGCCGTGCACGGTGAAGGAGTCGATCGCCGTGGCCGGGATGCCGAACGCGGCGGGGCTCGTCGCGCGGCGGGAGCATCGCGCGGCGGAGGACGCCCCCGCGGTCGCCCGGCTGCGCGCCGCCGGGGCGATCCCGCTCGGCGTCACGAACACGTCCGAGATGACGATGTGGATCGAGTCGTCGAACCACCTCTACGGACGGTCGAACAGCGCGTACTCGTCGAAGCGGACAGCGGGCGGGTCGTCGGGCGGCGAGGGGGCGGCGGTCGGCAGCGGCGGGTCGCCGTTCGGGCTCGGGTCCGACATCGGCGGGTCGATCCGGCTGCCTGCCTTCTTCAACGGCGTGTTCGGGCACATGCCGTCGTGCGGCGTGATCCCGAACACGGGCCAGTTCCCGAACGCGGACGGCGAGGCGGCGCGGATGCTCGCGCTCGGGCCGATCGCGCGGCGCGCGGAGGACCTCATGCCGCTGCTGCGCGTGCTCGCCGGGCCGGACGGCGTCGACCCGAACGCGCGCGACGTCGAGTTGCGCGACCCGTCCGCGGTGTCGCTGCGCGGCCTGGAGGTCGTCGTCAGCGAGCGCGCCTGGTTCCTCCCGGTGGCGCGGGAGCTGCGCGACGCGCGGGAGCGGGCGGCGGACGCGCTGCGCGCCGCGGGAGCGCGCGTGCGGCACGAGTCTCTGAGGTCGCTGCGACGCGCGCTCGAGCTGTACCTGATCTCGCTGAAGCACGGCTCGCCCGCGACGTTCGCGGAGGTGCTGGCCGACGCGGGCGTCGCGGACGTCTCCCTGCGGCGCGCGACCGGCGGGGTGCTGCGCGGCACCGGCCCGCACACCGTCCCCACGCTGATCCTGCTCGCGTTCGAGCGGGTGGCCTCGCGGGTGCCGGAGCGGCGGGTGCGCCGCGCGCTCGCCGCGGCGAAGTCGCTCGCACGCGAGGTGGAGGAGCTCATCGGCGACGGCGTCCTGCTGCACCCGCCGCACGCGCGGGTCGCGCCGAAGCACGGGCGGACGGTCGGGCGCGCGTGGGCGATCACGCCGACCGCGACGTTCAACCTGCTGCGCCTGCCGGTCACGCAGGTGCCGCTGGGGCTGAACGCGCGCGGGCTGCCGCTCGGCGTGCAGGTCGTCGCGCCGCGCGACGCCGACCACGTGTCGATCGCGTGCGCGCTCGAGCTGGAGCGCGCGTGCGGAGGGTGGGTCGCGCCGTCGTAGTCGTCGGGCGCCTCCCGGAGCAGTACTTCATGCGGCTGCTCGCGACGGTCGCGGCGGCGCGCGACGCGCCGGGCGAGCGGCTGATCGACCTCGGCCGCGGCAACCCCGACATCCCGCCGCCGGTGCACGTGCGCGAGGCGGTCGCCGCGGCCGCGCTGGAGGGGACAGTCCCCGTCCACGGCTATCCGCCGTTCTCGGGCCTGCCGTCGCTTCGCGAGGCGATCGCCGGGCGGTACGCGGAGGACCACGGCGTGACGCTCGACCCCGAGCGCGAGGTCGCCGTGGTGCCAGGCACCAAGACGGGGATCATGCTCGCGTGCCTGGCCTGCGCGGACGCCGGCGACGTCGTCCTGCTGCCCGATCCCGGCTACCCGGACTACCCCTCGGGGGTCGCGCTCGCGGGCGCGCGGGCGGTGCCGCTGCCGCTCGATCCCGCGTCGGCGTTCCAGCCCGACTTCGACGCGGTGGCGGGCGAGCGGCCCGCGCTGACGCTGCTGAACTACCCCTCGAACCCCTGCGCGACGTGCGCGCGCGACGGGACGTTCGCGTCGGCGGTGGAGTGGGTCGCTGAGCGCGGCGGGTTCCTGCTCCACGACCTCGCCTACGACCGGCTCACGTTCGACGGGCGGGAGGCCACCTCGGTCCTCTCCGCGCCGGGCGCGCTCGACGTCGCAATCGAGCTCTGGTCGCCGTCGAAGGTCTACGGGATCGCGGGGTGGAGGATCGGGTTCCTCGTCGGGTGCTCCGAGATCGTGGGCCGCGTGCAGACGCTCATCGATCACATGACCGCCGGCGTGTGGACGGGGTTGCAGCGCGGCCTCGAGGCGGCGCTGCGCGGCGACCAGTCGAGCGTCGAGGAGCGCCGCCTCGTCTACCAGCGGCGGCGCAACGTGCTGCTCGCCGCGCGGCCCGACGTCGTCACGCCCGAGGGGACGTTCTACGCGTGGTGGCGTCTGCCGGACGGGCTGACGGCGGAGCGCCTGTTGACGGAGCACCGCGTCGCGGTGGCGCCCGGCGAGGGCTTCGGCGCGCGCGGCGCCGGCTGGGCGCGGCTGTCGCTCGCGATCCCCGACGAGGACGTCGTCGAGGCCGCCGAGCGGCTCCGGCGGCTCTAGCTCACCACTCCTCGGCGCCGACCATCGCGAGGTGCTGGTGCGACGGGCAGAAGCCGTGCTCGGGCAGCGGGGCGCGCTGGCAGGGATCGCCGTGTCGGGTCATGGCGGGGCAGCGCAGCGGCGAGCCGTCGTCCGCGCGGTACGGCTGCTCGTCGAGGTGCTTCTGCGCCGCGGCGATGACGATCCTCACCGTCCGGTGGACCTTCTCCTGGCGAGAGACGGGGAAGCACCAGCGGATGTCGCGGAAGAGCTTGCGCGCCGGGTCGGCGAAGTAGCGCCGGTCGGTGGCGAGGCGCTGCATGCACTGCTCGGAGGCGACGAGGACGTGCCGGTGCGCCTCGGGGAGTCCCGGATCGACGTCCGCGGCCAGACCGCGGTAGAGCGCGCGGCTGTACTCCAGCATGACCCGCGGAAAGGATCCCCGGGCGCGGTTGAGGACCCGTTAGCCGCGTGTTAAGGCGATGCGCGCGGTTCGGCGGCCGAGGTCGAGCCCTGCGCGGCCGTCCATCGGGAAGTGGATGCCGCCGTAGATGCGCGACATGGCCGCCTCCTCCGCCGCCTGGCGCAGGTCCCAGATGTGGGTCGGGAACTTCGCCTCGAGCACGGTCGCGGCGGCACCGGACGTCGCCGCGTGGCCCGACGGGTACGCGGGGAACGGCGGCGTTGGGAGGAGGGGCAGCCAGTTCGCGTCGTACCGCTCGCGGATCGCGGTGACGGGCCGGAGGAGCCAGTACGCGAACTTCGCCTCCCAGCACGCGATGAAGGCGTCGGCCTGCGCGGTGTTGAGCGTCGCGAAGAGGGCGGCCGTGGCGCGGACGCCGCGGCGGTCCCACGTCAGGAGCTTCAGCGCGATGCGGTTCCAGTGGCCGGGGGGCGTGTCGGTGCCGGGGCCGTCGGCCCACGCCGCGGCGATCCGTCTCTGGTTGGTCGACAGCGAGCGCGACGTCGCGTAGACCGCCTGCGTCTCGGCCTCGAAGTCGTCGCTCCCGTAGGGCGCGGGCGGCGGCGGGCGCAGCTCGCTCGGGCTCGTCAGGTGCCACGGCCGCCACGTGCCGGCCATCGGCTCGACCGGCGCGGCGTGCGCGGGCGGTGTCGGGACCCACATGCCCGCGCCCTGCGGCACGGTTCCGGTGAACGTCGCGCTCGCGCCGTCGGCGCGCGCGCGCTCGAGAAGAGGTCGCGCCGCGACGCGGCCCTGGCGCGCCGCGGCGCTCCGTGCGGCCCGCGGAAGCGGTCGGGCCGACACGCTTGGAAAGAGCTCGGCGAGCAGCGCCTGCGCGGCCGCGTCGACGGCGGGCGCGACCGGCAGCCGCCGCTTCGCCGCGCGCTCCGCCGCATCCCGCATCGCGACGCTCACGTACGCGAGCGCCCGCGCCGCGCGGGGAGGCGTCGTCTTGGTCGCCTGGATCTGCGCGAGCGTCGCGTCGATCCACGGCTCGACGACCGGCGCGCGCTTCGCCTCCGCCGCCGGAGCGAGGACGAGAGTCGCGAGGAGCGCCGCCACGAGCACCTTCATGTCCGGCAGAACGGATGGCGCGCGCAAAGGTTTCCGTCGCCTACATTGCGCGCGTGCGCCGCCTCGCTCCACTCGCGATCGCGTTCGCCCTGCTCTGCGCCCCCTCCGCCGCGGCCGAGGAGCTCGAGTGCCCGCAGCCGCTCGCCGGCGCCGCGCGAGCGCCGGTGCTCCTGGTGCCAGGCACCAACCTCGAGCCGAAGGCGAACTTCGACTGGAACTACGAGCCGGCGCTGACCGCTGCCGGGATCCCGTGGTGCGCCGTCACGCTGCCGCGCTACGCGATGGGCGACATCCAGGACTCCGCCGAGCACGTCCTCGCCGCGCTGCGGCGCATGCACGCCGAGGCGGGCCGGCGCATCTCGATCGTCGGGTTCTCGCAGGGCGGCATGATCGGCCGGTGGGTGCTCAAATGGTGGCCCGAGACGCGGGCGATGGTCGAGGACCTCGTCGGGCTCGCGCCGTCGAACCACGGCACCCTGACCGCGAGGCCGGCGTGCTCGGCGCAGTGCCCGGCCGCGTACTGGCAGCAGCGCGACGACGCGAAGTTCATCGCCGCGCTGAACGACGGCGTGGAGACGTTCGCCGGCATCGACTACACGGTCGCCTTCACCCGCAACGACGAGGTGGTCACGCCGAACGCCGACGCGGCGACCGGCTCCTCGGCGCTACGCACCGGCGACGGACGGATCGCGAACGTCCGCATCCAGGACGTCTGCCCGAACGACACCGCCGACCACCTCGTCCTCGGCAGCTACGACCCGGTCGGCTGGGCGCTCGCCCTCGACGCGCTCACCCACGACGGCCCGGCCGACCCCGCACGGGTCCCACCGACGACCTGCGCGCAGCCGTTCATGCCCGGCGTCGACCCCGCCGCGTTCCCCGCGAACTGGGGCCGATACGCGGCGACGGTCGGCGAGGGCTCGCGCCAGGCCGAGCAGGTCACCCAGGAGCCGCCGCTCAAGTGCTACGTCACCGGCACCTGCGGCGCCGACGCGCCCGCTTCACCGCGGCGCCCGGGCGGCGCCGGCCCGCCGGAGCGGTCCACTTCTCGTCGCTGCATCCGCCGCGGCCGGTTCACGATCCACCTCGACCGCCGGCTGCGCCGCGCGCGCGTCACCGTTGGCGGCCGGCGCGCGAAGGTGCGGCGGAGGCGCGGGCGCCTGACCGCCGTCGTCGACTTGCGTGGGCGCAGGAACGGCATCGTGACGGTGCGCGTCCGCGGAGTCACGAAGGGCGGGCGTCGCGTGACGAGGACGCGTCGCTTCTCCACGTGCGCCTACTCCCCGACCAGCCACTCGGGAAGGTGAGGACGGAGCGCATCCTCCACATGGCGGATCAGCGCCGCGACAGCGTCCGCTGCAGCGTCCAGGTCCCCCGGCTCGGCGAACCCCGCCGCGTAGGAAACCTGGTTGCGTGAGACACGCGTGTCGTCCAGCTGGTCGACCAGCGCTTGATCGACACCCGGAAGGAACGCGGCCGCCTGCTCGATCCTCAGGACGTGCCCACCCTCGACTCCAACGACCTGGAAGCCGTTGATCGCGAGCACGGCGTCGCAGGGGGCGATCGTCGCGCCGTGAAGAAGCACTTGCCGGCCTTCGGCGCCCAGCCCGGCGAGCGAGGCGTCATCCGCGAAGCCGCGAGCCCGCAGCAGGAATGCGTTCGCGAGGAACGGGTCGGGCTCGATGCGTTCGAGTTGGGCGTCGGTCACGCCGCTGCGAGGTCATCGAGGGAACCGATGAGATCGATCCGCGGACCGTGCAGGATCTTGCCGAGAAACGGGTTTCGCGTTTCCACAAGCTGCCGGAAATCCGCCTCCTTTAGTACGGACGGGTCGATGTCGCGGGCCACTCGTTTACCGACGCGGCGTAGGGCGCGCTGGATCTGCTGCCTTCCTGCGTCGGCGACGACGATGACGTCGATGTCGCTGTCCAGCCTCACCTTCCCCGCCGCCCAGCTGCCGTGCACGGCGGCCGCTTTGACCCCGTCGAACCCTGACAGGACGTCCCGGAGCTGCGCCGGAACGCCCGTGGTGAGCTCGAGCAGTTCGCGGAGTGGGCGGTACGCGGGCGAGGCGACGGCCGCCCGGTAGGCGTGTGGCCGCTGCCGAGCATCCCTCGCAAGCAGCCCTGCCTCGACCAGTCTCCGAACCTCCCGGTGGACGGAGGACGTTGGTGCGTCTAGCCGCTCGGCGAGCTCCTCCAACGTCCATGTCCTCTCGGGCTGCAGCAACAGCAGCCCGAGCATCTCCACCTGCATCGGCGAGCGGAACATCGGAAGCAGCGCGGGGGCCGACGTTCGCATAACGAGAAGATAGATTCGCGAAAAGGGAACGTCAACCTTCAGGCGGCGGCCGGCAGCACGTCGGCGAACGCCTCGGCGATCAGCTCGTAGGAGCGGCGGCGCGCGGCGTGGGAGTGCGTGATCGTCACGATCATCGCCTCCTCGGCGCCGTAGGCGCTCACGAGCTCCTCGAGCTTCGTGCGGACCTTCGCGGGCGTGCCGATGATCGCTCGGCGCCCGCCGCCGGAGCCCTCCGGCCGCGCGCCCTGCGATTCGAGGAACCGCAGCGCCTTCTCGACCGGCGGCACCGGGATCAGGCGGCCGTGGCGCAGGAGCGTCAGCGTCATGCGCGAGGACGACGCGAGCCGCTGCGCCTCCTCGTCGGTGTCGGCGCAGATGACCCACGCGGCGACCATCACGCGCGGCTCGGGAACGCGCTCCCGGTACGTCGTGACGATCTCCGCGCCGCCCGGGTTGATGAAGTCCGCGAACGAGTACGGCAGGCCGAGCTCCGCCGCCCACACGGCGCTCTGCAGCGAGGAGCCGAGCAGCCAGACCTCCGGCGTCTCCGGCCGCCCCGGTAGGGTCGCCTCGAGCCGCTTGAACGGATGGTCGGCGGGCAGCGTCCCGTGGAGGTAGCCGAGCAGCTCGGCCAGCTGCTGCGGGAAGTCGTCGGGCGAGACCTCGCGCCGGTCGCGCTGCAACGCGAACGTCGTCAGCGGATCGGTGCCGGACGCCCGGCCGATCCCGAGGTCGATCCGTCCCGGGAACAACCCGCTCAACAGGCTGAACGACTCCGCCACCTTCAACGGCGAGTAGTGCGGCAGCATCACGCCGCCGCTGCCGACCCGCAACCGCGCCGTGACCGACGCGATCGGCCCGACGAGGACCTCCGGCGACGGCCCCGCCAGCGACGGCCCGCCGTGGTGCTCGGCCACCCAGTACCGGTGGAAGCCGAGCGCGTCGCACAGACGCGCGAGGTCGATCGTGTTGCGCAGCGCGTCCGCGCCGGTGGAGCCCTCCGGCACGGGGGACTGGTCGAGGACGCTGAGCCGCACGCGGGCGAAGCTAGCAACCTGGCGTTTCACCGCTACGGCACCCGGGAACGCCAAAACGTGACCGTTTCGACGACCCCCGGAGATCCATGCGCCTGATCAAGACGCTCGTGGTCGTCGTCGCCGCGCTTGCCTGCGCGCAGCCTGCGATGGCGTCCGACACCGACACGTTCCGAAAGCCGAGCCCGCTCAGCGACCAGCTGAAGGCCGAGATCCACGCCGCCGGCGCGAAGGGAGTGCAGGTCGCGGAGGAGGAGCTGAACCTCTGGTGCCCCGGCGTCCAGGCCCCGGGCGTCAGCGCCAACGGCTGCATCGTCGCCCCGTACGGCTGCACCGCGAACTTCATCTTCAGCAACGGCACCGGCTGGCGCACGAACCCGTACATCGGCACCGCCAGCCACTGCAGCGACAAGAACGGCGAGCCGGTGATCATGCAGGTGGACACGACGACGCTGGCGGAGGTCGGCACCGTCTACCGGCAGACGGCCGGGGAGGAGCCGGGGAACGACTTCGCGCTCATCCAGATCTACCCCGAGGTCGCGGCGAAGTGGGGCGTCAACCCGGCGATCCCGACCGGCGGCCCGCAGGGCATCTACACGGGCTGTGACCCGCAGGTCGTCAAGAACTACGGCCACGGCTACGGCGTCGCGGTCGGCCAGGGCAAGCCGGAGGCGGGCGTCGCGGTCGACTGGTACAGCGACGGCTACGGCTGGTTCGGCGCCGGGATCATGGGCGACTCCGGGAGCGGCATCACGATCCAGGACAACCGCTCGGCCGGCAACTTCACCCACATCATCCTGGTCGACCTGCGCGGCATCTACACGCCGGGCGAGCTGACCGGGATGCGGACGACGAAGATCCTCGAGTTCCTCGGGACCGGGTGGTCGCAGGTCAACGCGGACGGCTCGCTGTCCCGCGCGACCGGCGCGCCCTGCCCGGCCTCCAACTACTAGACCCGGAGGGGCGACCGAGCCGGGGCACGGCTGCGACGCTGTGCCCCGGCTTGTGGTTCCAGCTCGACAACGCGGCCCTCGACGCGGCGCAGGCGCTGTGCGTCGCGCTGCCCGCCGCCGGGCTCCCGGCGGCGCTCGCGCGCCTGACCGGCCGCGGCTGGGCGCTCGTCGCGCCGCTGTCGATCTTCGTCAGCGTCGCGGTGATCGCGCTGTGGACGGCGAGCGCGCAGGTGCTCGCGTGGATCGCCCTGATCCTCGTCCCGCCCGGGTGCGCGCTCGCGCTCGGCTGGGCCGGACGGGGCGCGCGCCGCGCGCTGGCGTGGCTGGCGCCCGTCCTGCTGGCGATCGCGATCGCCGCGCCGGAGGCGTCGACGGGCGGCGAGCTGGCCCGCCTCGCGCTCGTCATCGGCTCGTGCGTCACCCTCGGAAGGCTGCTCGCCGGCGCCACCCCGCTGCCGTTCCTGAAGGCCGCCGTCTACGCGATGGCGCTCGTCGACGCCGCGTACGTCTTCGGCGAGCTGTCGACCGAGCAGAACCGTCACTTCGCGCGCGCCACCGCGGCCGAGGGCCTGCCGCAGCTGCACGTCAACGTCCTCGGGAGCTCGTCACTCGACTACGGCGACTTCTTCGCCGCGGGCGTCGTCGGCGGGATCCTCGCCGCCGAGCGCGTGCCGCAGGCATGGGCGGCGTTCGGCTGCCTCGCGTTCGCGCTCACGTGGAACCAGCTCTTCCTCGTGACCGACTCGCTGCCGGCGACGGTGCCGCCGGCGGCGGTCCTGCTCGCCGTGAGCGTCGCGCGCGTCACGCGCCGCCCGCGCGTAGGGTTCGCCGGATGATCGCGGTCATCACCGGAGCGTCGAGCGGGATCGGCGCGGCGACGGCGCGGGCGCTGCGCCGCGAGCGGCCGGACGCGAAGATCGTCCTCGTGGCGCGGCGGGAGGACAAGCTGCGCGCACTGGCCGGCGAGCTCGGCGCCACGTACGTCGCCGCGGACCTCCTCGACGAGGACGCGCCCGCGAAGGTCCGCGCGCAGCTCGACGGCGAGCTGCACCTCCTCGTCAACAACGCCGGGACGTCCTGGCGCGCGACGTTCGCCGACGGCGGCTTCGCGAACGTCGACCGCCACATGCAGATCAACTTCAACGCCTCGGTCCGCCTCACCGAGGCGCTGCTCCCGCACCTCCGCGCGTGCGCGCCGAGCGCGATCGTCAACGTCGCGAGCGTCGCGGGGCGCGTCGCGCGCGCCGGGGCGGGCTCGTACAGCGCCAGCAAGTTCGCCCTCATCGGCTGGAGCGACGCGCTCTACCTCGAGGAGAGGCCCAGCGGCGTGCACGTCGGCCTCGTGCTCCCGGGGTTCATCAAGACCGAGGGCTTCCCGGCCGCGGAGCTGACCGCCAAGCGCGCGACGCGCTGGCTCGTCTCGACCGAGGAGAAGGCCGCCGCCGCGATCCTCGACGCCGGGTTGCGCGGCAGGGCCGAGGTCTACGTCCCGCGCCCATGGCGCATCATCCCGATCCTCCGCACGCTGACGCCCGGCCTGCTGCGGCGCGCCGGCGGCGGAGCGGTCGCCAAGGCGACCCTCACCAAGACCGGCGCGGATCAGCGGCCGTAGCGCTCGAGCGCGGTGTGGATCGCTCGGGTGCCGAACTCGAGCGACTCGACGGGGATGCGCTCGTCGGCGGCGTGGATGATCTCGGTGAACCTGAGGTCCTTCGGCAGCTGCATCGGGAGGTAGCCGTAGGTCTGGATGCCGAGCTTCGCGAAGATGCGGCCGTCGCTGACGCCGGGGAGGAGCATCGGGACGGGCGTGCCGGTCGGGTCCTGCTCGCGGAGCACCTCGCCGAGCAGCTCGAACAGGCCGTAGTCCGCGGTCGCGGGCGCCTCCTCGAACCGGCCGACCTCGAGCTCGACGTCGTCGCCGACGAGCCCGTGCAGCTCCCGGACCATGTCGTCCGGGCCGAAGCCCGGCAGCAACCGCCCGTCCAGCTCGACCGTCGCCTCGCTCGGGATCACGTTCACCTTGTCGCCCGCGCGCAGGATCGTCGCGTTGACCGTGTTGTGCAGCATCGGCTCGAAGGAGCGCGCCGCGTCGCCCAGCACCCGCAGCAGCGGGTCGCTCAGCCGCGGCTCGAGCAGCCCCCGCAAGGGCAGGCGCGCCGGCGGCGGCAGCTCGGCGGCGATCCCCTCGATCATCCGCCGCGGGACGTCCGTGACGTGCACCGGCAGGCGGCCGCGGTCGAGGTCGCGCAGCAGCTTCGCGAGCCGCGCCGCCGTCCCGCCGCGCATCGGCAGCGACCCGTGCCCGCCCGGCCCGCGCACCGTCGCCCGCATCCAGCACATCTGCTTCTCGAGCACCTGGATCGGATAGAAGCGCTTGCCGGCGACGTCCATCGAGAAGCCGCCGAACTCGCCGATCGCGTACTTCACGCCGCCGAACAGCGACGCGTGCTCGTTCACCAGGAAACGCGCGCCGCAGTCGCCGCCCGCCTCCTCGTCGGACAGCGCGCAGAAGATCACGTCGCCGGCGGTCGAGGGCTTCCGCAGGACGGCGGAGGCCATCATCGCCACGCCGCCCTTCATGTCGAGCGCGCCGCGGCCCCAGACGTAGCCGCCCTCGATCGCGGCCTCGAAGGGCGGGTGCGCCCACTGCTGCCCGGCGGTGGACACGACGTCGACGTGCCCCTGCAGCAGCAGCGGCGGCGCCGACCCGGCCCCGGGCAGGCGCGCGACGAGGTTCGGCCGATCGCCGTCCTTCGCGAGCACGCGCGTCTCGAAGCCCGCGTCGGTGAAGAGGCCCTCGAGGAAGCCGATGCACTCCCGCTCAGAGCCCGGCGGGTTCGTTGTGTCGAAGCGGATGAGCCGCTGCAGCAGCTCGACAGGGTCGGTCACGCCGCGGCGCTCATCCGCCGGCGCCTCTGGGAGCGCGGCGCGACCAGCTCGTGCCAGTCGGCGTCGTCGAGCGCCGCGGCGGGCGTCGAGGAGAGGAAGTCGTCGAGCACGCGCGCGAGCCCCTCGGGATCCTCGAGGTGGGGGAAGTGGGCGGCGCGAGGCAGCGTCTCGAACCGGCTGCGCGGGATCGCGCGGTGGGTGGCGACGCCGTGCTCCACCGGGATCGTGTGGTCGCGCTCGCCCCAGACGACCAGCGTCGGGACGCCCTCGAGGAGGTACAGGCGGTCCGCCGCGCTGACCTTCTGCCCGCGGACGTCGATGACGGCCCGCAGGGTCTGCAGGAACGCGCGGCGCGCGCCCGGCTCGGACAGCGGCCGCAGCGCCCGGGCGACGTTGCGCCCCTGCGGTCCGAGGGCCGCGACCCCGGCCACGACCCGCGGATGCGCGGCCGCCGCGACCACCAGCCCGATCCCGGGCACGGCCATGCTGCGCAGCAGCGGGCTCACCTCGTGGCCGAGCCCGCCGCTGGAGACGAGCACCAGCCGCTGGGTCCGCTGCGGGAACTGCCAGAAGAACTGCATCGCCACGCCGCCGCCGAGCGAGTGGCCGACGATCGACGCGCTGTCGACCCCGATGGCCGACAGCAGATCCCGGATCACGGCCGCGTGCGCGCCGAGCGAGTAGTCGCCGCGCGGCGTCGCGGAGTCCCCGTGGCCGATGAGGTCGGGCGCGATGACGGTGTACCGGTCCGCGAGCCGCAGCGCGACCCGCTCCCAGTGCCGCGACGAGTTGATCATCCCGTGGATCAGGACGACCGGCGGCCCGCTGCCGGTGATGCGGTAGATCACCCGGTGGCCGTGCAGCTCGAGCTGCCACTCGTCGAACGTGTGCATCGGCGCACGCTAGCGCAGTGCCCCCACCGCCGGAGCGGGACGTAGCATCGGGGCGGATGTGCGGGCGCTACACCCTCTCGACCACTACGCCGGCGGACGTCGCGTTCCGCCTCGGCATCGCCGGCGCGCCATTGCCGGCGGAGGCGCTCGGGCGGGCGAACGTCTGCCCGACGGAGGACGTCCTCGCCGTCGTGACCGACCCGGCGGGGGAGCGGCGGCCGGTGATGCTGCGGTGGGGGCTCGCGCCGTCGTGGGCGTCGCTGAAGGGCATGCGCCCGCTGATCAACGCGCGCGACGACAAGCTGCGCTCCAGCGGCGCGTGGCGCTCGCTCGCCTCCCAGACCGGGCACCGCTGCCTGATCGCGGCCGACGGGTGGCTCGAGTGGCAGCGGGCGGAGGACCCGAAGCAGCCGCGTCAGCCGTTCCTCCACCGGCTGCGCGGCGGGGCGCCGTTCGCGTTCGCGGGGCTCTGGTGCATCGCCCGGCCGAAGGACGCGCCGGGCGAGCTCGCGTCATGCACCATCGTCACCGTGCCGGCGAGCGCCGAGGCCGCGCGGCTCCACGACCGGATGCCGGCGGTGCTGGCGAGCGCGGAGGAGCAGGCGGCATGGCTCAGCCGCGACGTCGGCCTCGACGGCGCGATCGACCTCGTCCGGCCGCTCCCGGAAGGCTCGCTCGACATCGCGCCGGTCTCGCCCGAGCTGAACGGCGCCGGGAACGGCAGCGACCAGCTCTCGCTGCTCGCCCCGGCGTAGACTCCGCTGCGATGGCCGACCTCCAGCGCCGCCCCGCGGGCCGCCCGTCTCGCCGCCAGCGCGAGCAGCGCGCCTACCAGCTCACGCTCCTCACGGGCGGCCTCGCCGTCGTCGCCGTGGTGGGGATCGTGCTGGCGCTGGTCGGCGTCGTCGGCTTCGGCATCCCGATCCTCGCGGCGATCCTGGCCGTCGTGTCGTTCGTGCTGCTGCGCCGCTCGCTCGGCGTGTAGTGCCGGCGATCTGGACGATCGGCTACGAGCGGCTGCGTCCGGAGTCGCTCGCGGCGGAGCTCGAGGCGGCCGGGGTCGAGCGCGTGATCGACGTCCGGTTCCGGCCGCAGTCGCGCAAGCCGGGGATGTCGAAGACGAAGCTCGGCGCGATGCTCGCCGAGCACCGGGTCGCCTACGAGCACCGCAAGGCGCTCGGGACGCCGCCCGACCTGCGCTGGCTCTTCCACAGGGGCCGCGTCGAGGAGGCCGCGGCCGCCTACCGCGAGCACGTCGAGGCGATGGCGCCGGACGCGCTCGCCACGCTGGCCGACGAGGTGCGCGACGGCCCGCGGACGGCGCTGCTCTGCCTCGAGGAGGACCCGGCGGGCTGCCACCGGCGCGTGATCACCGACGCCCTGCGCGAGCGCGTCGAGGGGCTCGATGTCGTGGACCTCTAGGCCGCGAGCGCCGGCCAGTCCTCCGTCGCCTCGAGTCGCGCGAGGACCGCGACGAGCTGGCCGAGCATGCGGCCGAGCGCGAGGTCCTGCGGCGCCGGCGACGCCGCCGTCGCGAGGGCGAAGAGGTCGGGGATCGCCGCGAGAGCGCGGTCGGCGACGTCGAGCAGCGCGGCGGCGTCGAGCCTCGCGGGGCCGTCGAGGAAGCCGGCGAGCAGCTCGCGCAGCAGCGCGTGGGCGTCGAGCGCCTCGGCGTCCGGGAGCAGCCCGGCCGCGGAGACGACGCTCGCGAACGCCGCGGCGTCGTCGCCTGCCAGCGCGTCGAGGGCGTCGAGCGCGCGCCGCGCCCTGTCGCGATCGACCGGCCGAGCGACGCCGGCGCCGAGCAGGCCGAGCGAGCCGTCGGCGCGGACGAGGACGTGGCTCGGCCGCGGGTCGACCAGCGCGAGCCCCGCTTGCAGTGCCGCCGCGCGGAACGCCTCGACCAGCGTGCGCGCCGCGCCGTGCGGATCCTCGGGCCGAGCCCCGTCCGCGAGCGTCGTCCCGTCGAGCAGGTCGCTGACGAGCACGCCGCTCTCGCACAGGTCGAGGCGGGGGCGGGGGACGGCGATGCCCGTCACGTCGCGCAGCGCCCGCGCGACCCGGCGCTGCTGCGACGCCTCGTGCTCGAGGTCGAGCTCGTCGAGGGTCAGCTCGCGGATGTCGCGGAGGATCGCGGCCGCGTCGAGGTTCGGGAACGCCGCGCGGAGGGGAGGGCCGAGCGCGTCGAGCAGCGCGAGGTCGTTGCGCACCGCCCGCTCGATTCCGGGCCGCCGGACCTTCACCGCGACGGCCGCGCCGTCCACCTCGCCGCGGTGGACCTGCGCCGCCGGGCGGATCGCGAGCGGCTCGGGGTCGAGCTCGTCGAGGACGTCCGCCGCCCGGCGGCCCCACGCCTCCTTCAGCAGCCGCTCGACCTCCTTCGGCCGCAGCTGCTGGCAGACCGCCGCGCGCGCGGCCTCGGCCTCGCGCTCGACGATCTCGCGGAGCTCGGGAGGCAGCGCCGCGGGATCGAGGACGTCGCCGAAGCGGGCGATCGCGATGCGCACGGAGGGCGCCTGGCGGATCAGCCCCGCGCCGGCGTCAACGAGGGTCCGCAGCGCGGGAGGGAGGTCGAGCCGGGCGGCCATCCCGGCCAGGGTGCCCGCGACGCGCGGCGCCTACGCGCCGCGGGCAGGCCGACCCACCCGGCACCGCCGCGAAGCCGCGCGTCGCAACCGCGGGCGCCCCTCCGCTGAGGGGCGCCCCGGAGTTCAGGCCCAGCGCAGGACCTGCGGGGCGAACGTCCCGGGGCGGGCCTGGGCGGCCAGCCGCTGCGCCGCGCGCTCGGTCAGGGCGGAGAAGCGGCGCGCGGGGGTGCGCGCCTCGCGCCGCTCCCCGGGCCGCGGGAGGTCGTGGATCTCGGTCGCGTCGACCTTCACGACCTCCGCGACCAGCGGCAGGCCCGCGGCCTGAGCCGCGACGCGCGCGGACGGGACGGGCTCGTCCCAGACGAGCATGGCCTCGACGGTGGCGCCGAGCGGCTCCGCGCGCAGGGTCATCGACCGGAGCCCGTGGCCCAGGGCGGGCGGCTCCGGATCGCAGACGTGCGCGATGTAGTCGCCGGCCGTGAGGCCGTCGAGCTCGAGTGTCAGGATCTGGCGGGGCATGGTGGGGAGCATCGCCCCGGCGCCCCCGGGCGGCGTCGGGGATCCCCCTAATCCCGTTCCCAACCCTCCCTAAAGGCGTCGAGCGCGTCCTCGCCGGACTCGTGGAGGTCGAGACGCGCGATCCGCCCGTCGCGGACCTCGATCAGCAGCCCGTACGGCACCACGACGTCGGCCGCGCCCGCGGGAGCGTCCGCCAGCCGGCCCCGCAGGTCGCACCCGGCGACGACCACGTCGCCCTCCGACGCCAGCACCCGCAGGTCCTCGTGCAGCTCGGACGCGCTGTGGAAGATGCTCAGGTAGTAGGGGCGCAGCTCGTCGTGGCCGCGGAACGTCCCCATGCTCACCCGCCGCCGGTCCACCACCACGGCGTCCTCGGCGTACAGGTCCATCATGCCGTCGACGTCCATCCGGCTGAACGCCGCGGAGTTGGCGAGCACCACCGAGACCGCGTCGCCGCTCATGGCTGCAACGTACTCTGACGCGCCGCGAGCCTCTACGCCTGAGGCCGCTCTTCAGCGCATCCTGAACGGCAGCGTCAGGAGCGTCTTCGGGAGGTCGATGCGCGACCGGCGGTACGCGTGCTCGAGCGCCGGCTTCGCCTGCGGGCCGTGTACGCCTCGGCCGTGGCCGACGAGCAGGTGGCCGGGGTCGTAGTCGCGCAGCACCCCGGGCGGCGTGAGGCGGAGCATGATGTGGATCCCCGCCGGGTCGCCGAACATCGGCCCGGTGCCAACCGCCTCGGCGACCACGAGCGCCTCGCGCTCGCGCCACCACAGCGCCTTCTCGCGCCACTTCGGGACGTCCACGACCGTGATGACGTCGAACGGCGCCTCGGGCAGCGACTCCGGCAGGCGCAGGTGCGGCACGCCGAACCGCAGCGCGAGGTCGGCGCACGCCCGCGGGTGGCGGTCGAGGAGCTGGATCACGCCGGCGGGCTCGCCCAGCGCGAGCGCGCGCTCGACGGCCTCGTCGTCGTGGACGGGGTCGACGAGCCAGACCCGCCCGCGGTCGTCCGCCAGCGCGTGCGACGTCCGCTGCATCGGCTCCTCGACGATCCAGGACAGGCCGAGGTCGTGTTCCTCGTAGATCACGAGCGCCGGAGCGTACGGAACGTGATCGAGTAGCGCAGCACGTGGGCGGAGCGCGGCGCCAGCTCGATCGCCGCGGTCTCGCGGCCGGCGGCCTTCGTCGTGCGCTGGAAGCGCATCCGGCACGGGGAGAGGAGCGAGACGCCCGCGACCTTCGGCCGAAGTGCCGCACCGTGCGACGCGCGTCTGGCCCCGCATCGTCAGCGTGCGGAAGTCGACGCCCTCGAGAACGCCGAGCACCGAACGCTCCTCCTCCGGGGTCAGGAGGTCTTCGACGTAGGTGAGGCCCTCCGGCAGGATGCCGGCTCTCCTACCCTCTGCGGCATGACCGACCCGCGGTCGCCCGCCGAACGGCTGATCGACAAGCTCCGCGAGCCCGAGGACTCCGGCCGCGGCCTGTCGCGCCACGCGCGCCAGTACCAGCGGACGCTCGAGGGCTACCTGCAGGCCGGCCACCGCCCGCGGTGGATGGAGCGGCTGGGCCAGATCGACTTCGGCGTGGCGCGTGAGCGGCGGCGGCTGCAGCGGGCCTACGAGACGCTGCGCGCGCAGACCGGCGGGGACGCCGGCGAGTTCGCCCGCCGGTGGAGGGAGGTCGCGCGCGGCTGGTCGTTCGACGAGGTCAACGAGCTGATCGGCCGGCACAACGAGTGGTACCCGATCGAGCGCCAGCTGCCGATGGACCCGCGCACCCGCGACTACGTGCTGATCCACGGGCACTCCTACCGCCGCGAGCCGCTCGACGCCGCGTGGGTCCTCAAAGAGTTCCCCGCCGAGGCGTAGATGCACCGCGGCGGCACGTTGCTGGCGGGCCGCTACCGCGTCGTACGGCAGATCGGGGCGGGCGGGATGGGGACGGTCCACCTCGCGCACGACGAGACCCTGGGGCGCGACGTCGCGGTGAAGTCCGTGCACGCCGCGCCGGAGTCCGAGCACGGGCGGCGGATCATGCGCGAGGCGCGCCTCGGCGCCGCGCTGCGCCATCCGCACCTCGTCACCGTCTTCGATGTCCGGGCCGAAGACGGCGCACTGCTGCTGGTCATGGAGTACGTCGAGGGCGAGACGCTGGCGGACGCGCTGCGCCGCGGGCCGCTCGAGCCGGCGCGGGCGATCGCGGTGCTGCGCGCGGTCGCCGCCGCGCTCGACCACGCCCACGCGCAGGGGATCGTCCACCGCGACGTCAAGCCCGCGAACATCCTGCTCGGCAGCGGCGGGACCGTGAAGCTCGCGGACCTCGGCATCGCAACGGCGGACCACGTCACCCGCATCACCCGGACCGGCGGAGCGCTCGGCACCGTCGCGTACATGGCGCCGGAGCAGTTCGGGCCGGGCCGCGTGAAGCCCGCCGCGGACGTCTACGCGCTCGCCGCCGTGGCGTTCGAGGCGCTCAGCGGCCGCCGCCCGTACCCCGGCGCGACCGCGTTCGAGGTCTTCACGCGGCTGCGCGAGGGGGCGTCGCCGCCGGACGTCCGCGAGCTGCGCCCCGACCTGCCCGAGCGAGTGGGGGAGGTCCTGCGCCACGGGATGGCGACCGAGCCGTCGCAGCGCCCCGCTCACGCCGGCGAGCTCGTCGACGCCCTCGAAGCCGCCCTCACGACGACGCCGCCGCGTCCTCCCGAGATCGACCCGACGCAGCCGCTCCCGGCCGCGTCAGAGGGACGGCGACGCCGCCGCCGACGCCGGCGCGCGTTGATTGTCCCGTTCGCCCTCGTCGCTGTGGGCGGTGTCGTGGCCGCGATCCTCGTCGGGTCGGGCGACGGCGACGAGCCGGCGCGGCGGACCAGCGCGGCCACTGCGACGACGGCGACCGCCGAGCCGCGCGAGCCCGCGCGCGCGACGTCGGGCCCGCCGACGCCCGAGGACGCGGTCCGCGCCTTCTACACCCGCGCGGCGGACGGCGACCTCGCCGGCGCATGGCGGCTCGCCGGGCCGAAGATGCGCGCGGCGTTCGGCAACGACCGCGACACGTTCGAGGCCGACCTCGGGTCGCTGCGCGCGATCGCGTTCCGCCGGCTCGCGCAGACGGAGGCGACCGCGACGACCGCGACGGTCGCGATCGAGACCGTCGCGGAGCACACGGACCGCACCGACCGTTGCACCGGAACAGTGCAAACCGTGAAGAACAGGCGCGGAAGATGGCTCGTCGAGCCGCTCGGCGTGCGCTGCGTCAGCAGCTGATCCCTGCCGGGTAAGCCCAGGGCGTGACGCTCTCCGCCACGTCGCATCCGCTGAGCGACCTCGCACGCCGGATCCCGGCCGTCCTGTTCGTCGCGGAGCGCGGCCGGCCCACCTTCGTGAGCCCGGCGGCGGAGGCGCTGCTCGGCCACCCCGCCGACCGCTACCTCGACGATCCGGTCGCGTGGGAGCGCGACAAGCAGGCGCTGCACGAGGTGTCGACGACGACCGCCCAGGGGGTCACCTACGGCGCCCTCGTCGCGGCGGACACGGACCGCGACCCGCTCACGGGACTCCCGTGCCGGATGCTGCTCCGGGAGCACGTGGCGGCGGCTGTCGCCCGCGCGCAGCAGACCGACCGCGCGGTCGCCGTCCTGCATGCGGGCCTCGATCGACTCGACCTCGTCGCCGCGGGGCTGGGCCGCCCCGCGTACGAGAGGGTCATCCGCGAGGTCGCGATCCGCGTGCGCGACGCGATGCCGGACACCGCGATCGTCGGGAGCCTCGCCGAAGGCGAGCTCGGCGTGCTGCTCGGGGACGTCGAGAGCGACCCCGCGGCGCTGGTCGAGACCGCCGCGGGCCACCTCATCGTCGCCGCCGGCAGGCCGCTGGAGATCGAGGGCGAGCGGTTCGAGCTGACCGCGCGCGTCGGCGCCAGCATCCTGCCCGGTGACGCGACCGACGCCGAAGGGCTCATGCGCCACGCCGACACCGCGATGCGCACCGCGCGCCGCGGCGAGGGCAACCGCGTCCTCTTCTACGACGGCGGCACCGCCGACGCGCTCGAGCGCCTCCTCATCACCGGCCGGCTGCGGCGCGCGGTCGAGCACGACGAGCTGCTCCTGCACTTCCAGCCGATCTTCCGGCTGCCCGACGACGCCGTCGTCGCGGCCGAGGCGCTGCTGCGCTGGCGCGACCCCGACCGCGGCCTCGTCCCACCGCTCGACTTCATCGGCGTCGCCGAGTACACGGGCATGATCGAGCCGATCGGCCGGTAGGTGATCGACGCGTGCTGCGCGCAGGTGGCGGAGTGGCGGCGCGAGGGGCTCGACATCGCCGTCAGCTTCAACGTCTCGCCGCGCCAGTTCCGCGAGCCGCGGTTCGCGGAGACCATCGCCGAGGCGGTCGAACGGCACGGGATCCCGGCGACGTCGCTCATCGTCGAGGTGACCGAGTCGGTCGCGATGCGCGAGCCGCACTGCGTCGAGCCGGTCCTCGAGAGGCTGAGGGAGCTGGGCGTCCGCCTGGCGATCGACGACTTCGGCGCCGGCTACTCCTCGCTGGCCCGGCTGCGCGAGCTCGACGTCGACCTGCTCAAGATCGACCGGACGTTCCTCGCCGACGCCGCGACCGACAACCGCGCCGGGCGCATCGTCAACGCCGCGCTCGACCTCGCCGGCGCGCTCGAGATGACCGCCGTGGCCGAGGGCGTCGAGACCGCCGAGCAGCGCGCGTTCCTCGTCGACCGCGGCTGCGCGCTCGCGCAGGGCTTCCATCTGGGGCGGCCGCTCCCGGCGGACGAGGCGACGGCGCTGCTGCGCGGCTAGTCGACGACGTTCGTGGTGCAGGGCGGGGCCTCGGCGCCGCGGCGCTCGGCCACCCGTGCCGTGAAGCCCCAGACGCCGAAGGTGGTCAGCTCGACCGTCGTCTCCCAGTCCCCGGCCGGGTCCGTCCTCACCTCCGGGACCTCCGCCGGCTCGCCGGACCCCGTCGTCGCCTGGACGGCGATGTCCGCGACGCGCGGCGGCTCGAGGTGCCCGCGCAGAGCGGCGCGCCCGACGACCGTGGCTCCCGGCCCCACCTCGACCGTCGGCGACGTCCCGGTCCCGCCCCGATTCGCCCGCGGCGCGGCGGTGTCGACATCGTCCACCGGCCCTTCGGGGACTGTCCCCTTCACGCGTCGCGGGCAGTCGAGGGTGAGCGTCTCGCCGATCGGCTGAGTCGACGTTCCCGGCGGGTCGATCGTGGTCGTGTTCGTCGTGCGCGGCCGCGTGGTCTGCGTCGTCGGCTCCGTCGACGTTCCCGGCGGGTCGGTCGTGGTCGTGTTCGTCGTGTTCGTCGTGCGCGGCGGCGTGGTCTGCGTCGTCCGCGCGACCGGGACCGGGTCGCTCTCGTCACCGCCGCCGCCGCGGCCGATCGCGACCGCGGTGCCGATGCCGACTGCCGCGACGACGCCGAGCACGCCCGCCTGCCTCCACCTCGGCCCCGATCCACCGCCGCCGCGGACGATCCGGAGGTTGTGGCGCGTCACCGCCGCATCGCGCAGCTCGAGCGCCCGCTCGAGCAGCGTCGCCGCGGCGCCGGCCGTGCCGAGGCAGAACGCGCGCGTGCCGAGCTGATGGCGCGCCCACGCCTCGGCGTCGGCGTCGCCCAAGCGCTCCGCTGCGCCGAGCGCGCGCTCGAGGACCTCGCCCCACGCGCCCCACCGGCGGCTCGCGGCGAGCGGGCGGTCGACGGCGCGGGCCAGCGCGATGGCCTCGGCGTCGCGGCCGCCCTCGACGGCGCGCGAGAGCAGCGCGAGGATCGCCGGCGCCTCGAGCGCGACGCCCGCGGGGGAGGCCGCCGCCGCCCACGCGGTGTACGACGCCAGCGCCGGCCCGACCAGCCCCGGATCGGCCTGGGCCGGCGCGAGCAATGTCCACCGCGGGCTGTGCGCGGTCGCGACGCTCCGCTCCCGCAGCCGCTCGAGCACCGCGGCGACGTCGCGCACGCCGGTGATCTCCGCGAGCCGCTCGACCCCGACCGCCGCCTCGCCGAACAGCGCGAGCGCCGCGACGACCCGCCGCTCGGCCTCGTCCGCAGCGCTCGCCGGTGCGCCGACGCCGCTCGGCGGTGCGCCGGGCGCGGGAGGGAAGCCTCGGGCGACGGCCTGCCGGATACGCAGCGGATGACCCTCCACCGCGTCACACAGGCGCGCCGCCGCGGCCTGCTCGTCAGCGGAGAGCGTGCGGCCGAGCGCCTGCGCGGCGAGCTCCGCGCACGCGTCGGCGTCGAAGCCCTCGAGCACCACGCCGTCGCCCTCCCAGAGCACGCGGTCGCGCGACGTGACCACGTACGAGCAGCCGGGAGCGGCGGCGAGCACCCGGGCCGCGTCGTCCTCCGGGCCGTCGAAGCCGTCGAGCACGATCAGCGCGCGCACGCCGGCGAGCGCGTCCCGCAGCGCGACGCCCACCGGCACGACGGGCGGCTCCGTCTCCCAGAACGCCTCGAAGAGCTCCTGGACGAGGTCGTCGGCCGCGCGGCCCTTCGCGTCGACGTACACGCACGCCCCGGCGCGCACGCTCAGCGCCTCGCGCACGACCCACGTCTTCCCGATCCCCCGCGGCCCGTGGACGTTGATCGCCCGCTGCGGGCGGCGGATCGCGCGCAGCTCGTCCTCGCGGTCGACGTGGCCGTCCGGCGGCGGGGGAGGCGCACCCAGCGGCGGGTCCCGGCGGCGACGCGAGCGCCGCGCGAACAGGCCCATCCGCTCCAGCCGCGCGCCGTCCTCCGCGCCGACGACGACGCGCACGGTCGCATGGTCGCCCGTGACGATGATGCTGTCCCGCACGTCCCCGCCGACGGCGACGCTGCGATCGCCCGCGGCCGTCACGGCCCCGCCGGCCGCGCCCACGGGCTACCCCGAGACCGTGTTCTGGTCGCCGGTGATCAACGTGCTGCCCCTGACGTCGCCGCTGATCGCGACACTCCGATCGCCCATGGCGGCGACGACCCCGCTGCGCTGCGCCTCCTCCCACAGCGCGGTGACGTCGGCGGCGAGCTGGGCGTCGCCGGCCAGGATCTTCTCGAGCTGCAGCTGCAGCGCGCCGAGCGCGCGCGGATCGTCGGACCGCGCCGCGGCGTCCGCCGCGGCCTCCGCCGCTCCCGGCCGCCCCTCGACCTTGCCCCGCAGCCGGCCCCACAAGCGCTTCGCGTGCTCCCACGCGTCCGTCCCGGCCTCATCGAGGGCGCCGGCGACCAGCATCTCCCCGGCCGCCAGCAGCTTGGGGAGGAACGGCGCGAGGAACGAGGTCAGCGCAGCGATCTCCACCGCACAGACCTTCTCAAACGACGTCCCGGTTTCGCAAGCCTCCGGCCGGGCAGGAACCGGCGTCATGAAGGCAGTCACCTGGCATGGAAGGCGCGACGTCCGCGTCGACGACGTCCCGGACCCGAAGATCGAGGAGCCCACGGACGCGATCGTGCGGATCACGACGACCGCGCTGTGCGGCTCGGATCTTCACCTCTACGAGGTCCTCGGCCCGTTCATCCGCGAGGGGATGGTGCTCGGCCACGAGCCGATGGGGATCATCGAGGAGGTCGGCTCGGCGGTGACCGAGCTGCAGCGCGGCGACCGCGTCGTCATCCCGTTCCAGGTCTCGTGCGGGACGTGCTTCATGTGCGACCAGGGCCTGCAGACGCAGTGCGAGACCACGCAGGTCCGCGACGAGCAGATGGGCGCGATGCTCTTCGGCTACACCAAGCTGTACGGGGACAAGGACGGCGGGCAGGCGGAGTACCTGCGCGTCCCGCACGCGCAGTACACGCACGTCAAGGTGCCCGAAGGCCCGCCGGACGAGCGCTTCGTCTACCTCTCCGACGTGCTGCCGACCGCGTGGCAGGCGGTGGAGTACGCGGGCGTCCCGGACGGCGGGAGCGTCACCGTGCTCGGCCTCGGCCCGATCGGCGACATGGCCTCCCGGATCGCGATGCACAGGGGCTACCGGGTGATCGGCGTCGACCTCGTGCCCGAGCGCCTCGAGCGCGTCCGCGGCCGCGGCGCCGAGGTGATCGACCTGCGCGAGACCGACGACCTCGCGGAGGAGATCCGCGGGATGACCGACGGACGCGGCACGGACTCCGTGATCGACGCGGTCGGCATGGAGGCCCACGGCTCGCCCGGCGCCGCGCTCGCCCACCGGATGGTCGGCTTCCTGCCCGACGCGCTTGGCGAGAAGGTCATGAAGACCGGCGGCATCGACCGGCTCAACGCGCTGTACAACGCGATCGACATCGTCCGCCGCGGCGGCACGATCAGCCTGTCCGGGGTCTACGGCGGCATGGCCGACCCGCTGCCGATGCTGACGATCTTCGACAAGCAGATCCAGCTGCGGATGGGCCAGGCGAACGTCAAGCGCTGGGTCCCCGAGATCCTCCCGCTCCTCACCGACGACGACCCGCTCGGCGTCGAGGCCTTCCACACCCACCAGGTGCCGCTGAGCGAGGCCCCGCAGGCGTACGAGACGTTCCAGAAGAAGCAGGACGGCGCGATCAAGTACCTCTTCAAGCCGTGACCGCGATGCGTGCGCGGCGGCGCGACCAGAACGGCGCGTCGCACGGCGCGGATGTCACGTCGCGAGGCGCTCCCAGAAGCCGTTCACGATCGCGTTGTAGTCCTCCGGGACCTCCTGGAACGGCTGGTGGCCCTGGCCCGGCATCACGGCGAGCGCGGCGCCGGGGATGCGGTCGGCCAGCTCGCGCGAGTACGAGAGCCCGATGTTGACGTCGGCGTCGCCGGAGATGACGAGCGTCGGCACGGCGATGCGGTGCAGGCCGCTCGTCGTCTCGCTCTCCTGGAGCGCCCGGACCGTCGCGACGAAGGCCTCGTCGCTCATCGGGTGCTCCGACGCGAGCATCTCCTCGATCCAGCGGTCCACGCGCCCGTCGAGGTGTGCCTCCCGGGTGTAGACCGTGGTCAGGAAGCTGCGGAGGAACGCCTCGGGGGACTCGGCGCCCGCGGCCATCTGCAGCCACGAATCGGTGCGTCGGTGCGTCAGCGTGTCCATCTCGGAGAACGTGCCGCACAGGACGAGGCTGCCGACGAGGTCGGGGTGCTCGATCGCCATCGCCTGCGCGATGTGGCCGCCGCCCGAGAAGCCCATGACGTGCGGGCGCTCGAGGCCGAGCGCGCGGACGATCGCGGCGGCGTCGCTCGCCATCGCCGGGATCGAGATCGACTCGATCGGCGCCTTCGTGCGGCCGACCCCGCGGTTGTCGAACCCGGTGAACCGGTAGCGGTCGCCGAGCGCCTCGTACTGGTCCCGCCAGACCTCGAGCGGGTCGCCGAGGCCGCAGAGGAGAAGGACGTCGGGGCCGGCGCCGTGCTGCTCGACGTGCAGCTCGGCCTCGCCGTTGCGGACGGTGGTTGCGGTGCTTGTCATGGCGGCGAGCCTCCCGCCGCCGCGTTCGCGGACCGTTCCGCGGCCGTTGTTGTTGCGGCCGGTCTACTCCTCGCCGGCGACGTCGGCGATCGTGTCCGCGAAGTCGAACTCGCGGTCGATGCGGGTCTGGTGAAGGATGGAGCGGACCTGCGGACGGGCGCCGACGAGGACGATCCGGGCGCGGCAGGCCGTTGCGCGGCGCAGGACGTTCAGCAGCGCGGCAAGGCCGGCAGAGTCGACGAACCGGACGCCCTCGAGCTCGACGAAGAGCTTGCGGGCGCCGGCGCGCAGGGCGTCCGCCGCCTGGGTGACGAACCGCGGCGCCGACGCGAGGTCGAGATCCCCGACCAGCGACAGCACGTCGGCGGAGTCGGTGTGTGCGTGGACGACGATCAGGCCGCCTCGTGCCCCCGGACGTTCCCTTCTCACACCCCCAGGAACGCCCGGAGGCGCGGCTGGTTGGCCGCTACTGCGGCTGCGCCACCTTCTTGAGGGCCTCCTCGAACTGCTTCTCGTCCGCGATGTCGACGGCGAGGTCGCCGTCCTCCTTGACGATCTTCATCTTGACCTCGGCGGTCTGGTCGCCGCTGGTCGACTTCATCGTGCAGTCGAACGTCGCGCCCTCGCCGCCGTCGACCTCGTCGGGGCAGTCGAGCGTTGCGCCCTGCTGCGAGAGGACCTGCGAGTTGAGCTTGTCGACGCCCTGGCTGACGTCCGTCTTCTCACCGCCGCAGCCGGCCGCGAACGCCGCCACGGCCACCAGCATGCACCACCGGAACTTGATCATCCGCGGGATCATGCACGATCTGTCAGATGGCGGATTGGGGCGTAGGCGAGTACGAGGTCACGGCGCGGCGGCTCGAGCCCGCGGCCGACGAAGCCGTTCGCGCCCTCGGGTCCGAGCGGGGCGACCGGATCGTCGACGTCGGGTGCGGCACCGGGAACGCGGCGCTCGTCGCGGCGCGACTCGGCGCGACGGCGCTCGGCGTCGACACCGCGCCGCGACTGGTCGAGGTCGCGCGCGAGCGGGCCGCGGCCGAGGGGCTCGACGCGACGTTCGCCGTCGGCGACGCGCTCGCCCTCCCGGCCGAGGACGGCGAGTTCGACGGCGCTGTCAGCGTCTTCGGCGTGATCTTCGCGGAGCCGGAGGCGGCGGCGCGCGAGCTGCTGCGGGTCGTGCGGCCGGGCGGGCGCATCGTGGTGACGACGTGGACCACGGACGGCGCGACCCCGCGCGCGATCGCGGCGATGACCGAGGCGCTCGGAGCGCCGCCGCAGAAGCCGCGCTGGAGCGACCCGGAGTTCGTGCGGTCGCTCTTCGCGCCGCACGGCGTCGAGATCGAGATCGCGTCGCTGGCGTTCGAGGCCGAGTCCGCGGCCGCGTACGTCGCCGAGCACGCCGAGACCCACCCGATGTGGCTCGCCGCGGCGCCGCGCCTGCGCGAGCTCAGCCGCTACGACGAGGTCGTCGCGAAGGCGACCGCGATCTTCGACGAGGCGAACGAGGACCCGTCCGGGTTCCGCATCACGAGCCGCTACCACGTCGTGAAGGTCGCGCGCTGAGCGCGGCGCTACTTCGCGCGGATCTCCCGGCCGCGGACCTCGACGACGTCGCCGGGGCGGATCTGGCGGCCGCGCCGGTCCTCCGGCTCGCCGTTGACGCGGACGCCCTGCTCGGCCAGCAGGGCCTTCGCCTCGGCGCCCGAGTCCACGACGCCGACGAGCTTCAGGAGCTGGCCGAGGCGGATCGAGTCGCCGCGGACCTCGACCTCGTCGCTCATCGCGCGGGCAGCAGCGGCGACGCGATGCGCGCCGCCATCCCGCGCGGCGCCGCGAGCCGCTCGAGCATCAGCGCGGTGTCGGCGATGGCGACCCCGGTCAGATGCGATTCGCGCGACGCGAAGTCCGCGACGATCGCCTCGACGGCGCGCTTGTAGGCCGCGGCGTCGCCCGCGGCGATCGCCGCGATCGCATCCGCCGCGCGGCCGAACGCGTCGCCGCCGGCGCGCATCGCCTCCGTCGCGCGCGCCGCGCGGCCGTCGTCGCCGGCCACGAGCGCCGCGATCGCCAGCGCGTACGCCGCGGTGGGGGAGGAGGGACTGTCCCCGATCGCGGAGTGCACGAACGTCGCGGCCGTCGTCGCCTCGCCCGCGAGCACCGCCGCCTTCACCATCCCGACCAGCCGGCCGTAGGCGTCGGGCGGGGCGACGTCCCACGACGCGCGGTAGCGATCGGACGCCGCGCGCAGCTCATCCCGCGCGCGCACGTCGTCACCGTCCAGCAGCGCCCGAAACGCCTCCGCCTCGCGCTCGATCGCCTCCCGCTGCAGCTCGCGGTGGTGCTCGTCGGCCACGGGCGGGACGCTAGCGCGGAGGGGAGTGGAGGGCGGCGGTGCTCGCGCGGGACGGCGCCGCTACAGCGGCGGCAGGCCCATGATCGGCTCGGTGGTGCACGTGTGGTACGTGCGCACGCCGACAAGGACGCGGCCCTGCGCCGTGCGGGCGCGGATCCTCAGGACCGCGAGGCCCGTCGGCCGGCCGCGCAGGTCGACGGTGGCGACGAACCGGCCGCGCCTGCGGCGCACCTTCAGCGGAGCGCCGTCGAGCGTGATCCGCACGCGCACCAGCCGGTGGCCGCGCAGCCGGCGGACCTTGATGTCGAAGCGTCGCTTGCTGCCGCACGCGGCCGGCCGCTGCGCCGCCGGCTCGACGAGGAGCTCGGGGAGCAGCTCGAGGTGCGACTCGGGAGCGGGCGGGGCCGGAAGTGGCGTGGGGTCGGGCGTCGGGTCCGGCATGGGGTCGGGCGTCGGGTCCGGCGTGGGCACGGGCGTCGGGTCCGGCGTGGGATCGGGCGTCGGGTCCGGCGCGGGGTCGGGCGTCGGGTCCGGCGTGGGATCGGGCGTCGGGTCCGGGTCGGGATCCGGCGTGGGATCCGGATCGGGATCGGGCGGCGGCGGATCGGGCAGCGCGAGCCGCTGGACGTTGTTCGCGGGCGCGGGATCGCCCTCGTTCGCGGCGACGGACGGCGCGAGCGCGATGCTCGAAGGCCTCGTGCCGTCGTCGACGGCGATCACGATCGTCAGGCGGACCTCCGCGCCGTCGGCCAGGTCGCCCAGCTCGCAACGGATCCCGCCGTCCGGCTCGATGGTGCAGGCGCCCGCGTTCGACGTGACGGAGACGACGGTCGCGCCGGGGAACGGGCCGTCGGTCACGACCACCCCGGTCGCCCCGGACGGGCCGTGGTTGACGACGCGCAGCTCGGCGGACCACCCGTCCGGCCCCTCGACGGGCGGATCGTCCGCGACGACCTCGACGTCGGCGACCGGCACCGGCGTGAAGTCGACATGGGCCTGCGCGTCCGGCGGCGTGGGATCGGGCGTGTCGGAGGTCGCGTCGACCGGCACGGTCAGCGGGCCGGAGGCCGCGGGCCCGACCACGACCGGGATCACCAGCTCGAGCTCGTCGCCGACGGGCAGCGAGGCCGCGGCGCACGTCACGATCCGCCCGGCGAGCCCGCACCCGGCCGGCAGCTCCTCCGCGACCGCGTCGAGCCCCTCGGGGAGCGTCACGGTCACGACGAGGTCGTCGGCGTCGGAAGGCCCGTGGTTGGTCACCCCGACAGACAGATCGACGACCTCGCCGACCTCGCCGGACGGCGGCAGCGCAGCGGTCGTCCGCAGGTCCGCGATGCCCTCGGGGACCGGCGCCTCGTCCGCGTCGTCGTTGGCCGGCTCCGGATCGGGCTCGTCGGCCGACACCGCCGCGGCGACGGGAAGCGCGTCACCGGCGGCGCTCGCCGGCACGTCGCCGCCGAAGGTCACGATCGCCGAGCCACCCACCGCGAGGTCGCCGAGGGTGCACGTCAGCACGTCGCCGGCGCGCGAGCACGAGGTGCCGGCGGGGGCGTCCCATGTCACGTTCGCCAGCGCGGGCGGAAGGTCGATGGCGAGCGTCACGTCGTGGGCGTCGAACGGCCCGCCGTTGCCGACCTCCGCGGTCCACGAGACGTCGTCGCCCGCGATGAGCGGCCCGGGCGTGCGCGTGAGCGTCACGCCGAGGTCCGCCTCGACCGCGACCGCGCCGAAGTCCACGCCGCCGGTCGAGCTGCCGCTCACCGCGTTCACGGTCGCCGAGCACGGGTCCGGACGCGTGCACTCCCAGCCCGCCGGCACGCCGATCGCGAACGTGTGGTCGCCGGGCGCCAAGCCGTCGACGGACCAGGTCCCGTCGGCCGCGGTGGTCGCGGCGGCGACAGAGGAGCCGTCGACGAACACCTCGATGCCCTCGAGCCCGCCTTCGCCGGCCTCGCGCGCCGCGCCGTCGTTGTCGGCGTCCTCGAACACGACCCCGCTCGCGGCCGACTCGCGCCAGCCGCCGAGGTCGCGCGTCGCGGTCTCGCCGCTCGCGAGCGTCGCGCTCGCGCTGCACGTGCACTGCCAGTCGGCGCCGAGCGCCGCCCGCACCACGTGGGCCCCCGGCCGCAGGCCGCCGAACGAGTAGGCGCCGCCCGCCGCGGTGGTCACCGCGGCCTCGCCGTCGTCGAGAACGCCGTCGTCGTCGGCGTCGAGGTACACGTCGACCGACTCGACGCCCGATTCGCCGCCGTCACGCGACCCGGACCCGTCGGAGTCGTCGTAGACGACGCCGTCGAGCGCGACGGGGCGCCAGACCGCGAAGTCCAGCCCTCCGGCGGTGTCCCCGGCGGCGACCGTCGTGGCGCGCGAGCAGGGCGCGTCGCACGAGAAGCCGGCCGGCGTGGCGATCCGGACCGTGTGCGCGCCGTCGACCACCGAGATCGAGTACGTCCCGTCCGCCGCGGTCGTGTCGGACGGCTCACCGGCGTCGTGGACGCCGTCGTCGTCGGCGTCGTCGTAGACCTCGACGCCCGCGATCCCAGAGTCCCCCGCGTCGCGCGTGCCGCCGGCGTCGAAGTCCTCGTACACGGCCCCGTCGAGCGCGCCGCCGGCGAGCAGCTCGAAGTCCTGGCCGGTGACGGTCCCGCTCGACACGACCGTCACCGCGCGCCGGCAGGGCGACGGGCTCGCGCACGTCCAGCCGGTCGGGGCGACATGGCGGATCGTGTGGTCGCCCGGCGCGAGCGCGAGCGTGTATCCGCCGCCGGCGCCGGTCACCGACGACGTCTCGCCACCGTCGAGCGACCCGTCGTCGTCGGCGTCGGCGAAGACGGTCCAGCCCGCGAGCGGCGCGCCGGTGTCCTGGCGCGTCAGCGTGCCGGTCACGTCGCCGGTGGTGAACGCGCCGAAGTCGACGTCCTGCGCGCGCTCTGCGGCCTCGAGCGTCAGCGTCGCGGTGCACGGCGAGGGGTACGAGCACGTCCAGCCGGAGGGCTGCGACGCCGAGCGCACGACGTACGCCCCCGGCGCGAGCCCGTCGAACGAGAACCCGCCGTCGGCCGCAGTCGTCGCGTCCGGCTCGCCCGCGTCGCGCGTGCCGTCGCCGTCCTCGTCCAGGTAGACGGTGCGCCCGGCGAGGCCGTCCTCCGCGGGCTCCGGGTACTCGCCGTCGGCGTCGGCGTCCTCGAAGTAGACCCCGGTGAACGAGGCGGTCGTCCACGAGGAGAAGTCGTTGCCCGCGGCGGCCGCGCCCGACGTCAGCGCCACGAGGCGCACGCACGGGTCGGGGCGCGAGCACGTCCAGCCGCCCGGCAGGACCTGGCGCACGCGGTGCGTCCCGGGCTGCACGCCGCTGAACGCGTAGTTGCCGCGGTCGTCGGTGGTCGTCGTGACCTCGCCGGCGTCGAGCGACCCGTCGTCGTCGGCGTCGAGGTAGACCGTCCGCTCGGGCTGGTCGTTCTCGCCGAAGGCCTGGGGCTGCCCGTCCGCGTCGCGGTCGGTGAAGAGGTGGCCGGAGATCGTCCCCGTCGAGTGGACGCCGAAGTCGTTGCCGGGATGGGAGGAGCCCGACGTCAGCGCGAGGTCGTGGTGGCAGGGCGTGGGGCTGTCGCACGACGAGCCGGCCGCCGGCTCGAGGCGCGCCTGCCAGGCCTGCGCGGTGATGCCGTCGAACGCGTACGCGCCGGTCGCGTCGGTGAGGACGGACGGCTCGGAGCCGTGCCGCACACCGTCGCCGTTGCCGTCGAGGTAGACGCGCCACCCGGCCGCGCCCGGCTCGCCGGGCTCGCGCGCGGCGCCGTCGGCGTCGAGGTCCTCGAACACCGTGCCGGTCACGGCTGCGCCGAGGTAGGACCCGAAGTCGCGCCCGCCCGCGGTGGCGCCGGAGGCGAGGGTGACCGTCGCCGAGCAGGGCGACGGATGCGAGCACGCCCAGCCGCCCGGCATGACCGGCCGCACCACGTACTCGCCCGGCCGCTGCCCGCCGAAGGAGTACGCGCCGGAGCCGTTCGTCGTGGTCTGCGGCTCGCCGCCGTCCGCCGTGCCGTCGCCGTCGAGGTCGACGTACACGGTCCGGCCCGAGAGAAGCGGGTCGCCCGCCTCGAACGCCGACCCGTCGAAGTCGGCGTCCTCGTACGCGACGCCGGCGATGGTCCCGCTCGTCCACGACGCGAAGTCGCGGCCGGGGGAGGAGGAGCCCGAGGTGACCGTCACCGCGTGGCCGGAGGCGGGCGCCGACTGCGTCCACCCGCCGGGCAGCACCTGGCGGATCGTGCGCGCGCCCGGCGCAAGTCCGGTCAGCGTGTACGCACCGGTGCCGCCGCTCACGGTCGAGGGCTCGCCGGCGTCGAGCGCGCCGTCGCCGTCGGTGTCGGAGTAGACCGTGCGCCCGGACAGCGCGCCGTCCCCGTCCCCGTCCGCGTCGGTGTCCTCCAGCACCGAGCCGGAGACCGAGCCCGTCGTGTAGGAGGCGAAGTCGCGTCCCGTGAGCGGGCCGGTGGCGGTCGCGACCGTGTACGAGCACGGCGTGGGGGCCGAGCACGTCCAGCCGGCGGGCAGCACCTGCCGGACCGTGTAGGTCCCCGGGTTCAGCCCGCTCAGCGCGTACGCGCCGGACCCGTTGGTGACCGCCGAGGTCTCACCGGCGTCGAGGACGCCGTCGTTGTCGGCGTCGACGTAGACGGTGCGCCCGCTCAGCGCGGTGTCGCCCGCGCCGTCCGCGTCCGCGTCCTCGCGCACCGTGCCGGAGATCGTGGCCGGGCCCCAGACGCCGAAGTTCTGGCCGGTGTCGGACTGCCCGTTGCCGATCGAGCCGCTGTTCTTGCATCCCGCCGGCGCCGAGCACGTCCAGCCCGCCTGGGCGACGAGCTTCACGTCGTACGCGCCGTTCGGGACGCCCGTGATGTTGTAGAGCCCCGCGGAGTTGGTGGTGGCCGACGGCTCGCCCGCGTCGAGGACGCCGTCCTTGTCGTTGTCCACGTACGCCACCCAGCCGGACAGGCCGGTGTCGCCCGCCTCCGGCACCACGCCGTCGGCGTCGCCGTCGCGATACACCGTGCCGGACACCGACCGCGAGACGTAGTCGCCGAAGTCGCGCGCGGTGGCGGTCGCGTTCGAGGCGAGCGTCAGCGCGTAGGTGCAGCCGGAGGGCGAGACGCAGGCGTACGCGCCGTTCGGCGCCTGGCGCAGCGTCCACGACCCCGCCCGCACGCCGGTCAGCGTGTAGGCGCCGGTGCCGCCGGAGACCGCCGACGGCTCGCCCGCGTCGATCGCGTTGTCGCCGTCGTAGTCGACCCACTGCGTGAAGCCCGCGACGCCGTTGTCCCCGGCCTCGCGCACCCCGTCGCCGTCGACGTCGTCCCACACGGTGCCGGTCACGGTCGCGTAGCGCGCGAGCGTGAAGTCGCGGCCGCTCGCGGTCAGGCCGGAGGTGAGCGTGGCCGCGTGCTCGCACGTCGCCGCCGGCGCGACGCAGTACCAGCTCGCGCCGGGCAGCGTGACCCGCACCGTGTAGGCGCCGGGGGCGAGGCCGCCGATCGACCACGCGCCGGAGGCCGACGTCGTCGCCTGCGGCTCGCCCAGGTCGAACGCGTCGTCGCCGTCGGCGTCGAGGAAGACCTGCGCGCCCGCGACCGGCGCGCCGCCGGACTCGAGCACGGTGCCGGCGAGCGTCGCCGCGGCGTAGCTGCCGAACTCCAGCCCGCTCACCACCGACCCGGACGAGAACGTGTGCTGCGACGAGCAGGTCGCGGGCGTCGTGCACGTGCGGCCCGCGATCGCCACCTGGCGGATGCGGTAGGTGCCGGCCGGGATGTCCTGCACCGTCCACGCCCCGGAGGCGTCGGAGACGGCAGAGGGCTCGCCGGCGTCGAGGGCGCCGTCGTCGTCGAGGTCGGCGTACAGCGTCGCGCCCGCGAGCCCCAGCTCACCGGCCTCGCGCACCCCATCGCCGTCGACATCGTCGAACGCGATCCCCGACGCGGTCGACGGCCCGAGGTTCCCGAAGTCGTTCCCGGTCGAGTTCCCGCTCGTCGTGAACGTGCGCGCGTAGTGGCACGGGCTCGGCTGCGAGCACTGCCAGCCCGCGCGCGGGACCTGGCGGACCTTCGCGCTGCCCGCCGGGACGTCGAGGATGCGGTAGAAGCCGGTCGCGTCGGACACACCGGAGGGCTCGCCGGCGTCCCACGCGCCGTCGTCGTCGAGGTCCGCGTACATCCGGAACCCGGAGAGCCCGGGCTCCCCGGCGTCGCGCGCGCCGTTGCCGTTCGTGTCCTGGTACTCGGTGCCGGTGGCGGCGCAGGACTGGATGTTGACCGGCACCGGGCTCGTGTAGTCGATCATCGCCGAGGAGATCGAGGACGACGAGCGCGAGTGGACCTGCATCTGCAGGAAGCCGAAGCACGGGCTCGCGCCCATGCTCGAGAGCACCGCCGGGATGTCGATCGCGGCCTCGCCGAACGCGTTCTGCGGGAACACCGCGCCGTACGCGGCCGGGTTGACGTAGTTGGCGATCGCGGCGGCCGCGTTCATCGTCCCCTGGAAGCGGCCGGCCGGGATGACGCCGGACCCTGTGAACGTGCCGTTCGCGCCGTTCGGGCATGCGGCGGGGCCGGAGCCGTCGCCCGTCCAGCGGTACAGGCTCGTCTGGAGCGTCGAGCCGCCGACCTCGAACGAGAGCAGCAGGTCGCCGGTGTTGCGGCACGGGATCGTGGTGCCGGTCGCGTTCGTCCACGTCGTCGCGCTCTGGTTGAGCTCGAACGTCAGGAAGGTGTTGCCGGTGGTGTCGTTGCGGAAGAACGCGAAGTGCCCGAACGTCGTCGCGGCGGACGACTCGGGGTTGGCGAACGCGACCCGGAGGTTCGACTTGCCCGGCGTGCAGCCGCCGGCCGAGCGGTTGAACGCCCACTGGTTCGGCGTCAGCTCCTTGACGCCGCCGACGAAGCAGTCGTCGTTGGCGTCCGGGGACTCCTTGACGACGCCGGCCGCGACGCCGCCCTGCCAGTCGAGACCCAGCCCGTTGTCCTCGTTGCCGTCGCCCGAGTCGTAGGCCGAGCCGGCGAGCGGAGCCGCGGCGGCGGGCGCCGCGAGGGCGAGGATGGCCGCGAGCGCGGCCACCGCGGCAGGGAACGCGCGGCGCATGCCCCTGGTGGTCGCCCCGCGCGCGCGGCGGTTGACCCGTCCATTCGGCCACCGCACGCCCCGGTTTCTGGCTATACAGGCGCGGTGTCCTGGATCAGCGCGCGGATCTCGCGCAGCGCGACCGGCAGCGTCGTCAGGTCGTAGGCGCCGCCGGCGCGGATGTCGTCGAGGATCCCGAGCGAGCGGTCGAGCGTCGCCCGGTTCGCGTCCATCCACGCGCCGAGCCGCTCGTCGACGCTGCCGGGCCCGGGGCTCTCGTGCAGGACGTCGTCGGTCAGCTCCCGGTGCAGCGTCATCAGGTCGTCGCGCAGCGCGGCGCGGGCCATCGCCCTCCACCGGTCGTCGCGCGGGAGCACCGCGATCTGGTCGCGCAGCCAGTGCAGGCGCAGCCGCGCGCCGAGGCGGAAGTGCAGCGCCGCGACCGCCTCGACCGACTGGCCGGCGGCCGCCGCGACCTCGACGACGTCGAGCACCGCGAGCATCGCGTCGAAGCTCGCCGCCTGCGCGGCCAGCGGCCGGGGGATGCCGGCGGTCTCCAGGGTCGCGACGCGCGTGTCCCACGCGTCGCGGTCGGCGTCGACCAGGATCCCGGGCAGCGCCTCGCCCAGCTCGCGCGCGCCGTCGGCGAAGTCCGCGATCGTCGCCGCGATGTCGAGCGGCCGCCGGCGGTTGCGCAGCAGCCACCGCGTCGCGCGCTCGATCAGCTTGCGCGCGCCGAGCAGCATCTCGAGCTGCGTGGAGGCGGCGATGTCGTGCCCGAGCCCGTCGACCTCGCGCCAGAACGGCGGCATGGCGAACACCTCGCGGGCCACCGCGTAGGCCCGCGCGATGTCGGCCGCCGACGCGCCGGTCTCCTCCTGCATCCGGAACGCGAACGTCGTGCCGGCGCGGTCGACCATGCTGTTGGTGACGAAGGTCGCGATGATCTCGCGCCGCAGGCGGTGGCGCTCCATCGCCTCGCCGAACCGCTCGGGCAGGGGGGAGGGGAGGTAGAGCGCGAGGTCCCGCGAGAGATGGGGATCCTCCGGCAGCTCTGAGTCCAGCAGGGCGTCGTAGACGGTGATCTTGCTGTAGGCCAGCAGCACCGCCAGCTCCGGGCGGGTCAGACCGAGGCCCGCCGCGCGCCGCGCCTCGACCGCCTCGGCGTCCGGCAGCGCCTCCAGCTCGCGATCCAGCCGCGCGACGTGCTCGAGGTGGCGGATGAAGCGATCGTGCACGTCGAGCATCGCCGGCGCCTGCGCGGCGGCGAGGCTGAGCGCCTCGGCCTGCCGGGCGTTGTCGCGCAGCACGAGCGCCGCGACCTCGTCGGTCATGTCGGCGAGCAGCCGGTCGCGCTGCTTGAGCGTCATGTCGCCGGCCGCGACGACCGAGCCGAGCAGGATCTTGACGTTTACCTCGCGGTCGGAGGTGTTGACGCCCGCCGCGTTGTCGATCGCGTCGGTGTTGATCGCCCCGCCGGCGAGCGCGTACTCGACCCGCGCGCGCTGCGTCAGCCCGAGGTTGCCGCCCTCGCCGACGACGCGGCAGCGCAGCTCGCGCGCCGTGACCCGGACCCCGTCGTTCGCCTTGTCCCCGACATCCGCGTCGGTCTCCTCCGAGGCGCGCACGTACGTCCCGATCCCGCCGTTCCACAGCAGGTCCACCGGCGCGCGCAGGATCCCCCGGATGAGGTCGTTCGGCGTCAAGCGCTCCGCGTCGAGGTGGAGCGCCGCGCGCACCTGCGGCGACAGCTCGATCGACTTCGCCGTGCGCGGGAACACGCCGCCGCCCTCGGAGATCAGCGACCGGTCGTAGTCGTCCCACGACGATCGGGGCAGCTCGAACAGGCGGCGCCTCTCCGCGAAGGACGTCGCCGCGTCGGGGTCGGGGTCGAGGAAGACGTGCCGGTGATCGAACGCCGCGACGAGCCGGATGTGCTCGGAGAGCAGCATCCCGTTGCCGAAGACGTCGCCGGACATGTCGCCGATCCCGGCCACCGTGAAGTCCTCGGTCTGCACGTCGACGCCGCGCTCGCGGAAGTGGCGCTTGACCGACTCCCACGCGCCGCGCGCGGTGATCCCCATCCGCTTGTGGTCGTAGCCCGCCGACCCGCCGGACGCGAACGCGTCACCGAGCCAGAAACCGTGCTCCTCGGCGACGGCGTTCGCGATGTCCGAGAACGTCGCGGTGCCCTTGTCGGCGGCGACGACGAGGTAGGGGTCGTCGTGGTCGAAGCGCACGACGTCGGTCGGCGGGACGACCTTGCCGTCGACGATGTTGTCGGTGACGTCGAGCAGGCCGCCGACGAACTCGCGGTAGCACGCGACGACCTCGTTCAGCAGGGCCTCCCGCCCCTCCGGCGGCCGCTTGACGACGAACCCGCCCTTCGCCCCGACCGGCACGATGAGTGCGTTCTTGACCATCTGCGCCTTCATCAGGCCGAGCACCTCGGTGCGGAAGTCCTCGCGCCGGTCCGACCAGCGCAGCCCGCCGCGCGCGACCTGGCCGCCGCGCAGGTGCACGCCCTCGACCCGCGGCGAGTACACGAAGACCTCGAACCGCGGCCGCGGCGCGGGCAGCAGCGGGATCCGCGCCGGGTCGAGCTTGAGCACGAGGCGCGGCGCGTCATGGAAGTGGTTCGTGCGCAGCGTCGCGCGGACGACCGCGAGGAAGTTGCGCAGGATCCGGTCCTCGTCGAGGCTCGCGACGCCCTCGATCGCGGCGTCGATGCGCTCGGCGATCGCGTCGGCGTCCTCGGCGTCGCGGCCGCGCCGGGGGTCGAAGCGCGCGGCGAACAGCTCGACCAGCTCGCGCGCGAGCGCCGGGTGCCGCGCGAGCGTCTGCTCCATGTAGCGGTCGCTGAACGTCGTGCCCGCCTGTCGCAGGTAGCGCGCGATCGCGCGCAGCACGACGACGTCGCGCCACCTCAGCCGCGCGCGCAGCACGAGCGCGTTGAACCCGTCGTCCTCGACCTCGCCGCGCCAGACGCGCGCGAACGCGTCCTCGAAGTCGTCGCGCACCTCGTCGACGTCGACTTCGCCGGCGTGCGCGAGGCCGAAGTCGTAGACCCACACCGGCGGCGCGTCGCGGGGCGTCACCTCGTACGGGCGCTCGTCGGCGACCTTCAGCCCCGAGTGCTCGAACATCGGCAGCACGTCGGAGAGCGAGACCGGCTCGCCGGTGCGGTACAGCTTGCAGCGCAGGACGTGGGCGTCGGCCTCCAGCGGGCGGTAGAGGGTCATCCCGAGCCCGCCGTCGCGGCCGAGCTGCTCGATCCGGCGCACGTCGGCGACCGCCGCGCGGGCGAGCCAGTCGGCGCGGTAGGCGGTCGGGAACGCGTTGCCGTACTTGCGGAACAGCGCGCGGCCGGCCTCCTCGCCCAGCTCGTCGGTCAGCGCCTCCTGCAGCGCGTCCGTCCACGACCGCGTGACCTCGACGATGTGCTGCTCCAGCGCGTCGACGTCGACGTCCGGCAGCCCGGCGTCGCCGGTCCGCACGATGAAGTGGATCCGCACCAGCACGGACTCGGCGAGGTTGAGCGAGAAGTCGACGCTCTCGGCGCGGAACGCCTCCCGCAAAATCGCGCCGATCCGCTCGCGGTTCTGGGTGTTGAAGCGCTCGCGCGGCAGGAAGACGAGGCACGACAGGAAGCGCTCGTACGCGTCGCGGCGCACGAACAGCCGCACGCGCGGCCGGCCGTTGAGCGCGTGGATCGCCATCGCCAGCTCGTACAGCTCGTCCTCGCCGACCTGGAACAGCTCGTCGCGGGGGAGCCCCTCGAGGATGTCGACGAGCGCCTTCTCGTCGTGGCTGCCGGGCGGGAACGCGGCGCGCGCGAGCACCGCCTTCGTCTTGTGGCGCAGCAGCGGGATCTCGTGCGGGCGCGCCTTGTACGACGCGGACGTGTACAGGCCGAGGAAGCGCCGCTCGCCGACGACGTTGCCCTCGGCGTCGAAGCGCTTGATCCCGATGTAGTCGAGGTGGGCGTTGCGGTGCACCGTCGCGCGGGAGTTCGCCTTGGTCAGGATGAGCAGGCGCGGCGCGCGGACGAGCGCCCGGGCGCGGGCCGACAGGTGGCCGAACTTCGTCGCGCGGGCGCCGCGGCGGCGGCGCAGGATCCCCAGGCCGGTGTCCGGCAGCGCGCGCAGGACCTCCTCGCCGTCCTCGGTCGCCAGCTCGTACTCGCGGTAGCCGAGGAAGACGAAGTGGTCGTCGGCCAGCCACTCGAGCAGCGCGTTGGCCTCGAGCCGCTCGAAGTCCTCGACGGGCGGGGGAGGGTCGTCGAGGGAGGCGGCAAGCGCGCGGGCCTGCTCCTGCATCCGCGGCCAGTCCTCGACCGCGGCGCGGACGTCGCCGAGCACGCGCAGGAGGTCGTCTTTGAGCGCGTCGAGAGCGGTCTTCTCGGTCTGCCGGTCGATCTCGATGTGGATGACGGACTCGGGCTCGCCCAGCTCGTCGTGCGCGGGCAGGACCTGCTGCAGCTCGCCGTCCTGGTCGCGCGTGACGCGCATGACGGGGTGGACGAACAGGTGGATGCCATAGTCGCGCCGCTGGACGGCCATCCCCAGCGAGTCGACGAGGAACGGCATGTCGTCGCTGACCACCTCGACGACCGTGTGCGTCGACTGCCAGCCGTGCTGCTCGAAGACCGGGTTGTAGATGCGGACGCTCGCCTCGCCGGGCTTGCGCCGGCGCGCGAACGCCCAGTGCGCGACCGCCGCGCCGTAGAGGTCGATCTCGGCGCGCCCGGTGAGGTCCTCGGGCGGGATCCAGCGGTAGTACTGGCGGACGAACTCCTCGACCTGCGCGACGTGCGCCTCGTCCACCCGCTCGCGTACGCGCGCGCAGAGCGGCTCGGTCACCGACGCGTCGACCCTCTCGGCCCTGACGGCCACGCCCGGAGGCTACTCCCGCGGCGGCCGCGCGGTGCAGGCGGGCTCTCACCCGGGGGCGATTTGGGGACGTCCCCGATGCGAGCCCCGCCGGGCGGCGGCACGCTGCGGCGCATGATCAAGCTGAAGCTCACCTACGCGAACGTGGTCGCCACGCTGGCGCTCGTCCTGGCCATGACCGGCGGGGCGTACGCGGCGGGCGTGCTTCCCGTCAACTCCGTCGAGACCAAGCATCTCCGCAAGGGCGCGGTCACCACCGCCAAGGTCAAGGACGGCACCCTGACCGCCCGCGACTTCGCCCCGGGCGCGCTGCCGCGGGCAGATGCCGCCCCGGGCCGCGACGGCGCGGCCGGGCCCGCCGGCCCGCAGGGGCCGCAAGGGCCGCAGGGCGAGCGGGGGCCGAAGGGCGACACCGGGGCGCGCGGCGCGGCCGGCGCCAAGGGCGAGGCCGGGCCCGCCGGGCCCGCCGGTGCCGCCGGCGCGATCGGCCCGAAGGGTGACAAGGGCGACACCGGCCCCGCCGGTCCCGCCGGGCCGAAGGGCGCGACCGGTCCCGCCGGTCCTGCCGGTCCCGCCGGCCCGAAGGGCGCGACCGGTCCCGCCGGCCCGGCCGGCCCTGCCGGTCCGAAGGGCGACAAGGGGGACACCGGCGCGAAGGGCGCGACCGGCGAGCGCGGCCCGAGCGACGCCTACGAGGCCGTCGCCGAGACGTACCCGTCCCTCCCCGCCGACACGTGGACCACGGTCGAGACCCTCAACCTCGACCCGGGCAAGTACGTCGTCACCGCGAGCGCGAGCGTCCACAACAGCTCGAGCAACGGCAACACCGTCAGCGCCGACTGCTACCTGACGCGGGGCGACGACATGCTCGTCGGCGGCATGAACCGCGGCCTGCGGGCAAACGCCGCGCAGTCGACGTCGATGACCGCCGCCCTGGACCTGCCGAACGGCGCGACCGTGGGCCTGCGCTGCATCCACCTCGGCAACGGCGACCAGGTCTGGCTGTCCAGCGTCCGCATCAACGCGATCCGCGTGGCGACGATCACCACCCGTTAGGGTCCCGGCCGGGATGGCCGGCGCGACCGCGACCGCAGGCGAGCGCCTCCGCGTGGAGGCGAACGGCCTGCGGTTCGCGGCGCTCGCGTGGGGACCGGCGGACGGGCCGCTCGCTCTGTGCCTCCATGGCTATCCGGACACGGCGAGGACGTGGCGGCACCTCGGGCCGTACCTCGCCGAGCGCGGCTGGCGGGTCGTCGCGCCGTGGACGCGCGGGTACGCGCCGACCGACCTCGCCCCCGACGGCGACTACTCGATGGCGGCGCTGGCCCGCGACGCCGCCGCGCTGCACGGCGCCCTGGCCGGCGACGAGCGCGCCGTGCTGATCGGGCACGACTGGGGCGCGGAGACGGCGTACGTCCTCGGCGCGCACTCTCCGCGGCTGTTCGGGCGGCACGTCGCGTTGGCGGTCCCGCCCGACCCCGCGATCGTGGCCGCGCTGCGCGACCCGCGGCTCGCCGCCCGGCAGCTCCGGCGCAGCTGGTACATGTTCTTCCAGCTCGTCCCCGGGGTCTCCGAGCGGGCGCTGCGGCGCGTGATCCCGAAGCTCTGGCGCGACTGGTCGCCGGGCTACGACGCGTCGGACGACGTGCCCGAGGTGCTCGCGTCGCTGGCCGGGCCGCGCAACCGGACGGCCGCCCTGCGCTACTACCGCGAGACGGTCCCGCGCGCGCTCGCGCAGGCGCGCCGGCCGCCCGCGGTCGACGACTCGCCCCGCCCGCCGACGCTCTTCCTCTACGGCGACCGCGACGGCTGCCTGCTGCCGGACGTGTCCGCCCACGCAACGGACCTGCTCCGGCCGCCGAGCCGGGTCGAGGTCGTGCCCGGCGCGGGCCACTTCCTCCACCTCGAACAGCCCGACGCCGTGAACTCGCTGATCGAGGAGTTCATCGGCGGGTAGCTCGCGGGTCATGGAAGACCCGACCAAGACCCACCCGAGCCCGCCGTTCCCCGAGCAGGAACAGGAGCCGCCTGGGCGCGAGGCGGAGATGAAGCCGCTCGCCGACCACGGCCAGGACACCTACGTCGGCCACGGCCGCCTGAAGGACAAGGTCGCGCTGATCACCGGGGGCGACTCGGGCATCGGGCGCGCGGTGGCGATCGCGTTCGCGCGCGAGGGCGCCGACGTCCTGTGCTCGTACCTGAACGAGGACGACGACGCGGCCGAGACGGCGCGCCTGGTCGAGGAGGCCGGGCGGCGCTGCGTGACCGTGGCCGGCGACATCGGCTCGCGCGAGCACTGCTTCGCGCTGGTGGAGCGGGCGGTCGCCGAGCTCGGGCGCCTCGACGTGCTCGTCAACAACGCCGCGTACCAGATGTCGTACGAGTCGTTCCTCGAGATCCCCGCCGACGAGATCGAGTTCGTCTTCCGCACGAACATCATCGCCATGTTCCACCTCTGCCAGGCGGCGGTGCCGAAGATGGAGCCCGGGTCCACGATCGTGAACACGACGTCGATCCAGGCGGCGGAGCCGTCGCCGGAGCTGCTGCACTACGCGACGACGAAGGGCGCGATCTCGACGTTCACGAAGGGGCTCGCGCAGGAGGTCGCCGATCGCGGGATCCGCGTGAACGCCGTCGCGCCCGGCCCGATCTGGACGCCGCTCGTCGTCATGAGCTTCCCGGGGGAGAGGAACGCGCAGTTCGGCGGCGACACGCCGCTCGGGCGCCCGGGCCAGCCCGGCGAGCTCGCTCCTCTCTACGTGTTCCTGGCGAGCGACGACTCGTCGTACATCAGCGGCGAGGTGATCGGCGCGACGGGCGGCAAGCCGTTGCACTGAGGCGTCCGCGGCTGCTCCACCACCGCGCGACGCTCCGGCGCCGGAGGCTGCTCCACCACCGCGGGCCGCTCCGCCGCCGGCGGGCCCGCGACGCGTCTCCGCGGTCCAGGCGGTCCGTCCCAATACCTCAGGTCGGCGGCGCCGCGCGGGTCCCGGTAGGAGCGTCGCCGCGCCAGGATCGAGGGCGCTACGACGCGACGTGCTCGGCGTAGTGCGCGCCCCAGTCCGGCCGCGCGCCGTCGACGTCCGCGAACCCGTACTCCTTCGCGAGCTCCCACGACGTCAGCGTTCGCCCGGCGAACGGATGAACCTCGGGGTCCTGCGCGAGCGCGGCCACCGCACGCCCGACGAAGCGCGGCGTCTCCGACGCGGCGAAGTGCGGGTCGCGCGCGATCGCGTCCCGCCAGGTCTCCGAGGTGACGCCGAAGTGGTCGAGGACGGCCTCCGAGCGCAAGAACCCGGGGGTGAGGGCGAGCGCGGTGACGCCGGTGCCGTCGAGATCGGCCGCCTGCGCCTTCGCGAGCCGGATCACCGACGCCTTCGCGAGGTCGTAGAAGAGCGAGCCGCGGTAGTCGTCGGTCGCGCCGTCGGTCACCTCGACGACGAGCCCGCGCCCGCGCGCGACCATCAGCGGCGCCGCGGCGTGGCTGGTAATGACGTGCGTCTCCACGGCGTTGCGCACGAGCTTCAGGCCGTCCTCGAGCGAGTGCTCCCAGAACGGGACCGACCACTGCGTGAGCGGGTCGCCGCCCCAGACGTCGTTGACCAGGACGTCGAGGTGCCCGTGCTGCTCGCCGGCGATCCGCTCGATCAGCGCCCTGACCTCCGCCGGATCCGAGTGATCCACCCGCACGGCGATCCCTCGCCCGCCCGCGGCGTCCACCAGCTCGGCGGTCTCGTCGATCGTCTCCGAGCGGTTCATGGGGGAGCGCGCGGTGCGCGTGGTGCGGCCCGTGACGTAGACGGTCGCGCCCGCTGCGCCCAACTCGATCGCGATCCCGCGGCCGGCGCCGCGCGTCCCACCCGCGACGAGCGCGACGTGGCCCCGAAGCTCATCTCCGATCATGCCGACGATTATAAACGTTCGTTCGGTTATTATCGCGGCGCATGCCGCGGACGAAGACGATCGACGACGACGCGGTCCTCGCCGCCGCCATCCGCGTGGTGGCGCGGGTGGGGCCTGCCGGGCTGACGCTCGCGGCGGTGGGGCAGGAGGCCGGGCTCTCGCCGGCGACGCTCGTGCAGCGGTTCTCCTCCAAGCGCGGGCTCCTGCTCGCGGTCGCACGGCGCGGGGCGGAGGGGGCGGGGGAGCCTCTGCGCGAAGCGGCCCGTCGCTCGCGGTCGCCGCTGCGCGCGCTCGCGACCGGCCTCGTCCGGATGAGCGCGTCCGTCGCCTCACCCGAGGTCATGGCCAACCACCTCGCCTTCCTCCAGATCGACCTCGCCGACCCGGAGTTCCACGCGCTCGCGCACGCGCACGCAACCGCCGTCCGCGACGAGATCCGCGTTCTCCTCGACGCTGCCGTCGCCGCGGGCGAGCTCACCCCGACCGACACCCGCCGACTCGCGCAGTCGGTCCAGAACACCTACAACGGCGCGCTCATCACCTGGGCGATCCACCGCCGCGGCCGCCTCGAGACCTGGCTGCGCCGCGAACTCGACGCGCTCCTCGCCCCCCGCCGCACCACGCCCGTGCCTGGCACCGCAATGTGAACGGGACTGTCCCCGCGATCTGAAGGGGACTGTCCCCGCAATGTGAAGGGGACTGTCCCCGATTGTTAACGTGCCTGGCACCGCAACATTAAGGTGCCTGGCACCGATGGCGATCGTGGAGCCGTTGCGGTGGGAGGACGGGGCTCTTCTGGTCCTCGACCAGCGGCTGCTTCCCGGCGAGGAGCTGTGGCTGCGGTGCACGACGGTCTCGGAGGTCGTACAGGCGATCGAGACCCTCGCCGTCCGAGGCGCGCCCGCGATCGGGATCGCGGCGGCGTATGGCGCGGCGCTCGCGAGCGAAGGGGACTTCGAGGGCGCGATCGCGCGGCTGGGCGGCACCCGGCCGACCGCGATCAACCTCCGTTGGGCGCTCGACCGCGTCCGTGAGGCCGGCGCCGCAAGAGCGCTCGACATCGCCCACGAGATCGCCCGGCGGGAGGCGGAGGCGACGCGGATCATCGCCGAGCGCGGCGCCGCGCTGTTCGACGAGCCTCAGCGCGTCATGACCCACTGCAACGCGGGCGCGCTCGCGACCGGGGGCGTCGGGACCGCCCTCGGCGTGATCCGCGCCGCCCACGACGCCGGCCACATCACGGAGGTCTGGGTCCCCGAGACGCGACCGCTGCTGCAGGGCGCCCGGCTCACCGCCTACGAACTCGCGCACGACGAGATCCCCCACACAGTCGTGACCGACTCGAGCGCCGGCCTGCTCATGTCGCGCGGGCTCGTCGACATCGCGGTGGTCGGCGCCGACCGGATCGCGGCCAACGGCGACGTCGCGAACAAGATCGGCACATACCCGCTCGCCGCGCTCGCCGCCCGCCACGGAATCCCGTTCTACGTCGCGGCGCCGACCTCGACCATCGACCCGAACATCGCGACGGGCGCGGAGATCCCGATCGAGGAACGCGAGCCCGACGAGCTCGGCACGCCCGGCGACTCTCCCGCCGCGAACTTCGCGTTCGACGTCACCCCGCACGACCTCGTCACGGCGATCGTCACCGAGGAGGGCGTCTTCCGCCCGCCATACGCGTTCGCGACCCGCTAGGCGAACAGCAGCGCGTACGCAAACGCGCCGAGCACCACGGCCGCAGCGAGGCGCAGAGCGAGCGCCCGCTCACCGCGCCCGTACGCCGCCACGGCGAGCACGACGCCCGCGAGCGGGACCACGACGGCCACGACGAGCACGAGCACGTCCGCCCATCGGTTCCCGCGCTCCATAACTCAGAGATTCGTCTGCTGCACGGTCGGGCTGGGATGGACGCTCACGACCCGCAGCGTGTCGTCGCCCGCGCACTTGAAGCCATGCGGCGTCTCGGCGGGCACGACGACGAGATTGCCGCCGGCAACCTCGATCTGCTCGTCGCCGGCGGTGAACAGCGCCGTCCCGGTCAGCACGACGAACGCCTCCGCGTACGGATGCAGGTGCAGGTCCGGACCTTGCCCGCGCCGCGGGTACTCGGTGACGAAGATCGAGACGGGGATCTCCTCGCGACCCTGGAACAGCGCGGCGGTCGGGCTGCGCTTCAGGTCGGCGATCGGCGTGACGGTGGCCATGCGCCGACACTACCGCCAGCACTCATCGCGAAGAGTCGACATAAGCGGCGTTATCGAGCGTTGGACGTGGATACTTCCCGGCCATGCCCCGCTACGACCTCGCCGGGAAGACCGCGCTGGTGACGGGTGCCGCTCGCGGCATCGGGTTCGGGACCGCGCAGGCGCTGATCAAACGAGGCGCGTCGGTCGCGGTGGTCGACCTCGACCAGGACGCCGCGGATCGCGCCGCGCAGCAGCTCCACGACACCAAGGCGATCGGCATCGCGGCCGACGTCACGGACCGCGGCGCGCTGCAGCGCGCGGTCGCGCTGACGACCGAGCGCTTCGGCGGCCTGGACGTCGTGGTCGCGAACGCCGGGATCGCCTCGAAGGGCGCGACGCTCAGAGCCATGTCGACCGAGTCGTTCGAGCGCGTCCTCGACGTGAACCTCTACGGCGTCTACCGGACCGTCGACGTCGCGCTGCCGCAGATCGTCGCGCGCCGCGGCCACGTCGTCGTGATCGCGTCGATCTACGCGTTCATGAACGGCGCCGGCGCGACGCCGTACGCGATGGCGAAGGCCGGCGTCGAGCAGCTCGGCCGTGCGCTGCGGACGGAGCTCGTCCCGCACGGCGCGAGCGCGAGCGTCGCCTACTTCGGCTTCATCGACACCGAGATGGTCCACAAGATCATCGACGCCGACCCGCTCGCCGACTCGATCATGGACCAGATGCCGAAGCCGCTGCTCAAGCGCCTGCCGCCCGCGGTCGCCGGCGAGGCGATCGTGAAGGGCATCGAACGGCGCAGCCCGCGCATCATCCGCCCGCGAAGGTGGACCGCGATGTCCGTCCTCCGCGGCGTCCTCAACCCCATCAACGACCGCCGCAGCGAGCGCGACCCGGCGTTCCAGCGCATCATCGAGCAGCTCGACGCCCGCGGGAACGAGGAGCAGCCCACGTCGGCGTAGCCCATCCGTCGAGAACCCCACACGCGGCCGAACGCGCGCGACCGAAGAAGACGACAACCGACCCGATGCTGAGCATCCCGGCCGCCGGCATGCAGCAGGCCCAGACCCTGCTCGCCACCCGCGCGCACAACATCGCCAACGTCTCGACCGAGGGCTACGAGACCGAGGACCTCGCCGAGGACGTCGTCGGCCTGATCGTCGCCAAGACGTTGTACACGGCGAACGCGAAGGTCCTGCGGACGCTTGCCGAGACCGAGCGCTCGCTGCTCGACGTCCGCGCCTAGGCCGGGTGGCCGTCCGCGTCGGTCTGCGACGCCTGCGACGAGAACTTCGAGACGAACGCGTCGAGGCTGCCGTCGGGGCGCAGCGTCATCGTGCCGCCGTCCTGCCAGATCCCGTTCTCGGCGGCCCACTGGCTGCCGATCGGATCGCCCTGGTTCTGGTGGACGTTGTGCATCCCGAGCCCGGTCGTGAACGGCTCGCCCCAGACGTACGTGCGCTCCCCGACCCGCAGGATCGACTCCAGAGCCTCGGAGGCTTCGACGTTCGACCCGCTGATCCACGGCCGCCGGGGCAGGAACCGCCGGATCAGCGCCTCGAGCCATTCCGGCGGGCGCTGCACGAACCAGCAGCCGGGGCTGTTGATCAGCGACGGGTGGCGGATCAGGTCCAGCGCGCCGTCGGCCTGCGACCGCGCGAGCTCGTGGTAGCCGTCACCGAGCCCGCCGACCGGCCCGAGCGCCCCCATCGGCACCGTCAGCACCTTCCACTGCACCCCGACGGCGGAAGCGTGGCTGTCGACGTCGATCGCGCACCGGTACGTCCCCCCAGGAGCCGTCACGCGCAGGTTGACGTGGTACCAGTGGCCCTGGTTGTCGGGCGTGTCGCGGAAGTGGTCCGCGAGCGTGCCGATGAGCAGCCCGTAATGGTCAAGAGGCACTCACGCCAGTCTGACCGCCCCGGTTCCTCCGCGTCAACGCGCCAATCGTTTCCCGCTGGAAAACGGTGGAACTCACGGCGTCGAAAAGGGCGGTAGAACAAACGTCCAGGCCCTCTCAAGCCCCCCCACGAGACCCACCGAAGCCCGGACTACACCCCGTTCCCCCCGGGCGCCCCCACCGCCCGACCGGAGGTCTCTCGCGTCATGCCCATCACCCTGCGCCGGCCGGGCCGGCTGCCCCTTGCCGTTCCCGCTCTCGCCCTCTGCCTGCTCGCGATCGTCGTGCTGGTGGGCCTTCCCGCCTCCCCCACGCCGAGCCTGCCGGCCCTCGAGCCGGCGACCGCGCCGACGCAGAACGTCGGCCAGTCCCTGCTGACGCTCGCCGGCCAGACGCCCGCGAGAGAGGTCGACGTCATCGTCCAGCTCAGGCCGGGCGCGGACGCAGCGGCGGCCACCGCCGCCGCGGAGCGCGCCGGCGGCCGGATCACGCGAAGGCTGCCGCTCATCCGCGGCCTCGTCGTCACCGGGATCCCGGCAAGAGACGCGGCCGGCCTCGGGACACGGCGCGACGTCCGCGCGGTGAGCCTGAATGCGGCGGTGAAGGAGAGCGGCACCGTCGACCCGGTGGCGCTGCGCACCTCGTTCAACCAGTCGATCCGGGCGGACCGCTCGTGGGCGATGGGGACGACCGGCAAGGGGATCGGCGTCGCGGTGGTGGACACGGGCATCGCGGGCGACCACCCGGACTTCCGCATCTCGCAGACCGACACCCGCTCCCGCGTGATCGCGACCGCCGTCGCCAACCCCGACGCGCCGCGCGCCGGCGACCAGTACGGCCACGGCACCCACGTCGCCGGGCTGATCGCGGGCAACGGGACGAACCGCGACGCCGCAGACCCGCTCTACGGCCGCTACGCCGGCGTCGCGCCCGACGCGAACCTGATCTCGGTCAAGGTCGACGACGGCAACGGCGCCACGACGCTGGCCGACGTCGTCGCCGGGCTGCAGTTCGTCGTGGACTTCCGCACCGAGTACAACATCCGCGTCGTCAACCTCTCGCTGCGCTCGTCGGTCGCCGAGTCGTACCTGACCGACCCGCTGGACGCCGCCGTCGAGCAGGCCTGGTTCGCGGGGATCGTCGTGGTCGCCGCGGCGGGCAACGGCGGGACCACCGAGGGCGCCGCCCACTACTCGCCGGGCAACGACCCGCACATCATCACGGTCGGCGCGGTCGACGACCTCGGCACCAAGGACATCGGCGACGACCGCCTGACCGCGTGGTCGACCCGCGGCCTGACGCAGGACGGCATCGCGAAGCCCGACGTCGTCGCGCCCGGCGCGCACCTGGTCGCTCCGCTCGCCCCCGGGTCGTACTACGCGGGGCAGTGCCCGCAGTGCGTCGTCGACGGCGACTACCTGCGGATCGGCGGCACGTCGATGGCGGCCGCGCTCGTCTCCGGCGAGGTGGCCGACCTGCTGCAGGCCTATCCCTCCTGGAGCCCGCAGCAGGTCAAGGCCACGCTCGTCAAGCGCACGCGCGCCGTGACGAGCCCGTCGTCGTCGACGCTCGTCGACGCGAGCGGCCAGCCGGTCGAGGCGACCACGGTGACCGAGACGGTCGACGGCGCCGAGGCCGCGGTGGACAAGGCGCAGCTCAACCCGACGACGGCCCCGGCCACCGCGCCCGCGCCGAGCACGCTGCTCGACCCGCAGACGCGCACGATCGACTGGCAGCGCGTGAGCTGGAGTCGCGTGAGCTGGAGCCAGGCGCCGGACGCGCTGCGAGCGAGCTTCAGCCGCGTGAGCTGGTCGACAGCGGCGGACTACAGCCGTGTGAGCTGGTCGGAAGCGCAGCTGGCGCGCGTGTCCTGGTCGACCAGCTTCGATCGCTAGGCAGGCGGCCATGAAGCGCCGGGACCCCCGATTCCGCGACCTGCCGCGCGCGGCGCGCGTGCTGACGGTGCTCGCGGTCGCCGCCGCGGCGGCCGCGACAGCGCTCGCCGGGCCGGACCTGCAGGCGATCGACCTCACGCTGCTCGGCGTCACCGCCGCGCTGTGCGCGATCGCCTCGTTCTTCGAGGTCTCCACGCCCGGAAGCGCCTCGCTGCACCCGGGGCTCGTGTTCGTGTTCTGGGCGACCGTGGCGCTGCCGCCGGCGGCGTTGCCGCTGCTCGCGCTGCTGTGCTTCGCGCCGACGGCGATCAGCGGCGGCGTCCGCTGGTACGTGCCGGCGTTCCACGCGGCCGCGTACGTCCTCGCCGGGCTCGGCGCGCACGCCGTGCTCGGCATCGCCGGCGTGCCCGACACGACGATGACCGGGCCGCTCGCGCCGGCGGCCCTCGGTGTCGCCGCGGTGGCGTTCGTGCTCGCGGTCGACGCCCTGCTCGCGCTGCACATGCGGATCGCCTGGCACCGGCCGCTGCGCGTCGGCGCGCGGGGGCTCGCGGTGAACCTGCCGGTGGACGTCGCGCTGGCGACGAGCGGCGCCGCGCTGGCCGCGCTCTACGCGCAGGACCCGTGGCTCGCGACGATCCTCGCCGGCCCGCTCGCGCTCGTGTCGCGGGCCATGCTCGTGCCGGCGCTGCGCCACAAGTCGCAGACCGACCCCAAGACCGGCCTCTTCAACTTCACCTACCTCCACCAGGCGCTCGACGAGGCGCTGCGGGCCGCCACCCGCCGCGACGACGCAGTCGCCGTGGTGATGGTGGACCTCGACCACCTGCGCGCGATCAACAACCGCTTCGGGCACCTCGCCGGCGACCAGGCGATCCTGCGCGTCGCCGAGGAGCTGGGCCGTGCCGCGCAGGACCGCGGCGTCGCCGCGCGGTTCGGCGGCGAGGAGTTCTGCCTCCTGCTGCCGGACTGGACGGCCGCGCAGGCCGAGGAGCTCATCGACATGGTGCGCGAGTCGGTGCAGGACGTCTCGTGGGAGAGCGAGCGCGGCGGCGGGATGCGCTGCTCGTTCAGCGCCGGCGTCGCGGCGTTCCCCAAGGACGGCGAGGACGTCGCGTCGCTGCTCGCCGCCGCCGACGCGGCGCTGTACGACGCGAAGGCCGGCGGCCGCAACCGCGTGCGCCTCGCGCTCTCGCCGACCGCGATCGAGACGATCGAGGCGGCGACGACCGAGCGCGAGGTCCCCCCGGAGCCGGTGCTGGTCGAAGCCGCGGGCGCCGCGCTGCCGGAGCCGCCCGCCGACGAGCCGGACGCTGACGAGGAGGAGCCGCCGGGCCGGAAGTACATCCCGGCGCTCATCACGGCGCTGCTCGCGGGTGTGATCGCCGCGCTGGTCGTCAGCGGGCCGATCGACGCGATGGACTCCCCCGTCCTCCTCCTGCTCCTCGTCGGCGCCGTCGTCCTGCTGGACGTCGTCCGGATCGACCTCTTCGAGGGGCTCAACCTGTCCGCCGCCTCGGTGCCGACGCTGGCGCTGGCGTGCACGTTCGGGCCGGTCGGGCCGATCGCCGGCGAGGTCGGGATCGCGCTCGTGCGGATCGCGCGCGGCGACGACCGGATCAAGTGGTCGTTCGACCTCGGCGCGCTCGGCCTGGCGGGCACCGCCGCGGCCGCCGTCTTCACCGTCATGCCGACGGAGACGCCGCTGCAGAGCATCTTCGCGGGCATCCCCGCCGCGCTCGCCTACTACCTCGTCAACACCGCGCTGATGTCGATCGTCATCGCGATGGCCGAGGGCCGGCGGCCGCTGGCCGTCTGGCGCGAGGGGATGGCGTGGCTGTGGGCGCACTTCGTCGTGTACGGCGTGATCGGCGCGGCGATGGCGGTCACGTACGAGCACCTCGGCCCGATCACGGTCTTCCTGTTCGCCCTGCCGGTCGCGACGCTGTGGCTCGGCCAGCGCGGCTACGTCCACCGGTCGCGCGCGAGCGTCGTCGAGCTGCGCCGCAACCGCGACGACCTCGAGGCCGCCAACCGCCGCCTGCGCCGCCTGCTCGACGAGAAGCGCGACCTCGTCGGGCGCGTGCACGGGTCGTACCTCTCGACGATCACGTCGCTGGCGCGGACGATCGAGGCGAAGGACCCGTACACCGGCGGTCACGTCGAGCGCGTCGCGAAGGTGACGATGCTGCTGGCCGACGAGCTCGGGCTGCCGGAGGCGCAGCGCCGCGCGGCGGAGGTCGGCGCGACGATCCACGACATCGGCAAGGTCGGCGTGCCGGACTCGATCCTCCTCAAGCCGGCGCGCCTGAGCGCGGCCGAGGTCGCGGTGATGCGCCGGCACCCCGAGACGTCGAGCTACATCGTCGGCGAGCTGGACGTGCCGCGGATCGTCAAGGAGATGGTCCGCAGCCACCACGAGCGCTTCGACGGCGGCGGCTACCCGGACGGCCTGGCCGGCGAGGAGATCCCGCTCGCCGCGCGGATGCTCGCGGTGGCCGACACCCTCGACGCGATCACGAGCGACCGCCCGTACCGCCCCGCGCGCACGCTCGCCGAGGCGATCGAGGAGATCGAGTCGCTCGCCGGGCGGCAGTTCTGCCCGGCGGTCGTCGCGGCGCTGCGGGCGTGCCTGGCACGCGATCCGACGCTGGGCGGGCTGTTCGAGCCGCGGCCGCAGCGGTTCGCGCGCGTCGTCGCCTAGGCGCGCGTCGCGGCGACGAGATCTCGCGCCGCCTCGGGCCAGTCCGGGAGCGCGAAGGCGAAGCCGTGCTCGAGCAGCCGCCCGGGCACGACGCGCCGGCTCTTGAGGATCAGCTCGGTCTCGGTGCGCATCGCGAACGCGCCGAGCTCGAGCATCCACCGCGACGCGGGAAGCCCGACCCGGGTGCCGTACGCCTCGCGCAGGTGCCGGAAGAAGTCGCGCTGCGGGAGCGGGTTGGGCGAGGCGACGTTCACGACGCCGTCGATCGCCTCGTGCTCGATGAGCCAGTGCAGCGCGTTGGCGAAGTCCCGGTGGTGGATCCACGACATGTACTGCCGCCCGCCCGCCGCGGGACCGCCGAGCCGCCGCTTCACGAGCGTCAGGAGCGTGTCGAAGATGCCGCCGCGGTCCGGGCTCATGATCATCGCCGAGCGCAGCAGCACCTTGCGCGTATGCGGCGTGTCGGCCTCCACCGCCGCGCGCTCCCACGCCTTCGCGACCCGGATGCTGAAGCCCCACTTCCCGTCGGTGCTCCCGAGCGGCCCTGTCTCGTCGTTCGGAGGCCCGAGCGTGTGCGCGTAGATCGTCGCCGTGCTCGCCTGGAGCCAGACCCTCGGCGGGTCGGCCGCGCGCGCGATCGCCTCCCCCACGATGCGCGTGGACGCCACGCGCGAGTCCATGATCTCGCGCCGGTTGCGGTCGTTGTAGCGGCAGTCGACGCTGCGCCCTGCGAGGTTGACGACGACGTCCGCGCCGTCGACGGCGTCCGCCCACGCGCCGAGCGTGCGGCCGTCCCACCGCACGCCCTCCGATCGGCTGACGACCACGACGTCGTCCTGCGCGAACGCGCGGCGCAGGATCGTCCCGACCTGCCCGCTGCCGCCCGCCAGCACGATTTTGAGCACATGGTCAATTTATCAGGCGGGCGCTTCGTCGCGCCGCGGGGTGCGCGCGGCGCCGCGGCCGGCGTCGGCGATCTCCTCGACGGCATCGCACAGCCGCTCGGCTTCGGCGGCGGTGTTGTAGTGCAGGAAGCCCGCTCGCACCGCTCCCCCGCGCTCCTCCAGGCCGAGCGCCTCCATGAGCGCGAGCGCGTAGTAGTTGCCGTCCCACGTGAAGATCGAGCGCTCGGCGAGCTGCTCGCTGACCGCGCGCGGCGTCGCGCCCTCCACGGTGAAGCAGAACGTGGGAGTCTGCCGCGCGACGTCGTCGACGCCGTAGAGCGTCACGCCGTCGATCGCGCGCAGGCGGTCGAGGACGAGGCGCGCGATGCCCTCCTCGTGCTCGCGGATGCGCGCGTACGCGGTCCCGAGGTCGCCGTCGCCGAGCGACTCGACGTAGCGGATCGCGGCTACCGTGCCTGCGAGCGCCTCGAACGACGGCGTCCCGGTCTCGAAGCGATGGCCGGGCGGCGTCTCGCTCGCGGGGCGCACGCGGTCGGCCGGCCACGTCTCGGCGAGGTCGCGGCGGATCGACGCGATCCCGAGGTGCGGGCCGAAGAACTTGTAGGGCGAGCAGAGCAGGACGTCGAGCCCGAGCGCGCCGCGGTCGGGCCGGCGGTGCGGCGCGTAGTGCACGGCGTCGGCCCAGGCGAGCGCGCCGGCCGAGTGCGCCGCCGCCACGATCCGCCGCGCGTCCGTGAGCGAGCCGACCGCGTTGGACGCGAGCGTGAACGCGACGACGCGCGTGCGCTCGCCGAGCAGCGCTTCGAGCGCGTCGACGTCGAGCGTCGCGTCGTCCAGTCGCACGGGCGCGGCGCGCACGACGAGCCCGTGGTCCTCGGCCACCCGCAGCCACGGCGCGACGTTCGCGTCGTGGTCGAGCTGCGTCACGACGATCTCGTCGCCCGGCGCCAGCGTCCGGGCCACGGCGTGCGCGAGCAGGAAGTTCAGCGTCGTCATGTTCGCGCCGAACGCGATCTCCTCCGGCTCGCTGCCGGTGAGCGTCGCGGCCGCCCGGCGCGCCTCGGCGATCAGCGCGATCGTGTCGCGCGAGGTCGCGAACACGCCGCCGTCGTTCGCGGTCCCGGCGCGCAGGTGGCCGGCGATCGCGGCGATGACCTCCTCCGGCACCTGCGACCCGCCCGGGCCGTCGAGGAAGGCGGCGTCGCGGGCGAGCGCGGGAAAGCGGGAACGGACGTGTTCCATGGTCAGCAGAGGGTACGCACGGAGACATGAGCACCGCCGAGGCCGCCCACACGAAGATCCCCCGCCGGCCGGGGACCGAGGACTACAGCCGCGAGGCCGCGCGGGAGCGTGCGGAGTTCGCCCGCGAGCGCACCGGCGCGTCCCTCGACCACGTCACGAGCTACTCGTTCGACCCGTCGATCCTCCCGGGCAACGTCGAGAACTTCGTCGGCGTCGCGCAGGTGCCGATCGGGCTCGCCGGCCCGCTGCTCGTCAACGGCGAGCACGCCCAGGGCGAGTTCTACGTGCCGCTCGCGACGGCCGAGGGCACGCTCGTCGCGTCCTACAACCGCGGGATGAAGCTGCTGCGCGAGGCCGGCGGCGTCACGACGACGATCCTCGACGACCGCATGCAGCGCGCCCCGGCGTTCGTGTTCGAGAGCGCGCGCGAGGCGCGGGCGTTCGGCCTCTGGCTCGACGAGCACTTCGCCGAGATCAAGGAGGCCGCCGAGACGACGACGAAGTCCGGCCGGCTGCAGGACATCGAGCAGTACTCCGCCAGCCGGATCCTCTTCACGCGCTTCAACTACACGACCGGCGACGCGGCCGGCCAGAACATGACGGGGAAGGCGACGGCCGCGGCGTGCTCGTGGATCACGTCGAACGCCCCGTTCGAGATCGTCAACTTCTACCTCGAGTCGAACTTCGCGACCGACAAGAAGAGCTCGCAGGTCAACATGCTGCACACGCGCGGCAAGCGGGTCGTCGCCGAGGCGACGCTGCCCGCGGCGCTGGTCGAGGAGCAGATGCACGCCTCGACGAGCCGCCTCTTCCGCGCGCGGCAGGTCTCGACGCTCGGCGGGTTCATGTCCGGCGTCAACAACAACGGCGCGCACTCCGCCAACGGCATCACCGCGCTCTTCATCGCGACCGGCCAGGACGTCGCGAACGTCGCGGAGTCGAGCGCGGCGTTCGCGTTCGCCGAGCTGCTCGACAACGGCGACTACTACTACTCGATCACGATCCCGTCGCTGATCGTCGCGACCTACGGCGGCGGCACGGCGCTGGCGACGCAGCGCGAGTGCCTCGAGCTGCTCGGCTGCTACGGCAAGGGCGGCGTCATGAAGTTCGCGGAGATCGTCGCGGCGACGGTGCTGTGCGGCGAGCTGTCGCTCGGCTCGGCGATCGTGGCCGAGGAGTGGGTGCGCGCGCACGACCTGTTCGGGCGCAACCGGAAGTAGCGCGCCGCGGAGGCGGCCCGCCGCGCACGCTTGGCGCACAGCGGTCTGGACGCGCCCTCCTGACCCGAAGGGGACCACATGATCGTCGAGCGCGCGAGCTGGTCGTAGCTCCGTACTCGCTGATCGTCGCGGCGATGGGGCTGGGGATCACCGCCGGCACGCTGATCGGCGCGCGCGCCGGCGACGGCGCGAGCGGCGGCCGTCAGTACCTCGCGGGAGGTTTTGCTGTGCGGCGTCTCGCTGCTCGCCTGCGCGGTCGTCCCGAGCTGGCCGGTCGCGCTGGTGACGTTCGCGCTGCTCGGGCTCGGCAACGGCCTGGTGCTCGTCGCCGAGAACGTCCTGCTCCAGCACGTCGTGCCCGACGCGGTGAAGGGCCGCGTCTTCGGGTTCAAGGGCTCGCTGATCTCGACGTCGTTCGCCGCCGCGGGGACGCGCACGACGTTCGCCGCGCTGGGGATCGGCTGCGTCGCGGTGTGGGCGGTCGTGCGCGGCGCGTGGGCCGCGCCGCAGTCCTCCGCGCCCTGACGGAGGCGCCGGCTCAGCCGCGGACGCGGGTGCAGTCGAGCGCGAAGCGGTCGAGCGGCGAGCGCCACCAGTCGCCCGGCCGGTGGCTGCCCGCCATCGGCGACCCGGAGCACGAGCCGACGTGGCCGTTGCCGGCGAAGTGCCCCAGCTCGTGGATGAGGACGCTCTCGAGGTCCGTCTCGTCGAGCCAGGGGTATGCCGGGCCGAGCTCCCACCTCAGGCGGTCGTTGAGCACGATGTCGCGCTCGACGACGACCGTCCCGACGTACCGGCGCGCGATCTCGACGCAGTGCCCGGCGAGGCACCGCAGCGTCCTCCGGTAGCGGCGGACCACTCTGGTCCGCGTGACGCCCGCCGTGTCGCGGGGCAGCCGGCCGAACCCGAGCACGTTGTACCCGTCGTCGCGGCGCGGGCGGAAGCGCGTCCAGCCCGCGGCCCGGAGCCCCCAGCGCTCGGCGCTGCGCGCCGCGAGCGTCCACAGCCGCGCGAGGGCGACGTCGCGGGGGATCCCGTGCACGCTGATGGCGAACGCCCCCTTCCCCCGCCGGCCGAACCGCCGCGGGATCGGGCCGCGGCGCTCGGCGCCGCGCGGCAGCCGCACGTCGAACGCGACGGCGCGCGTCCGACCCACGGTGCCGTCCGGCCGCCACGCCACCGCCAGCCACCAATACCGGCCCGGGCGGATGGCGGCGAGGGACGAGGCCGGGAGGCGCCAACCGAACGTCCCGTCCGCGCCGGCGGCGCCGTCGATGCCGTCGGCGACGTCGCCGATCAGGCTCTCCGCGCCCGCGCGGTCCGAAGCGACGACGAACCCCACCCGCTCCGCGCCGGGCGCCTCGACCGCGAACCACGGCAGCGAGCCGCGCGCGAACGACGCGCCCGGGGCGGGCTCGACGCCGCGCGGCTCGTCCGCCGCAGCAGGCGCAGCGATACCGAGGAGCGCGAGGCAGCAGGCGGCGGAGGTGCGGACCTTCACCCGCGCGGTGGTCGGCAGCCGGCGGCGTTGCTGAAGGCACGCTCACAGGTGCGCGGTGTCGTTGAAGCTGCGCAGCAGCCGGCGGCCGTCCCCGAAGACGACGAGGCGCGTGATCGAGCCGTTGTCGCTGTGGATGAACGCGAACGGCCGGCTCGATGTCGCCTGCCGGCAGATCTCACCGATCACGCCGCCGTGGACCACCGCGACCGCCACGCGGCCCGGGCCGGTGGCCTCGACGATCGCGTCGACGCCCGCGCGCACGCGCTCGGCCAGCTCCTCCATCGGCTCGGCGCCCGGGATGAGGTCCCAGCGCTCCTCGGCGAGCAGGCGCAGGGCGAGCGGGTCGCGCCGCGCGACGCGGATGCGGAGCTCGCCTCCCTCCCACTCCCCGAGGTGCGCCTCGCAGAGGTCGTCGATCGTGCGCGGCTCGAGGCCGGTGCGCGCGGCCAGCGGCGCCGCCGTCTGCGCGGTGCGCCGCAGCGGCGTGACGAACAGCCCGGCGAGCAGCTCGCGCGCGAGACGCTCGGCGACGCGCTCGGCCTGCGCCTCGCCCTCGGGCGAGAGCGGCGGGTCGCCGCGGCCGAGCACGAGCGGGAACGGCTGCCCCGCGACGGCCGCCGCCGACGCACCGTGTCGCACGAGGACGACCTCGGTGGCGTCGGGCGGCAGCGCGAACGCCCGCTGCGGGTACTCCTCCTCGCTCAGCTCTTCTTCGCCGTCGAGCGGCGGCGGGTGCCGCCGGAGGACGACGAGCCGCGCGACGTCGACCGCGAGGACGACGAGCGCGACGTCGCCGACTTCGCCTTCCGCGTCGCGGCGGCCTTCTTCGCAGCGGTGCTGCGGGCGGTCGCCTTCCGCGCCCGGGTGTTCGCGGCCTTCTTCGCCGCCTGGCTGCGCGACGACGACGTGCCGCGCAACCGCTCCTCGATCTCGTCCGCCAGCTTGCGCAGGTCCGCCACGATCCCCAGCGCCGCCTTCTGACTCTGCGCCGCGCCGCTGCGGCCCGCGTTCGTCGCGTCGCTCAGCGCGCGCGCGACCTGCTTGCGCAGGCCACGGGCCCGCAACATCTCGAACAGCTCGTCGGTACGGGACTGCTTCGCCATGCGTTTCCTCCCCTTCGCTCGAACATGCGACGTGTGCCCCGTTGCGCTTGTGTTTATGCTTGCGCCGTTCGGCCGGGCCCACTAGAGGAACCCGGCGCAAATCGCAGTGAATCAGCGCCGCAGTCGAAGCCGTCTTGGCCGCCTCGCGATCGCAGTTCACAGTTGCAGGAGGAGACCGGTATGGCGACCGGAACCGTCAAGTGGTTCAACGACGACAAGGGCTTCGGCTTCATCACGCCCGACGAGGGGGGCAAGGACCTCTTCGTGCACCACACGGGCATCAACTCGCAGGGCTTCCGCTCGCTCACCGAGGGCGCGCGCGTGTCCTACGACGCGGAGGCCGGCGAGAAGGGGCCGAAGGCCGTCAACGTCTCGCCGATCTGATCGCCTGAGCGAGGACAGCGCAGCCAACCGCGCGCTCTGGGACGCCCTGAGCGCGTCGTACCAGACCGAGCACCACGCCTCCATCGGCGGCGAGCTGGCGGAGGCGTGGGGCGTCTGGCGCATCCCCGAGGCCGAGCTGAACGTCCTGGGCGACGTCTCCGGTCTCGACGTCCTCGAGCTGGGGTGCGGCGCGGCGCAGTGGGCGATCGCCGTGGCCGGGCGCGGCGCGCGCGTCACCGGCCTCGACATCAGCGCCGAGCAGCTGCGCCAGGCGCGGGAGGCCGCGGCCGCCGCGGGCGTCGAGGTGACGCTCGTGCAGGCGAGCGCGGAGGACGTGCCGCTCGACGACGCGTCGTTCGACGTCGTCTTCTGCGACCACGGCGCGTTCGGGTGGGCGGACCCGCTCGTCCTGATCCCCGAGTGCGCGCGGCTGCTGCGCCCCGGCGGGCTGCTGGCGTGGTGCTGGGGCACGCCGTTCCTCGAGTCGCACTGGCCACTCGACGCCGAGCGTGCCGGCACGACGCTGGTGCGCGACTACCACGGGATGCACCGCTACGTCGACGAGACCGACGGCTCGATCATCTTCATGCTCCCCCACTCCGCCACGATCGCGGCGCTGCGCGGCGCCGGGCTCGTCGTCGAGCAGCTCATCGAGCCGGTGCCGCCCGAGGGCGCGACGAGCACGTACCGCCCGCACCCGGACGAGCTCACGTGGGCGCGGCGCTGGCCGATGGAGGAGATCTGGCGGGCGCGCAAGGCCTGACGCCGGTCTTCGACGGCCACAACGACTCGCTCACGCGCTGCGAGCCCGCGGAGTTCGCGTCCGGCCGCGAGGACGGGCATCTCGACGTGGCGCGCGCGCAGGCGGGCGGCTTCGCCGGCGGGATCTTCGCGATCTTCACGCCGAGCCCGGGCGACGAGGACGTCGGCGATTGGCCCGGCGCGTACGACGTCGCCCTCGCCGACCCGATCGGGCACGCCGACGCGCTGGCCCATGCCACCGCGACCGCGGCGAAGCTCTTCACGCTCGAGGCGATGGGGGTCGTGCGGGTGGTGCGCGGCACCGCCGACCTCGACCGCGCGCCCGCCGAGGGACGGATCGCCGCGGTGCTGCACCTCGAGGGCGCGGAGGCGATCGCTCCGGATCTCGCGAACCTCGCGACGTGGTACGACGCGGGGCTGCGGTCGCTCGGGATCGTCTGGAGCCGGTCCAACGAGTTCGGCCACGGCGTGCCGTTCCGCTTCCCGTCCTCGCCCGACACCGGGCCCGGCCTGACCGACGCGGGGCTGGAGCTGGTCCGCCGCTGCAACGAGCTCGGGATCGTCGTCGACGTGAGCCACCTGAACGAGGCGGGGTTCTGGGACGTGGCGCGGGTCTCGCGCGCGCCGATCGTCGCGTCGCACTCCAACGCGAACGCGCTGTGCCCGTCGTCGCGCAACCTGACCGACGAGCAGCTCGACGCGATCGCGACCACGGGCGGTGTCGTGGGGATCGTGTTCGCGGTCGACTTCGTCCGCGCCGACGGCGCGTACGACGCCGACACGCCGTTGAGCGACGTCGTCGCTCACGCCCGCTACGTGGCGGACCGGATCGGCGTCGATCACGTCGCGCTCGGCTCGGACTTCGACGGCGCTCGGGTTCCCGCGGCTTTGGGCGACGCGGCCGGGCTGCCGCGGCTGCTCTCGGAGCTGCGCGGGCCGGGCGGGTTCACTGCCGGCGAGGTCGAGCGGATCGCGTGGGACAACTGGCGCCGCGTGCTCGGCGCGAGCTGGGCGGCGTGACCCGGACGGGCTCGTGGCCCGCCCGGTGCCGCCCCGGACTCGATCGACGCTGTACTGCTTGTCCCAGGACTTGAAGTGTCTGCCTGGGCGGCTTGACACTCCTGACCACCTGGACAGGCCGCCGGCCGCGTGGGCCGGCGCGTTGCCACGGCTGAGCGACTCGAGGGCCGCTCTCGGTCAAGTGGCCGATCCGCCGGAGGCCGCATCGTAGCCGCGGCGCGGTGCTCTGCACGGTCTCGGTTACGGAAAGCTGCACAGAGCGGGTGCGGGTTGGCGCGTCCGCCGTGCTGCGGGAAGGATGGATCCGACCCTCAGAAAGGTCAGGCCGGAAGCCGCCACGTCGCGCCCGGCGCCCTGGACTGTGTGCCCCCTTCGTCCATGGCCCGGGCGCTTCGTGTGCCCGCTCGCGACTTCGATGGCGCGTTGCGCGCGAGCGGCTTCACGCGGACCGCGTCATGCGTGAGCTGGCAGCGCCGCCGCGAACAGGTCGCCGTGGCGGGCGATCCTCTCGAGCGCCTGCTCGGGCGTGAAGCGCAGCGGCTCGCCGCCGGCGACCTCGTCCCACGTCACCGGCGTCGACACGCCGGGGCGGTCGCGCAGCGCGCGCAGCGAGTACGGCGCGATGGTGGACCGGCGCGGATGGTTCTGGAGCCAGTCGACGAAGACGCGGCCGGCGCGGTCCTGCGGTCGGGTCGACGCGCTGACCTCGCCGGGCGTCTCGCGCGCCAGCCGCTCAGCCGTCGCGCGGGCGATCGCGCGCGTCTCGTCGAAGCCTCTCCCCTCCGCGTTCACGACGAACACGTGCAGTCCCGCGGCGCCGGACGTCTTCACGGCCGCGCCCGGCCACTCCTCGCGCAGGCGGAGCGCGACGGCGCGGGCGTCGTCGAGGCCGCGCGGCGGCTGCGGGTCGAGGTCGAAGGCGATCGCCGTGGGCGGGTCGCCCAGGTACGGGTGCAGCTCGATCGTCCCCTGGTTCGCGACCCACAGCAGCGCGCGCTCGTTGTCGACGATGCAGTACGTCCGCTCCCGCCCGCCCTGCAGCGCGAGCGTGGTCGTCGTGACGTAGTCCGGCGCGCCGCGGCACTCGTTCTGCAGGAAGCCGCGGCCGGCGATCCCGTGCGGGAAGCGGGCCATCGTGAGCGGGCGGCCGGCGAGATGCGGGACGAGCACGGGCGCGGCCGCCGCGTAGTACTCGACCAGCCAGCGCTTCGTGAGGCCGGGCCACAGCTCGCGGTCGGGGTTCGTGATCACCGCGCGGCGAGCAGCTCGCCGAGCGGCGGCGCGACCGCGTCGAGCTGGTCGAACGTGCACGAGCGCGGCTCGCGATCCGGGCGCCAGCGGCGGAAGCGGGCCGGGTGGCGGAAGCGACCGCGGTCGACCTGGTCGTAGGCGAGCTCGGCCACGCGCTCGATCGCCAGCGGGATCCAGTCGAGCGGCATGTCGCGCGGGTCCCACCGGCCCGCGGCGCCCGGCAGCCGCCCGGTCTCCCCTCCCTGCAGCGAGTAGCCGTGCTCCCACGGATGGCCTTCGAGGGGGACGGCGAGCGGCCGCAGCTCGTCGAGCAGCTCGAGCCGGCGGCGCTCGGCGAACTGGCTCGCGACGCCGACGTGGACGAGCGCGCCGCCGTCGTCGTAGAGGCCGAGCAGGAGCGAGCCGACCATCGGGCGCCCGGCGTGGAAGCGCAGCCCGGCGATGACGCAGTCGGCGGTCCGCTCGCGCTTGACCTTGACGATCGCCCTGGCGCCCGGCTCGTAGCGGGCGGCGCGCGGCTTCGCGATGACGCCGTCGATGCCCGCGCCCTGGAAGCGCTCGAGCCAGTCCTCCGCTCTTGCGGGATCCTCCGTGGCCGGCGTGACGTGGATCGGCGGCGTGGTGCGCAGCTGCTCGAGCCGCGCGCGGCGGTCGGTGAACGGCGCGTCGCGGAGGTCCTCGTCGCCGAGCGCGAGCAGGTCGAACGCGACGAACGCCGCGGGCGCCTCCGCGGCGAGGCGGTCGGCTCGCGTCTTGGCCGGGTGCAGGCGGCGCATGAGCGTCGGGAAGTCGAAGGAGCCGGTCAAGACAATCTCGCCATCGAGGACGACGCGCGGCTCGTCGAGCGCGCGTAGGCCGTCGACGACCTCCGGGAAGTACCGCGCGAGCGGGCGGTCGTGGCGGCTGCGGACGTCGACCTCGTCGCCGTCTTTGAATGCGATGGCGCGGAACCCGTCCCACTTCGGCTCGTACACGTGGCCTTGGCGCGGCAGCTCGCGCGCCAGGCGGCCGAGCATCGGCTTGAGCGGCGGGCCGAACGGGAGCGGGGTCACAGACGCCTTCTACCCGGCACCGACGTACTCCCGGTATGGCTGGCGCACGGATCCAGTGGCTGATGGCGTCGGCGGGGCCGCTCGCGCGGCTCGGCGACGGTCGGGCGCAAGAGCGGCAAGCCGCGGGCGGCGCCCGTGCTCGGGCGAGCCCCTCGACCGGTCGCCGCTTCAAAAGGTGTGAGATCCGGGGTGGAACCGCTTGTGCGGTTCGTGGCATGGTTCCGTGGTCCCCGACGTTCGCCGGAGGTGGCGAGACAGCATGGCCTACGAGCGCTGGTCGAAGCGCATGGATGACGCGGTCGCGAGCACCTGGCTCCGAGGCCTCCGCTCCCAAAGCCGCCCCCAGCCGATCTCATCCGCGCAGCGGCTGCTCAAGAACGCGCCGCGCGCGCACACGTCGCTCGGGAACCTCGACCGCCAGGTCGCGGCCGCCGAGCGCTAGGCGGGAGAAGGGCGAGGGCGCGTCCGGAAGGGCGCGCCCCGCCCCGCCGCCGCATCGGCCCCTCCCCTACGGCGGTCCCCTGCCGCGACGAGGTCCGCCGGATCTTCCGCGCGTCGCGCGTCGGCACGATCGCCGGCACATCGCCCCGGGGTCAGCGGGCGCCCTCGCGCGGCGCGGCGCCGGCGAGCCGCTCGAGCGCGGCGGCGGCCGACTCGCGGAGGTGGTCGCGCAGCGCCTCCGGCCCTCGGCTCTCGAGCTCCTCGACGAGCCGCTCGTGGTCGGCGGCGAGGCGCTCGTACGTCCAGCTCGGTTGGATCTGGACGAGGAAGAGCCGCATCTCGCCGTCGAGCGCGCGGTGCGCCTCGGCGATGCGCGCGCTTCCGGCCGCCGCGACGAGCGCGGTGTGCAGCGCGGCGTGGGCCTCGGCGACGGCGCTCCAGCCCGGGCGGCCGCGGCGGCACGCGCTCGCGAGCCGTGCGGCGGCCGCGCGGACGGTGTCGGGGAGCCTGCCGCCGCGGCGCTCCAGCGCGAGCCGCGCCGCCTCGATCTCCAGCGCGGCACGCAGCTCGTAGAGCCCCCGGACGGCGTCGGCGTCGAGCGCCGCGACCCGCGCGCCGCGGTGCGGCTCGATCGTCACGAGCCCTTCGGCCTCGAGCGCGCGCAGCGCCGCGCGGACGGTGTGGCGGGCGACGTCGTACGTCCGGCTCAGCTCGTGCTCGCGCAACCGCTCGTCCCCGGCGAGGTCGCCGTCGAGGATGCGGTCGCGCAGCGCGCCGGCCAGCGCGTCGACGGTCGAGCGCCGCTCGAGAGGGACGACCTCGCTCACGTGCGCCCGCCCTCCGCGGCGAGGGCGCGCGGCTCAGCCGTCGGGGCGCGCCGCGCGAACCCCGGTCGGGCGCCGCGCGGGAGCGCCAGCGCGGCCAGCCCGGCGAGGACGAGCGCAGCGCCGGCGATCGCCAGCGACCCGGGCCGCTCGGCCAGCACGACCGCGCCGAGGACGCTCGCGGTCAGCGGCTCGGCGAGCGTCAGCGTCGCCGTCTCCCCCGCCGTGAGCAGGCGCAGGCCATGGGCGAAGAGGATGTACGCCAGCGCGGTCGGGATCGCGCCGAGGTACAGCGCGAGGAGGAAGCCGTCGCTGCTCGCCAGCGGCCCGCCGCCGTGCACGACGAGCACCGGCGCGAGCAGCAGCGCCGCGAGCCCGAACCCGCGCGCCATGACCGCCTCCGGCGCATGGCCGGCCGCCAGCATCCGCTTCGACCCGACGGTGTACGCCGCATACGACGCGCCCGCGACGAGCGCCAGCCCAACGCCGAGCGCCGACACCTTCGCGTCGCTCCCCGCGAGCACCAGCAGCACGACGCCCGCGGTCGCCAGCGCGGTGCACGCGGCCCAGCGACGCGTGAGCGGGCTGCCGTCGACGACCCGCCCGAGCAGCCCCGCGAGCGCGGGCGCCGACCCGAGCGCGACGACCGTCCCGACCGCGACGCCGGTGTCGTCGACCGCCGCGAAGAACGACAGCTGGTAGCCGGCGATCCCGACCGCGGCGCCGGCGAGAGCGCCGAGCGGCCACGCAGGGGTGGCGCCGCGCGTCTGGGACGCGGCGCTGCGGCGGTGCCTCTCCACTGCCCACGCGGCGAGGGCGAGGAGCGCCGCTCCCACGGCGACCCTCGCGGCGCCCACCGAGAGCGGAGAGCCGCCGGGGCCGAGCGCTTGGGCGGTGCCGGTGGTGCCGAAGAGGACGGCGGCGAGGAGGACGAGCGCTCGGGGCACGCCACGGATTGTTCCACAATTCCACGACGGCATCAATCCCCGCGCGGCAGGCGGAGGCGGTGGATCCCTACGCGCGGTGGCTCGGAGGCGCCGGAGCTGGTCACGTCGAACCCTCGCTGCGCAGCGCCGGAGAGGAAGCCGGCGAGCGGCGGGCGGTTCGGGTCGGCGAGCCAGACGGGCGCTCCGAGGCGCGGGAGGAGGTCGAGGAGGACCGGGACGTTGCGGCGCTCGTAGAGGACGTCCGCGGCGAGGACGAGGTCCCAACGCTCGGCGACGAGCGTCTCGGGGTGGCGCCAGTCGGCCTCGCGCACGTCGATCGTCGCGCCGTTGCGCAGCGCGTTGCGGGTGGCGAGCGACAGCGCGTCCGCCGACCAGTCCGTCGCGACGACCCGCGCACCGCCCAGCGCCGCCGCGATGCTCGGCAGCGCGAGGCCCCCGCAGCCGAGCTCGAGCAGCCGCGCGCCCCGCCAAGAGCGCGCCGCGACGACCCGCGCCAGCTCCACCCCGCTCGGCCACAGCTCCGCCCAGTACGGCATCCGCTCGTCGCGCTCGAAGGCCTCCTCGTCGATGAGCGCCTCCGAGTCGCGCGGCCGTAGCACGGCGAGCTCGCGGTCGCGCAGCGGCACGATCTCCTCGACGAGGTCCACGACGCGCAAAGCTACGCGGCGTGACCCTCGCGTACGTCTTCTGGCACTGGCCCGCGCAAAGCGGCGGCTACGAAGAGGCCATCGCGCGCTTTCACGAAGCACTCGGCCGCCCCGGCACCGCGACGTTCAGGCTCGAAGCCGCCCCGTTCGACGCGGACGACCCGCCGTACGAGGACTGGTACCCCGTCGAGGACTGGGCCGCGATCGGGCACCTGAACGACTTCGCGGTCACTGGCGAACGCAAACCGCCTCACGACGCCGTCGCGCAGCGATCTCGCAAGGGGGCAGGCGCGGTCTTCAAGCTGGTCGAGGGGACCCTCCCGATCCGCGACGTGACGTTCGCCGCCTGGACGAGCGAGCGTCCGCGCAGCGAAGGCGCAGCCATCTGGCAGCGTCAGCTCGTCCTGGGTCCCGCGCCGGAGTACGCGGTCTTGGCGGCGTCGCCGGTCGAGGTCCCGCCCGGCGCCGTGCTCACGCGCCCACGCCTGGTCGCCGCCGGCGCGTGATCGCGCGCCCGCCGCTCCGCCCGCACCGCGACCCCGGACCCGACCAGCATCACCATCGCCATCACGTACAGGCCGACGAGCAGGACCGCGAGCAGCAGGAACAGCCGCACCGCCGCGAACCCGGCCGCCGCCTCGAAGTAGAGCCCGATCAGGAACGGGACCGCCTGCAGCGCGATCCCCGCCGGCAACGCCCCGACGAACGCCGAGCGCCAGTCGAGCCGCGACCGCGGCGCGTGCCGGTAGATCACCGCGAACACCACGATCGAGCCGAACGTGTTGAAGACGACCGTCGTCGCGCGGCCGCCGAACGACAGGTGCCGCAGGACGTCCCCGATCACCGGCGCGCCCGCGGCCGCGAACGCGAACGCGACCGCGACCAAAGCGCCGAGGACCAGGTTGCGCAGCCGCCCGGTGAAGACGTCGTGGCGCCGGCGGTCGAGCATCCGCGACTCGCAGCGCTCGATCACCCCGATCGCGCCCGACGACGTCCACAGCATCGACACCACCGCGAGCGCCAGCAGCCACGGCGAGTTGTCGCGTGTCCTCGTGACGAGCTCGACGACGTCGTTGTGGACGGCGTCCGGCAGGAACCGGTTGAGCTGCTCCGCGACCTCCACCGCCGACAGGAAGTCCTCCAGCAGCAGCGCCTCCAGAGCCGCGACCCCGAGCGCGAACGGCGCGAGCGACAGCAGCAGGTAGTAGGTGAGGGCCGGGACGTCGTCCGCGATCCCCTGCCCCCAGTAGAAGTCGAACGCCCCCCGGGCCAGCCGCCGCATGCCCCGATCCTCCCCGCTACCGCTGCACCCGGAACCGGAGGGCGTGGATCTGCGACTGCCCGTACGACCCGGTCTGCACAGGGCCGGCGGCGGTGGCGCGGTCGCCGATGCGCGGGTCCCGCCGCGGACGCAGCGACGGGGCGACGTCGATCGCCGTCAGGCCCGGCAGCGAGATGGACCCGGCCGCGACGACGACGTGCAGGTCCCCGTCGCCGTCGGGGTCGACGCGCTCGACGTAGACGATGCGCCCCGTCACGCTCCGGCAGTCTGGGACGCCGGCCGGACAGCGCGCGGGCTTCAGCGCGCGCGGCGAGGGCTTGCGGTCGCGCGCGCGGGGCTTCGAGGGCCCGGGTGCCGCGTCCCTCCCCAGCGGCTCCTCCCCCGCCTCGCGCGCGAGCAGCACCAGCCCGCCCGCCGCGAGCACCGCCACGGCGAGCAGGAGCCTCAGCACCTACGCGGCGACCGGCCGGCGCGCGGTGACCTCGAGCACCGTGCGCGCGACCAGGTCCGGGTCGTCCCACATCGGGACGTGGCCGAGCCCCGGCATCTCCACGAGCTCGGCGCTCGCCGGCAGGATCCGCCTCAGCGGCTCCCAGTACGCCGGGTAGCGCAGGATGCGGTCGTCGGTCCCCCACGCGATCCGGATCGGGACGTCGATCGATCGGAAGTCCTTCGGCGGGCCGTCACGGCCGATCGCCTTCAAGAGCGGCAGGAACGCGGGGCAGCCCGCGGCGCCGCGGATCATCGCGGCGGCGGCCCGCGGCGGCACGCGCTCGGGCCGCGCCATGACGTCGCGCAGCGCGAACCTCCGCAGCCTGGGGCGGCGCGCGAGGAAGTCGGCGCTCGGGCCGCCGACCTTCAGCGACCAGTACGTCCGTCGGAAGAACGCCTGGACGCGCTTCGCCTCGCGGCTGTCCTCCTCCCATCCCCCGCCCGGAGACAGCGCCACGACGCTCCTCGCCCGGCCCCGCTTGGCCAGCTCGAGCGCCATCCACCCCCCGAGCGAGTTGCCGACGAGGTGGGCGGTCTCGTAACCGGCGCGGTCCATGTCGCGCTCGATGGCGTCCGCCAGCGCGGTCGTCGACGGGTCCGGCAGGTCCTCCCCGCCGCAGTGCCCGGCGAGTTTGACGGCGAGGACGTCGTGCTCGCGCTCGAGCGCCGGGAGGAGCGGCTCCCACGCCTCCCACGTCCCGCTGAACCCGTGGACGAGGATCATCGGCTCGCGGCTCATCGGCGAGCAACGTACAACGTCTGCTGCCCCGTGCCCACCGGGCCGTCGGCGTCGTGGAGCGTCGAGAGCGCGAGCCCGACGCCGCCGGGCTGCACGATCGTCCGCGCCGCCACGCCGACCCACTCGCCGCGCGGCGGGCGGTGCAGCTGGACGGTCAGATCGGTGTTGATGAAGAGCCACTCGTCCCAGGGGAGGACCTGGCTGATCCCGTTGCCGAAGTCGGCCGCCGCGGCGGCGCGCATCGCGGGCGACGGCTCCTCGTGGTCGACGACCGGCTGCGCGAGGCGGAACCACACCGCGCCCGGGCCGCGCGACCAGTCGCCCTCGACCCACCGCATGTCCATGCCCGTGCGATGGAACGCCTCGTCGGCCTCGTGGGCCCAGCGCTCGTGGCGCCCCTCGCCGGGGCCGGGCGCGAGCGGCCGGCCGGCGGTGTCGCGCGGGACGCCCTCGAGGTCCTGCCGGTGGAGGAAGACGGCGCTCGCGCGGCAGATCTCCTTCCCCTCCTCCTCCGCCAGGGTCAGGCGGGCGCTCGCCAGCTGCAGCCGGCGCCCCGGCCGCCAGACCTCCGCGGTCACCTTCACCGGCTGGAGCGGGACGGGGCCCAGGAACTCCACGGTCAGCCGCGCGAGCTGGAAGTCGTCGACGAGCGCCTCCATCGCGCGGACCATCAGCGCGGCCGGCGCCCCGCCGTGTTGCTGTGTGGGATCCCACGGCCCGCGCGCGTGGCCCGTCGGGACGAACACGTCGCCCCGGCGCTCGAAGATCACTTCCGAAGCTCTTTCCGCACGACGAGCTTCAGCCCCGACCACGTCTCGTCGACCGCCGCGACCTTCACGTCGACCAGCCCGAGCGGAAGCGCGTCCTCGCGGATCGTGTCCTCGGTGATGTCGGTCTTCACGCCCGAGCTCCTCTTCGGCCACGACACCCACGCCGACCCGTCCGGGAACACCGCCTCCATCAGCTTCGGCAGCCGCTGCCTCAGCTCCGCGCGCGACGTCGCGAACTGCACCAGCACGTCGAGCCCCTTCGAGAGCCGCCGGGACACGGTCACGCCCGCCGGAAGCTCGCCGAGCAGCTGGTCGAAGTGGTCGGGCGCCGAGAGCCACGCCACCCGATGCCCCTCCTTGACGCCGAGCTTCTTCGGCAGCGGGGTCCCGGAGTACCCGGCGGTCATGCCGCGGCCCGGTCAGCGAGCTCGGCGATGACCTTCGAGAGCTGGCCTCCCTGCCAGGCGAGCGGGGAGGAGCCTTCGTCCTCGACGCGCAGCTCCGCGCCGGGGATGCGCTCGGCGTACTCCTTCCCCACCGCGAACGGGTGGCCGGGGTCGGCCTCGTCGCGGGAGGGGACGACGATCGTCGGGGCCTCGATCCGCTCCAGCGCGTCGAGCGACTCGAACGGCTGCGAGCGCGGGACGCAGCGCAGCGCGTCGGCGACGGCCTCGGGATGCTCGTGGCGGCCGAGCCGCTGGCGGACGACCTTCAGCACGGTCTCGCGGTAGCGCTCGTCGAGGTGCTCGGCCTCCCCGTACGCGTCGACGAAGCCGTCGACGCCGTCGCGCCGCAGCGCCTCGCTCAGCCGGTCCCAGCGCTCCAACCCCGCCGGGTGGTCCGGGTGGAAGGCCGGCGTGATCAGCACGAGCCCGGCGACGAGGTCCGGTTCCTCCAGCGCGACGCGGATCGCGGTGTGCGCCCCCATCGAGGCGCCGGCGAGGACCGCCCGCTCCAGGTCCAGCGAGTCCATGACGTCGATGAGGTCCGCGGCGAGGCACTCGTAGCCATACAAGTCCGGGGACGGCGCGGGCTCGGACTCGCCATGGCCGCGCGCGTCGTACGCGATCACCCGATGGCCGGACTTCAAGAGCGACTTCGACCCCATGACGACGTACCGGCGCGTCGCCGTCAGCCCATGCAGCAGGACGACCGGGATGCCGTCGCCGTCGTCGTCGATGGCCAGCCGCAACACGCCTCTACCCTAGGGGCATGACCGTCATCGACGTCACCGACGCGACCTTCGAGCAGGAGGTCGTCGAGCGCTCCAGGCAGCTCCCCGTCGTCGTCGACTTCTGGGCCGAGTGGTGCGGGCCGTGCCGCCAGCTCGGGCCGCTGATCGAGCGCGAGGCGAACGCGCGCGAGGGCGACGTCGTCCTCGCCAAGCTCGACACCGACGCCAACCAGCGGACGGCGATGCAGTTCGGCATCCAGGGCATCCCGGCGGTCAAGGCGTTCAAGGACGGCCGGGTCGTCGACGAGTTCGTCGGCGCGCAGCCGGCGCCGGTCGTGGCGCGCTTCTTCGACGACCTCGTGCCGAGCGAGGCCGAGCGGCTGGCCGCCGCGGACGACGAGGCGTCGCTGCGCCGCGCGCTCGAGCTCGACCCCGCGCGGAGCGAGGCCGCGGTCAAGCTGGCGCGGCTGCTCATGGCCCGCGGCGAGCGCGAGCAGGCGCTGGAGATCGCCGGGCGCGCACCCGGGAACTTCCAGGCCGAGGGGCTCGCGGCGCGGATCCGGCTCGAGGATCGCGGCGAGCCCGACCTGAACGCCGCGTGGGCCGCCCTCGACGCCGGCGACCACGAGCGCGCGATCGACCTCCTCATCGAGGCGCTCCCGAACGCCGACGGCGCCAAGGACGACATCCGCCAGGCCGTCGTCGCGGTGCTGGACGAGCTCGGCGTCGAGCACCCGCTCGCGCGCGACGCCCGGCGCCGGCTGGCTGCCGCGCTCTACTAGGGCTCGCATGCTCCGGCTCGCCGCGCTCGCCGCCCTCCTCGTCCTGGGGGCGAGCGGCGCGGCGGAGGCGGCGACGCGTGCCCAGTTCCGCTCCGCGCCGCGCGGGACCGTCGAGCCGCGCCGCGCGGCCGGCGACTACTGCGACGCCTCGACCACGGACCTCCCGGACCAGCTCGACACGGAGCACTTCCGGATCCAGTACGACGAGACGCAGCTCGGCAGCGTCGGGGTCGACGCCTACGCGGACGCCCTGGAGGAGGCCTGGACCCGGCACATGGACGAGTTCGGATGGGCGCGCCCGCCGGTCCTCCCGGGCAAAGGTGGGCGGCTGCTCGTCCGCCTCGACGCCCTCCCCGGCTCGATCCTCGGCTACACGGCGACGGACGGCACCTACGCCGGCTTCGTCGGGGACAACCCGGCGTCGCCATGGGACGACGGCGACGCCTACGCGAGCTGCATGGTCCTCCGCAACGACTACGGCGGCCTCGGCGAGCCGCAGGTGCGCGGGACGGCGGCGCACGAGCTGCACCACATGGTCCAGTACGGGATGGGCGCGCCGTTCGCGAACGGGGACTTCATCACCGACGAGGCGTTCGACGAGGGCGGGGCGAAGTGGATGGAGGACGAGCTCCTCGACGACGCCGACCGCGTCCACGACTACCTCTTCCCGGACTTCGCGCTGCCGATGGGCGAGTACACGGGCGCGAACAAGTACTTCTACTGGTTCGTGTTCCGCGCGCTGACGGAGCGCTACGGGACAGCGGTCGCGGGCGGCGCGGAGGACGTCATGCAGCGCTTCTGGGAGGAGATGTCGAAGGGCGGCGAGCAGCTCCCGGCGATGAACGCCGCCGTCGCGGCGGAGGGGAGAACCCTGGGCGGCGCTTTCCACGACGCCGCCGTCGCGACGCGGTTCGTGAAGCCGTGCGGCGGGCTGATCGCGTACCCGTTCTGCTTCGAGGAGGCGGCCGCGCACATGAACGGCAACACGCTGCGACCCGACGACGCGACGCTCAGCCTCGGCGCGCGCGTGACGCGCACGATCGCCGACGACTACTCGGCGCACCGGCTGGCGCTGCCGCAGGGCGGGCCGCCCTTCCGGTTCACGATCGCGAACGGCGGGCCGTCGAACGCGCTGCGCGCGAGCGTCGCCTGCGACCTCGGATCGAGCCTGCGCGTCGTCGCCGCCGGGGGCGTCCTGCGGACGGGTGAGGTGGCGACGGCGACCGCGGATCCGTCGGGCTGCCAGCCGGACTCGCTGGTGGCGGTCGTCAGCGACGCTCGCGTGACGGCCGGGAACCCGTCGACGGTGTCGACGTCGGGGTACGAGGTCGCGACCGGCGACGCCGCGGACGGGGTCGTGACCGTGCGGGTGACCGGACCGGGGACGGTCACGAGCACGCCGGCGGGCATCGCCTGCGGGAGCGACTGCAGCGAGTGGTTCGCCGCGGGGACGGACGTGGCGTTCACGGCGACCCCGCTCACCGGCGCGGAGTTCACCGGCTGGTCCGGGGCGTGCGGCGGCACCGGCACGTGCTCGGTGACCGCGGACGGCACCGACGAAGTCGTCGCGACGTTCGTCGCCGGGCCGGACGACGGCGGGGACGGCGAGCCCCCCGCGGAGCCTCCCGCCCCCGCGCCGCTGCCGCCCGGGCCCTCGCCCGACGTGCCGCCCGTGATCCTGCCCCCGCCGGACCGCACCGCGCCGCGCTTCACCGCCCTCGCCTTCCCCCGCACCCCGCTGCGCCGGTTCCTCCGCCGCGGGCTGCGCATCGCGTTCGTGCTCTCCGAGCCCGCGCGGGTCGACGCGCGGCTCACCGCCGGCGGCCGGCTGCTCGGCCGCGGCGCGACCATCAACGGAAGCCGCGTGACGGTGCGCGTCACCAGCCGCGCGCGAAGGCGCCTCCGCCGCGCCCGGCGCGTCCGGGCGACGCTCGTCCTCACGGCGACCGACGCCGCGGGCAACGCCGCGACACAGAGGCGCCGCGTCACATTGCGCCGCTAGGGCGGCGGAGGCGCGGGCGGGGCGGGCTGCGGGGGCGGGGCGGCCGCGGAAGGGGCGAGGCGCTCGCGGCCGGCGGAGTCGCGCCCAGCGCGCGGCGGCGTCATTCCGCGGGGAGCTCGCGCAGCTCCCGCGCGACGGCCTCCGGCTCCTCGAGTTGCGGGTAGTGGCCGACGCCGGCGAGCTCGGCGAAATGCGCGTCGGGCCTCCGGAGGCGCAGCTCGGCGAGCATGTGCTCACCGCTGACCGGGTCGAGCGGCCCCCAGACGAACCGGAGGGGGACGTCGCAGCGGGCGATCGCGGTCTCCCACCGGGACGCGTAGCGGACGCGCTCGGCGATGTACGCGAGCAGCGGGTGGGCGAGGTCGCGGCCGCGGCGGTTGGCGAACGCGACCCAGTGCTCGTGCAGTTCGGCGTCCGCGAGCGGGCGCGCGATGACCTGGCGCAGGCCGCGGACGAAGGTGCGCTCGGTCGTCAGCCGCGTCAGCACCGGGCCGGCGAACCGGTGGGCGAGCAGCCTCTGGATCGCCAGCGGGCGGTGCAGCGACGGGATCATCCCGCCGTTCAGGAACGCCGCCGAGACGACCTCGACGGGCAGATCGCGATCGTCGCGGCGGGCGAGCAGCTCCTGCCCGACCGACACGCCGTAGTCGTGGCACACGAGCGCGGTCCGCGTCACGCCGAGGTGCGCCCACACTGCCTCGACCGCGTCCGCCTGCTCCAGGAGCGAGTACCGGTGCGGCCGCGGCTTGTCCGAGTCCCCGAACCCCAGGAAGTCGAGGGCGACGAGACGCCGCTCCCCGCGCAGCCGGTCGAACATGCCGGCCCAGTCCAGCGAGGACGTCGGGAAGCCGTGCAGGAACGTGACCACGGGCGCGTCCGCCGGCCCGGCCGTGCGCAGGAAGATCCGATGGCCGCCGGGGCCGGCGATCCGCGAACCGCCCGCCCACCACTCCGCCGCGCGGGCGATCACCCGGCCGCCGCCGCTCCGGCCCGGGCGTGCGCGCGGACCAGCTCCGCGCTGCGCTCCGGCTGCTCCCACCAGAACAGGTGGCCGACGCCCTCCAGCTCGACGAGCCGCGCTCCCGGGATCCGCTCCGCGATCACGCGCGAGTTGGCGACCGGCAGCATCTGGTCCGAAGTGCCGTGGACGACGAGCGTCGGCGCCGCGATCCGGGCGAGACGCGAGCTCGTGTCGTGCCCCGCGATCGCCTGCATCTGCAGCGCGATCACCTGCAGGGGGACCCGCAGCGCCAAAGCCATCTCGCGCCAGCGCTCGTACTCGCCGGCCCGGCCGGCGAACTCGCGCGAGACGTTGATCTCCCACCCGACGCGCAGGGCGCGCTCGCGGTCCCCGGACGCCCACGCCTCCGCGAGCCGCTGGAACGTCGCGGGGTCGGTCAGCGCGCTCCCCGCCCCGCCCGCGTACGAGCAGCCGATGACCAGCGTCCGGATCCGCTCCGGATGCCGCAGCGCCAGCTCCTGGGCCACCATCCCGCCCATCGAGACGCCCATGACGTGCGCGCTCTCGAGGTCGAGCGCGTCGAGCAGCGCCGCGGCGTCGTCGGCGAGCTGCGCGAGGGTGAAGGGAGCGTCGACCCGGCTCGACCTCCCGACGCCGCGGTGGTCGTAGGCGATGACGCGGAAGTCGCGGGCGAGCGCGTCGAGGAACGGATCGCCCCACGACAGGTGCGTCCCGCTCATCCCCATGATCAGCAGGAGCGGCTCGCCGTCCCCGCGCTCCAGGAAGTGCAGCTCGTTGCCGTCGACGGTCACGGTGGGCATGGCGCGAAGGCTAGACCGGCAGCGCCATCTGCCCGTCGGCGACGGCGGGCTCCTCGCCGTGGTCGAACGCCGCAACGCGCACCCCGAGCAGGCGGACCGGCCGCGCGGGCGCGTACTCGCGCAGCAGCTCCAGCGCGACGCCGCCGACGACCCCCGGGTCGTTCGTGGGCGCGGCGATCGTCCGCGCGCGGGTCACCGTCGTCCAGTCGTCGAGGCGGACCTTGATCGCGATGTTGCGCCCCCGCCGCTCCTGCTTGGCCAGCCGCACGCACAGCTCCCGCGCGAGCGTCGTCAGCCGCCCCTCCAACTCGAGCGGATCGCCCACGTCGCGGTCGAACGTCGTCTCCCGCGACTCGGAGACCGCGACGCGCTCGAGCGTCAGGTGCTCGGACCCGTGGAACGCCGCCCGCCGGCGCAGGTCGGGGCCATGGTTCAAGCCGAAGTGCTCGATCAGCACCTGCTCCGGCGTCGCCGCCAGCGCGCCGAGCGTCGTGATCCCCATCCGCTCCAGCCGCGCGACCGTCTTCGGCCCGATCCCCGGCACGAGCCCGGGCGGGGCCGACGCGAACCGCGCGCACGCGTCCTCGCGACTCAGGACGACGAAGCCCGCGGGCTTCTCCGCGTCGGACGCCACCTTGGCCACGAGCTTGTTCGGCCCGATCCCGACCGACGCCGTCAGCCCGGTCTCCTCCTTGATCTCGGCGACCAGCCGGCGCATCGCGGCCCGCGGCGCGACGAGCCCGTCGAGGTCGAGGTAGGCCTCGTCGAGCCCGACGACCTCCACCCGCTCGACGTGCTTGCGCAGCAGCCCCATCACCTTCGCGGAGGCCTCGCGGTACGCGGTGAAGTCGGGCGGAATGAGGATCGCGTCGGGGCACAGCCGCCGCGCCTTCGCCGTCGGCATCGCGGAGCCGACGCCGAACTTCCGCGCCTCGTACGACGCGGTCGTGACGACCGCCCGCGGCCCGTCGCCGGAGACGATCACCGGCTTGCCGCGCAGCTCGGGCCGGCGGAGGAGCTCGACGCTCGCGTAGAAGGCGTCGACGTCGAGGTGCGCGATGCGGGCCATCCGGAGGACGAACGTTAGTTCGCCCGCCGGACGCGGCCCGTCAGACGTCGAGCTCGGGCGTGCCCGCCAGCAGCTGCGCGCCCATCGCCGCGTAGAGCGCCTGGTCCCGCACGCCGCCGCCGCCCGCCACGACCTCCCGGCCGGCCTCGATCAACGCGGCGACCTGCCGCGCAACCGGGTGCCCGTCGGCGCGATGGCACGCCAGCCCCGCGAGCGCGAGCGGCTCGTCGACCGGCTGCCGCCGGAACGACAGATTGGCCGCGACGCAGCAATGCGCCACCACGCGCTCGAAGATCACGTCGCGCGGCCCGAGCCGCGCCGACCCCGGCGCCGGCCCCACGTCGAGCGGCTCCTCGCCCGCGAGCACCCGCTCGATCGACCCGCCGGCGATCGCCCGCAGCGCGTCGCCGTCGAGCCCGACGCTCAGCCCGCAGCGCACGGTCGCGAGCGAGTGGAAGAGCGGGCTCCCGTACGGCATGTCGCTCGCGTAGAGGATCCGCCCGGGCGGCACGGTCGTGAAGAGGGCCAGCAGGTCGGAGACCTGCCACCACGCGGTGTCGAAGAACAGGTTCGGCAGCTCGGCCGCGTAGGGCGCGATCCAGCCCGTGTCGCTGATCCCGGCGTGGGCGAGGATGAGCCGCGCGCCCGGGTGCTCGCGCGCCATGTGCACGACGCTCTCGCCCAGGTGCGGGATCCCGCGCCCGGCGTGGAACAGGACGGCGCCCCGCACCGAGCCCGCCAGCGCGACGACCTCCTCGACGACCGGGTGCGGCAGCTGGAAGCCGTCCGACCGCGGGTGGAGCTTGAACCCCCGGGCGCCGGCCTCCAGGCACCGCCGCGCCTCGTCGAGCGCGCCCTCCGCGTTCGGGTCGATCCGCGCCAGCGCGCGCAGCCGGCCGCCCGAAGCGGCGCACGCGGCGAGCACGCGGTCGTTCGCGGGCGGGTACCCGGCCGGCTCCTGGGACGGGAAGACGAGCGCCCCGTCCTGCCCCGCGCCGTCGAGGCCGAGGAGCAGGTCCTCGGGATCGGCCTCGAACCCGTCGGGATCGTCGTGGCCGATGTGGGTATGCGCGTCGAACCACCTCGTCCCGGAGGGCAGCGCGGCGAGGTGCGCCTCGTGCAGCGGGCGGAGGATCTCGTCGAACGGGCTGCCGGGCGCCGTGGGCACGGCGCGCCAGCCTACGCAGCGACAGGCAGCGCGGCGTCGCCGACCGCCGGCGCGATCTCGGTCCGCAGCTTCGCCATCCCGAGCCGGATGCGGCTCTTCGCGGTCCCGAGCGGGACACCGACGCGCCGCGCGATCTCGTCCGCCGTCAGCCCGCCCCAGTACGCGAGCACGAGCGCCTCGCGCTGCGGGGCCGGCAGCCGGCGCAGCCCGTCCACCACCGCCCGTCGGTCGGCGCCCCGCTCGGCCGCGGACGCCGGCCGGTCGTCGGCGCGGGGCGCCTCGAACGCCGCCGCGACCTCGAGCCGGTCGCGAACGCGGCCGGCCGCCTGGCCCTCGCGGTGGACGTCGAGCGCCCGGGAGCGGGCCATCAGCCGCAGGTACGTCCCCACGTCGCCGCGCCCGGCGTCGAACTTCCCGGGGTTGCGCCAGAGGCGGAGGAAGACGTCCTGGGCGACGTCCTGGGCCTGCGCCGGATCGCCGAGGATCCGGAGGGCGGCGGCGTAGACGCCGCGCGCGTGGGCGTCGTAGACGCGAGCGAAGGTGGTGGGGTCGGAGAGCGGCATCGTGGAACGTAGTTTACACATGATGTTGAAGGTTGTGGCGCGACGGTGTTGAAGGTTGCGCGGCGTGCGAGGATCAGGCGCGATGGCACGCAATCCGAACCGGCTGACCGCGCTCGACTCCGCCTTCCTCCACATCGAGGACTCCGGCAGCGCCCACATGCACGTGGCGTCCGTGATGGTCTTCGACGGCGACCCGCCCGCCTACGACGACCTGCTCGCCGGGCTCGAGTCGCGCCTGCACCTCGTCCCCCGCTACCGCCAGAAGCTCGCCGAGGTCCCACTCAGCCAGGGCCGGCCGGTCTGGGTCGACGACCCGCACTTCAACCTGCGCTACCACCTGCGGCACACCGGCCTTCCCGCCCCCGGGGGCGACGCGGAGCTGAAGCGCCTCGCGGGCCGCCTCTTCTCCCAGCAGCTCGACCGCGGCAAGCCGCTGTGGGAGATCTGGCTCGTCGATCGCCTCCAGGGCGACCGCTTCGCGCTGATCGGCAAGACGCACCACGCCCTTGTCGACGGCGTCTCGGGGGTCGACATCACGACCGTCCTGTTCGACACCGCCCCCGACCCCGCGCCGACGCCGCCGCCCGAGAACCCGTGGGCGCCGAAGCCGCCGCCGAGCCGGGCGCAGCTGCTCGCCGAGGCGCTCGTCGAGCGCGCGACCGACCCCGCCGAGGGGTACCGCGCGGTCCGCTCGCTGGTGCGCGCGCCGCGCCGGGTCGCCCAGCAGCTCGGCGCCGGCGCCTCCAGCGTGGGCGCGGCGCTCAGCGCGATGCTCCGCCCGGCGCCGCCCTCGCCGCTGAACGTCCCGATCGGGCCGCACCGCCGGTACACCTGGGTCGACGGCGACCTCCCCGAGTTCAAGGCGATCAAGGACGAGCTGGGCGGCACGATCAACGACGTCGTGCTCACGGTGGTCACGCTCGCGCTCGGCCGCTGGCTGCGCCGGCACGCCTTCCCGACCGACGGGCTGGAGCTGCGGGCGATGGTGCCGGTCTCGGTGCGGGCGGACGTCGAGCGCGGCGCGCTGGGGAACCGCGTCGCGGCGATGTACGCGCCGCTGCCCGTCGGGCTCGAGGACCCGGAGGAGGCGTACCGCCGCGTCCACGAGGCGATGGCGGGCCTGAAGGAGTCCGGCCAGGCGGTCGGCGCCCAGGTCATCACGCAGCTCGGCGACTTCGCCCCGCCGACGATCCTCAGCCAGGCCGCGCGGCTGCAGGCCCGCCAGCGCTGGTTCAACCTCGTCGTGACGAACGTCCCGGGCCCGCAGTTCCCGCTCTACGTCCTCGGGCACAAGCTCGAGCGCCTGTACCCGGTGGTGCCGCTCGCGCCGATGCAGGGGCTCGGGATCGCGATCATGAGCTACGACGGCAAGCTCGGCTTCGGGCTGCTCGGCGACTACGACGCGCTGGCCGACATCGAGGACCTCGCGGGCGACCTCGAGCTGGCGATCGGCCGCCTGGCCCGCGCGGCCGGCGTGCGGCGCGCGTTCGGGACCCGGCGGCGAACGTCGCCCGGGCGGCGGCAGCGGAAGACCCCGGCGCCGGCGCGGTGAGGCGCGGCGCCCTCATCGCGGGCGCCGCGGTGCTGACCGTCGCGGCGGTCCTCGGGCTGCTGGCGTTCCTCAACTCGCGCGACGACGCCACCATCGGCGAGGACCGCGTCGCGCCCGGCAAGGTCGACGAGTCGCTCACCGCCGACCGGCTGCGCCGGGGCAACGTCGTGCTGCTCTACGGGCGCGCCGCGGATCGCGCGCCGCTGGAGGCGCTCGCGGAGGAGATCGCGGGGCCGAGCGACCCGGCGCTCGTCGAGGCGGGGGCGGCCGTCATCGTCGAGAGGCGGCCGCGCGGCGAGAGCGTCATCGCGAACGCGTACAAGCGCGCTCTCGTGGTCGAGTCCCCGACCGACCCGGCGCTCCGCGAGTTCGCCGAGTACTGGCTGGCGCGGGGGCCGGTGCGATGATGTGTGGGCGGACATGCGCCTCGCACTGGCCCAGATCAACTCCACCGTCGGCGATCTCGCCGGGAACGAGCGGCTGATCGTCGAGGGGCTCGAGCGCGCGCGCGACGCCGGCGCGCGGCTCGTCCTCTTCCCCGAGTGCGCGGTCAGCGGCTACCCGGCCGAGGACCTGCTCCTCAAGGACCACTTCCTCGCCGACTGCCGCGCGACCGTCGACCGGATCGCCGAGCAGACCGAGGGCCTCGTCGCCGTCGTCGGGTTCCCGGAGCGGGCGCACGACGTCTTCAACAGCGCGGCGGTGCTGGCCGACGGCGAGGTCAAGGCGGTCTACCGCAAGATGCACCTGCCGAACTACGGCGTCTTCGACGAGGTGCGGTACTTCCAGGCGGGCGAGCAGCCCGCGCTGATCGAGGTCGACGGCGTGCTCGTCGGGCTGACGATCTGCGAGGACGTCTGGCAACCCGGCCCGCCGGCGTCGCTGGAGGCGCTCGCCGGCGCCCAGCTGATCGTCAACATCTCCGCCTCGCCGTACGAGCACGGCAAGCCGCGGCGGCGCGAGCAGATGATCGTGCAGCGGGCGCGCGACTACCTCGCCGCGATGGCGTTCTGCGCGCTGGTCGGCGGGCAGGACGAACTGGTCTTCGACGGGCACTCGTTCGTCTGCGACCACGACGGGACCGTGCTGGCGCGATCGCCCGGGTTCACGGAGGACCTGCTGGTCTGCGACGTCGACCCCTCCGCCGCCCGGCGCGGCCGGCTGCGCGACACGCGCCATCGCGTGGCGGCGCGTGAGCTCGAGGACGAGGTGCCGACGATCGCGCGCTGCCGCCCCTCGCGCTCGCCGGTCCTCGCTGGGGCGCAGACGGCCTCCGCCCCGGTCGCGCCCTTCCTCGACGAGGACGCCGAGGTCTACGCCGCGCTCGTCACGGGGCTGCGCGACTACGTCGAGAAGAACGGGTTCGACCACGTCGTGCTCGGCCTGTCCGGAGGGATCGACTCGACGCTGGTCGCCGCGCTCGCCGTCGACGCCCTGGGAGCCGACCGGGTGAGCGCGGTGTCGATGCCGTCGAGGTACTCGTCGGAGGGCACGCGCAGCGACGCGCGGGTGCTCGCCGAGAACCTCGGGATCGACTTCCGCGAGCTGCCCATCGCCTCGCCGATGGACGTCTACGACGAGCTGCTCGCGGAGTCGTTCAGCGGCCGCGATCCCGACATCACCGAGGAGAACCTCCAGGCCCGGATTCGCGGCAACCTCCTCATGGCGCTGTCCAACAAGTTCGGCTGGCTCGTGCTGACGACCGGGAACAAGTCCGAGCTGTCGGTCGGCTACTCGACGCTCTACGGGGACACCGCGGGCGGCTTCGCGGTGATCAAGGACGTCCCGAAGACGCTGGTCTACCGGCTCGTCGCGGTCCGCGCGCGCCGCGACGACGAGTCGCCGATCCCGGAGTCGATCGTGACCCGCGCGCCGAGCGCGGAGCTGCGGGCCGACCAGACGGACCAGGACTCGCTCCCGGACTACGACACGCTCGACGCGATCCTCGAGATGTACGTGGAGGAGGACCTCGGCCGCGAGCAGATCCTCGCCCGCGGCTTCGAGCAGGAGACCGTCGACCGCGTCCTGCGGCTGGTCGACCTCGCCGAGTACAAGCGCCGTCAGAACCCGCCCGGCATCCGCATCACGTCGAAGGCCTTCGGCCGCGACCGGCGGATGCCGATCACCAACCGCTACCGCGGCTGACAGGCGGGCGCCGTCGCGGCCTGCGACGGGGTGCCCGAGGGCGGCAGCGGCAGCGCGTCGCCCTGCGCGGGGTTGTGGGTGCTGATCGCGTTGACCGCGGTGGGGTTGGCGCCGCCGGCGTTCGGCGACTGGCCGCAGCGGTCGGCGGGGACGAAGCGGTGGTGGAAGCCGCCCGCTGACGGCGGGACGACGAGGGCGGCGGCGGTGACGAGGAGCGCGAGTCGCTTCATGCCCGGCTATACGCCGGTCGGCGGCGAGAGGTTCGGGACGCGCACGGCGACGAACCAGCGGCCCGCCAGCAACACCTCCGCGCCCCCGAGCTCCGCCGCCAGCGTCGCACCCTCGAACCACCGCTTGTACACCCGGTGCCGAGTCCCGTCGTTGAGCCTGCGCTCCTGCCACTCCTCGCGGTCCTGGCCCGCCGAGTCGACGACGAGCAGCTCGCGGCCGACCCTTCTCGCCTCGGCGAGGAACCGCGCGCGTTCGTCCTCCTCGAGGTGGCCGTAGAAGTGGCCGGCGAGGACGCGGTCGAAGGACCCGTCGGCGAACGGGAGGTCGAGGGCGTCGCCGCGGAGGGCGAGGCCGTCCGGCAGCCGCGACTGGGCGATCTCGACCATCGCGGGGCTCTGGTCGATCCCCACGACGAGCCCGCGGAGGTGGCGCGTGAGGAACGCGGTGCCGCACGCGACGTCGAGCGTTCGCGCCGGCGGGAGCGCGGCGAGGACCGCGGTCAGGGCGTGGACCTCCTCGTGCCACCCGGGCCGGTCGCGCGCCGCGAAGAGCCCCGTGCCGCGGTACCAGTCGTCGTACTCCGCCGCGCGGGCGTCGTAGTACGCCCGCATCGCCGGATCACGGGTCACGCCGGCACCACCAAGCCTCGGCGCGGTACGGGATCACGACGTCCTCGTCGCCGAGCCGGTCGAGGGCGGCGCGGCGCTCGTCGTCCGGCAGCAGCGTGACGCTGCTCCACGAGCCGACGTGGGCGCGCCAGCCGGCGGCGTCGAGGCGCAGCTCGTGCTCGGCGGTCACCCGCCGCGGCACGGTGAACCGCGCCCGCAGCGGCTCGCGCCAGACGCCGGAGTCCCGCGTCTGCCAGGCCGAGAAGGTCCGCGGCGGCAGCTCGAAGTCGAGCGGGGGCAGCTCGAGCGGGACGTTCCACAGCAGCACGAGCAGCCCGCCCGGCCGCAGCACGCGCGCGATCTCGCCCACGGCGGCGTCGTTCGCGAACCAGTGGAAGGCCTCGGCGACGAACACGCTGTCGACGGCCTCGTCGGGCAGCGGGATCGCCTCGGCGTCGCCGGCGAGCGCCTCCGCGTGCGGCGCCGCGTGCCGGAGACGCGCGAGCATCGCCTCGGACGGATCGACCGCGTACACGGGCGGATCGAGCAGGCGCGTGAGCTTCCCCGTGCCCGCCGCGAGGTCGAGCTTCGGCCCGTCAGGGAGCGGGAGCGCGCGCAGCAGCTCGCGCGGCCAGCCGGGGCGGCCGCGCTCGTAGCGGTCGGCCGCGTCCTCGGCCGACCACGCGCGGCTCAGCGCACCGCGATCGTCATCCGGGTGACGGCGCACTTCCGGCCCGCGTCGTCGCTGATCTCGACGTCCCAGATCCACGTCGTCCGGCCCTTGTGGATCCGCCGAGCCACCGCGTGGACCGTCCCCTCGGTGATCGGCCGCATGAACGACGTGGCGTTGGAGAGGCCCATCGCCTGCTTGCCCTCGGGCGCGACGGCGAGCGCCGTGGCCATCGAGGCCAGCGACTCGGCGATGGTCGCGAACAGCCCGCCGTGGACGAGGCCCATCGGCTGCTTGACCTCGTCCCGCACAGGCACCGTGGCCCGGGCTTCCTCCTCGGTGACCTCCTGGACCTCGAGCCCGTAGAGGCCGTCGAAGGTGCGCTCGTACGGGATCACGGGGTCGAAGGACATGGCCGCGGACCCTAGCGACTAGTCTTTCGCGGCCGATGGCCCGGATCGACGATCTCCGACCCGACCAGCGCGCGGCGCTGCAGCTGCTCCTTCAGCAGAGCCGGACCTACGAGGACATCGCGACGCTGCTGCGGATCGACGTGGCCGCCGTGCGCGAGCGCGCCCATGCCGCGCTGGACGCGCTCGGCCCCGAGGACGTCGCCGGCCTGAGCCTCGAGCGCCAGGACGAGATCGCCGACTACCTCCTCGGCCAGCAGTCCGCGTCGCAGCGGGCGAGCACCCGCCACTTCCTCGAGAGCTCGGCGCCGGGGCGCGCCTGGGGCCGCGCCGTCGCGAGCGAGCTGCGTCCGCTCGCGGGCGACGACCTGCCGGAGATCCCGGCCGAGGCCGCCGAGGTCGACGAGGCGTTCGACGCGCTGGAGGCGCGCACCGCGCATCGCGAGCGGGTCGACCGCTCGTCGCGGGTCGGCGGCGTGATCCTCATCGTCGCCGCGGTCCTGGGGCTGTTCGGCCTCGTCGCGCTCGGGATCGCGGTGCTCGGCGACGACGAGGACGAGCCGAGCGGCAACGGCGGCGGGACTCAGACGACGCAGACGCAGCCCGCCGAGAGCCCGCGGGTGATCGCTCAGATCAACCTGACGCCGCCGCAGGGCGGCGACCTCGCCGGTGTCGCGCAGATCGCCGAACAGGGCGGGCAGCGCGCGATCGCGCTCGTGGCCGAGGGCTTCCAGCGCGCGCGCCGCAACCCGCCCCGCTACTACGCGATCTGGATCTACAAGAGCCAGGAGAAGGCGCGCCGACTCGGCTTCCCCAACCCGCAGCCGGGGAAGGACGGCCGGCTCGCCGCGCAGTTCGCCTACCCGGACGACGCCGACCAGTTCGACCAGCTGATCATCACGCAGGAATCGGCGCGCGATCCGCAGCAGCCAGGGCCGATCCTCCTCAGCGGCCCGCTCAAGGGGACGCCCGTGAACCAGGGCACCTCGACCGCGCCGCAGACGACCCCCGGCGGCTGACGCGAAGCGACCCCTTCGCGGGAGCGGCGCGGCCGGCGCCCCGGAGCGGCGCGCTTTGGGGAGCCGCGGCAGCGGCTACTCCGCGGGCAGGAGCTTCCCGGGGTTCATGATCCCGGCGGGGTCCAGCTCGGACTTGACGGCGCGCAGCGCGGCGACGCCGGCGTCCCCCACCTCGGCGCGGAGCCACGGCGCGTGGTCGCGGCCGACCGCGTGGTGGTGGGTGATCGTCCCGCCGGCGCCGACGATCGCGTCGGTCGCGGCGGACTTCGCGCGGCGCCACTGGTCGAGCGGGTCGGGCTCCTCGCGGGCGAGGAAGGTGAAGTACAGCGACGCGCCGCTGGGATACAGGTGCGAGATGTGGCACATCACGAGGCAGCGGCCGAGGGCGCCGCGCAGCGCGTCGCCGACCGCGCGGTAGAGGCCAAAGAGCGAGGACCACTGCGCCGCGGTCTCGAGCGTCTCGACGAAGACGCCGCGGTCGAGCAGGTGGTCGCGCAGGTACGGCCCGTGGTAGCGGCCGCGCGCCCACGCGTTGCCGGGCGAGCGGCCGAGCGGCACCGCGCCGTGCCGCCGGAGCAGCCCGGCGGTCCGGAACCGGCGCCGGGCGACGTCCGCGCTCGACCCCTCCCAGCCGCAGATCGCGATGCACCCGCCCGCGACGCCCCGCGCGCGCAGGTAGGCCCCCGCGATCGCGCCCTTCGCCCCGCCCGTCCCCGCGAGCGCCATCGACAGCCGCGTCTCCTCCTCGTCGGACAGTCGCGCGACGTCCGGCGCGGCGCCGGCCTGCTCGAGCGCCCGGAACGCCTCGGCGCCCTCGCCGAGGGATCCGAACATCCACCCCTCGTAGCGCCGCTCCTCCGGTACGGGCCGGACGCGCAGCGCGGCGGACGTGATGACGCCGAGCGCGCCCTCGGACCCGACGACCAGCTCGCGCAGGTCCGGCCCCGCGGCGCTCGCCGGCATGGCGCGCAGGTCGACGTCGCCGTTCGGCGCGGCCATCCGCACGCCGAGGACGAGCTCGTCGATCCGGCCGTAGCCCGTCGACGCCTGGCCCGCCGACCGCGTCGCGACGCACCCGCCGACCGTCGCGAACTCGTAGCTCTGGGGGAAGTGGCCGAGCGTCAACCCGCGCTCGCCGAGCAGCCGCTCGGCCTCGGGCAGCGGCACGCCCGCCTCGATCACCGCCGTCAAAGAGCGCTCGTCCACCGACACGAGCGACCCGAGCCGCCGCAGGTCGAGCGCGACGACGCCCGCGAAGTCCGCCCGCACCGGCTCGACCCCACCGACGACGCTCGTCCCGCCGCCGAACGGCACGACGGCGACGCCGCCGCGCCCGCACGCGTCGAGAACCGCGCGGACCTCGTCGTGCGACCCGGGAAGGACGACCGCGTCCGGCGCGTCCTCGGCGTCGCCGGCCCGCATGCGTACGAGATCGGGATACGCCTTGCCCGCGGCGTGGAGCACGCGCGCCTCGCGGTCGTCGCGGATCTCGCCGGGCAGCGACGGCAGCGGCGCGGGATCGCGCAGCCGGACCGCGTCGAGCGCCACGGGCGGCGAGCCGCCGTCCGCCGGAAGGTCCAGCTCGCGCCGCAGCATCTCCTCCGCGTGCGGCGGGATGCCCTCGCCGGCGTGCTCGTCGACGCCCCATCCCCAAAACCTCATGGTGGCGGGCCCGCTCACACGACCTCCTCGAGCGCGGCCAGCGCCTCGTCGAGCTGCTTCTTCGTCGCGCGCTTGAGCATCGTCCCTCCGCCGAGGCGCGCGACGCCGCGCAGCTTGTGGCGCGTCGTGATCGTGACCTTCGTCCCCTCCCCCGCGTCGTCCGCGGTGATCGTGGTCGCCGCGGACTGGAGGAAGCCCTCGAACGGCGTGCCCTCGATCTCCTGCTCGAGCCGGAGCAGGTGCGGGGCCGCGGACTCGACGATGCGGTAGTCGGCGCGGACGTCCTTGCCCTTCTCGGTCCGCATGACCTGCGTGAACCCGCTCTCGCGCACCGCCTCGACCCGGCGCACCTTCGGCCACCAGCGCGGCAGGTGGTGAGGGTCGCCGACGACCCGCCAGACGCGTTCCGGTGGCGCCTCCAGCACCCGCGAGCGCTTCGTCGTCGGCATCAGTACGCGATCAGCGCCTCGACGTCGTACCCGGCCAGGCGCGAGCGCCCGTCCAGGAACGTCAGCTCGATCAAGAACCCGCAGCCGACCACGTCGCCGCCGACCAGCTCGACCAGGTCGCACAGCGCCTTCGCCGTCCCGCCCGTGGCGAGCAGGTCGTCGTGCACCAGCACCCGCGCGCCGGCGGCGACCGCGTCGGAGTGCAGCTCCAGCGAGTCCTTGCCGTACTCGAGGTCGTACTCGGCGCTGACCGTCTCATGCGGCAGCTTCCCGGGCTTCCGCGCCAGCACGAAACCGGCGCCCAGCTCGCGCGCCAGCGCCGGCCCCAGCAGGAACCCGCGCGCCTCGGCCCCGATGACCACCTCAGGCGAACGAGGCCGGGCGAGCGCCGCCAATTGCGAGACCGCCGCGTCCAGAGCGGACGCATCCGCCAGCAGCGGCGTGATGTCCTTGAACCCGATCCCCGGCCGCGGGAAGTCGGGGATCTCGCGGATGAACTCCCGCAGGTCGAGGCTCACCCGACGACCTGGCGCAGGTCCCGGATGAGCAGCAGGTGCTTGAGGTGCGTCGCGACCGCGGCCAGGTTCTCCAGCGCCTCGATCGCCTCCTTGCGCCGGTCCGGGTTCCGCGACCGCAGCGCGGGCGCGAGGATCGTCTGCAGCAGCTGCGCCTCGCGGTCCGCCGACGACCGGAAGACACGCAGGTTCCGCCCGCCGACGCCGTACCGCGCCAGCTCGGTCACCGCCCGCACGATCTCCCGCTCGGTCTCGTCGTAGTACTTGGTACCCGCGCGGGTCTGGCCCTTGATGACCCCGTACTCCTCCAGCTCGCGGATCAGGGCGGGATCGGCGCGGGTCTCCTCCACGACGTCCTCGAGCGAGTACAACGCGTTCTGCTCCGCCGTCACGGAGACCGCCGCGCGCCGCGCGCCGCCGCTGCGGCCCTGCCGCGCCGGCGCCAGGTCCGGCTCGGCGCCACGGCCGGAGGCGAGCTCCTGCCGGATGACCCGCAGCGGCAGGAACTCGTCGCGCTGCAGGCGCAGGATCGTCCGCAGCCGCGCGACGTCGGACTGCGAGTAGAGCCGGTAGCCGCCCGGCGTCCGCCGCGGGGCGAGCAGCTTCTGGTCCTCGAGGTAGCGGATCTTCGAGATCGAGATGTCGGGGAACTCCGCCTTGAGCGCCTTGGTGACGGCGCCGATCGTCATCGCCTTCTCGCGCCGCCCGTCCGGCGTCTCGACGACCTCCTCGAGCCCGACGTCCATGCCGCTCATCGCTCCAGGTCCATGTCCCTCACCGCTGCAGGAAGGTGAGCTTGTACTTGCCGACCTGCAGCTCGTCGCCGTCGGCCAGCCGGTGCGACTCGATCCGCCGCCGGTTCACGTACGTGCCGTTCAGCGAGCCCAGGTCGTCGAGGTAGAAGTCGCCGTTGCGGCGCACCAGGAGCGCGTGGTCGCGCGAGACGGTCACGTCGTCGAGGAACACGTCCGAGTCCGGCCGCCGCCCGATCGTCATCCGGTCGCGATCGAGCGGGAACGACTCGCCGACGCGCCCGCCACCGGAGCGGATCACCAGCGCCGCGCCCTTCTCGGCGATCGCCTCGACGTCGACCGGGATCAGCTCGCCGGTCTCGCCCACGCGGTAGGTCGCGGTCGTCGGCTCGCCCCCCTTGACCTCGCTCTGCGGGGCGAGGTAGGCGCCGCACTTCTGGCAGTAGTTGGCGCCCTCCCCGTTGAGGAAGCCGCACTCCGGGCAGTGGACGGCCACCGCCTTACTCCTGCTGCTCGCCCTCCGCCCCTGACCGGCCGGCGAGGATGTCGGTGAGCCGCTGCACGTCGGCTCCCGTGATGACGTCCTCCCCCTGATCGTGCTTCTTGCGAAGCCGGTTCACCAGCTCCGCACGGAGGATGTCGATCTTGCCGTGCAGGATCCGGCGCTTGTAGGAGATGTCGACCTCCTCCTCGGTGAGCTGCTGGATGAGGTCCTTCAGCTCCTGGTCCGAGAGGCTGCCGAGATCGGGGAAGGTGTCCATGGCCGCAACGATACCTCAGAAGTTCAAGTCGAGCTTGAGCCTTCGCGAATGTAGAGCGCCGTGGCCCACCAAACCAGCGCAATCCCGATGTAGAGAAGGACCTCGGCGGGCGTCTCGAGGCCCACGAGGGCGAAGAAGATCGCCGACATCACGGGCCACACCGCCGCCCGACCGGGCCAGTTGACCTTCAGGTCGATGCCGTGCCGCAACGCCCATTGCCCGTAGAGCAGCTGCACGACTTCTCGCGCGGCGAGCACGGCCAGCGCCCAGCGCGGCAGCGTCTCGAAGTGCCACACGACGACGACCCCGCTCAGGACGAGCGCCCGGTCGATCACCGGGTCGAGCAGCGCGCCGAGCTTGGAGTACTGGCCGGTGACGCGCGCCGCGATCCCGTCCGCGTAGTCGCCCCAGCCGATGAGCGCGAAGATGATCGCCGGGAGGGCGTCGGTGCCCGAGTCGCTCGACAGCGCGAGCACGAGGAAGACCGGCAGCAGCGCGAAGCGGACGTACGTGATCGCGTTGGGGATCGTCCACGGCCGCCACGGCGCGTCGCGCAGCGTCTCGGGCGGGGGTGGCCCCGAGCGGTCCAGCCCCGACAGCCTCCGGAAGGTCAACCGCGTCCGCGCGACCGCCTCCGCGGCCCGCTCGCCCGGCGTCGGCCGCTCTAGGGGAGGCCCAGCCACCGCTCGCGGACCGCCTCGATCGCGCCGTCGAGCGGCACCGGCTCGAGGTCGGCGCCGCCGCGGCGGCCGACGGCCTCGGCGGCGCCGGACTCCAGCGACCGCTTTCCCACGGTGAGCCGCAGCGGGCAGCCGAGCAGCTCGGCGTCGGTGAACTTCTCCCCCGCGCCGGCGGGCCGGTCGTCGAGGAGGACGTCGAAGCCGACCGCCTGCAGCTCGTCGTACAGCGCCTCCGCCGCGCGCGCCTCGTCGCTGCCGGGCTTGCCGAGCGCCACGATCTCGACGTCGTAGGGCGCGATCGCCTTCGGCCACGCGATGCCCTGCTCGTCGTGGTTCTGCTCGACCGCCGCGGCGGCGATCCGCGCCGGGCCGATCCCGTACGAGCCCATGTAGATGGGCTGCTCCTTGCCGTTCTCGTCCAGATAGGTGGCGCCGAGCGGCTCCGAGTAGCGCGTGTTCAGCTTGAAGATGTTGCCGACCTCGATCGCCGGCTCGATCGCGATGGGGTGGCCGTTCACCGTGTCGCCCGCGACGACCGTCCGCACGTCGACGCGCTCGCCCGCCGGCAGCTCGATCACCTGGTGGTAGTCGGGCCGGTTCGCCCCGACCACCCAGGTGCCCTCGCCGATCGCCTCGTCGAAGACGGTCCGCACGTTCACGGCCGGCCCGAGAAACCCCGGCGGCCGCCCGATCTCCTCGTCGCGCGCCGGGCGGAAGTCGGACCGCAGCGCGTTGCGCAGCTTGATCTCGTTGACGCGGTGGTCGCCGCGGACGAACACGTCGACGCGCTGGTTGCTCTCCTCGAGCACGACCGGATACGCCTTCAGCAGGCGGCTCTCCGGCACGCCCAGCGCACCCGCGACCGCGCCGATCGTCATCGCGCCCGGCGTGTGGTGCTCGCCGGCGGCCAGCGTCAGCTCGCCCGCGGGCTGCGGCTCGGCCCGCGCGATCTCGGTGTTCGCCGCGTAGCCCGGCGCCAGCGCCACGTCGTTCTCGCCGGACGGGCACGGCGCCATGTACTCGTGCGCCATCGACCCGCCCATCATCCCGACGTCCGACTCCACCTGGTACCACTCGAGCCCGCAGCGGTCGAAGACCTTCGCGTACGCGTCCGCGTGGAGGTCGTAACCCGCCTGCAGGCCCTCCGCGTCGCGGTCGAACGTGTACGAGTCCTTCATGATGAACTCGCGGGTGCGGAGCACGCCGGCGCGCGGCCGCGGCTCGTCGCGCTCCTTCACCTGGAAGTGGTAGAGGATCTTCGGCAGGTCGCGGTACGAGCGGATCGCGTTCGCGACGTGCAGCGTCACGACCTCCTCGTGCGTCATGGCGAGGACGTGCTCGGCGCCCTTGCGGTCCTGCAGGCGGAACTGCTCCGCGAAGCCGTAGCGACCGGTCTTCTTCCACAGCTCGGCCGGGTGCATGACCGGCATGAGCATCTCCTGGCCGCCGATCGCGTCGATCTCCTCGCGGACGATCTGGACGACCTTCTGGTGGATCCTCCAGCCGGCGGGGAGCCACGACCACAGCCCGGCGCCGACCTGGCGGACCAGACCGGCTCGAACCATCAACTTGTGGGAGACCGCCTCGGCATCGGCCGGAGGCTGGCGCTCGGTGGGCAGGAAGAGTCGGCTCAGGCGCATCGCCGACAGCGTATGGCAGCAAGGCGCAACTCCGATCGCACGATGCGGTTGACTGTGGGCGTGACCCGCCTCGTGCTCGCCGCGTGCCTCCTCGGCCTCGCGGTCCTCCCCGCCGCCGCGCAGGCGAGTGACCGTCAGCTCTCGATCATGATGGACGACGACCTGCTCGTCTACCGCGACGACCGGACGCGCGACGAGGCCATGCAGCGGATGAAGCAGCTCGGCGTGGATTACATGCGCGTCACCGTGCTGTGGAGCGTCGTGGCGGAGCGCACGCGGCCGGGCCGCCGCTTCGACCCGCGCGACCCCGGCGACTACCCGCACCGCAACTGGGACCGCTACGACCGCCTGGTCCGCGCCGCCCGCACGCTCGGGCTGGGCGTGTACTTCAACGTCACCCCGCCGGGGCCGCCGTGGTCGCGCGGCAGGGCGCCGCGCGGGCTGCGCGACGTGGTCAAGCGGGCGTGGAAGCCGAAGCCGGGCGAGTTCTCGAAGTTCGTCGAGGCCGTCGGGCGCCGCTTCTCCGGCCGCTACCGTGACGAGAACGACGGGCGCCCGCTGATCCCGAAGGTGTCCTTCTGGTCGCTGCTCAACGAGCCCAACCAGGGCGGCTGGCTGTCGCCGCAGTACGAGCGCGGCCGGATGCGCTCGCCCGCGCTGGCCCGCGAGCTGTTCCTGCGCGCCCGCGCCTCGCTCGACCGCACCGGCCACGGCAAGGACACGATCCTGTTCGGCGAGACCGCGCCGCTCGGCTCGTCGCTGCGCAACCAGACCTCGCCCATCCGGCCGAAGCGCTTCTACCGCGAGCTGCTGTGCCAGTCGCGTCGGGGCTTCCGCTGCAACCTGTTCGAGAAGTACGGGCCGATCCGCGCGACGGGCGTCGCGCACCACCCGTACACGAAGAACGTCTCGCCGCTGGTCCGCGACAAGCACCCGGACGCGATCACGATGGCCAACGCCTCCCACCTGCCGACGCTCATCGACTCGCTCGCGCGGCGGACCGGCAACATCCGGAGCGGGCTGCCGATCTACATGACCGAGTTCGGGTTCGAGACGAACCCGCCCGACCCGTTCAGCGGCGTCCCGATCGCGCGGCAGGCGGAGTGGAACCAGCTCGGCGACTTCCTCGGCTACGCGAACCCGAGGATCTTCGCCATGACGCAGTTCCTGCTGCGGGACGTCGCCCCGGTGGCGAGCGCGCGCCGCGGCACGAAGCCGTACTGGTTCACGTACCAGTCCGGCCTGTTCTTCCACGACGGCACGCCGAAGCCGGCCGCGAACGCCTACTACCTCCCCTTCATCGCGAGCGTCGCCGGGTTCAACGCCGCGAACGTCTGGGGCCAGCTGCGCTTCCGGCCGAACGGGCTGCCGCGGGGGACGCAGGACTCGGTGCAGATCCAGCACCAGGCACGCGGCAGCGCGGACTGGGTCAACGTCGGCGGGCCGGTCCTCGTGACGAACCCGATGGGCTACTTCACCGCGCGCGTCGAGTATCCGGGGGCCGGGCAGCTTCGCGCGGTGTGGGTCGCGCCGCTGCCGGTGCCGAGCCTGCCGCAGCCGGTCGGCTAGGTGTCGTTCCCAGGCGCCTTCGTCAGTCGTGAGCCGGGCGGCTTGTGGCTGAGGCTGCCGTGGGGTCGGATGAAGTTGTAGTGGTTGAGCCAGGCGTCGAGCGCTGCGGTGCGCTCGGCGCTGTTGGCGTAGAGCTG
>DASVPR010000039.1:0-172920 GCA_036389485.1 Solirubrobacteraceae bacterium
CCCGCGCCGCCGTCCGCGGCCGCCGCCGCGCGCCCGCCTTCCCCCGCGCGCGCCCTCACTCCGCGAGCGGCGACGAGCGCTCGAAGCGCCCGGAGCTGACGCGCTCGCGGGTGCGCTGCAGCGCCGCGCCGACGAACTCGCGGAACAGCGGCGCGGGGCGCTCGGGGCGCGACTTGAACTCGGGGTGGAACTGCGAGGCGACGTAGAACGGGTGGTCGCGCAGCTCGATCACCTCGACGAGCTCCACGGCTGGGACGGTAACTAACGCGTGGCTGATGCGGATGCCGAGGACGAGCGCACGACGGTGGGCTCCTCCTCGGGCGCCCGCTCGCGTGAGCGCTCGAGCGACGCGCGCACGAACTCCCGGAACAGGGGCTGCGGGCGCAGCGGGCGCGACTTGAACTCGGGGTGGAACTGCGAGGCGACGAAGAACGGGTGCTCGGGCAGCTCCACGACCTCGACCAGCCGCTCGTCGGGCGAGGTGCCCGAACACACCAGGCCCGCGTGCTCGAGGCGCTTGCGCAGGTGGTTGTTGACCTCGTAGCGGTGGCGGTGGCGCTCGTAGATCACGGCCTCGCCGTAGAGGTCGCGGGCGCGGGTGCCGCCGTGGAGCTTGATGGGGTCGGCACCGAGGCGCATCGTGCCGCCGAGGTCCGCGACCTCCTTCTGCTCCGGCAGCAGGTCGATGACCGGGAACGGGGTCTCGGGGTCGAACTCGGTCGAGTTCGCGCCCTCCATGCCGGCCACGTGCCGCGCGAACTCCGCGACCGCGATCTGCATGCCGAGGCAGATCCCGAGGTACGGGATCTGGCCCTCGCGGGCGACGCGCGCCGCGCGGATCTTGCCCTCGATCCCGCGGCCGCCGAAGCCGCCGGGCACCAGCACGCCGTCGGCGCGGGCGACGCGCTCGAGCACGGCGTCGTCGTCGAGATCCTCGGAGTCGATCCAGTCGATGTCGACCTTCGTGCCGTGCGCGTACCCCGCGTGGCGGAGCGATTCGGACACGCTCAGGTACGCGTCCTCGAGCTTCACGTACTTGCCGACCAGTGCGATCCGGACGGTCTCGTCGGCGCCCTCCGCGCGCGTGATCAGCTCGCGCCAGCCCTCGAGCGCGGCCGGCGGGGCCTCGAGGCCGAGCGTGTCGAGGATCAGGTCGTCGACCTGCTGCTCGTGGTAGGCCAGCGGGACCTTGTAGATGTTGTCGACGTCGTACGCGGACACGACGGCCTCCGGCGGAAGGCTCGCGAACAGCGCGATCTTCTTGCGGATGTCCATCGACAGCGCCGACTCGCTGCGGCACATGAGCATGTCCGGCTGGATGCCGATGCGGCGCAGCTCGTTGACCGAGTGCTGCGTCGGCTTGGTCTTCAGCTCGCCGGCGTGCCCGATGTACGGGACGAGCGTGAGGTGGATGAACATGCAGTTGCGACGGCCGACGTCGACCGGGAACTGCCGGATGGCCTCGAGGAACGGCAGCGACTCGATGTCGCCGACGGTGCCGCCGATCTCGGTGATCACGACGTCGACGTCGCTGGACTCCGCGATTAGGCGGATCCGGTGTTTGATCTCGTCGGTGATGTGGGGCACGACCTGGACGGTCGCGCCGAGGTAGTCGCCGCGGCGCTCGCGCCGGATGACCGAGTTGTAGACGCCGCCGGCGGTGACGTTCGACGCGCGCGTGGTGTTCGCGTCCGTGTAGCGCTCGTAGTGGCCGAGGTCGAGGTCGGTCTCCGCCCCGTCCTCGGTCACGAAGACCTCGCCGTGCTGGTACGGCGACATCGTCCCGGGGTCGACGTTGATGTACGGATCGAACTTCTGGAGCCCGACGCTGAGGCCACGCGAGACGAGGAGCCGCCCGATCGAGGAGGCGGCGATCCCCTTGCCGAGCGAGGAGACGACGCCGCCTGTGACGAAGATGAATCGGGTGTGGCCTTGTGGCATGTCGGGCGCTTCCGAGTGTAGGCGTTGCCGGTCGAGAGCCACGGTACCGCCGGCCGCGGACGGCGCCGCGCGCGCCTCCGAGGGGTGCCCGCACGTTGCGGAAAAGGGGGCGGCGACCCGTGGTCGCGCCTAGGCGCCGAGGAGGCGGCGCAGCGCGCGGCGCCTCTCGCCGCGCCGCGTGAGCTTCGCCTCGGACCGCTCGGCGGCGCAGTGGCGGCGCCACTCGTCGAGCGTCATCTCCGCCGGGACGTCGCAGTGCTCCACCTGGATGGCTCCGGTGGCGCGGATGGCGACGAGGCGGCGGGGGTTCTCGGTCATCGCTCTGCTCAAGTGGTCGACTGCGCACCCGGTCTTCTTGAGGGCGTCCCGTCAGGCCGCCTTCCTCAGCTCCTGCGCGTGCCGGCGAGCGGCGAGGTCCGTGTCGTCGGCGCCGAGCATCCGGACCAGCTCGCCCACGACGTCGCGCTCGGCGAGCTCGGTCACGGTCGTCAGCGCGGGCTCGACCGTCGTGTCCTTCGCGATCGAGAAGTGGCGCGCGGCGAGCGACGCGATCTGCGGCAGGTGGGTGATGCACACCACCTGGCGACCCTCGCCGAGCGCGCGCAGCTGCTCGCCGACCGCGCGCGCGGTCTGGCCGCCGACGCCGGCGTCGACCTCGTCGAACACGAGCGCCGCGTCGCTGCCGTCGTTCGCCGTCCCGAGCAGGGCGAGCATGACCCGCGACAGCTCGCCGCCGGAGGCAATGTCGCGCAGGGGCGCCGCGGGCACGCCGGGGTTCGGCGCGATGAGGAACTCGACCGCGTCGGCGCCGGTCGGCCCCGGCTCGCGCTCGGTGACCGCGACCTCGAACGCCGCACCCTCCATCGCGAGATCGGCGAGCCGCGCCCGCACGCCGGCCGCGAGCTTCGGCGCCGCCTTCAGCCGCGCCTTGCGCAGCGCGGCCGCCCGTGACGCCCGTTCCACGACCGTCTCTCGCAACGCCGCCGTGGCCTCCTCGAGCGCCGCGTCCGCGTTCGCCAGCTCGTCCCGACGCCGCCGGCACTCCTCCGCGTGCGCCAGTACCGCGGCGATCGAGCCGCCGTGCTTACGCTTCAGCCGGTCGAGCGCGGCGAGCCGCTCCTCGACCGCCTCCAGCCGGCCGGGCTCGCCCTCCAACCCCTCGCCATACCGGCGAAGCTCGCCCGCGAGGTCGCCGGCCTCGACCGCCAGCGCCCGCAGCCGCTCAGTGAGCGGATCGAGCGCGGGGTCGACGCCCGCCACGCCGTCGAGCGCCCGCTCCCCCATCCTCATCATGTCCAGGGGCGCGGGGGAATCGGTGGTGGAGGGGTCGAGGGCCTCGGCGGCGCCGAGGGAGGCGGCGCGGAGGGCCTCGAGGTGGCGGAGGCGGCCTCGTTCGGCGAGCAGCTCGGCCTCCTCGGGCTCCGAAGGGCCGGCCTCCTCGATCTCGGCGAGCTCGAACTCGAGGAGGTCGAGCTCGCGATCGCGGGCTCCCGCTCGTTCGCGCAGGCCGTCGAGCGACGCCTCGAGCTCGCGGACGCGCGCGTGGACCGCCGCGCACTCCGCCCGCGCGGCGAGGTGCGCCGCGCCGCAGAACCCGTCGAGCAGCTCGAGCTGCGCGGACGCGAGCGTCAGCCGCCGGTGCTCGTGCTGGCCGTAGAACGCGACGAGCTCGCCGGCGAGGTCGCGCAGGTCGCCGACCGTGGCGCTGCGCCCGCAGACGTACGCTCGCGATCGCCCCTCCGCCGACACCCGCCGCGCGAGGACGACCTCCTCCGCGTCCGCCGGGAGGCGCTCCCCCAGCTCCCCGCGCAACGCCGCGGGCAGCTCGAACACCCCCTCGACCCACGCCTCCGGCGCCCCCGGCCGCACGATCCCCGGCCGCGGCTTGCCGCCGAGCAGCAGGTCGAGCGCGTGCGCGAGCATCGTCTTGCCCGCGCCCGTCTCTCCCGTGAGCACGGTGAGCCCCGGCCCGAGACGCAGCTCGGCCCGGTCGATCAACAGGAGGTTCTCGACGCGCAGCTCCAACAGCACGTCGCACACCGTGCCACCGGGACCCGACGGATCGGGCGCGATGGCGCAAAGCCCGGTGGGAGGGGGCGCGGAATCGTCACGAAGCGGCGCGAAGGCGCGCGCCTCGCCCTACGACGACAGCCGGCCGAACTTCTGCCGCAGGCGCCGGTAGAACGACGTCTCCGCGACCTGGGCGAGGTTCGCGACCTCGTGGCGGAACGTCGCGGAGACCGCGTCCCCCGGCGGCAGCTCGCCGACCGGGCGGCCGTCGACGATCACGTCCACGACGTCGCGGCCCCGGTTGTGGACGGTGAGCGTGTCGTTCGGCGCGACGACCAACGCGCGGGCCGTCAGCGAGTGCGGCGCGATGAACGACACCGCGAAGCCCTCCACGCCCCACGCCATGACCGGCCCGGCGTTCGCGAGGTTGTAGCCGGTGGACCCCGCCGGCGTGGCGATGACCAGCCCGTCGCAGCGCACCGAGCCGAGCTCCGCGTCCTCGATCGCGTACGCCAGCTGCGCGACCCGCTCCCCGACCTTCCGGTGGATCGAGACGTCGTTGATCGCGGCCTTGTCGCCGTCGAGCCCGCTGAGCATCACCGCCGGCAGCTTCAGGATCTCGAACTCCCGCGCGAAGGCCCGCGCGAAGCCGTCCGAGAGGTCGTCGCGCTCGATCGTCGCGAGGAAGCCCACCTCGCCGAAGTTCATCGCGAACACGGGCACGTCGGTGCTCGCGAACTCGCGCAGCGCGCGCAGGATCGTGCCGTCGCCCCCGAGGACGATGCAGAGGTCGACGCCCTCGTCCGAGTCCTCGTCGACGGCCATCCCGGCCCGCGCCTCGAGCCGGTGCTTCGCCGTCTCGTCGCGATCGAAGCGCAGCTCGTAGCCCGCGGCCCGAGCCGTGGCGAGCAGAGCCTCGAACGCGGCCTCGGTGTCCTCGACGACCCGGTGCGTCAGGACGCGCGCCGCGCTCACGAGGGCTCGACCCCGCGCGCCGCGGCCTCGAGGTCGACGACGGCGCCCGCGCGCCCCGGCTCGGCGAGCCAGACGAACGTCTCCCGGTTGCCCTTCGGCCCCGGCAGCCCGCTGGACGCGAACCCGAGCACGGACCCGTCCCACGACCGCGCCACGGCCAGCAATGCGTCCCGCCGGGCAACAGCGGACCGGACGACCCCGTTCTTCCCGACCCGCGAGCGACCGACCTCGAACTGTGGCTTGACCAGCACCAGCGCGTCGAACCGCGGCGCCGCGCACGCGAGCACCGCCGGCAGGACCTTCGTCGCCGAGATGAAGGAGACGTCGACCACGACGAGATCCGGCGCGAACGGGAGCACGGAACGGTCGAGCGAGCGGGCGTTCAACCGGAGCGGAACCACGCGGGGGTCGGAACGCAGCCCGGGATCGAGCTCGCCGTCCGCGACGTCCACGGCGACCACACACGAGGCGCCCCGCCGCAGGAGCACGTCCGTGAACCCGCCCGTCGAAGCCCCGACGTCGAGCGCGAGCCGCCCGGCGACGTCCACGCCGAAGGCATCGAGCGCGTTGACCAACTTCCGCCCGCCCCGCGACACGAACCGCTCCGCCTCCGCGACCGACACCGCCGCATCGGGCGCGACGAGCTGCGCCGGCCGCGACGCGCGCACGCCCGAGACCAGCACTTCCCCCGCCGCCACGGACGCGGCCGCACGCGCGCGCGAAGAGAAGAGCCCGCGCTCCGCGAGCAGGCTGTCGAGGCGGACGCGGGCCATGTGCAGGGGAAGTGTGCCGGAGGAGCGCGTACTGTGAAGCAACGCACATTGACTGGCCAGTCAACCGGCCACACTGTCATGTGCGATGACCGCCCTGCGCCTCATCCCCCTCCCGGTCCACTCGGCCATCGAGATGCTCTTCGGCCTCGCGCTCGGCGTCGCGCCGTTCGCGCTCGGCCTGAGCGCCGCGGCCGCGTTCGTCGGCGTCGTCGCCGGCGTGCTGATCGTCGGGCTCGCGCTCCACTCGCTCGACGCGGACCTGCACCTCAGCGCCCACCTCGCCGGCGACCAGGGCCTCGCCCTCGGGCTCGCCGTCGCGGCGGCGATCATGACTGCGACCGACGCGACCGCCGCCGCGCTCTTCGCGCTCGCCGCGGGCCTGCAGCTGATCCTGATCCTCGCGACGCGCTACAGCGCCCGGTGACCCTCCAAGCTTCCCTCAGAGCACGCAGAACAAGCAGACCCACATAGCAGTATCTCTCCTCCCCGAAACGGCCCGCCCACCCAGGCGGGCCGTTTCATTTGGTGGGGTCCTCGGCGCGCGAAGGCGATGGGCCTCGCAACGAGCGTCAACACGCAGATCGGCCCGGAGACGATCGCGCAGCTGCCGGCGCTGCTCGACTGCCTCGTCGAGGTCGGCGCGACCCACTGGCAGATCCAGCTCACGGTCGCGATGGGCAACGCCGTCGACAACCCGGACCTGATCCTCCAGCCGCATCAGCTGCTCGAGCTGCACGAGCGCGGGCGGCGCGAGCGCGTCGTCAAGGTCGAGGACGCGGGGCGCGACTCGTTCTCCGTCGGCCCCGACGACCCCGAGAACGGCGCCGGCCGGGTGCCGCCGGCCCTCCGCATGTGCCACGGCTGCTCGCGGTTCGTCCTGCCCGACGAGACCGACTGCCCGTTCTGCGCCGGTGACCTCGACGAGCTCGACCGCGAGCACGAGCGGGTACGCGCGTACCGCCGCGAGCTGATCCGGCAGGTCGAGGAGGAGATCCGGCGGGCGACGGCCTGAGGGCGTCAGGCCGCCGGTGCGCGCAGCGGCGAGAGCCGCTCCGAGCCGAGCGCCTCGCGCAGCGCCGCGGCGACCTCGTCCATCGCGTCGTGCGCCGCGTCGACGCCGCCGCGCCAGCGGAAGAAGCCGTGGACCATGCCCTCGTAGCAGGAGGCCCGTGCCTCGACGCCCGCCTCGCGCAGCCGCTCCGCGTACGCGACGCCCTCGTCGCGGAGCGGGTCGTACTCGGCGCCGACGACGAGCGCCGGCGGCAGCCCCGCCAGGTCGTCGGCCAGGATCGGGGACACGTCGGGGTCGTCGGCGCCGTCCGGCGCGTACGCCGCCCAGCAGAGCTGCATGTGGTCGCGCGCGAGGCCGTACTCCCAGCTCCCGCGGGTCTCGTAGGAGCCCGTCGAGCATGTCGCGTCGATCGCCGGATAGACGAGCGCCTGGAACATGAGCTCGGACCGGAAGCGCCGCGCGAGCACCGCCGCCAGGTTTCCCCCCGCGCTGTCGCCGGCCACCGCGATCCGCGCCGGATCGACGCCGAGCGAACCGGCCGAGCGCTGCACCCACCGCAGCGCGTTCTCGCAGTCCTCGAGCTGCGCGGGATGCTGGTGCTCGGGCGCCAGGCGGTAGTCGACCGACGCCACCACGGCGCCCGCCGCGTTGCACAGCGCGCGGCACAGCGCGTCGTGGGCGTCGATAGTGCCCAGGATCCAGCCGCCGCCGTGGATCCACAGGACGCACGGCAAAGGCGAGTCCTCGGGAGCGTCCTTCGGCACGAAGACGCGCACGCGCACGCCGCCGGCGTCCTCGTCGCTGACGCGGTCGACCGGCTCCGCCGGCCCGACGTACGTCAGGCAGCCCGCCGCATACTGCTCGCGCGCCTCCTCCAGGCTCCGCGGCGCCGGAAGCTCCTTCCCGGCGTCCAGGATCTCCTTGACCTGAGGGTGGACGGGCATCTACGCCGTCAGCGAGTGCGAGGCGACCGCCGACAGGATCCGCTCGGCGATCGCCTTGCCGGTGTAGCCGACCTCGCGGTGCAGCAGCGCCGGCTTGCCGTGCGTCACGTACCGGTCCGGCAGCCCGACGCGCAGCACGCGCGGCATCTCGAGCCCGGCGTCGCTCAGCGTCTCCAGCACGGCCGACCCGAACCCGCCGGACAGCACGCCCTCCTCCACCGTCACGAGCAGCTCGTGGTCGGCGGCCAGCTGCGCCAGCAGCCCGGCGTCGAGGGGCTTGGCGAAGCGGGCGTCGGCGACCGTCACCTCGAGCCCCTGGAGCGACAGCAGCTCCGCGGCCTCCAGCGACTTCTGCACGCCCGTCCCGTAGCCGATCAGCGCGACGCGCGAGCCCTCCCGCAGCAGCTCGCCGGTCCCGATCTCGATCGGTCGCGGCTCGGACGGCATCGGCACGCCGACCGCCGCCCCGCGCGGGTAGCGCAGCGCGATCGGGCCGTCGTCGTAGACGAGCGCCGTGCGCAGCATGTCGAGCAGCATCGCCTCGTCGCGCGGCGCCATCAGGACGATGTTCGGGAGGCAGCGCAGGTACGCGATGTCGAACGCGCCGTGGTGCGTCGGCCCGTCGTCGCCGACCAGCCCGGCGCGGTCCATCACGAACGTCACGTTGAGCTTCTGCAGGCAGACGTCGTGGACGATCTGGTCGTACGCGCGCTGCAGGAAGGTCGAGTAGATGGCGGCGACGGGCTTGACGCCCTCGAGAGCCAGGCCGGCGGCGAACAGGATCGCCTGCTGCTCGGCGATGCCCACGTCGAAGTACCGCTCGGGCATCTCCTTCTGCAGGTGGACGAGGCCGGTCCCGCTGTTCATCGCCGCTGTGATGCCGACGACGCGCCGGTCGCGCTGCGCCTCGGCCACGAGCGCCCTGCCGAACACCTCGGTCCACTGCGCCGGCGCCGGGTTGGCGTCACGGGTCGGGACGACCTTCGGCGCCTCCGCCCGGTTGACGATCGACTTCGGCTTGGCGGCATGCCACTTCTCCATGCCCTCCAGGCCGCCCTCCTCGGCCGGCGCGAACCCCTTGCCCTTGACCGTGGCGGTGTGGACGACGACCGGCCGCCCGGCATCCAGAGCCTTCGAGAGGGCGCCGCGCAGCGCGCGCGTGTCGTGCCCGTCGACGACGCCGATGTACGCCCAGTCCAGCTCCTCCCAGAAGAGCCCGGGCGCCCAGAACGCCTTGATCGACTCCTTCAGCTGCGGGCCGAGCCGCTCGAACGCGGCGCCGATCCCGCCGGGCAGCTCGGTCAGCTTGTTCTCGACGGACTCGCGCGCATGCCACAGCTTCGGGTTGAGGCGAACCCGGTTGAAGTACCGCGACATCGCGCCCACGTTCGGCGCGATCGACATCCCGTTGTCGTTGAGCACGACGACGATCGGCGTGCCGAGCCCGCCCGCCTGGTGGATCGCCTCGAACGCGACGCCGCCGGTCATGGCGCCGTCACCGATGACCGCGACGACACGCCCGGCGTCCTCCTCGCCGCGCTGGCGCATGCCCTCCTTGATCCCGACCGCGTAGCCGATCGAGGTCGAGGCGTGGCCGGCGCCCATGATGTCGTGCTCGGACTCGAAGATCGAGCAGAACGGCGCGAGCCCCTCGTACTGGCGGATCGTCGGGAGCTGGTCGCGCCGGCCGGTGAGCACCTTGTGCGGGTAGGCCTGGTGCCCGACGTCCCAGAGGATCTTGTCGCGCGGCGAGTCGAGCAGCGAGTGCAGCGCGACCGCCAGCTCGCACGTCCCGAGGTTGGCGCCGAAGTGCCCGCCGATCTCCCCCACCGTGTCGATGATGTGCTCGCGGACCTCCTGCGCGACCTGCGCCAGCTCCTCCTCGGACAGGGAGTGGAGGTCCTGCGGTGCGTCGATGCGGTCGAGGATCCGGGTCATGAGGTTCGGGTGGCGATGAAGTCGGTGATCTGCTCGAGCTCGGCGGCGGAGCCCCCGCCCCCGCGGGCCGCGCGCGCGAGCGCCTCGCGTGCCCGCTCGTGGGACTGCCGGGCCAGTGTACGCGCCTCATCGAGGCCGAACTCGCTGACGTACGTGCGCTTTCCGTGGCGTTCGTCACTCCCGCTCGGCTTGCCGAGCGCGGCGTCGGTGCCGGTGACGTCGAGGATGTCGTCGACGATCTGGAACAGCACGCCGAGCTCGTCGGCGAACGTGCGGTAGGCGGCGCTCGGCATCCCGTGCACGAGGAGTACGCACACCACCGACGCCGCGATGAGCCTGCCCGTCTTCAGCGCGTGCAGCCGGCGCAGCTCGACCCCGGACGCGGTGACGTCGAGGTACTGGCCGCCGACCATCCCGTTGACCCCGGTCGCGGTCGCCAGCTCGGCCAGCGCCGCGAGCACGTCGCGCGGATCGCCGCGCTGCTCGTGGAGCGCGTGGCGGAACGCCTCGGCGAACAGCGCGTCCCCGGCGAGGATCGCCACCGGCTCGCCGAAGGCCCGGTGGTTCGTCGGCCGCCCGCGGCGCAGGTCGTCGTCGTCCATCGCCGGCAGGTCGTCGTGGATGAGCGAGTACGTGTGGATCAGCTCGACGGCCGCGGCCAGGGGCAGGACGGAGGCCTCGTCGCGCCCGATCGCGCGGGCGGTGGCGAGCGCCAGGACGGGGCGGATCCGCTTGCCGCCGGCGAGCAGCGAGTAGCGCATCGCCTCCTCGAGGCCGTGGGTCGCCGCGTCGTCGGAGAACCTGAGCCCGTGCAGGTACTCCTCGATCCGCTCGCGAAGATGGTCTGGGTAGGCGGAGGCCGTCAAGGGAGCGGGCGAGCATAATCCAGCAGGTGAGACGGCTCCGCGGTTCCGACGACGCCACCTGGCTGGCGGCGACGTTCGTCATCGTGGCGATCGCGGCGGTGGGTCTGGCCGGGTACCTGCTCGCCGAGAGCCAGTCCGACCAGCGGCGCGAGCTGCGCGAGCGCTACGGCGACCGGGTGGATGTCGCCACGGCGCTGATCGGGTCGCTGCTCGCGGTGGCGTACAACGGGCAGCGGGAGGACGCGGTCGAGCGCTTCACCGGCCCGGTCACCCGCGAGCGGCTCGACGCGCTCGCGCGCCGCGGCAACGCGAGCTACCTGCTCGTGCTCGACTCCGCCGGCCGCGTGCTGGCGTCGTCGAGCGGGACCCCCGGGGGCACCGCCGAGCGCCTGCGCGCCCGGCCGCCCTTCATCCAGCACGCGCTGACCTCGCGCGTCGGGTACGGCCTGGGCGACCTGCAGGCGGACCGCGGCGTCGTCGAGTCGGCCATCGCGTTCCCGGCAGCCGGCGGGCTGCGCCTGCTCGTCAGCGCCTCCCCCGCGAAGGCGTTCCGCGACTTCCTGCACGGGTCGCTCCTCCCGGTGCCGCAGGGGCGCGAGGGTCGCGTGTGGGTGTTCGACCGCAACGGCGCGCTCATCGCGTCGGTCAACGCGCCGCGCGGGTTGCGGCCGGCGCCCGAGCTGGTGCAGCGCGCGCTGCACGAGCGCAGCGGGTTCTTCACGGCGCCGAGCACCGGGCAGGACCGGTTCTTCACCGCCGACTCGATCCCCGAGAGCGACTGGCGGATCGTCGCGGGCGTCCCCAGGAGCACGCTGTACATGACCGCCTCCGGCGGCGCGCGGTGGACGCCGTGGGTGATCCTCTGTCTCGGCGCGCTCGCGCTCGCCGGCGTCGCGCTGCTGCTGCGCCGCCTCCTGCGGACGAGGGAGCGGCTGCGCGCCGCCAACGTCGACCTGGAGCTCAGCCGGGTCCGGCTGCAGGAGCGCGCCGACGAGCTCGAGCGCTCGAACGCCGACCTCGAGCAGTTCGCGTACGCCGCCTCCCACGACCTGTCGGAGCCGCTGCGCACGGTCGCCGGGTTCAGCCAGCTGCTCGCCGCCCGCTATCGCGGCAAGCTCGACGACGACGCCGACGAGATGATCCGCTACATGGGCGACGGCGTCGAGCGGATGCAGCAGCTCATCGACGACCTGCTCCTCTACTCGCGCGTCGGGCGCGCGCCGATGCGGGAGGACCGCGTCGCCCTCGACGACGCCCTGCGGGAGGCGCGCGCGTGGCTCGGGCCGGCGGCCGAGCAGTCGGGGGCGGAGATCACGAGCGATCCCCTCCCCCAGGTGCTCGGCGAGCGCGGCCAGCTCGCGCAGGTCTTCCAGAACCTGCTCGCCAACGCGATCAAGTTCACGGCGCCCGGCGTCACGCCGAGGATCCACGTCACGGCGTCCCAGGCGGAGGGCGAGTGGCGCGTGGCGGTCGCCGACAACGGCATCGGCGTCGAGCCCGAGCAGGCCGAGCAGATCTTCAAGATGTTCGGGCGCCTGCACCCGATCGAGACCTATCCGGGGACGGGGATCGGGCTTGCTCTCGTCAAGCGGATCGTCGAGCGGCACGGCGGGCGGATCTGGGTCGAGCGGGGCGACGACGGCGGGAGCGTCTTCGTCTTCACGCTGCCGGACCGGGTTCGTGAGGGGCGGCAGGTGGCGGAGGCCGTCGCGTGACGACGATCCTGCTCGTGGAGGACAGCGCGCCCGACGCCATGCTGATCCGGCAGGCGCTGCTCGAGGCGGGCGTCGAGGGGAAGGTCGAGGTCGCGGGCGACGGCGAGCAGGCGATGGCCCGCCTGCGCCGGGGGCCGGCGCCCGACCTCATGCTGCTCGACCTCAACATGCCCCGCAAGGACGGGCGCGCGGTGCTCGCCGAGATGAACGAGGACGACGCGCTTCGGGAGATCCCCGTGATCGTCCTGACCACGTCGTCCGCGCCCCACGACGTGCGCTTCGCGTACCGGACGTGCGCGAACTCGTACATCCGCAAGCCGCTGGGGCTCGACCGGTTGATCGAGACGGCGCGCGCGATCGGCGACTTCTGGTTCCAGACCGCGACGCTGCCGACGCGGGCGGAGTCCTAGAGCCCTACAGCAGGGAGTCCTGGCCGGGCAGCGGCTCCTGCGCCGCGGCCCGGGCGCGCCGCTCCAGCTCCGCGCCGGCCTGGCCGGCGAGCGCGGCGCAGTCCTCCACGAGGCTCGCGGCGGCGTCCTGCGACAGGTCGCCCGAGCGCAGCTGCTCGGCGGCCCGCTCCAGCTGCTGGATGAGGGTGTCGAGCTCGTCAGCCACGTTGCTCCGCAGTCTCGCGCATCTCGCGCAGGACGGCGTTGAGGATGCCGTTGACGAACGCGGGCGCCTCGGCGCCGCAGAAGCGCTTGGTGGTCTCCACGGCCTCGTCGATCGCTCCCTCCGGCGGGATGGGGCGATCGCCGGGCGCGATGTCCGGATGGAGCATCTCGAGCAGCGCGATCCGCATGATCGCTCTTTCGAGCGGCGCGATCCGGTCGATGGACCAGCCGCGCGCGTGCTTGGCGATGAGCTGGTCGAGCTCCTCGCCGTAGTCGTCGGCGGCGTGGGTCAGCGTGCGGGTGAAGCCGGAGGCGTCGCGGCCCAGGACGTCGTCGAGGGCCCGGCCCGTGAGGTCGTGCTGGTAGAGGGCGAACGCGGCCGCCCTGCGTTGGTCCGAGCGCCTGGCCATCGGAGGAGCCAGCGTAGTCTCACGCCGCGTGGACATGGTCTACGGCAAGCACGCGGCCCGGGCCGTGCTCCTGGCCCGCCCGCGCGCGGTGCGGCGGATGCTGCTGGGCGGCAAGCCCGAGTACCACTCGGACCTCGTGGCGCTCGCGGAGCGGCACGGCATCGCGCCCGAGCTCGTGCCCTGGCCTGCGTTTCGTTCCTTGACCGGGCTCGGCGACGACGACAGGCACCAGGGGATCTGCCTCTTCACCGAGGCGCGGCCGATCCTCTCCGAGCGCGACCTCGGCCGGCTGCGGGACGGCGGCGTCGTCCTCGCGCTCGACCAGATCAACGACCCGCAGAACCTCGGGACGATGCTGCGGACGGCGGCGTTCTTCGGCGTCTCCGCCGTGCTCGTCCTCAAGAACCGGTCCGCCGAGGTCACGCCCCTGGTGGCGCGGATCGCGGTGGGCGGCGCGGAGCTCGTCGACGTCTACCGCGTCACGAACCTGGCCCGATCGCTCGGCACGCTGAAGGAGCTGGGCTTCTGGGTCTACGGGCTCGACGAGCGCGGTTCGTCTTCCCTCGCCGACACCGCGTTCGACGCGAAGACGGTCCTGGTGGTCGGCGCCGAGGGCGAGGGGCTGCGACGGCGGACGAAGGAGACCTGCGACGTGCTCGTCAGGATCCCGGGCGGGCAGCCCGGGCTCGAGTCGCTGAACGCCGGCGTGGCGGCGTCCGTCGCGCTCGCCGAGGTCTTCCGCGGGCGGGGCTAGGCCCGCGAGACGTACTTGCCGGTCCGCGTGTCGACGCGGATCCGCTCGCCCACGTCGACGAACAGCGGCACCTGGACGGTCGCGCCGGTCTCGAGCGTCGCCGGCTTCGTCCCGCCGCCCGACGCGGTGTCGCCCCGCAGCCCCGGCTCGGTCTCCGTGACCTCGAGGTCGACGGCGCTCGGCAGCTGCAGCTCCGACGGCTCGTCGTCGACGAACAGGAGCACCATCTCGTCGCTCGGCTTCGTCCAGCGAAGCTCGTCCGCCAGCACGGCCTCCGGCACCGCCAGCTGCTCGAAGCTGTCGACGTCCATGAAGTGCGCGTCGGTGCCGTCGGCGTAGAGGAACTGCATCTTGCGCGCCTCGGTCCGCACCGCGCGGAACTTCTCGCCGGCCCGGAACGTCTTGTCCAGGACGTTCCCGTCGCTGATCCGCCGCAGCTTCGTCCTGACGAACGCGGCCCCCTTCCCGGGGTTGACGTGCTGGAACTCGAGGACCTTGAAGACGGTCCCGTCGACCTCGATGTGGTTGCCGTTCTTGAGCTGGTTGGTGCTGATCATCGGAGCGACGGAGGGTAGCCGCCGTGTCCTCGACCCCGCGAGCTCGCGCCCTCGGGTACCTCCGCGTATCGAGCTGCTGGAGAAGATCCAGCGGTGGTGAGCGGGTGCGGATCTCGATCTCGCCGACGTCCTGCGCGATATCGACCGATCCGGCAGGGACTTCGACTCGCGCGGGCGCCCCGGGTTCGACGAGCTGCTGGCACGCCTGCCGGCGGGAAGTTGCAGCGAAGCCCTCTGGGTCGCTCGCGCGGCCACGGTGCCGATCGCGCGCGAGCCCGTGAATCGAGAACAGCGCGTGGTCGGCGAGCTGCCCCTCGACCATTCGTAGGCCGTCGCGCGCGAGCCCACGCCTGCGCCTCGAGGATGTGCGCGCGGCTTGATCGGCAGGGAGCCGCCGCGTCGTGGTTTGACTGGAGGCCGCGCTCATGCCTTTCACCTCGGCACACCGAGCACGGCAGTTCCCGGCCAGGCGTTGAACCTGGCGGTCGTACCGCCCGTCCGCCATCAGGTTGCGCACGCGTACGTGAACCGTTCGTCCTCGAGGAGTTCACGAACCCTCCTGTGGGTTCTCCGGGGCAGCAACGCTGCACCGGACGCGGGACGCGAGAAGTGCGCTTGCGCGCCGAAACCCTCGCTGCCATGCTCCCCGCGCGGGGGGGCATGAACGAGCTCGAGTTCTATCGGGCGACGGTCCAGGCAGCGTTCACGCTGCTCGGGCTCTGGTCGGTCGTCGCGCAGTTCAAGTACCGCGACTGGGTCGGGCGCCCGGAGGGGCGACGCCTGGTCCTTCAGACGTCGCTTCTGTTCTTCCTCCCGGGACTGATGAGCCTCTTCAGCCTGATCGCCGACGACACGGACGCGGTCTGGCGCACCGCGTTCGGCGTGGCGAGCGCCGGCGGCGCCATCAGCGTCGTCGCGGCGCTCGTAGCCGGAACCGCCCTGACCGTGCCGCTGCGCTCGATGCTCGGCGCGGCCGCCGTCCTCTATGCGGCCGTCGTGCTCGTCGCCTTGGCGCCGGACCTGTCATACGACCTCGTCGGCCTCGCCCCGCTCGAGGCAGAGGCCGGGCTCATCTCGCTGATGCTGGCGACGGGTGTGACCGTCGCCTGGCTGCTGCTGTCGCGTGACGCCGGCGAACCAGGAGAGCGGCCATGAGGCGACGGCGGGCCGTTCCACAGGGTTCGCGCTGGCGGTACTGGCGGGCCTCGCGCTCGCGCCCGTCGCACGGGCGGCGCACGGCGAGCTCGACCGGAACTTCGGCGGCGGCGACGGCGTGGTCACGACCGGGATCACGGCCGGCACCGACGAGCGTGCGCGCGCCGCCGCCGTGCAGCCGTTCGACGGCAAGCTGGTGGTGGCCGCGTCCGTCGCCGGCGAACGGCGGTGATCCGGTACGTGCCGAACGGCTCCGTGGACACGAGCTTCGGCCGGAACGGCCTGAGGCTCCTGCGCTTCGGCGCTTCGGCGGAGGAGGGGCCGGTCGGGATCGCGGTCACGCCGGGCGGGTCCACGTCGTCGGCGGCACGGCCGCGGGGCGCTGGGTCGTCGCGTAGCTCGAGCCGGGGGGCGCGCTCGACCGAGGCTTCGGCGGGGGCGACGGCGTCACGACGATCCGCTTCGCCGGCTCGGTCTACGACGAGGCGCACGCGAAAGGTCCCTGGTCGCGACGCGCGAGGGATCGTCAGGCGGTCCGGGCGGGCAGCCTGAAGCGCCGCAGCAGCCGCTCGAGCAGCCGCCGGTCGCCCTCGATCTCGAGCGCGCCGCTGCGGATCGCCTCGCGCGCGTCAGTGTGGCCCGTCGCCAATGCGCCGAACGTCGGGAGGTCGCAGCGGACCATCGCGTCGGCGCGGACCGGCGCCGGGCCGTCGCGCACGTCGGCGTGCTCGCCGTCGGCGCGCAGCCAGAACCGCTCGCCGCCGACGTCGAAGTCGACGATCGCGGCGATGCCGGGGCCGCCGGAGGCCTCCAGCTCGGTGCGCATCGTCAGAGCCGCCAGGGCCGCGCGGAAGCCGCCGGGCTCGGGCTGGTCGGGCAGGAGCGGGTAGCCCCAGCGTGTGAGTGCGTCGAGCGCGGGACGCAGCTCCTCGCCGCGCGGCGTAAGCGCGTAGGCCGACGCGTCGGCACGCTGGACGACGCCCGCGGCCTCGAGCGCCTTCAGCCGTGCCGCCAGGAGGTTCGTCCCGATGCCGGGCAGGCGCTCGAGCAGCTGGGAATAGCGCTTCGGACCGAGGGTCAGCTCGCGCACGACGAGCATGGTCCAGCGCTCGCCGAGCAGGTCCATGGCCGCGGCCAGGCCGCAGTACTGGCCGTACGTGCGCGCGCTCACGCACCCGCCTCCGCCAGGGCGAGCTCGCTCTCGTCGACCGCCGGCGCGTCTTCCGGCTGCGACGGGAGGACGACGGCGGCGAAGAGCGCTCCGGCGGCGCAGACGCCGGCGGCGACGAGGCAACCGACCTGCAGGCCGTCGAAGAACCCGCTCGTCGCGAGGCCGTGGAGGGCGGCGCCCGCGTCGGGAGGGAGGCGGTCGGCGGCGATGAGCGCGGCGCCGATCGACTCGCGCGCCGCGTCGACGGCGGGCGCGGGCGCGGGCGTGGCGCCGCTGAAGGCGCCCGTGTAGAGCGAGGCGTAGACGCTGCCGATCACCGCGACGCCGAGTGTGCCGCCTAGCTCGCGGGTGGCGTCGTTCACCGCCGAGCCGATCCCCGCGCGGTGCCGGCTGACGGCGCCCATGATCGATTCCGTGGCCGGTGCGCTCGTGAAGCCCATGCCGAGCCCGAGGCAGACCATCTGCGCGGCGATCTCGAGGTAGGGCGTATCGGCCGAGGCAGTCGAGACCCACAGGAACCCGCCGCTGAGCAGCGTCAGGCCGGTCGCCACGACCGCCTTGTTGCCGACGCGCATGGTCAGGCGTGTGCCGACAATCGACGCGAGGGCGACGCTCGTGGCCACCGGCAGCATGCGCACGCCGGTCTCCAGTGGGCCGTAGCCTCGGATGAACTGGAAGTACTGCGTGATCAGGAAGATGAACCCGAACAGCGAGAAGAAGGAGACGGTCACGGCCGCGCTGGCGCCCGAGAAGCGCAGGTTGCGGAACAGGCCGACGTCCAGCATCGGCGCGGCAGAGCGCCGCTCGACGCCGACGAACGCCGCCAGCAGCGCGAGCCCGAGGGCGAGCAGGCCCACGGTCTGGGCGCTGTCCCAGCCGGCCTCGGGGGCCTCGATGATCGCCAGGACGACGATGCCGATCGCCGCGGTCGACAGCAGCAGGCCGGGCACGTCGAGCGGCGGCGTCCGCGGGTCGCGCGACGTCGGCACGATCGCGAGCGCCAGGCCGATCGCCGCCAGCGCCACGGGCACCTTGGCGAAGAACGTCCACTCCCACGACAGGCCCTCCAGCAGCGCGCCGCCGGCGATCGGGCCGAGCGCGACCGCGAGCCCCACCGTCGCGCCCCACAGGCCGATGGCCTTCGCGCGCGGGCCGCGCTCGCGGAACACGTTCGTGATGATCGACAGCGTCGTCGGGAAGATCATCGCCGCGCCGACGCCCATGATCGTCCGCGCGATCACGAGCTGGGCCGGGGAGTCCATGAACCCCGCCGCCGCATTCCCCGCGCCGTAGACGACGAGGCCGGCGACGAGCATCTCGCGGCGGCCGACCCGGTCGCCGAGGCTGCCGGCGGCGAGCACGAGCGCGGCGAACGCGAGCGTGTACGCGTCGACGATCCACTGCAGCTCTCGTGTCGACGCGTCGAGTTCGCGCACCAGTGTGGGCAGCGCGACGTTGACGAGCGTCGTGTCGACGTTCACCGCGAACGCGCACAGGCACAGGACGGCGAGGACGGCTCCGGGCGCGGACGGCATGCGGGTCATGCGCCGGCATCCTACGCGTGCTCTATATGTTTTTCAAGTCACTCCCACGTTATTTACAAGTAGCGGCGGAACGTGCAGCGAAGCATGCCGCACGACGCCGAGAGGCCGGTCCGGGTCCGCTAACGATCGTTCTCCACTCTGCTGGCGTGTGTGTCGCTCCCGCAGACGAAGACGTGGACCTGTAGACGCCGACGACGTCGCCGGGACCAGCTGATTGTCCCCGAGGAGACCCCATGAACCGCGGGCACTCGCCGGTTCTTGCGCTTATTCCTGCCGGACGCCCTTCCACGCGAGCGCTCGGCGCAGTGACCTAGATCACCGCCGGTCCCATCCAGCTCGGCGCTCCGGGGTAGCCCGAGGCGGCGGCGACCGTCGCGCCGAGTCTGCGAAGGGTTCAAAACGCTCCTTTGACTCGTGTGCGCGTGAAGGGGTCACAACGGACCCCGAAAGGACCCCAGTTCGGACTCCGGAGGACATCAGCCGCAGCTCGCCGGCCGAAATCCCATTATCCATCGAAGCCCTCTGCCGGACTCGAACCGGCGACCCCTTCCTTGGCATGGGAGTGGCCGCGCGATGTGGTCCGGCCGGTGCTCTACGGCTGGTTGGTGCCGGTCATCGGAGCGACGGAGGGTAGCCGCCGGTTGCGTCCGCGCGACGCCGGCTTGACTCACCGATGAGCGATCTACGTATCGTGCGCGCATGGAAGCGCCCGAGGTCAAAGCCGCTGTGGGGGCCGCGCTGCGGGCGCGCCGGGTCGAGCTCGGCCTCTCGCAGGACGCCCTCGCAGCGAGGGCCGGCATCAACCGGACCTACATCAGCTCGGCCGAGCGGGGCCTGCGGAACCTCAGCCTCGTCAATCTGGTCCGGCTCGCCCGCGCGTTGGACATCCCCGCCGCCGGCCTTCTGGAGCGCGCCGGCCTCTAGAGCGGCGGCTTCAGACCGCGCGTGCGTCGACGCACGCAGCGAGGCGCCGGACGTGCTGCGTGATGCGTCGCCAGTCGACGGTGTCGCTCGGCAGCTCGTCCGCCAGGTCGTCCAGCACCGCGTACATCGTCTGCCGCGAACCGCCGGAGCTCGCCCGCGCAGACTCGCCAAGACCGTCGCGCAGGAAGTGCAGGAGCACCACCTCGGTCTCGAGGGGCTTCTCGCCGCCGGCGGCGGCCTCTCGCCGGGCGTCCGAGCCGGCCTGGATCGCCATCGCCCGCTCCACGACCTCCACGAGAAGCGCGGCGAGCTGCGCGTGCCCGACTTCGTCGACCGTGAGCGGAATCCACGACACGTGCGCGTCGGGGCGATCGAAGCCTCCCGTCGCGAGGGCGCGAGCGACGTGCCCGTCGATCCGGTCGAGCGCGCCGCGGAAGAGAGCCCGGCGAGCGGGGACCGGCAGCTTCGCCCAGTCCTCGTCGGTGAAGATCGAGCGCGCCGTCGCTCTGAACGACACGGCGCCCCGGGACTCTTCCGCAGGAGCGCGCTCGACGGCGCCGGACGCCTCGAGCACCCGCAGGTGACGTCGCACCGTGCTCTCGGAGCGCCCGACCGCGGCGGCGAGGTGCGAGACGGTCGAAGCGCCGTCGACCGTGAGCACTTCGATCAGATGGTCCCGCAACGGGTGGCCCAACGCCTGAAGGAGCCTGCCCGACGCCGCCGCCTCCTCGGGGAGGGTCGGCACCGGTTGCGTATCGGGAACGAGCGGACGCAGCAGCGCAGGCACGCGACGACCCTAGACGCTCCGTCGGGTTTGTCAAGAACTCAAAGAAGCCCTACGGGACGAACTGCACCGCGCGGAAACGATCCTCGGCCGCCAGCGGGTCCTGAGTATGGAGAGCAACGAGAGGAGGTGAACGATGAGGATCACGAAGAGCAAGCGCCACCTCGCCCCGGCGGCGTCTTTCAAGAAGGGCGCGTAGACCGTCGAGCGCGTGCGGCCGCCGTTGCCGGCCGCACGCGCCGGCGCCCCTCAGGCCGCGAGGTCGGCCTCCAACACCGACCGCAACCGGGCCCGAGCGCGGTGCAGCCGGATCTTCACGGTTCCCTCCGGGATGTTCAGCACGTCCGCGATCTGCGGCTGCGTCATGTCCGCGACGTAGCGCAGGAGGAGCACGCGCCGCTCGCCCATCGCCAGGTCGGCGACTGCGGAGTCCAGCGACGTCCGATCGTCCGCGCCACGCAGACCGTCGCACTCCACGAGGCTCTCGGGGACGTGAGCGATGAGCACCTCCGCGTGGCGGCCGCCGGCGAGTCGTCCCACCTCGCGGCGCACGATCGCCGCGATCCAGGGGCGTGGATCGGATCGGCCGCGGCATTGGGCCCGGCTGCGCCACGCGCGCACGAGAGCCTCCTGCGCAGCGTCCTCCGCGAGCTCCTCGGAGTTCGCCTGGCGACGGGCGATTGCACGGCAGAACGTCCAGAGGTCCCGCCAGTCCCAGTGCTCGGGGTCGTCGGGGACGCGAAACGGTTCGGCGAACGGCAGCGGTCTTGAGGTCATGACCGCAAGCATCAGCGAGGCCATGTCGGAGCGAGCGCGGGCGCGCGAGGCCATGGAGGCCACGGCGCCGGCCTACGACCTCTTCACCGACCACCACGACTACGAGACGTGGACGGCGGCGATCGAAGCGCTCGCGCGGCAGCACGGCCTCGCTCGGCGAGGCCGGCTCCTCGACGTCGGCTGCGGCACCGGGAAGAGCTTCCTGCCCTGGCTGGCCCGCGGATGGTCCGTGACGGGGTGTGACTTCTCCGCGGCGATGCTCGAGCAGGCCGCCGCGAAGGCTCCGTCCGCGCGCTTGATCGAGGCCGACGCTCGATCGCTGGGCGATATCGGCCGATTCGATCTCGTGCTCCTCCTTGACGACGTCGTGAACCTCGTCCCCACGACGGACCTCGTGACCGTCTTCGGCGAGGCGCGCCGGAACCTGGCCCCCGACGGGCTGGTCGTCTTCGACCTCAACACGCTCCGGACCTTTCGCACCTTCTTCACGGCGGTCGAGGTCCGCGAGCGGGATGGTTGCGTCGTCTCCTGGACGGGGAAGGGCTGCAGCGATCTCGGGCCGGGCGCGGTGGCGGAGGCGGTCATGGAGACGTTCGTCCGAGATGACGTCGACGGAACATGGCAACGCAGTCGGGGGACGCACCGCGAGTACCACCATCCCCTGCCGGTGGCGGAGCAGGCGCTCACCCGGGCGGGGCTGGAGCTCGCCGCCGTCCGTGGCCACGACGAGCAGTGCAGGTTCGACCCTGAGCCGGACGAGCTCGCGCACAGCAAGCTCCTCGTGGTCGCGCGACAGCCCGCGACTCGAACCTGATCGCGGCACCGCGGACGCGGGTCAACGGTCGATGCCGTCGCCCGAGGTCGCGAAGAGCTGGGCGATCGAGATCTCGAGCGCGTCCGCGATGCGCGCGATGTTCGTGAGACTCGGGTTCCGCTCGCCCCGCTCGATCCCACCCACGTACGAGCGGTGGAGACCGCTCGCGTCGGCGAGGGCGGACTGGGACAGCCCGCGCCGCTCGCGCCGGATGCGCACCTGCGCGCCGAAGACGGCATGGGCGGTAGAACGCTGCTGCGCCACGCCGTCACGGTCGTAAGCCGGCCGCGGCCGGTCTACACACTATGAGTGGTATCACCGCGGCAGGTATCGCTCGGCCCGCGCCACCAGCTCCGCCGCCGGCAGCCCCAACCCGCCGGCAAGTCTGAAGATCGTGTCGAGCCTGGCCGCGGAGTGGCCCTGCTCGAGTCGTTGCAAGTTTCGACCGCGATGCCGGCGGCCCGGGCTGTCTCATCAACAGCCGCCGAGCGTTCTTCGCGGATAGCACGGAGGGCGCGGCCGAACGCGACGTCTGACGGCGACTGCTGCAACATCGCATCAACGCTGGCGGTCTATCGACCAAAAGTCGACGCGCTATGGATCGCCAGCAACCGCCGAGCGTTTGATAGGTGCGGATGAGCTGTACCACTCATAGTGTGTAGAGCTGGGAGGGGTGCGGCGCTGGAGAGCGCGAGTGTGCGGATGGAACGATCCGCCCCCGTGCGTGGTCATGGAGGTGGCGATCCGAGAGGAGGTGAGACATGAAGATCAAGTCGAGCAGCCGTCGGCTCGCTCCCGCCGCGTCCACGCACAAGGGAGGCTGAGCGGCGCACCGGTACGACCGCCCGCGCGGGATTCCGCGCGGGCGGTCACCACCGCAGCAGCGGCGACGACTCCGGCCGCCACCACCGCGATCACGCACCCCCCGCCCCCGGCGGTCGCCGTGCTCGGGGATTCCGACGGCAGCGTCGCGTGAAACACCGACTCGACGAGCCTGGCCGTCTTGTCTTCACCGAAGTCGACGATTCGAACCTTGACGTCCTCGCCGAAGTCAACCGGGACGACGCAGATGTCCTCCCCGAAGTCGACGAGCCTCACCTTAATGTCCTCGCCGAAATCCACGATACGGCCCTTCAAGACCTCAGGCACGGCTACCTCCCCGGCCGCTTGACGTTGACGGCGGCATGGCGTCCGCCGCGTGCGCGACCACCGGGGCGAACGCGACCCGCGAGAGCGGCGCCGCTCATCCCGAAACGTCGCCGGCAGCGGGCGGCCGGCGGCCGAGACGCTTGCGCCAGTGGGGAACCATCGCACCCGAGTCTCGAAGAGCCGTCAACCCGTGTGCCATCGGTCATCCGTCCAGTGCGTCGCACCTGCTGCCGCTGGTCCGAGCCGGTCGGCGTCGGCGCATTGACTGCGGATCACCTCTGCGCGACGGAGGTTTCGAGCGTGCTGGCAGCCCCGAACGATGAGGCTTATGACCGGGCGGCCCGGTGGTTTAGTGTCAGCAGCACTCCACAAACCGGCGACCGCTGAGGTAGTGACGAGTGCTCCCGCGCAGGCGCCGGCGAGGCGCGAACGACGATCGGCCCCTCCTGGTGCGGGCGCGGCAGGATCCCGAGCTGTTCGGGGAGTTCTTCGAGGAGTTCCACGAGCAGGTGCTGAGCTACTTCGCCCGGCGCGTCCTCGATCCCGAGGTGGCGTTCGACCTGATGGCAGAGACGTTCGCGGCCGCGTTCGCGGGGCTCGCCGACTTCCGCGGAGACTCGGTCGAATCGTCGCACGCGTGGATCTGGGCGATCGCGCGCAACCGCCTGTACCGCTGGAGGGAGCGCGGGATCGTGGAGCAGCGGGCGCTCCGCGAGCTCGGGATCGAGCTGCCCCCCATGACGTCGGTCGAGCACGACCGCGTCGAGGAGCTGGCCGACCTCGAGCGGGTGCGCCCCTTGATCGACGCGTCGCTGCGGGTGCTGCCGGACGACCAGCGTGTCGCCGTCCACATGCGGGTCGTCGAGGAGCGCTCGTACGAGGAGCTGGCCGCCGTCCTCGGAGTGAGCGAGGTCGTCGCCCGGGCGCGCGTCTCCCGCGGGCTGCGCAAGCTCGCGGCGCTGCTCGACGCCGCCGACGAGACCGGCGTCGTCACTCGTCCAGCTCGTACGAGCGCGCGTCCCCGTCCCGCGGCGTGACCGTGAGCACGCAGCCGGTCAGGGTCGGGTCCGCGTCGACGGCGAGGAACGCGCCGCCCGGGCGGGTGTCGAGGGCGCGCCGGCCGCCCTCCCCGCAGTCGAGCTCCACCACGGTCTCGGGCCGCGCGACGACCCCGTAGACGACCCCGCGCGCGGGCTGACCGGCGCGACTCGCGTAGCGACGGATCGAGAGCGCGAGCGGATGCTTCGCCAGATCCGCGCACGCGCCGTCGGGCGCGGACGGCAGCTCGATGAGCCGTCCCTCGGCGTCGACCCGCCCGAAGCGGCCGGCGTCGTCGACGCGGCCCGCGCTGACGCAGCCCAGCCCGGTCCCGCTCTCGTAGACGCGCACGCCCCAGCCGGGCTCGCGGCCGCTCGGGTCCTCCGCGATGCGGTACACGCGCGGCGCGCGGTCGCCGGGCTCGAGGTCGGCGTTGTCGACCTCGTCGCGGCTGGTGGGGACGAGGACGGTCCCGCCGGCGACCCCGGCCGAGGCGGCCAGCAGGACGAGGAGGCTCGGCAGCAGGCGGCGCATCAGCTGCACCAGTTGTGCGCCAGGTGGTTGTGCTCGGAGAAGACGCCCTGGTTGTAGACCTTCGCGTAGGACGCGCACTCGGTGTAGCTGCCGAAGTCGTTCGACCACGCGTTGCAGGTGGTGCCGGAGTCGGGCGCGATCTCCTCGCCGCGCCAGGTGAAGTTCGAGTAGATCGCGCACTTCCGGTACGTCGAGCCGCAGCCGGTCTCGACCCGCGAGAAGAAGGACCCGTCGTTGGTGTCGGACCCGTGCACGAACCCGTGGCCGACGCAGTTCGTGTGGTAGTGGTCGGCCAGCGCGGCGCGGACGAGCGCGCTGAACGCGAACGAGCCGAGCCCGACCATCAGGAGGACCGCGACCTGGGAGCGGGCGAGGTGCTTCAGCATTGACACGTCCCCTTAGGTCGGTGAGCGTGCAACGTGTGACATCGTCGAGCACGGCGTGACGAAGATCCCGGAGGATCACGAGGCCGCTCGCGCGCTCAAGTCTGAGCTCGAGCGGCTCGGTCGCGAGCGTGCCGCCGCGTGGGAGGCGCGGTCCGGGCGCCGGCGCCGCCGGGCCGGGCGGATCGCCCTCGCCTCTGCGGCGGCGGCGCTGGCCGCGGCGGTCGTCGCGACGGCGACCACCTCGGTCTTCGACCCCGCCCCGACGCGCGAGGCGGGCCGGCTGCCGCCCGCGCTCGAACGCGCGCCGTCGGACGCGAGGCTCTCGGACGTCCGCGTTCCCGATCCGGCCGGTGGCCCGCCGTGGGGGGCGCGGCTGTACACGAGCGAGGAGGGTCTTCCCTGCGTCGACATCGGCCGCCTGAGCGGCGGCCGGCTCGGGGTCGTGCGCGACGGGACGTTCGTGCCGTTCGGCGATCGTGCCCCCGGGGCGTGCGCGACCGCGCGGTCGCAGCATCTGGTCATCCAGCTCCGGCGGGACCCGGGGCCGGACGCGGGCCGCTCGATCCTCTACGGGCTCGCCGACCGGGCGGTCGCGAAGGTCGCCCTCGAGCGCCGGGGGCGGCGCAGGCGGCTCCGGATCGCCCCGGACGGGGTGATCCTGCGCGTCCGGCGCGGCGTCGACGCGTTCGTCGGCGTCACGCTCGTCACGCGCGTTTCCGGGCGCACACGAAGGTCGCGGCTGTTGCGTTAGGGGTTCGGCTGTCACACGGGGGCCGCCCGTCTCTCCTAAGAGACGAACGACCCGGCGGACTCCGTGGAGTGGGACTGGGAACACCTGCGCCGCGTCTGCGCACGCGAAGCGGGACGAGTCCTTCGCAACGGCTCCGACCGCGAGGACGCCGTCCAGGCGGCGCTCCTGCGCGCGTGGACGCGCAGGACCACCTGCCGCGCCCAGGAATCGCCCGACCCGTGGGTCGCCCAGATCGCCCGGCGGGAGGCGTGCCGGCTGGCAACCGCCCGGCGCGCCGAGCCCTGGCCCGACGCCGAACCGGCCCACGAGCCACGCGTCGAGCACGCGGTCGACGCGATCCTCGACCGCCTCCACGCCCGGGAGCTCGTCGGCTCACTCACCAACAGCGACCGGCAGATCCTCGCGCTGCGCTACTACGGCGACATGACCCACACCCAGGTGTCCGAGGCGCTCGGGATGCCGGTCGGGACCGTCAAGGTCCGCCTGCACCGCCTCCGGCACCGGCTCGCCGCGGAGGCGTGAACCGTTCCGGCCGCATCGGCCACGACGCGGGCCGCGCGAGCGTGGAATTGCGCCATGGCGGAGAGGGAGATCCGCGAGGGTCCGAGGCTGTTGCTCGCGATCCCGGTGCGGCGGTCGCTGCTCCTGCTCGGTGCGCCGCTTGGCTTCGCGGCGGCCCCGGCCGACGGCTCTAGGAAGTGTCGTGAGGGGCGCCTACACTTCGTCCCGTACCCGACGTAGCGACCACTCGTCGCTAAGCGATGGAGGCTGAGTGGCAACTCGCCGCGACCCAAAGCCCGGCCCTCGTAGGCGGAAGCCGCGCATGACCGCCGAGCGTCGGCGCGAACTGCTCGAAGACCTCGCGAAACGCTCGACCGCTCCAGACGGACTGGACCGAGCGGAGCTGCGCCGCATCTTGGCGGCGCGCAACGGCTCTTCGAGTGACGAGTGGTACCGCCGTACGGCGGACTGACGCTCATCGCCGACACATCCGCGTGGGTTCGCGCGGATCATCCTCTCGTCCGGGACGAGTGGAGCGCGGCACTCGCTGAAATGCAGATCGCCACCACGCCGATCGTGGCGGGGGAACTGCTGCGCTCGACGCGATCGGCAGCGAAGTTCGATGAGTGGCAGGAAAGGCTTGACGCGCTTCACATCGTTGACTTGACCCGCGCGATCACCGCCGCCGCGCTTGGCGCCCTTCGCGACCTCGCTCACCAAGCGCCGATGCGTCATCGGCTGCCGTTTCAGGACGCTCTAATCGCCGCCGCCGCGCAGGACCGCGGCTGGGGCGTGCTGCACTACGATCACGACTTTGATCGACTGGCCGAAGTGCTCGATTTTGCGAGTTGCTGGATAGCGCCGTCCGACTCTCTAGAGCAGTAGCCAGTTCAGCCGTTCGTTGCCGAGCTGGAGGCAGGCTGCTGGACGGCCGGTCCCGGCTCGATGGTCGGCATGGGCGCTCGCCGAGAGCCTCTGCGCGATTCCGGCGTGACGGCACCTGCGCGCATGTCGCCCATCATCCGACCGGCGAGCGCAAGCCCGCCGCCCTGGATCAAGGCCGATCGGCTACGCCGCCGACGCGCGAGGCACCGACGAACTGCTCCCCGAGGTCGACGACCGCATCGTCATGGCCCGGGCAACGCCACTTCGGCTTGCGCGCGCCGGCAGTCGGCGCACCCACGAAGCGCAATGCGCCGTGCTGGCAGGACGGCGGCTCCGCGTCGCCACGCCCGACGGCGTTGTCTGGCGAACCGGGATCACGAGGACGAGACGAAGTTCGACTCGTTGGCGTTCTCGCGCTCGCCAGGGTTCAGGCCACCAGCTCGGTTTGCGGTCAGACGGGCGGATAGACCCCGACTCGCGCACCCGCCTATTCGCGGCGGACATGATGTACCGGCTCGACGAGTTCATCTGGCCTGCGCGGCGCGCGCTTCGGCCTCGGGCATTGGGGCCAACGTCGCCTTCACCGCGGCACCAGCACCAGAATGGTGTCGCCTCTCAGACGACCGCCACCTCGGCTCGTAGCGGGATCAGGCACCGGAGCAGCCGCGGCTCAATTCGCCGCCGACGGCGATCCTCCCGTAAGTGTCGGGCGCCAAGTGGGCACTTACCGGCGCCGGAGCTGCTGCCGTCGAGCGAGCTCCGCCAGCTCGCTCGCACGCGCGGCAATGAGCGACCAGTCGGGCCGTTGGCGCGGGAGCTCGTCGGCCAGCTCCTCCACCAGCTTGTAGGTGCGCGCCCGGGCGTTCGCAACAACCGCCGGCCCCGGGGGTTCGGCAACGGCCTCGCGGTCGCGGTCGCGGAGGAAGTGCAGGATCACGACCTCGCTCTCGTGGTGCTCGCCCTCCGAGACGCCTCGCTCGAGGCGCTCGGCGGCACTTCCGCGGATCGCGAGCGTCCGCTTCAGCGTCTCGTCCAGCAACGCCACCAGCTGCGCGTACGCTGGCTGGTCGAGCTGCGCCAGCGTCCAGGAGACATGAGCATCGTTGCGATCGAACCCGCCGGCCGCGAGGGCAGAACGGGTATCCCGCTCGATGCGCCAGAGATCTCCGGCGAAGATCTCGCGCCGCACCGCCAACGGCAGCTCGCCCCAGTCGCTGGTCTCGATGAGCCCCCACGCCAACGGTCGGTACGCGACCGTCCGGCGGTCACTGTCTCGGCCAGCCACGCGTTCCACGGCTCCGCAGTCCTCGAGGACCCGGATGTGATGGCGAATCGCGCCACGCGACCGGCCGGCTCCCCACGCGAGCTGCGAGACGGTGCGCGGTCCTTCGACCGTCAACCGGCGAACGATGTCGGCCCGCGCGGGGTGTGCGAGCGCGCGCACCAGCCGCCGACGGGACGCAGCCGCTTCGTCGGCCCCGCCCACGGCTGTGAGTTGCCGCTCCGGCGCAACGCCACGATCGCCAGTCCGCACCCGAGCAACGTTAACCCGCGGGGCATTGTTGTCAAGAATTGAACATCAACCTTGCTGCTCGCCGCGATCTCGTCTTCGCCGAAACGATTCGCAAGGCACTCGTGGTCATTCCCTGAACCGATTAGCGAGAGGGGGTGACCATGACGATCAAGCCGAGCGGCCGCCGGATCGCGCCGACCGCTTCCATATCCAAGGGCAACTGATGGCCGACGTGTGCGGCCGCCTCGCGCGGCCGCACACTTCGCCCGTCTCAACATCACCGATCGCAGACCGGCGCGGGCGCGGTGGAGGCGGATCTTCACGGTTCTCTCCGCGCGCCGGCCGCGCGATTTTGGCTTCGCCGAAACGATTCGCGACGCGGCCGTAGTCATCCGCCGGGCCGACCGTCGAGAGCGGGTGAGCATGACGATCAAGCTGAGCAGCCGGGCGATCGCGCCGAGCGCGTCGACCCAGAAGGGCAACTGATGCCCTATACGCGGCCGCCTCGGGGGCCGCGCGTTTCGGCCTCTACATCGCCGAGCGCAGGCGTGCGCGTGCTCGGTGGAGGCGGATCTTCACGGTCCCCTCGGGGACCCCGAGCGCGTTCGCGATCGCCGGCTGGGTCAGGTCTCTGCCGTACCGCAGCCACAGAAGACGCCGGTCCGCCGGGCGCAGCTCCGCGAGCGCGGCGCGCACCGCCGCTCGGTCGTCGGCGGTGGCGAGGCGGTCGCATTCCCGGCCGGGGTCGGGCACGTCGTCGAGGTGGACCTCGACGCGCGAACGGCCCGCGGTGCTGATCCGCAGCGCCTCGCGCCGCGCGATCGCCGCGATCCACGCGCGCGGGTCGGGCGCCCGGCACGACGCGCGGTAGCGCCACGCTCGCTCAGCGGCCTCCTGCGCCGCGTCCTCGGCCTCCTCCGGGGTGTCCGTGTAGCGCAGGGCGACCGTGAGGCAGAAGGCGCGGACCGCCGCCCAGTCCCAGGCGCCGGGTCCCGCACCTGCATCGGCACGAAACGATCTGAGCGAGTCGCGCGCTCTTGAGGTCATGTCCGCCACGATCAGCGCCGCGCAGCGGCCCACGTACGACGCGCTCGACACCTTCGAGCTGACCGCACCGGTCTACGACGTCCTCACGATCCACCACGACTACGAGGGCTGGACTCGGATGATCGAGTCGCTCGCCCGCCGCCACGGCCTGCCGGAGCGCGGAAGCATGCTCGACGTCGGTTGCGGGACTGGGAAGAGCTTCCTACCCTGGCTCGCCCGGGGCTGGTCGGTCGTCGCCTGCGACCGGTCCCCGGCGATGCTCGCGCGAGCCCGGGAGAAGGCGCCGGCCGAGGTCGAGCTCCTCGTCGCCGACGCCCGCGAGCTGCAACCGCTGGGCTCATTCGACCTGGTGCTCGTGCTCGACGACGTCGTCAACTACGTGGCGGCCGGCGATCACGAGGCGATGTTCACCTCGCTTGCCGCCAACCTGGCGCCGGCGGGGCTGCTCGTGTTCGACCTGAACACCCTGCGGACCTTCCGGACGTTCTTCGCCGAGCCCGACGTGCGGGAGAGCGACGGCTGCATCGCGATCTGGCGCGGCGAGGCGAACCCGGGGCTCCAGCCCGGCGAGCACGCCGACGCCACCCTCGATGCGTTCGTCCGCGACGAGGCTGGTGCGTGGCGGCGGACGCGGGCGCGCCACCGGGAGTACCACCATCCGCTCGAGACGATCGAGCGGTCGCTCGCGGCGGCCGGCCTCGAGATCGCCGCCGCGTACGGCCAGGACTACGAGTGCAACGTCGAGGACACGATCGACGAGGAGCGCCACACGAAGGGCCTCGTGATCGCGCGCCACGCCCCGCCGCCGCGCTACGCGCTCCACGAGACCGTCGAGGCGTTCCCGAGCGCCGCGGGGCCGATCTACTTCCTCCGCGGCGGCACGCACGCGGACCACGAGGTGCCCGAGCCCACCGACGGCATGCGTGCGGTGCTCGAGCTGCTCCACGAGCCACGCACGCTCGACGAGCTCGCCGGCGCCGCGCCGGACGAGCCGGTGGACGACCTGGTGGCCGACCTGCGCAGTCTCGGCCTCGTCGACGAGGTCTCGGTCGTGACCGGCGGCCTCCCGGCCGAGGCGCTGCAGCGCTACGACCGCCAGCTGCCTTACTTCGCGAGTGCCCTGGGGAACGGGGCGGCAGCGATCGAGGCGCAGCGGCGGCTCCTGGACGCGTCCGTCTGCATCGTCGGGTGCGGCGGCCTCGGCTCCTGGACGGCCGCGGCGCTCGCATGCTGCGGCCTGGAGCGCCTGGTCCTCGTCGACGACGACACCGTCGCCCTGAGCAACCTCAACCGCCAGCTGCTCTTCCGGCACGAGGACGTCGGCCGGCCGAAGGTCGTCGCGGCGGCCGAGGCGTTGCAGGCGTTCGATCCCGAGCTGGAGGTGCAGCCACTCGCCCGCCGCGTCGCGAGCGCCGACGACGCCCGCGCCGCCGCCGCCGAGTGCGACGTGATCGTGGCGACCGCCGACAGCCCGCCCTACGCGATCTCGCGCTGGATCAACAGCGCCGCCCACGCTCTCGGGATCCCCCACATCTCCGCCGCGCAGTTCCCGCCGTGCGTCCGGGTCGGACCGCTCTTCGTGCCCGGCCTGACCGGGTGCGAGCAGTGCCAGGACATCGCCGCCCGGCGCGACTTCCCGGACTACGCCGACCTCGTGCGCTACCGCGAGCGCGACGGCCGCCGCGCAGCGACGCTGGGCCCGCTCTCGGCGCTCGTGGGATCGATCCTCGCCACCGACGTCATGCACCTGCTGACCGGCGTGGCGGTCCCCGCGACGCAGGGCCATGCGGTCGTGATCGACGCCCGCGACCTCTCGGTCACCCGGGAGGCCGTGCCGATCGAGCGGGAGTGCCCGGTCTGCGGCGCCGGGGCCTGACAGCGACCACCGCGGTGAGCTAGGGGCGCGGGTCATCGGTGGCCGGCAGGTCCCGCACGTCTCGCACGGCCAGCGCGGCGACGGCGCTCAGGGCGATGATGCTCCCCGCGGCGATCAGCGCGGAGCGCATGCCCAGGAGGTCGGCGAGCGGCCCCGCCGCGGCCAACCCGAGCGGGATCGCCGCGAAGGACCCCAGCGCATCGAACGAGCTGACGCGGGCCAGCGCGTGCGGCGGGATGTGCTGTTGCAGGGCGACGGTCCACTGAACCTCGAAGACCTCGACGGAGACCCCGGCGGCCAGCACGCCCGCCGCGAGGACGGGGAGCGGCGCCGGGCCGATGAGCAGGGCGGCGGGGATCGCGGAGAACAGGACGGAGAGCTCGGCGAGGACGAGAGGCCGGCTCGGACGGAGCCGGAAGCTGATCGCCGCGCCGATCAGCAGGCCCGCGCTGAAGCACGCCATGACGAGCCCCCACGCGGACGCACCGCCGAGGAACCGGTCGGCCTGGACGGGGCCGAGCACGAGCAGGGCACCGAGGGAGCAGGCGTTGACGGCGCTGAACTGGAGCACGACGACCCAGACCCACCGCCGCCGCGCGAACTCCGTCCATCCCGCTCGGAGCTCCGCCAGCAGCGTCCGTCCGCGCTCGGCTTCCCCGGCGGCGCCCACGGCGATCAGCGCGCAGCAGCCGGCGCTGACGGCGAACGTCGCGGCATCCACGGCCAGCGCGCCCCCGACGCTCACCGCCGCGAGCACGCCGCCCAGGCCGGCGCCCGCGACGGAGGCCCCGTGCACCGCCCCGCGCAGGAGCGCGTTCGCCGGCCGCAGCTCGCCCGGGGGAACCGTCTGGGGGACGAGCGCGGTCGACGCCGGATAGAAGAACGCGGAGGCGGCGCCTCCCACGACCTGGAGCGCGACGAGCGCCGGGATCGTCAGGGTGTCGGTCAGGAGCAGCACCGCAGCGGTGCCCTGCGCGGCGGCCGCAGCGAGATCGGCCAGGACCATGACCCGCTGCCGCGGCATCCGGTCGGCGAACACCCCTCCGACGAGCAGGAGCGCCAGCTGCGGAACCCAGAAGGCCGCCAGCACGACACCGACCTCGCTGACGGCGCCGCCCGTCTCGAGGACGGCGAACGGGATGGCGACGCCGGCCGCCGCGGTCCCCAGCATCGACGCGGTGCGCGCCGCGAGCAGGAGACGGAGGTTGCGGTGGGCCAGCACGCCGCGGCGCGCGGCAATCTCAGTGAACACGCGGTATCGACCATATCGCGATACCACTCATAGTGTGTATCGTCGGATCGCCGGCAGGAGGGTGCTCTTCAAGCACGCGCGCGGCATGGCAGGATCCGCCGGCCGTGAGCTCGCCCTACACCTCATCGCTGGCCGAAGAGCTGGCGCCCGGCGTCGTCGAGCGGCTCGTCCGGTACGCGCGCGTCGACACGCAGTCGGTGCGCGACCGCGACCGGTCGCCGAGCTCGCCCGGCCAGCTCGACCTGCTGCGGATGCTCGAGGCCGAGCTGCGGGAGGCGGGGCTGCAGGACGTCGAGCTCGACGAGAACGGCTACCTGTTCGCGACGCTCCCCGGAACCGCGGCCGACGCGCCGGTCATCGGGCTGCTCGCTCACGTGGACGTCAGCCCCGACGCGCCGGCGCAGGGCGTCGAGCCGATCGTGCACCGCGACTACGCGGGCGGCGTCATCGCGCTGCCGCGCAACGGGACCGTCCTCGACCCGCAGCGGATGCCCGAGCTCGAAGGGAAGGGCGGTCACGACATCGTCACGTCGAGCGGCGACACGCTGCTGGGCGCCGACGACAAGGCCGGCGTCGCGGAGGTGATGAGCGCCGTGGCGCACCTCGCCGCGCACCCCGAGATCCCGCGCGCGACGATCAGGGTCGGCTTCCTCCCCGACGAGGAGATCGGCGAGGGCGCGACGCTGTTCGACATCGACCGCTTCGGCGCGCGCTGCGCGTACACGTTCGACGGCTCGGAGGTCGGCGAGCTGCAGGACGAGACGTTCACCGGCTCCGAGGTCACGGTCACCGTCCGGGGCGTCGACGTGCATCCCGGGTTCGCGAAGGGGAAGCTGGTCAACGCCGCCCGCCTCGCGGCCCGGATCGTCGCGGAGCTGCCGCCCGACCTCGCGCCCGAGACCACCGACGGCCGGCAGGGCTTCGTCCACCCCTACGAGATCGCCGCCGACGCGACGAACGCGACCGTCCGCGCGATCGTGCGCGACTTCGAGGAGGAGCTGCTGCAGCGGCACGTCGACCTCGTGCGGGAGATCGCCGATCGGGTCGCGGCGACCGAGCCGCGGGCCGAGATCGAGGTGAGCGTCCGCCCGCAGTACCCGAACATGCGCGACCACATCGCGCCGTTCCCGGAGGTCGTCGAGAAGGCCGAGCAGGCGATCCGCGAGGAGGGCATCGACGTCGTCCGGACGCCGATCCGCGGCGGCACCGACGGCTCGCAGCTCAGCGCGCGCGGGCTGCCGACGCCGAACATCTTCACCGGCGGCCACGAGTACCACTCGGTGCGCGAGTGGGCGTCCGTGCAGGACATGGCGTCCGCGGCCGCCGTGGCGGTCCGGCTCGCGAGCGCCTGGGCCCGCTGATCAGCCGGCGTTGCGGGTGCCGCGCTGCTCGAGGTAGTGCTGCGCGAGCGCGACGAGCTCGGCCGCCGGCACCTGAAGCCCGCCCGAGACCTTGACGATCGTCTCGAACGTCGGGTTCGCGTCGCCGCGCTCGACCTTCCCGAAGTACGCGCGGCTCACCCCGGACCGCATCCCCAGCTCCTCCTGGGACAGGCCGCGCTCGACCCGAAGCTCCCGGATCGCGCGACCAAACGCCACTGCTGAAGCGGTCTTGGACGGCACCCCAGGCACGCTGCCGCGCTGGCACCTATAGGTCCACGCTCTATGAGTAGCAATGTGAACGCCGAGCGGCGGCTGACGACCGCCGCCTCTGGTTGGATTGCCGCGTGGACGAGGTGTGGGCGGACGACATCCTGCTCGCGTTCGACGGCCGGGTCGTCGAGGTGTTCGGCTTCCCCGGCGCGGAGAGCATCCGCTTCCACGTCCTGAACCTCGACATGGAGGTCGACGGCCCGGACCGCAAGGGCCGGTACACGCTCAAGCTCGCGCCGGCGTCGCGCGGCGGCGGCTGCCACGTCGAGGTGCCGGAGCCGGACTGGCCGGAGGTCAGCGGCTTCGTGGATCGCGTGCTGGCGGCGATGCCCGCCCCGGCCGGGCAGGAGCCGCTCTACTCCGACGAGGCGGCGGGCGCCAGCGAGTAGACCTGCAGCTCGCGCGGCGCGCCCTTCGCGCGGAACCACCGGCGCTTCTTGACGTCGTAGCCGCTGCAGTCGGTCTGCTCGATCACCGCGTCGGAGACGAGCAGCTCGCCGCCCTTCGCGGCGTCCATGATGCGGGCGGCGATGTTGACGTCCGCGCCCAGGTAGTCGCCGCCCAGCCGGCGCGGGTGGCCGACGTGCACGCCGGTCCGCAGCGACGGCCGGTGGCCGCAGACCTCGACGTCCGTGAGGCGCTCCTGCATCGCCAGCGCCGCCGCCACCGCGTCGCCGCAGGTGCCGAACACGGCCATGTGCCCGTCGCCGAGCCGCTTGACGATGCGGCCGTCGTGCTCGCGGATCGCGGGCTCGACCACGCCGCTCACCGCGCGCAGCAGCTCGAGCGCCGCCTCGTCCCCCACGTCGAGGACCCACGACGAGAACCCGACGAGGTCGGTGAACAGGATCGCCGCGCCCTCGTGGCCGTGCCCGCGGCCCGCCTTCTCGGACACCGCCTGCCAGAGCTGCAGCGCGGTCAGGCCGACCTCCCGTACCGCGCTCTGCCGCGTGTCCCGCAGCTCGGTCAGGTGGCGCGCGACGATCTCCGCCGGGCGCCCGCCGGCGGTCGACAGCTCGTCGCCGAAGCGCTCGTCGCCGGGCAGGGCCTCGCGGGCGGCGTTGACGGCGCGCATCAGCGCCGGGCTCGCGTCCGCGCGCCGCAGCGCGGCCAGGAACTTCTCGGTCCGCGGGTTCACGCGGTGCGCATCGTACGGCGAGGAGCGATCGGCCCGCGGATCCGCTGCGGCGGTCCGCGATCCCGCGTACGATCCCGCCGTGACCCACCTCGCCCCGCGCGCGGCGCTCCTGGCGCTCGCGCTCTCCCTCCTCGCGGCCGCTCCCGCCGCCGCGCAGTCCGATCCGATCGAGGCCGTCTGGTCGTTCAGCGGCGGCGAGATCGCCGTCGAGCGTCAGGGCGACGGCTTCGTCGGCACCGTCGTGCGCCCGACCCAGCTCTCGAGCTGCGTGCACCAGAACGGCGAGCAGATCTGGACCGCGATCCGGGCCCAGCCCGACGGGCAGTACTTCGGCCGCCACCAGTACTTCCGCACGTCGGACTGCTCGTTCATCGAGCGCGGCATGATCGCGCTGCGACCGATGCAGAACGCGCAGGGCCAAACGTTCCTGCGGGTGTGCTTCGACGACCCCGAGGCCGAGCCCGACCTGCAGCCGAAGATCGCGCCGGACGGCACCAACACCGACACCGACGACGGCTGCCGCGACTCCGAGCTCGTCTCGCCGCTGCCGAAGACGCCGCCGAAGATCACCGACATCGTGTCCGGGCTGCCGCCGCAGAAGAAGGGCTGCTCGAGCCGCCGGCGCTTCCCGATCCGGCTCAAGGAGCCGCCGGGCGACGCGCTCGCGAGCGCGAAGATCACGCTCGGGCGCAAGAAGCTGCCGGTCACGCGGAGCGGCGGGCGGCTGCGGTCGGTCGTCGACCTGCGCGGGCTGCCGCGCGGGCGCTACACGCTGAAGATCGTGGCCAAGACGGTCCGCAAGCGGACGATCACCGGCTCGCGGCGCTACCGCACGTGCGGGAAGGTGCGGCGGATCGGCAAGGTCGGGCCGATCTGATCGCGCGCCGGCCGCTCGTCAAGGAGGTCGCCCGCCGGTGGCCCGAGCGCGCCGGCGAGGCCGAGGAGCTGATCGCCGCGGGGGCCGTCCAGGTGGACGGCCTCCCGGCGACGAACCCGCGCTCGCTCGTCGACGCGTCGGCTTCGGTGCGCCTCGCCCCGGACCGCACGCTTCGGGGCCGCCCGAAGCTCGAGGCCGCGCTCGCGCACTTCGGGGTCGCGGCCGCGGGCGCGGTGGCGCTCGACGCGGGCGCTGCGGCGGGCGGGTTCGTCCAGGCGCTGCTCGCCGCCGGCGCCGCGCGGGTGTACGCGGTCGAGGCCGGCTACGGGCAGCTCCTCGGCTCCCTGGCGCAGGACCCGCGGGTCGTGAGCCTCGAGCGCACGAACGTGGGCTCGCTCTCGCGCGAGCTGGTGCCCGAGCCGCTGGACCTCGTGTCGCTCGACGTCGGCTACCTGCCGCTCGCGACGGCGGTCCCCCAGCTGGGCGTGCTCGCGTTCGCGCCGGGCGCTGAGCTGCTCGGGCTCGTCAAGCCGAAGGACGAGCTCGGGCTGGGGTCGCTGCCGGAGGACGCGGACGCTGCCATCGAGGCCGCGATCGCGCACGCGTCCGAGGGGATCTCGGGCGCGGGCTGGGAGGTCGTGGGGACGATGCGCTCGCCGGTGACCGGCTCACGCGGGGCGGTCGAGGCGTTCGTCCACGCGCGCCGTCCGTAGCCCGGGCGCGACCTCGGCGAGCGCGCGGCTGAGGCCGCGGTGGAACCGGCGCGGGGTCGTGGCCGGCGCCAGGTGGTCGGACTGGATCTCGATGATCGGCGCGTTCAGGCGCTCGGCGAGCGCGCGCTGCATGGTCGGCGGGACCAGGAGGTCCATCGTGCAGACGACGACCGCCGCGGGGACCGTGACGTCGCCGATCCACGAGCGGCTGTCGAACCGGCCGATGTCCCGGCCGGCTTCGGCGATGTCCTCGGGCGCCCCGCGGCGCAGCTCCCCGACGACCCAGGCCGTGGTCGCGGGGTCGCCCTGCGAGAACTGCCCGACGACGCGCTCCCACATCCACTTCGGGGCGAGCCGCAGCCCGAGCTGGAAGAAGCTCATCGAGTACCAGACCGCCTGCATGATCGGGCTCGACCGGAACTCCGAGCTCGTCGCGCAGAGCACGACCCCGCGGAGGAGCTCGGGGTGGCGCAGCGCGAGGATCTGCGCGATCGCGCCGCCCATCGAGTAGCCGACCGCGACGACCGGCCCCGTGTCGAGATGGCGGATCAGCGCAGCGGCGTCCTCGGCGCACTCGTCGAGGCGGAACGGCGTCATCGGCCGCGTGCCCCGCCCGTGGCCGCGGGCGTCGAGCGCGATGACCCGCCAGCCGTCGACCTGCAGCCAGCGCCAGGTGCGGAACCAGTGCGGGTCCGACGGGACGAGCCAGCCGTGCAGCAGCAGGATCGTCCCCTTCGCGCGCTTGCGGTTCGGCGGCGGGCCGGTGTCGCGCCAGAACAGGTCCCCGTGGCCGGGCACCTCCTGGACGTGGGCGGCCGGCAGCGGCGGTCGGGGCTCGTCGAGGAACGTCCCTCCGCCTTTCAGGAAGGGCAGCAGGACCCGCGGTTCCTGGGCGAGGCGGTTCAGCGCCTCGCCGTAGCCGCGCAGCGTGCGGAGCGTCTCCACGGCGCGCGACTTTACAGACGGGTACGGCGGCTTACCGCTGTTCGGCGGCGAGCCTCAGGCCCAGCGCGACCAGAACCGCGCCCGTGAGGCGCTCGATGTGGCGCGCGAACGCCTGCCTGAACGCGCGGTGCGCCTTCGTGACGAGGAGGGCGAGGAGCGAGTACCAGGCGAGGTCGATCGCGGCGACGAGGAACCCCATCGCGACCGTCAGCGGCAGCACGGGCGCGCCGTCGGGGACGAACTGCGGGAAGAGCGCGACGAAGAAGACGGAGAGCTTCGGGTTCGCGAGGCTCGTGACGATGCCGTCGCGGAAGGCGCTGCCGCCGCTGCGCCGCGGCAGCTCCGGCTCGTCGCCGCGGCGCGCCCGGACCAGCGTCGCCACGCCGAGCACGACGAGGAACGCGGCCCCCGCGAGCTTGAGGACCTCGAACGCGACCTGCGACGCCGCGACGACGGCGGAGATGCCCAGCGCGGAGAGCAGCGCCCACGTCAGCACGCCCACCTCGTTCCCCGCGGTGGTGGCGAGGGCCTCCCGCCGGCCCCCTCTCAGCGCGCTGCGGACGACCAGCGCGGTCGTGGCGCCCGGCGTGAGCGAGAGCAGAGCGGCGACGGCGAGGAACGCTAGTGCAGAGTCCACGCCCGCAACTTACGATGTCGGCATGCCCCGGTTCCATCACCTCTGGATCGTCGAGGCGGAGCTCGAGGTCCGGAACCCCGACCCGTCCGGGCCCGCCCGCGGCGACCGGATCTTCGAAGCGCTGCTGCGCTACGCCAGCGACGACACCGAGCCCTACCCGGTGAAGTGCAGCCGCAGCGACGACGGCTGGCTCGAGATCACCTTCCCCGTCTTCGCCGCCAACCCCTTCGCGGCCCTCGCGTCCGGCGCCGCGCTGCTGTCGGAGGCCTGCGCGTCCGCCGACACCGCGGTCGGCGTCGTGCGGCTGAACGTCGGCGAGAGCACTAGCGAGATCGAGGGCTATCGCTCCCGCTTCCAGGAGATGGAAGCGTCGCAGTGAAGCGCCGGCGGCTCTCGGGCGGCCACAGCTGCTCGGGGTCGTAGTAGACGTCGAACGCCGGCGTTCCCGCGGGCAGCGTCACCCAGCCGACCTTCGAGCGCGTGTAGATGTGCACGTCGGGCTCGACGCCGGTCGGGTCGTCGAGCGTGCCGCCCCGGACGAAGAGGATCCGCGGCGTGCCGTACTCGCTGAACACCGCGACCTGGCACCGCGGGCAGCGGTGGATCCGCTGGACGCCGCGGTCGTCCTCCCCCGCCGGGACCTCGACCACCTGCGGCGCGCCTTCGAGCACCTCGACCCGGTCGGCCTCGATCAGGAGGTTGATCACGAAGGCGCTGCCGGTCTGGCGCTGGCAGTTCAGGCAGTGGCAGCAGTGGACGAACAGCGGCCCCGACCCGAGCCGGTAGCGGACGGCTCCGCACGCGCAGCGGCCGGTCATCGCAGGGCGGCGACGTCGTCGTCGCTCAGCTCGAGGTCCAGCGCGGCGAGGTTCTCGCGCAGGTGCGCGATCGACAGCGTGCCGGGAATCGGCAGGACGTTCGGCGCGCGGCGCAGCAGGTAGGCGAGCTTCACGGCGGTGGCCGTGACGCCGTGGCGCCCCGCGACCTCGTCGACCGCGCGCCCGCCGCCCCGCAGCGGGAAGTACGGGACGAACACGATCCCCTCGCGGGTGCAGTGGTCGACGACGTCGTCGTCGCCGCGCTCGGCGAGGCTGTACTCGTTCTGCACGGCGGCGATCGGGACGACCTCCCGCGCCCGCTCGATCTCCTCGACGCTCACCGCCGAGATCCCGACGTGCCGGATCTCTCCCTTGTCGACCCGCTCGCGGATCGCGCCGAGGCTCTCCTCCATCGGCGTGTCCGGGTCGACGCGGTGCAGGTAGTACAGCCCGATCGCGTCCGTCCGCAGGGCCCGCAGGCTCTGGTCGATCTGCGCATGGAGCACCTCCGGCCGCCCCTCCCCACGCCGGTAGCCGCCCTTCGTCGCGACGAGGACCTCGTCCCGCGCCCCGATCGCGGCCCCGATCGCCTCCTCGCTGTCCCCACCCGTGTAGAGGTGCGCGGTGTCGATGTGCCGGACCCCGGCGTCGACCGCCTCGCGGACGAAGTCGACGTGCTTGCGCCTCGTCGTCAGGCGGTTCGTCCCCAGCCCCACCCGAGGGACCTCGACGCCGGCGAGTCGCAGCGTGCTCATCAACTGAGCGTACGAAACACGGGTCTTGCAGCGAGCGCCGCGAGGACGGCGGACGAACTACCCTGGCTCCGATGATCGCGGCGGCCTCGACACCCGCTTGGTGGATCGTCGTTCTGCCGGTCGCAGGCACGCTTCTCGGCGTCGCGATGGGACAGTTCGTTCCCGAGTGGTTCCGGCGGCGGACGGCGGCAGAGGCACGGTACGACGCCGCTATCGCCCCCGTCGCCAAGATGCGTAGCGCTCATCACGGCGTTCAGCTCGACTTCCCGGCGGCGTGGGTCCAGGCGCCGACGGCGGAGCAGCATGCACGGGACAAGCACGAGCTGTCGAAGCAGGCGTTCACGCGCTATCTCGATGCAGCCGCCGACGCGCGGTCGTCACTCGCGGCGCTCTACCCGTGGTCGCCGGACCTTCGACGGCATTGGGATCAGCCGTTCATTGACGAAACGGAATTCGAGCCTCTGATGGCTGTCCTGTTCGAGCGGCGCCGCGCGCCGATGGCGCGCTTCGACGAGCGGGGGCGGGCGGTCGCCGGTAACTGAGGGACGTCGGCGCGCGCCCAGAACAACTGCCGGGGTCGGCGGGCGCCGCGGCGACTGTCCCACAGGCTCGGATCGTCTCGGCGTTCCGCGATGACGTCGTCGCGCGACTGCCGGACTCGTTCGTGCTCACGTACGGGCAAGTCGACGATTGGATCGACGCTCATGCCCGGTGGTTCGCGGAGAACCCACGAGCTGTTCCGCTGGATCCGTTCGCAGCCGGCGGCGCCGATTAGCAAGCGGGCGGCAGCGCGGCGACCGCCCGCTTCAGGGCCTCCAGACTCGCCGGTGTGAGCCTCCTCGGCTGCTGCTCGAGCCACGACGCCGCGCGGTCACCGGCCAGGAAGACGACGCGCTCGGCGTCGACCGCGCCTGCCGGGAAGTCGTTCCAGAAGACGACCACGGGCTGCACCCAGACGCGCTCGTTCGCCAGGCGCTCCAGCTCGCGGCTGAGGGCAGCCGCTGCACGGCGGACGCTCCGGCTGAGGTTCGGCGGCTCGTAGGTGGCCCGCGGGTTGTCCGGGGGCTCCACCCGGACGAGGTCGCCGCGGATGGTCGTCACGCCGCCGAGCTGCTTCGTGTCGACGAGGAACACGCCCGCGGGACCGACGAGGACGTGGTCCACGTTCCCGCGCGCCGACGCCACGTCGTGCGCGATCGCCCATCCGTCCCGTGCGAGGCCGGCGAGCGCCCGCGCCGTTCTGCGCTCCGCGTCGCGGCCCGTCCTCCAGTTCTCGATATGCGGCGCCGGCGAGTCGCGCAGCCAGACCCAGATCCCCACCAGCCCCCCGGCCGCGAGCCCGAGGCTCCAGCTCAGGAGATCGACCGGCCAGACCACGTGCGCGAGGCAGAGCGCGATCACCGGGACGAGCAGGAAGGGCTCAACCCGGCGGACGACGCGTCGCCGCCACCGGTCGCGGGCCTGCCGGAAGAAGACGTCCGCCGACCGGCCGGCGCTCCGGGAACGTGAGTCCATCATGGCCCCGTCATCGGTTGCCGTCCCGGACCCTTTACAGGATCGGATTGGTGAAGCTGCTCAGCGCAGGGCGAACCACGTCGCACGGGCGGCCGCGACGAGGGTTCCGTCCTCCGCGCAGAGCGCCGATGCCGCCTGCCGTCGACGCCCGTCGTCGGCGAGCTTCCACGCCACGACCGCGTGCTCGCGCCCCGGGACGACGTCGGCCCGGATCTCGGCCTCGATGCGGCCGAGGACGAACGCCGGCTCGCCTTCGATCTCGACAACCGGCCCGCAGGAGGTGCAGTCGAGCGCGGACCAGACGAGCTCCGGGGCGAAATCCTCAGGCGTCCAGGCGACGGCCCAGACCTCGCCGTTCACCGGACCGGCGAGGCAGTGCAGCCCGTGCTCGTTCATCGGGCCGCAGCCGAAGCAGTTCGGGAACGGGTGCCTGGCGGCGAGGGGGGTTGCGGCTGCCGCCACCCGCGCGGCGTCGACGGACACGGGAGGGATCTCGCCGACGTCGACCTCGTCGAGCCGCGAGAGCTCGGCGAGGGCCACACCGGCGGCGTCGCGGAGCGTCGCGCCGTCGAAGTCGAGGTCGGTCTCGACCGGGACGGGGCGGCGGATGGTCACCCGCGCCGGGCCTCGGCCGGCGAGGAGGCCCGCGACGTAGCCGCCGTTCGCCGCGCCCGGCGGGCCTTCGAATCGCGCGGCGACCCGGATGCGCGAAGGGGCGCGGGGCGCGATCACTTGACGACCGTCAGCTCTTTCGGCAGCGAGCTCAGGACCTCGTTGCCGTCGGACGTGATCGCGACGAGGTCCTCGATCCTCACTCCGACGTGGCCGGGGACGTAGACGCCGGGCTCGACCGTCACGACGTGGCCGGCGGCGAGCTGCTTGTCGCCCTGCTTCGACAGCCGCGGCTCCTCGTGGACGTCGATCCCGACGCCGTGGCCTAGGCCGTGGCCGAAGTGCTCCGCGTGACCGGCCGCCTCGATGATGTCGCGCGCGACCGCGTCGACCTCGCGGCCGAGCGGCCCGGGGCGGACCGCGGCGAGCGCCTCGAGCTGCGCGCGCAGCACCAGGTCATACACCTCGCGATCCCGCGGGTCGACGGAGCCCGTCGCGACCGTCCGCGTGCAGTCAGACGCGTAGCCGGCCATCTGGGCGCCCCAGTCGATGACCACGAGCGTGCCGGCCGGGATCGCGACGTCGCGCGGCTGCGCGTGCGGCAGCGCCCCGTGCTCGCCGGCCGCGACGATCGGCGGGAACGACACGCCATCGGCGCCGCGGCGCCGCATCGCCACCTCGAGGTCGAGTGCGACGTCGCGCTCGGTGCGCCCCACGATCCCGCGCTCCAGGACGACCTCGCGGAACGCCTCGTCGGCCACCCGCGCCGCGTCCCGGATCAGCTGTACCTCATCGGCGTCCTTCACGAGCCGCAGCTCCTCGACGACGCCGCCGCACGCGACGAGCTCGACGTCCTCCCCCAGGAGCTCGCGCAACCGCGCGTGCTGCTTGACCGACACGTGGTCGTCCTCGAACCCGAGCCGCTCCGGCAGCCCGTCGTCCGCGAGGCGCGCGAGCAGGTCGCTCGCGATCTCGGCCTGCCCCCACTCCTCGGCCACCTCGTCGCGCGCCTGGGTCAGGTAGCGGAAGTCGGTCAGGAACCGTCGCACGCCGTCCCCGACGACCGCCGCGCCGTTGGAGCCGGTGAACCCGGTCAGCCAGCGGAGGTTCGGGAGGTCCATCACGAGCAGCGCGCCGACCTCGCGCTCGCGCAGCGCCTCGACGACGCGGGCGGGACGGTCGCTCACGCGAGCTGCTCCTTCAGGATCGCCAGCGCATCGCGGTAGCCCTCCGGGCCCTTGCCGCTGACCGTCCCGACGACGAGCCCCTCGAACACCGAGACCTTCCGGAACGCCTCGCGGTTCTGGACGTCGGAGAGGTGGACCTCGACGGCGGGGAGCCCCGTCAGCTCCAGCGCGTCGCGCAGCGCCCACGCGTAGTGCGTCCACGAGCCCGGATTCAGCAGCACCGCATCCGCGAGGCCCTCGAGCCGGTGCAGGTGCTCGACGAACTCCCCCTCGTGGTTCGAATGGAAGAACCGCGGCTCCAGCCCCAGCTCGCGCGCGAACTTCCCGATCTCCCGCTCGAGGCCGTCGAACGACAGCGTCCCGTAGTGCAGCGGGTCGCGCCGCCCGAGCTGGTCGAGGTTGACCCCGTGCATGATCTCGACGCGGTTCCTCATCGCGTCAACTCTGCCACGGCTTCGCGCACGGCCGCCTCCCCGACGACGTGGCCGTGGCTGACGTCCCCGGGCGCGGCGACGAGCACGAACGGCACGCTCGCGCCCGTCCGCTTCTTGTCGCGGTGCATCGCGGTGAGGATCGCGTCGACGTCGAGGCCCTCGAGCGTCGTCGGGAGCCGCGCGTGGGCAAGGAGCTCCCGCACCCGCGCCCGCAGCTCGTCCTGCCCGGAGAGCCGCAGCGCGGCGAGCAGCCCGAGCGCGACCGCCTCGCCGTGCCGCAGGCGCTCGTAGCCGGTGACGGTCTCGATCGCGTGCGCGACGGTGTGCCCGAGGTTGAGGACCTGCCTGCGGCCGCCGTCGCGCTCGTCCTGGGCGACGATCGCGACCTTCGTCCGCGCGCAGCTGAAGATGACGTCGTCGTCGACCGGCGCCCCGCTCGCGACGCGCTCCCACAGCCGGCCGCCCGCGATGAGCGCCGTCTTGACGACCTCCGCGTAGCCGGCGGCGTGCTCCTCCGCCGGCAGGGTCGCGAGCGTCTCGGTGTCGGCGAGCACCGCCAGCGGCTGGTGGTAGGCGCCGACGTAGTTCTTCGCCTCGGGAAGGTCGACCGCCGTCTTGCCGCCGATCGCCGCGTCCACCATCGCCAGCAGGGTCGTCGGCACCTGCACGATCGGGATGCCTCGCTGATAGGTCGCGGCGCAGAAGCCGGCGAGGTCGGTGACGCAGCCGCCGCCCACCGCGCGCAGGTGATCGCCCCGGGTCGCGCCGAGGCGGACCAGGTCGCGCCACACGGCGGACGCGGTGTCGATCGTCTTCGCCGCCTCGCCCGCCGGCACGACGACGTGGGCGTCAGGCGCCCACCGAGGACCGACCTCGTCGTCGGTGACGACGAACGGCCGCCCCGGCGCGCCGACGTCGAGCTTCCGAACGCCGCGGCCGACGATCACCGGGTAGTCGCCGCCGTCCGTGTGCGCCCAGACGGCCCGCGCGCCGTCCGGCACGAGCGCCGCCGCCCGCCGCGCCATCCCGCGCACGGCCGGCGCGATGACGTGCGCGACCTCCTCGTAGAGCGGCCGGCGCCGCGCGTGCAGGGCGTTGAACGCGTCGCGGTCGCGCGCGAGCGGCCGGGCGGTGTCCTTGCACCGCGACCACGCGACGTCGGCCTCGACGTCGAGCAGGACGACGCGATGGCGGCGCAGCGCCTCGCGGACCCGCGGCGACTCGACGGCGCCGCCGCCGAGCGCGACGACCGCGTCGTCGGGCCGGTCGAGCAGCTCGAGCACGAGCTCCTCCTCGCGACGGCGGAAGTCCGCCTCGCCATGCTCGGCGAAGAAGGCCTCGATCGGCGCGCCGAGCCGCTCGGCGAGCAGCGCGTCGGCGTCGACCGCGCGGACGCCGAGGTCCACCGCGATCTCGCGGGCCGCCGTCGACTTCCCGGCGCCCATGAAGCCGACGAGGACGATCAAGGGGTGGCGGGCGGGTGCGAAGCGGCCGCGGGGGCGCCCTTCCACCCGATCCGCTCGACGTAGCGGTCCAGCGCCTCGCGGACGTCGTCGATGTGGTCGCCGCCGAACTTCTCGCGGTAGGCGCCGGCCAGCACGATCGCGACCATCGCCTCCCCGACGACCGCGCCGGCGGGCACGACGCACGAGTCCGTGCGCTCGCGCAGCGCCTGCGCCGGCTCGTGGGTCGCGATGTCGACCGACCGGAGCGGCTGGGTCAGCGTAGGCAGCGGCTTCAGCGCGGCGCGGCACACGACGGGCTCGCCGGTCGTCATCCCGCCCTCGAGCCCGCCGCTGTGGTTGGTCTCGCGGTAGAAGCCGCGCTCCTCGGACCAGAAGATCTCGTCGTGCGCGCGCGAGCCGGGCTTGGCCGCGAGGTCGAACCCCTCCCCCAGCCCGACGCCCTTGCACGACTGGATCGACGCGAGCGCCATCGCCAGCAGGCCGTCCAGGCGCTGCTCCCACGAGACGTGCGACCCGACGCCCGGCACCACGCCGTACGCGCGCACCTCGAACACCCCGCCGATCGACTCGTTCGCCTTCCGCTGGACGTTGATGTGCTCGACCATCGCGGCGGACGCCTCGGGATCGAGGCAGCGCACCGGGTCGTCGTCGACGCCCGCGAAGGCGTCGGGCGCCAGCGGGTCCGGAACCGCGGCGGTCACCGGCCCGATCTGCACCACGTGCGAGAAGACGCGCACGCCCAGCGCGCCGAGGAACGCCTTCGCCAGCGCGCCGCCCGCGACCCGCGCCGCGGTCTCCCGCGCCGACGCGCGCTCGAGGATGTTCCGCACGTCGCTCGTCCGGTACTTCCACGTCCCGACGAGGTCGGCGTGGCCGGGCCGCGGCAGGTGGACCTCGTCCACCGCCCCGTTGACCGGCCACGGGTTCATCCGCTCCTCCCAGTTGGCGTAGTCGGCGTTCGGCACCGACAGCGCCACCGGGCCGCCGAGCGTCACGCCGTGGCGGACGCCGCCGGTCACGACCGCGTGGTCCTTCTCGATCTTCATCCGGCCGCCCCGGCCGTGCCCGAGCTGGCGCCGCGCCATGTCGCGGTCGATCGCCTCCCGCTCGAGGCGCAGCCCGGCCGGAAGGCCCTCGACCACGCAGGTCAGGCCGGGGCCGTGGGACTCCCCTGCGGTTGTCACCTTGAGCGCCATCGGAGGCGCCCAAGGCTACTTCGCGGGGTCGACCTTCACGATGCGGCCGCGCGGCGACGAGTAGTTCAGGTCCGCGACGAGCGACCCGACCTCGTTGATGAGCCTGCGCAGGATGATCCGGCCCGCCGGCGACTCGCGGTCGCGCAGGGCGCGCGCCTCCTCGGGCGTCTCGGCCTGCAGCTCGGTGATCGCGTCGACGTCGAGCTGGTACTCGTCGCTCTCGCCGTCGAGCGTGGGGACGTCGAACAGCCCGCTCTCGCCCGCCCGCAGCTCGACCCGCGTGCAGTTCTCGGGATCCGGGTTGCAGACCGCGTCGCCGCTCACCGCCGCCAGCGACGGGTTGAGGAACAGCGCCTTCGGGTCGTCGGCGTCGCCCATGATCCCCAGGAAGAGGAACGAGGGCGAGTCGACTGACGGCAGCGGGGTCAGCCGCGCGAGGTTGTAGCGGTGCACGAGCTGGCCCGGCGCGCCGAACGCGAGGTCGGTGCGGAACCCGCCGAACAGCGTGTCGCCGTCGCCGTTGCCCGGCGCCGCGCTCGGGACGAGCACGCCGAGGTCGCGCGAGTAGGCGATGCCGTCTACGTCGACCTGCTCGGTGTCGATCGCGTGGCGCAGGACCTCGCGGCCGTCCTCGGACTCGCGGGCCCGCGCGCTCGCCGCGGTGGCCGCGCTGGCCGACTTCACGCGCGAGACGCGCACGAGGTCGAGCTGGTACTGGACCACCGCGCCGTCGGGCGTGGTGACGTCGAAGAACTCGGTCTCGCCGGCCTGCAGCTCGATGCGCTCGCAGTTGTCCGGCGAGGGCTTGCAGGTGCCGTCGCCGGTCGCCTCGGCGTCCGAGGACACGAGGAACAGCGCGGTCTTGCCGTCGGCGAGCACGCCCATGAAGACGAAGAAGGGATCGTCGGCGGAGGGCAGCGGCGACAGGCGCGCGACGTCGTTGCGCGCGGTCAGGCTGCCGTCCTGGCCGAAGCGCAGGTCGACGCGGTAGCTCTCCGTCCGGTTCGGCTTGACCGACGGGATCGGGCTGTCGTCGGTGCCGCCGACCGGGATCACGTCGACGTCGTCGAGCGCCGGCAGGCCGCCGGTGACGTCGCCGGGTATGCCGGAGCCGCCGTCGGACGGGCCGTCGCCCTTGTCGCCGTCGCTCCCGGCGCTGGGCTTGTCCGGGCCGATGCGGTGCCACTGCGTGAACGGGTTGCGGCCGGTCGGGTTGGCGCCCTGGCGCGGCGCGTCGGCGGCCGGGGTGACGACGCTCTCGACCTCGTCGTTGCTCTTCGCGAACGGGACCTTCGGGCCCTGGCCGGGGTCGACGCCCTTGGCCAGCAGGACCGGGACCGCGACGAGCGCGAGCGCGAGCACGACCGCGACCGGCCACAGCCGCTTGGCGACGAGGTCGGCGAGCAGGTTGCGGACGGTGCTCACGGGGTCAGTCCTCCGGCGGTGGCAGTGGCGGTGGTGGGCTTGGACGTCGTGCCCGACGCGGTCTGCGCCGGGGCGGCGGCGCCGGCGGGCGACGACGGGTCGACCGCGGCGGTCGTGCCCTCGCCGGGCGGGAGCACGTAGGCGGTCGCGTTGACCGAGGCGGCCACGCGAGGCCACTCCCAGCCCTGGCTGAGCACGAACGCGTCGATCGTGACCAGGCGGCCGCGGACGTCGACGTCCTCGCCGTCGGGCTGGGTCGTCGTGAAGCGCTCGATGGCCGAGAAGAGCCGCTCCATCTTGAAGAAGTCGCCCTCGAAGGTGAACGAGAACGGCAGCGTCGGGAAGCCCGCGGAGCCGATGGCGGAGCCCGGCGGCGCGACGGCGGCCGCGGCCTGCGTGGCCTGCGGGACGGCGCCCGGGGTCGGCGAGCCGCCGCTCGACGAGGACGACGACGAGCCGTTGCCCGGCTGCGACGGGGTCGAGGCGTTGGCGCCGGGCGCCTGCCGCACCTTCATCACGCGGAGGTCGATCTTGCGCTTGCGCGCCTCGGTCTCGAGCTGGTAGAGCAGCGACGGGGTCTGGTCGTCGACCGGGACGGCCTTGCCGAGGCGGGCGACCGTCGCGTAGTCGTCGGCGAAGCTGCGGCGGGCCTCCTCGCCGGCGCGGACGCGGGCGCGGGCGTCGTCGCGGCGCTTCTCCTCCTTGGCGACCTCGTCCTTGATCTGGGCCGCCTTCTCGCGCTTGGGCGCGAGGGCGAGCATCCAGAAGGCGGCGAGCACGGCCGCGGCGCCGACGACCATCAGCACGATGCGATCGCGCTTCGTCACTTGGTCGCTCCCTTCGGGTCGGCGGGGGCCGCGGTCGGCGTGGTGCCGGCGGGCCCGCTCGTGGACGTCGCGGTGGAGCCCTCGAAGAAGATGATCAGCGCGAAGCGCGGCACGAGCACGTCACCGCGGCGGCAGTCCTCGTCGCCGGCGTTGCCGCCCTCGCCGCTGCCGCCCGCGGCGCCCTTCGTCTCGTCGCCGTCGAGCTTCTCGCTCTCGGCGAGCGTGACGCGGGTGACGCCCTGGATGCTGCGCAGCCGGGCGAGGAAGCGCGCGACCGCGGCCTGGTCGGTCGTGCAGCCGATGATCTCCATCGCCGGCGACGCGATCGCGTTGCGCAGCTGCGAGGTCTTGCCGGCGCTGTGGCCGCCCTCGACGGTGACGCCCGGGGCGACGGTCCCGACCAGCTCTGAGAGCCACACGGCGCGCGGCAGGACGCGCGAGACCTCGCGCAGGGCGAACGGCCAGTTGAAGCGGCTGCGGGACAGGCTGGTGACGGTCTCGACGCGCTTGACGCGGGTCTCGTGGAAGGCGGCGTAGGGCTTCAGCTCGCCGGCGCGCGCCTCGGCGGCGTCGGCCTCGGCCTTGACCCGGTTCAGGTCGGACTCGCCCTGGGCGACCGAGCGCGAGGCGAGGCCCCACGCGGCGACGAGGACGACGGCGATCGCGAGGACGCCGAGCAGGACGTAGACGCCGTTGCCGCTGGCGCCGGGGGTGCCGGTCGCGCGGCGCAGGTCCTTGGGGATGAGGTTGACGGCCCTCATGCGGCCTGCGCCTCCTCGACGGCGAGCCCGGCCGCGACCGCGAAGCGGGCGCCGTGGGCGTCGTTGAGGCCGCCCGGCACGATGCCGGGGACGACGGGGAGGCCGAGCTCCTCGGCCAGCGCCTCGACGAAGCCGGGGATGCCGACGACCGCGCCGGTGAGCACGACGCGCTCGACCGACCCGGCGCCGGTGGCGGCGGCCTCGTGGAAGTCGACGGAGGCGCGGGCCTCCTGCGCGATCCGGCGCACGCCCTCGACGAGGACCGAGCGGGCCATGCCCGCCTCCTCCTCGTTGCCGGGCTCGATCTCGCCGTCGACGCCGACGGCGACGAGCAGCCGGCGCGCCTCCTCGACCGGGATCTGGCGGCGCTCGGCCAGCACGCCGGCCATGCCCTCCAGGCCGCTGCCGGAGACGCGGGTGAAGTTGACGGTGCCCTCCTCGGCGATGGCCAGGTTGCTCAGGCCGCCGATCGAGAGGAAGAGGGTCGGGGCGGGGTCGCCGTCGCCCAGCGCGCGGACCATGGCGAAGGCGGAGAGGTCGATGCCCTCGGCGCGCAGGCCGGCGGCGCGGATCGCGGCGATGACCTGCTCGATCATCTGCCGGCGCGCGGCGACGAGGACGACGCGCTGGCGCGGGCCGTTCTCGGTCTCGACGATCCCGAGCGGGTGGAAGTCGATGACCGCCTCCTCGAGGGGCATCGGCAGCTCGTCCTGCGCGAGGAACCGCACGGCGGCCTCGAGCTCGGCGCGATCCTCGACGGGCGGCAGCTCCAGCGTCCGGACGACGATCCGCTGGTTGGCGACGCCGACGCGCACGCGGCGGTCGAGCTTGTGCTCCTTGAACATCTCCTTGAGCACGCTCGCGAGCGTCTCCACGTCGGCGACCTCGCCGTCGCGGACGACGTTCGGGGGAAGGGGCGCGGTGGCCGCCACGGCGACGGTCAGCGGGGCGCCCGGCGCGACCTGGGCCGCGGCGACGGCTCCAGGCTCGATGTCGAGCCCGACGATCGGGCGCTTGTTCTTCGGGGAACGAGCCACGGTGCCCTGAAGGTCGGATGCCGGGCGTCGATCTTGAGCCAGATGCCTGGCGTCTAGCCGAGCGTCAGGTACCAGTCGATGACAGGCGCGCCGGCCAGGACGGCGACGATGCCGCCGAGGGCGAGGAACGGCCCGAACGGCACGCCGGTCTTGCGGCCGCGGGAGACGCCCACGCGGGCCATGATCGCGACGCCCACGACCGTCCCCACGACGAGCGCGACGAGCAGCGCCAGCCCGGTCGTCCAGCCCAGGTAGAGGCCCAGCACGCCGACGAGCTTGGCGTCGCCCATCCCCATGCCGCCGCCGATGAACGCCGGCAGCGCGAAGACGAACCCGAACACCGCCGCGGCGAGCAGCCGCTCGGGCTCGCCGCCGGCGTCGAGCGCCAGCCCGAGGGCGAGGCCGATGAGCGCGGCGGGGCCGGTCAGCTGGTTCGGCAGGATGCGCCGCTCGAGGTCGATCAGCGCGAGCGGGACGAGGAAGGTCACGAGGACGAGCCCGAGCGCGAGCTTCGTCGTGTCGTCGTGGTGCACCGCGACGACGCCCAGCCACAGCGCCGCCGTGCCCGCCTCGACCAGCGGGTACCGCGCCGAGATCGGCGTGCCGCAGTCGCGGCAGCGCCCGCGCAGCAGCAGCCACGACAGCACGGGGACGTTGTCGTAGGGCCGCACCGCCGTGCCGCAGTCCGGGCACGCCGAGCGCGGCTTGACCAGCGACGCGCCGCGCGGGAGGCGGTGCGCCACGACGTTCAGGAAGGAGCCGACGATGAGGCCGAAGAGGCCGGCGACGGCGACGGCGGGGACGGGCATGGGGACGTGCTCCGTTCGGGGTCGGGGGATCGGCGTCCGGCCGCTAGCAGCCGGACTCCGGGTCTGTGGCGGTGGTCGGGTCGCGCTTGCACTCGAACCAGCTGAGGTTGCGAGCGGTCGCGGTGCCGGGCAGGGACTTGTCGGTCACGCGGTCGCTGTACTCGAACTGCGCGTTGTTCTTCATCTTCAGCCTCCCGGCGGTGATGCCGCCGGAGCTGTCGCCGTTGTTCCAGAAGCTGACCGTCGAGCTGGGCGCCCAGAGCATCCCGTTGAACTGCGCGGTGTTGTTGATCTCGACGTCGGGGTCGGTCTCGGTCGCGTCCTCGGTGGTGCCGTACATGAAGATCGCCAGCTGCGCGGGATCCGGGTCGGCGACGCCCTCGGGGGCGTTGAACCGGCCCTTGTTGTCGACGACGAGGCGGCCCGCGCCCGGGACGTCCGGGCACGCGTCGGTGCCGCGCGGCGAGTCGATGTAGAGGTGCACGACGCCCCCGCCCGAGACGTTCAGGAAGTTGTTGTTGGGAGCGTTGATCCCGCAGACGTGGTACGTGCCGCCGGGGAGCGTGACCTGCTGCTGGTTGCTGAGGGTGAGGATGCGGGTCTCGGGATCCCATCCCGGGACGCCGTCGAGCCCGAGGCCCTCCTGGCGCGGGGTGTCCCAGTCGATCTCGGGGAAGACCCACGGGGCGACGCGCGGCGTCCGCACGCCGCCGGTCGCGCCCTTGGCGTGGTTGTCCGGCTTGAACTGCGCGCCGTTCGGGATCAGGACCTCGTTCGTGATGATCGAGTTCTCGCCGAGCGTGACCAGCTCGTTGCTCCCGACCGGGCTGTTGAGCGTGGCGTTGTTCTCGATGTCCACCGAGTGCTTACCGACGAGGCCGGCGTTGCCCCACGGGACGAACGGCGGGTTGAAGTAGAAGCGCAGCTGGAGGCGCCGCTTGATCCCGTTGACCTCGCCGGTCGACGTGATGCAGCGGTCCTTGCCCGGCGTCGCGGTGAAGCCCGGGACGGTCGGGCACGTGCCGGTCGTGGGCGTCGCGACGACGTAGGTGTACGTCGCGCCGTTGCCGAGCGAGGCCTTCCACCGCGGGCATTCGGTCGCGGCCGTCGTGCTGCCGTCGTTCGAGGCGCTGCCCGGGGCGACGAGCGAGTTCGTGACGCAGTCGTTGTCGCCCGGCTTGAGCTCGGTCGTCTTCAGGATGGCCATCTGCAGCCCGGCCTCGGCGGCGGCCAGAGCGGCCTTCGAGTCGCGGTCGCGCGCGGAGGCGTGGTTGCCCTCGATGACGACGGCGAACGTCGCGGCGGCGAGGCCGGTGGTCAGCGTCATCGTGCCGATGACGACCGGCATCGCGATGCCGTCCTGCCTGCGGATGATGCGAGAGAGGAGTCGGAGCATCAGAGGATCGGCTTCGTCTTGATGGAGGACAAGAGGAGCGGGGTCGGGGCCTTCGCCCCGTCCGCGGTGACGACGACGGTCACGCGCCGCGAGTTGGCGTCGATGCGCGTGATGTAGCGGTAGACCCGGCCCGAGAGCCGGCTCTGGTTGTCGTTCCAGGCGGTGTAGCTGGGCTCGACCTGGCCGTTCGCCGTCGAGTAGACGAGCGGCTCGCTGGCGGAGGCGTCCTTGCGGTCGTACTTGTAGGAGGTGCCCGAGATGTAGGTGCTCGGGTTGCCGGCGGGCGACGCGCTCGACACCGGCAGCGCCGAGTGCTGGAAGTTCAGCCACGGCAGCGCCATCAGCCGCTCCAGCTCGCGCTCGGCCTGGTGGGCCATCGCGTCGCGCTGCTCGGCCTTGACCGAGGTCTGGCGCGACTGGTCCATGACGCCGATCGTCGCGGCGATGCCGACAGCGCAGATCGAGGCGGAGACCAGCAGCTCGATGATCGTCATGCCGCGCTCGGCGCGCAGGCGGCGGACGAGGCGGTCAATGAAGCGCATCGACGTTCCTCAGGTAGAAGCCGTCGTCGAGGACGACCCGCTTGCTCGAGCCGGCCTTCAGCTCGCCCTTCGTCGGCACCTCGACGAGGACGCGGACGTAGCGCGTCCACGGCACGCCGGCCGAGTCGTTGCGCGTCGTCCCGGTGAAGACCGGGCGGCTGTTGGCGTTCGCGACGCGGTCGATCGTCGTCACGGTCGGCGACGAGCCGCCGCCGGTCTGGCTGCGGACGCACCGGCGCAGCCCGTCCGCGCCGGTGCTGGTGCAGTCGTAGGTGACCGTGATCGTCGCGCCGCTGCGGTAGATCGACGCGACGGCCTTGAAGTCGGTGATCGTGATGGCGTGCGCCGTGCGCAGCTCCCGGGTCATCTTGTCGAGCCCGATCTGCGCCTCGCGGACCGCGTGGGTCCGCTCCCGGTCCTGCGGCGACTGCTTCACGGCGACGTCGTTCAGCCCCAGGATCGCCGCCAGGATCACGATCATCCCGGCGGACACCACGAGCTGCTCGGTCAGCGTGAAGCCGTCCTCCTCGCGGAGCAGGCGGGTGAGCAGGCGACGGGCCATCGTCAGGTCAGTCGGCGGCGCACGCCGATCGTTGAGCCTCGCGCGCGTACGTGGACGCATCGCTTAAACGCGACGAGGCGGGCCGAAGCCCGCCTCGCGGGGAAGATCCTCAGATCCGTCGGACTACCAGCTGCCGCCCGTGGGGCAGGCGCCGGAGCCGGCGGTGGTGCAGGTGCGCGTCGGCGTGCCGCCGTCCACCTTGGTGATGAGGAAGTTGTTGCCGGACTTGGAGTGACCGGTGATGACGTAGTCGTCGACGGTCGCGCCGGTCACCTCGACCTGGCCCTGGCTCGAGCCGATCGACAGACCGGTCGTGCCGAGCTCGCCGGCGGTGTCGCAGCTGGCGTACGTCTGGGTGTCCGCGAAGCAGGACTCGACCTGCGAGACCAGGTTGCGGGCGTCAGACTTCGCCGAGGCGTCCTGACCCTTCTTCTGCTGACCCAGGAAGGTCGGCAGGGCGATCGCGGCGAGGATGCCGACGATCAGGATGACGACGAGAAGCTCGATCAGGGTGAAGCCCTTCTCGTCCTGGGCGCGGGTGCGCAGCTTGTGGAGCATGTGAACCGTTCCCCTCCTGGGGCTTGGCTTGTTTGCGTTCCGCCAGTCCCCAAGGTCCTGGCACGCCCTGTTCGTCGGCCGGTTGGACGGGGTCTTGAAGGATCAAGGGCCGTTGACCGGACGTCCGTCCAGACGCCGTCGCGCCTTCCGTCCACGATTCGTGGACGCCTCAGCGGCGCAGGAGCACGACGCGGCTGAGCGCGACCTCGCGCCCATCGCTCGTCTGTGCGACGGCGCGGACGAGCAGCTTGACGCCGCCCTTGCCCCTGAGCGCCTTGCGCGCCTTCGCGCTGAGCTTCACGCGCGTGCGCACCACGCCGCCCTCGGGAACGGGCAGCGCGGTCTTCGCGACCGTGACCGCCTTGCGCCCGAGCTTCAGCTTCTTCGCGTCCCTGGCGGACACGGTGATCTTCACCGAGCACCAGACGGCCACCTCGGAGCGGCACGAGAGCAGCAGGCCGCGGGCGACCACCTGCTTGGTGCGCTGGATCGCCGTGCCGCCCAGCCACGCGTCGAACGGGCGCGCGGGGTCGCCGGCGGGGCCGCCGGCGGGCTGCGTCGGCTGCTCGGCCGTGCCGCCGTCGCCGCCGACCGCAGGCGGGGTCGAACCGGCGTCGCTGCCTGCTCCGGCTCCCGTGCCCGTTCCCGTGCCGGTGCCGGTGCCGCCGCCGTCGCCGCCGTCCGGCGGCGGATCCTCCCCGCCGTCGTCGTCGCCCGGCAGGACGCCGAGGATCAGCGTCTTCGTCCCGGTGCCGCCGTCGTTGTCGGTGACGCGCACGCCGACCGTGTTGTTGCCGGCGTTGGCGAAGCTCGTGGCGATGCCGGCCGTCGTGCCCGTGTCGGCCTCGTAGGCGCCGTCGCCGTCCAGGTCCCACTGGTAGCGGGTGATGGTCCCGTCGCCGTCGCTGGCGATCGCGCTGAGCAGCGTCGACTCGCCGGCCCTCGGCGCGACGGGGTTCGCGCTCAGCGCTGCGACCGGGAGGATGTTGCGGACGAGGACGTCGACGCTGCCGACGGTGGCCGCGCCGCTCGGGTCGGTGACGCGGACCTTGACGGTCCGGGTGCCGGCCGTCGCCCAGCTGGTCGTGCGCGTCGCGGCGGAGGGAGCGGCGTACGTACCGTCGTTCTCGAGGTCCCATTCGAAGGTCAGCGCGCCGGGGCCGTCGGGGTCGGACGAGCCCGAGGCGTCGAACGTGACGTCGGTGCGCAGCGACACCGGGTTGGGCGCGGCGTTGAGGACCACGGTGGGCGCCTGCGTGACGGTGAACGTCTCGGTCGCGGTCGCCGTGTCGTTCTTGTCGTCGGTCACCCGGACCTTCACCGTCTTGGTGCCCGGCGTCGTGAACGTGTGGTCCACGGTCGCGTCGAAGAGCGGGCCGGTCTCGTAGGAGCCGTTGTCGTCGAGGTCCCACTCGTACTTGTCGATCGTGCCGTCGGGATCGCTCGAGCCGGCGGCGGAGAGCGTCGTGACGCGGTCCTTGAGCGGCAGCGCGGGCGCCGCGACGTCGGCGACCGGCGGGCGGTTGCGCACGACGACGTCGAGCGTCTTCTTGTCGACCGCGCCGTTGTCGTCGGTGACCCAGACCGCGACCGTGTACGTCGCCGGCCGGTCGAAGCTCACGTCGAGGTGCGAGACGCCCTGCGTGTCGCGCTCGGGGACGTCGCTCTGGTCGACCGCCCACTGGTAGCGCACGACGCTGCCGTCGGGATCGGTCGAGCCCGCGGCGTCGAGGCGGATCGTCTCGCCGGTCAGCGGGCTGGCCGGCGTCGCGCCGAGCGCGGCGACGGGCTTCATCGTGACCGGCAGGCGCTGCTCCTCGACGTCGACGAGCCCGTCGTCGTCGGTGACGCGCAGGCGGATCAGCGCGCTCGTCTTGACCGGGTACGTCCGCGAGACCTGCGGCGTGGCGCCGTCGTCGAACGCGCCGTCGCCGTCGAGGTCCCACGCGTACTCGACGATCGAGCCGCCCTTGTCGGTGGAGCCCGACCCGTCGAACTCGACGGTGTCGCCCGGCAGGGCCGGGTTCGGCGTCGCGGTGAACGCGCCCTTCGGGATGCCGGCGCAGTAGGCCTTCGACGCGGTCAGCCCCCACGCGCCGAGCGATCCGGAGACGCCGTCGGCGACCGTGTCGGTGATCCGCAGCGTCCACGTGCCGTTGAGGACCTTGCCCTCCAGCGCGGCGAGGCTGTCGCGCGGCGCGTAGCGGCCGGTGTAGGGCTCGAACGCGCCCGTGATCGGCAGCCCGCCGTCGGCGAAGACGGTGTCGACCAGCTGGTTGAGCGTCGTGCCGTGGAGGCTGCCCGCCTCGGCCAGGACGCTCTCCGTGCCGTCGGGCGCCACCAGCGTCAGCTCGAGGTCCGACAGGTCCGGGTGCGAGAGCGAGCCGATCCGGACCTCCATCCACTTCAGGCGATCGGCCCCGGGGACGTTGAGCGGCACGTCGGTCGCGCCGGAGTCGCTGAGGGCGTGGGCGACGACGTCGTCGTGGTCCCGGGGCGGGCCGGCCGTGCCGGTGGGCTGGACGAACGAGACGCTGTCCTGCCCGCCGGTCGCCGCGACGGCGACCGTGAACGACAGGTTGGCGCCGCACGAGAGGCTGGAGGCGAGCGCGGCCTCGAACGGGCGGGTGTTGACCGACTGACCGCCGGCCGGGGCGCTCGAGAACGGCGCGGTGTCGGCCTCGAGGACGACGCCGGGCGTCGGGCTGAAGAGGGTGCCCGTCGCGCTGCTCAGCGCGGTCGCGGTCGACAGCGTCTCCGTGAGCTGGATCGCGTCGCCCGGGCTGATGACGTCGTCGCCGTCGCCGCCGACCGGCACGGCCTGCGCGGAGACGTGCGTGAGGTCGAGGCCTGCCTGGGCGGCGGCGGGAAGAACGAGGGGGACGCAGCAGGCGAGGACGGCGAGCGCGCGGGCAAGGATCGGCACCTTCTGCGGATCGGCCGCCGGAGGCCGCGATTGATGGCCCGGGGGCCGCGCTCGACGAAGGTTTCAGGCTAGGCTCGCGCCGCGGTGAGCGCCGACGAGCCCGAAGACATTCCCTGCCCGCCCTGCCGGGCGACCGGCAAGGTGATCTCGAACCTCGGCGGCTCACGGCAGGAGGTCGAGTGCCCCTGGTGCGGCGGGACGGGCCGCCTGAGGCCAGGCGGCGACGCGCAGGCGCGCTGGCGCGAGGGGCCCGCGGCGTGAGGGTCTTCGTCGCCGGGGCGACCGGGGCGATCGGGCGCCCGCTCGTGCCGCGCCTGCTCGCGGCGGGCCACGAGGTGACGGCGATGACCCGGTACGAGGCGCGCGCGGAGGCCGCGCGCGCGGCGGGCGCCGACGCCGTCGTCTGCGACGTCTTCGAGGCCGACGCGGTCGTGCGCGTGGTTGCCGGCGCGCGCCCCGACGTGGTCGTCAACCAGCTCACCGACATCCCCTCCAAGCTCGACCCTCGCAAGTACGAGGAGCAGATGGGCGGCCTCAACCGGATCCGGTCCCAGGGCTACCGGAACCTCGTCAGAGCTGCGCGGGAGGCCGGCGCGCGGAAGCTCGTCGCGCAGTCGATCTCGTTCATCTACGCGCCCGCCTCCGACCCCGCCGCGGCCCCTCCCGCCACCGAGGACGATCCCCTGTGGGAGGACGCGCCGGAGCCGTTCGCGACGACGCTGCGCGCGACGATCGAAGGCGAGCGCGCGGTGCTCGACTCCGGCCTCGAGCCGCTGCTGCTGCGCTACGGCTGGTTCTACGGGCCCGGCACGCAGTACGCGGCGGACGGCGCGACGACGGAGATGATCCGCCGGCGGCGCTATCCGATCGTCGGCGACGGCGCGGGCGTGTCGTCGTTCATCCACGTCGACGACGCGGCCGACGCCACGGTCGCCGCCGTCTCCTCCTCGGCGACGGGGATCCTCAACGTCGTCGACGACGACCCCGCGCCGCTGCGCGAGTGGCTTCCCGCGGTCGCCGAGACGATCGGGGCGAAGCGGCCGCTGCGCGTCCCGGCGTTCGCCGCCCGGGTGGCCGCGGGCACGTTCGCGGTCGCGTTCTCCACGCGGCAGCGCGGGGCCTCGAACGCGCGCGCGAAGCAGGCGCTCGGCTGGGCGCCGGCGCATCCGACCTGGCGCGGCACACTGGGGACGTGAACGGGCGCTACGCCCCCTCCCCCACCGGCGACCTTCACCTCGGCAACCTCCGCACCGCCCTGCTGGCCTGGCTCTTCGCCAGGTCCGCCGGCTCGCGCTTCTTCATGCGCGTCGAGGACCTGGACACCGGGCGCGTCCGCCCCGGGCTCGCCGAGCGCCAGCTCGCGGATCTCGCCGCCATCGGGCTGGACTGGGACCCGCCGGTGCTCACGCAGTCCGAGCGGCTCGACGTCTACGCGGGAGCGCTCGCGCGCCTCGACGCCGAGGGCGCGCTCTACCCCTGCTACTGCACGCGGCGCGAGATCCGCGAGGCGGCGTCCGCCCCGCACGGGCCGCTGCCGGAGGGCGCGTACCCGGGGACGTGCCGCGAGCTGACCGCCGCCCAGCGCGCCGCGCGCGAGCGCGCGGGACGGCCGCCCGCGCTGCGGCTGCGCGCCGGGGGCGAGCGGGTCGGGTACGCCGACCGGCTCCTCGGGCCGGTGGAGGCGGTCGTCGACGACGTCGTGGTGCGGCGCAACGACGGCGCGCCCGCGTACAACCTGGCGTCGGTCGTCGACGACGCGGCGCAGGGCGTCGAGGAGGTCGTGCGCGGCGCCGACCTGGCCGAGACCACGCCGCGGCAGATCCTGCTCGCGCGCCGGCTCGGCCTGCCCGTCCCGGCCTACGCGCACGTGCCGCTCGTCCTCGGGCCCGACGGCGCGCGGCTGGCCAAGCGCCACGGCGCGGTCACGCTCGCCGACCGCCGCGAGCCGCCGGAGCGCGTCCGCGGCCGGCTCGCCGAGAGTGTGGGACTGGCGGAGCCGGGAGAGACTCCGGACATGGCGACGCTCCTGACGCGGTTCGACCCGGCGACGCTGCCGCGCGAGGCGACGAGGCTCGCGGCATGACCTTCGTCCGCTGGGGCCTCCCCGCGCTGATCTGCCTGGGCGGCATCGTCGCGATCGCGATCAACCCGGACCGCAACGGGCTGGAGGGCGGGCTGCTGATCGTCAGCGCCGGCCTCTCGACGCTCCTTCTCAACTGGCTCTACCGGGTCGGGGTGGCGGGCGAGCGCGAGCGCGACGAGGAGGACGACGCGCGCGAGTTCTTCGATCGGCACGGCGTCTGGCCCGACGAGGTCACGCCGGAACGGAGGCGAGAGTTGGAGCGACGCAGTTAGATTCCGCCGGTGGACCTCGTCACCCTCGCCGAGCGCGCACGGACGACAGGCAGGCTCGGCATCGACACCGAGTTCATGGGCGAGGGCCGCTACCGGTCGCTCCTCTGCGTCGTGCAGGTCGCGGCCAAGCGCGACGACGGCGAGTCGGACGTCCTCGTCCTCGACGCGCTCGACGACGCGCTCGACCCGTCGCCGATCGCCGAGCTGCTCGGCGATCCGTCCGTCGAGGTGATCATGCACGCCGGGCGCCAGGACGTCGCCCTGCTGCGCCGGACGTGGGACACGCCGGTGACGAACATCTTCGACACGCAGGTCGCCGCGGGCTTCACCGGGCGCGGCGCGCAGATGGGCTACGAGGCGCTGCTGGGCGACGTGCTCGGCGTGCGGCTGCGCAAGAGCGCCAGCTTCACGCGGTGGGACGTGCGGCCGCTGACCGACGAGCAGATCCGCTACGCGCGCGAGGACGTCCTGCACCTCGTCCAGCTCGCCGAGGCGCTGCAGCGCGAGCTGGAGGGCCGCGGCCGGCTGGAGTGGGCGCGCGAGGAGTGCCGCATGCTCGAGGCGATCAGCGACACGCGCGACCTCGACACGGTCTTCGCCAAGCTGCCGCGCATCGGCGGCCTGGACCCGCCGGTGCGGGCCGTCGCGAGAGAGCTGGTCGAGTGGCGCGAGGCGACCGCCCGCGACAGCGACCGGCCGGTGTCGTCGGTGCTGCCCGACGCGCCCCTCGTCGAGATCGCGCGCCGCCGCCCGAGGGACATCGGCCGCCTCCAGCAGATCCGCGGGCTCAACGAGCAGACCGTGCGCCGCCGCGGGCGCGACATCCTGGCCGCGGTCGAGCGCGGGCGCGACCGCGAGCCGATCCCCCGCGACGGCGACAAGCCGATCCCGCCCGACCCCCGCGACGGGCCGGCGATCGCGCTGTGCGAGTCGCTGACCCGCGCGCGCACCTACGAGGCGGGCCTCGCGTACGAGCTCGTGGCCGCGCGCGCGGACCTCGAGCGGATCGTGAAGTCGGTGCGCGTCGGCGCCCCGGAGCCTGACGTGCGGACGCTGCGCGGCTGGCGCCGCGAGCTGGTCGGCGAGGAGCTGCTGGATCTGCTGCGCGGGCGGGTCGGCGTCCGCATCGGCGACGACGGCCGCCTGATGGTCGACGGCGACGGGTAGTCTCGTCACGTGACGGGACACGACCCGGCCCACCCGTCGATGGACGGGCTGCTGACGGAGGCCGGGCGCCTCCTCGCGTCCTCGCTCGACCTCGACGACACGCTGCGCAACATCGCGCGCCTCGCGGTGCCCGAGCTGGCGGACTGGGCCGCGGTCGACGTCCTGCAGGCCGACGGGTCCCTGCGCCAGCTGTCCTCCGGGCACCCGGACCCGGCCGCCGACGCGCTGCTGCTCGAGCTGCGCGAGCGCCACCGGCGGCACGGGGCCGCGCCCGGCGTGCGGCACGTGATCGTCCAGCGCCGCCCCGAGGTGTTCGCTCCGGCGCCCGCGAAGTCGCTGCCGTTCGCCTCGACCGCCGAGGCGCGGCTGTGGGAGCAGCTGGGCCCGGTCTCGTTCCTCGTCGTGCCGATGGAGGCCGGCGGCCACGCGCTCGGAGCGCTGACGCTCCTGTCCACGAGCGAGGAGCGCGTGTACAGCGAGGCCGACTTCCCGGTCGCGCTCGAGCTGGCCGACCGCTGCGCGCAGGCGCTGCGCAACGCACAGGCGTACGCGGCGGCCGAGTCGTCCCGGGCGCTGCTCGACGTGCTGATCGACACCGCGCCGGTCGGGATGGCGTTCGTCGACACCGACCTGCGGTACGTCCTGATCAACCGCCAGCTCGCGGCGCTGAACCGCAAGCCGGTCGCCGAGCACCTCGGCCGCACGATGGACGACGTGCTCGGTGCGGAGGGCGACGAGCGCGTGCGGCTCGCGCGCCGCGCGCTGCGGACCGGCGTCGCCGTGCGCGACCGCGAGATCCTCGGCGACGACGGGCGCGCCTTCCTCGCGTCGTACGCGCCGGTCGCGGGCGAGCGCGGCACGCTCGGCGTCGTCTTCGCGATCGTCGAGACCACCGAGCGCCACCGCGCCGCGGCGGCGATCGCGCGCAGCGAGGCGCGCTTCCGGGCGCTCGCGGAGTCCGGCGTCATCGGCGTCGTCCACGGGCGCGGCGAGGCCGTCGTCGACGCCAACGAGGCCTTCCTCCGCATGCTCGGCGCCACGCACGACGACGTGCTCGCCGGCCGCTTCACGCTGCCGGAGGTGACGCCCGACCGTCCCACGATCGCGCCGTTCGAGACGGAGTACCGGCGCCGCGACGGGACGGCCGTGCCGGTGCTGATCGGCGCGACGCTGCTGCCCGACGCCGCCGACGAGTGGATCTGCTTCGTCGTCGACCTGACCGAGCGCCACGCGGCCGACCGCGAGCGCGAGCGGCTGCTCGAGCGCACCGCCCGGCTGCAGGAGGTCACCGAGCGGCTCGCGGCGGCGCTGACCAAGGACGAGGTCGCGGAGGTCATCGTCAAGGCGGGGATGGCCGCGACCGGCGCGAGCTGCGGCGTGCTGGGCCTGCGCACCGAGGAGCGCGTGCTGCGCATCGAGCACCGCTTCGGCATGGCCGAAGGCGCCCCCTCCGAGCTGCCGCTCGACCTCGCCGCGCCGATGCCCACCGCGGCGCGCACCGCCGCGCCGGTGCTGATCGAGTCGCGCGCGGACTGGCTGTGGCGCTTCCCCGACTTCCCCCCGCGCGGCGACTTCGAGGCGTTCGCGGCGGTGCCGCTGCTGCTCGAGGGCGGCGTCCCCGGCTGCATGGGCCTCGGCTTCCCGGAGCGCGGGCGGTTCGACACCGCCGACGTCGACCTGCTCGTCGCGATCGCGCGCCAAGGCGCGCAGGCGATCGAGCGCGCCCGCCTGTACGAGGAGCGCGCCTACGTCGCGCGCACGCTCCAGGCCGGCCTGCTGCCGCGGGCGCTGCCCGACATCCCGGGGATCGAGGTGGCCGTCCGCTACCGGCCCGTCGGCGACGGCAGCGAGGTCGGCGGCGACTTCTACGACCTCTTCGAGACTGAGGCCGGGACGTGGATGCTGGCCATCGGCGACGTCTGCGGGAAGGGCACGGAGGCCGCCGTCCTGACCGGCGTCGTGCGGAGCACGATCCGCGCGCTGGCGCTCACCGCGCGGGAGGCCGGCGCCGTCGAGGTCCTGTCCGGCGTCAACGCGGCGCTGCTGCGCGAGGCCGCCCCGAACTCCCTGGCCACCGCCGCCTGCGGCGTGCTGCGCCGGGAGGGCGACGGCTGCGCGGTGACGCTCAGCACGGCCGGCCACCCGCCGCCGCTCGTGCTTCGCGCCGCGGGCGAGGTCGAGGTCGTCGACGCGCCGGGCCGCATGCTCGGCGTCGCGCCCGCGCCCGACCTCGCGAGCACGACCGTCCGCCTGGCGCCCGGCGACCTGCTGCTGCTCTACACCGACGGCGTGCTCGACGCGCGCACACGCCGCGACACGTTCGGCGAGGAGCGCCTGCGCGCGACGCTCGCCCGGTGCGCAGGCGAGCCGCCCGCGAGCGTCGTGCGCGACATCGACGCCGCCGTCCGCGCCTTCGCCCCCGGCCGCGCCCGCGACGACAAGGCGCTCATGGCGCTGCGGGTGCCGCCCGTCTAGTCCCTACGCCGCGCGCATCTCGGGCGCGGCCGCGCCGCGCGCGCCGCGCCTCTCTCCGTGGAGCCGCCCGCCGCAGCGGCGGCACCTGCACGCCGCCGCGTAGTGCTGCGCGAGCGCGTCGAACCACGTCGTGCCGCAGGCCTCGCAGCGCAGGGCGCCGGCGCGCAGAGGCCTGCTGCTCGGCGCTCTGCGATCGCTGTGAAGCTCCAGTTCCATGCGTCCTCCCCTGCCTCGCCCGGTGGGGGAATGAAGCACAATCAGCACAATCTCGTCAACCCCCGCGCCGGCTTCGTGGTAAGAACGAGCACACAATGCGCGAGGGGGATGCGCCTTTCACCCTGCACGTCGAGGGCCGCGAGGGCGAGGTGCGGGTCGTCGCGACCGGCGAGCTCGACCCGAGCACGGCGCCGAGCGTGGCCGCCGTCCTGCACCAGCACCGCGGCGACGACGTGGTCGTCGACCTCTCCGCGGTGTCGTTCGCGGACTCCTCGATCGTGCGCGCGCTGGTCGAGGAGCGCCATCACGCGCACCTCGCCGGTGCGCGGTTCGGGATCGCCGGCGCGACCGAGCGGGTGCGCCGCTCGTTCGAGCTCAGCGGCGTCGCGGGCCTCTTCGACTGGGTCTAGGCGCCGCGGTCCAGCTCGACCCAGATGACGCCGTGGGGGTCGCGCTCCACGCCCCAGCGGTCCGCCAGCCGGTCGACGATGAACAGCCCGTAGCCGCCGGAGCCGTCGTCGGAGGGCGAGATCTGGGGATCGAAGCCCTCGCCCGCGTCGTGGACCTCGAGCCGCAGCAGATCCGGCCGGACGTCGAGCCTGACCTCGAACTCGTCGCCCCGGGCGTGCCGGACCGCGTTCGTCACGAGCTCCGAGACCAGCAGCATGAGGTCGCCCGACGTGCGCGGATCCAGATCGGCGGCGGTCAGGACGTCCTCGACCTCGTGGCGGGCGCGGCCGATCGCGGCGGGGCGCGACGCATGACGGAACCGGAGCTCGACGACGTGCGTGGTCATGGGGTCCAGAACGGCGTACCCGACGATGCGCGCCCGCAGTCGGCCGGTTCTAGTGGTGCCGCGAGGCCAGCGCGGTGGCGGTCCCCAGGCTCAGGTAGACGGCCGCGCCGGCGTACCGCCCGGCGTCGCGCGAGCGCTTCGCGCGGCGGCGCACCCGGGCCGCCAGGGCGCCCGCCCCGAGCGCGTAGAGCGAGTCGCTCAGGAGCGCCAGCAGCACGAAGAGCGAGCCGAGGACGAGGATCTGCGAGAGCACGGGCCCGCGATCCGGGTCCACGAACTGCGGCAGGAACGCCAGGAAGAACAGCGCGGTCTTCGGGTTGAGGATGTTGACCACCACCCCGCGGCGGAAGATGCGCGCGGGCCGCGCCTCCCGCGGGACCGCGTCCGCCTCGCGGCGCCCGCGGTCGAGGAGCCTCTGGATCCCCAGGTAGAGCAGGTACGCCGCGCCGGCGTACTTGACGATCGAGAACGCGACCGCCGACGAGACGACGAGGGCCGAGATCCCGACCGCGGCCGCGACGATGTGCACCAGACCGCCGGTCGCGACCCCCAGCGCGGACACGACGCCGGCGCGGCGGCCGTGCTCGACGCTCTGGGCGAGGATGAACAGCACCGCGGGGCCCGGGATGACGATGAGCGCCAGGGCGGCGCCGGCGAACACGGCGAGGGTGGACGGATCAGGCACGGTCCGATTCTTCCACGCGCGAGAACCGCGCATCGGGCGGGATCGCGCCCTCCGCGCGCGGGCCGCAGTAGCGCAGCGCGAGCATCGCCCGGTCGTCGGCGCCCTCCGCCGCGACGAAGCGGCGCAGCTCGCCCTCGATCGCCTGCAGCAGCGAGAACGGGTCGGCCGGCGCCGCCGCGACCGCGTCGCGCAGGCGCCGCTCGCCGAAGCGCTCGGTGGCGCCCGGGGCGTCGAGCACGCCGTCGGTGTAGAAGAGGAGCACGTCGCCGGGCTCGACCGGCACCGTCTCCTCGGCGAACGCCTCCTGGTCGACCACGCCGAGGAGGACGTCGTGCCGGCCGACCTCGCGCGGCGGGTCGCCCTCCCGCCGGAGCAGCGGCAGCGGATGGCCGGCGGAGGCCACCGTCACGCAGGGGGCGCGCTCGCCCTGCTCGACCAGCGCGCACACGACGCTCACCGGCGCGAGGCGCGGCTGCTCGCGCAGGACGTCGTTGAGGAGCGCGAGCAGCTTCGACGGCCGGCGGTCGAACCGCGCGGCGGTCTGCGCCGAGTGACGGACGAGCGCGGTCAGGGCGGCGGCCTCGACGCCCTTGCCGGTGACGTCGCCGAGGATCACGAGGTGCCCGCCGGCGGTCGGCACGACGTCGTAGAAGTCGCCGCCCACCTCGGCGCGGACGTCGCCCGCCTCGTACGAGGCGGCGGCGTCCCATCCCGGGACGTCGGGCAGCACGTCGGGCAGCAGGCTGCGCTGCAGCGTGTGCGCGACCCGCACCTGCTCGGCGTAGAGGAGCCCGTTCTGCACGGCGGTCGCGGCGCGCCGCGCGAGGTCCTGCGCGAACGCGAAGTCGTCGTCGTCGAACGTGCGCTCGCTCTCGGCCGAGACGAACGTCATCGCCCCCAGAACCTCGTCGCCCGCCGTCATCGGCACGACCATCGCAGCGCGCATGCCGACGCGCCGCATCAGCTCGAGGTGCTCGGCGTCGCGCGCGGCGGCCTCGATCATCTCGTCGGTGATCGCCACGTAGCGCTCCGGCCGGCCGGTGCGGATGACGGCCGGCACGCCGGTGACGGCGCGCGGATCGGGTGGGTAGCGGCGCTCGAGCTCGTGGGCGAGCGCGAGCTTCGAGCGGTCCGCGTGCGCGATCGCGACCCGCTCGGGGCCGTCGCGGCCGGCGAGGTCGATGGCCGCCCAGTCCGCCAGCCACGGCACCGCCAGCTCGCACACGCGCTGCAGCGCCTGCTCGTACTCGAGCGACGACGCCAGCACCTGGCCCGCCTCGTCGAGGAAGCGCTGGCGCAGCTCGGCCTCCTTGGCCTCGCTGACGTCCTCGATCACGTTGACCGCGAGCGGCGCGCCGTCCTCGTCTCTCAGCAGCGTCGCCTTGGTCAGCAGCCAGTACTCGCGGCCGGTGTCGCGGCGGACGCTGCGGGTGAGCATCGGCGGCGGGTCGGTCTCCCCCGCCATGAGCCGGCGGCCGGGGAACTCCTCGACGCGCACGGGCGTCCCGTCCTCGTGGGTGATGATGAACCGCGACGCGAGCGAGCCCGGCTTCGCCGGCAGCTCGTCGCCCTCGACGGTCACCCCGAGCAGCTCGCGGGCGGCGTCGTTGGCGTAGATCGTCTGGCCGTTGCGGTCGTGGACGGTCACCGCCTCGGCGAGCGAGCCGAGGATGCGATCCAGGCGCTCGCGCGTGCGGGTGAGCTCGTCGAGGAGCTGGACGTTCGCGAGCGCGAGGGCCACGCGCCCGGCGAGGACGCGGAAGAACGCGCGGTCGGCGTCGTCGAACCCGCGCCCGGCGAACCCGAGCCGGCCGATCTCCTGCTCGCGGATGCGCAGCGGCAGCACGACGGGGTCCGGGGCGTCCGCGGCGCCCGCCGCGAACCGCCGCCCCTCCTCGCCCAGCTCGACCCAGACGCCCTCCGCGACCGCCGGCACCGTCGCGTGCGCGAGCCGCTCGAGCGCGCGGTCGACCGTCGGCGCGTCGGTGATCCGGGCGACCGCCGCCAGCACCGCCATCCTGCGGCGCTCCTCGACCGCCGACGCGCGCGCCTGCCCGCTGAGGACGGCGAGCGCGCCACCCGCGGCGACGACGGCGAGGCGGACGACGTGGTCGGGGCTGAAGAAGTAGTCGTCCCAGACGCCGCTCAGCAGCGCGAGCACGCCCGCGAGCCCGGCGAGGAGCGCGACCTCGCGCCCGCGCGCGACGAGCGCCAGCGCCAGCGCGGGGATCACGAAGGCGCCGGTGAGGATGACCTCCTCGCCGAGCGCGAGGTCGACCACGGCGAGCGCCAGCTCCGCCACGACCGCGGCCACGGGCCAGAGCAATGGAGAGCGCGCCCTCATCGGCCGACTCTAACCGGCAGACTGCCGGGGCATGGACTTCGAGCCGAGCGAGCGGTGCCGCGAGTTCTCCGAGCGGCTGACCGCCTTCATGACCGAGCACGTCCACCCCGCGGAGCCCGTCTTCGCCGAGCAGCTGCGCGCGGCGGGCGATCCGCACGCCGAGGCGCCGGTGATGGAGGAGCTCAAGGACGAGGCGCGCCGCCGCGGGCTGTGGAACCTCTTCCACCCCGATCCCGACGTCGGTCCCGGCCTGAAGAACATCGAGTACGCGCCGCTCGCGGAGATCATGGGCCGCTCGCCGCTCGGGCCGGAGGCGTGCAACTGCAGCGCGCCGGACACCGGGAACATGGAGGTCCTGACGCTGTTCGGGACGCCCGAGCAGAAGGACGCCTGGCTGCGCCCGCTGCTCGACGGCGAGATCCGCTCGGCGTTCGCGATGACCGAGCCCGACGTCGCGTCGTCCGACGCGACGAACATCGAGATGCGGATCGAGCGCGACGGGGACGAGTACGTGCTCAACGGGCGCAAGTGGTGGACGTCGGGGGCGATGCGCGAGCGATGCCGGATCTTCATCGCGATGGGCAAGACCAATCCGGACGGGCCCCCGCACAAGCAGCAGTCGATGATCCTGGTGCCGCGCGACACGCCGGGCGTCACCGTCGTGCGCAACCTGCCGGTCTTCGGCTACGCGGACCACGAGGGCCATGCGGAGGTCCGCTTCGAGGACGCGCGCGTGTCCGCCTCGAACCTGATCGCCGGCGAGGGCGACGGGTTCATGATCGCCCAGGCGCGGCTCGGCCCCGGCCGCATCCACCACTGCATGCGGACGATCGGCGCGGCGGAGCGAGCGCTCGAGGCGATGTGCGTCCGCGCCTCGTCGCGGACGACGTTCGGCGCGCCGGTGGCGTCGCGCGCGAACGTGCAGGACTGGATCGCCGAGGCGCGGATCGACATCGAGATGGCCCGGCTGCTGACGCTGAAGGCCGCGTGGCTCATGGACACGGTCGGCAACAAGCACGCGCGCACGGAGATCGCGGCGATCAAGGTCGCGGCGCCGAACGTGGCGCTGCGCGTCATCGACCGCGCGATCCAGGTCCACGGCGGCGGCGGAGTGTCCGACGACTTCGGCCTCGCGTGGTCGTGGGCCCACATCCGGACGCTGCGGCTCGCCGACGGCCCGGACGAGGTCCACAAGATGACGATCGCGCGGCGCGAGCTGGGGGCGCACGCTCCGGCCGAGTAGGCGACAATCCGCACGTGCGCCAGCTCACGAGCCTCGACGCGCAGTTCCTGGCGCTGGAGTCGGGCAGCCACACGGGCCACGTCGGCGGCCTGGCGATCGTCGACCCCTCGACCGCGCCGGAGGCGTCGTTCACGTGCGACGGGCTGCGCGAGATGCTGCGCGAGCGTCTGCCGTTGCTCCCGCCGTTCCGGTGGCGGCTCGCCGAGGTGCCGTTCGGGCTCGACTACCCCTATTGGGTGGACGATCAAGGTTTCGACCTCGATTACCACGTGCGGGAACTGGCTCTGCCGAAGCCGGGCTCCGACGCGCAGCTGGCGGCGCAGGTCGCGCGGATCCACTCGCGGCCGCTGGACCGCTCGCGCCCGCTGTGGGAGCTCTACCTGATCGAGGGGCTCGAGTCGGGCTACAGCGCCGTGCTCACGAAGATCCACCACGCGGTCATCGACGGGATGTCGGGCGCGGAGATCATGGGCGTCCTGCTCGACCTCTCTCCTGAGGGCCGCGAGGTCGACGCGTCGGCGGCAGGGGCGGGCAACGGCGACGAGGCGTCGGCGCCGGGCGGGCTCGAGATGCTCGGCCGCGGGCTGCTGGGGGTGCCGCGCTACCCGCTGCGGGCGCTGCGCGCGCTGCCCCGCGCGGTCCCGAACATCACCGACACGCCGTTCGCGACGCTGCCCGGGGCGGGCACGATCGGCCGGCTGACCGGCGGGGGCGACCGCCATACGGCGCCGAAGACGACGTTCAACGGCCGCATCTCGCCGCACCGCCGCTTCGCGTTCGGGCAGCTGTCGCTCGACGAGGTCAAGCGCATCAAGAACCACTACGGCTGCACCGTCAACGACGTCGTCATGGCGATCTGCGCGAGCGCGGTGCGCCGCTGGCTCGTCGAGCACGGTGAGCTGCCGGACGAGCCGCTCGTGACGCAGGTGCCGGTGAGCGTGCGGAGCGAGGCGCAGTTCGGCACGTACGGCAACCGGATCCTGCTCATGAGCGCGCCGCTGCACACCGAGGAGCCCGACCCGGTCCAGCGGCTGTTCCGCATCCACGACGCGATGAAGAACGTCAAGGAGCGGCACAAGGCGATCCCCGCCGAGCTGCTGCAGGACGCCAACCACTTCATCCCGCCCGCCGTGTTCTCCCGCGCCGCGCGGCTGACGTTCCGGCTGTCCACGTCCCGCCCGGGGCGGCCGAACTGGAACCTCGTGATCTCCAACGTGCCGGGGCCGCAGGTCCCGCTCTACCTCGGCGGCGCCGAGCTGCAGGCCAACTACCCGGTGAGCGTCATCACCGACGGGATGGGCCTGAACATCACGGTCATGTCGTACCGCGGCCACCTCGACTTCGGGATCCTCGCCGACCGCGACCAGATGCCCGACGTCTGGAAGCTCATCGGGTGGCTCCACGACGGCCTCGACGAGCTCGAGCCCTGACGTACGACGGCGGGCGGCGACGGCGACGGCGGCGCCTGACGCGCCGCTTGCGCTTGCGCTTCCTGGGCGGCGGCGGCATCTCCGCCGCGGCCCTGCGGATCGCCTCGCGGATGCGGGGGTAGGTGCCGCAGCGGCAGACGTTGCGGATCGCGTCGAGGTCCTCGTCGGTGATGCGGCCGCGGCGCTCGTTCACCAGCGCCACGGCGGCCATGATCTGGCCGGGCTGGCAGTAGCCGCACTGCGCGACGTCGACGTCGAGCCAGGCCTCCTGCATCGGATGCAGCTCGCGCCGACGGTCGCGGGCAGGCCCTCGATCGTCGTGATCCGGTCGGTCGGCTCGATGTCGGAGACCGGCACGCAGCACGGCGTGAACGCCTTGCCGTTGACGTGGCAGGTGCACGCCCGGCAGACGCCGATCCCGCAGCCGTACTTCGGCCCGGTGACGCCGAGGACGTCGCGCAGGACCCACAGGAGGCGCACGTCGTCCTCGACCTCCACGCTGACGCGCTCGCCGTTGAGGACGAACGTGTGCGTCGGCATCAGCGCACCCCCGCCCGCTGCAGCCCGTCGGTCGGCGCCGCCGGGACGGGCGGCTCGGTCGGGAACGAGTCGAAGCCGAGCGGCTCGCGGTAGTTGATCGGAAACTCGGTCGGCATCGTGCCGGTGGCGCGGGCGTAGGCGCACGCCGTTGCGGCCATCGACGGCGCGACGCCGAACTCGCCCATCCCGCCCGGCTTGCCGGTCGTCGCCGGCATGACGATGACCTCGACGTCGAGCGGGCAGTTCCACTGGCGCGTGTAGCGCGCGTTGTCCCAGCTCGCCTCGAGGAAGTGCCCGTCGACGAGGTGCAGGCTGTAGCTGAGCGCGTTCGCGATGCCGTCCATCGCCGCGCCCATGATCTGCGCCTCGATCCCCAGCGGGTTGATGGGCAGGCCGGCGTCGACCGCGAAGACGACCTTCGTGACGCGCGGGCCGGTGTAGCCGTCGCGGACGCGGCGGTGCACGGTCTGCGGGCGGCAGTCGATCTCGATCAGGCAGGCGGCCGCCCCCTTGTACTCGCGGTGCAGTGCGACGCCCTGGGCAGTTCCGGCCGGCATCCGCCGCCCCCACCGTCCTGCCTCGGCGACCTTGTCGAGGACGGCTCGGAGGCGATCGTCACGCACGAACTCGCGCCGGAAGTCGACCGGGTCCTTGCCCATCGCCGCCGCCGCGCGGTCGATCATCAGCTCGCGCGCGGTCACGACGTTCGGGCTGTAGACGTTGCGGACGCTGCTCGTGTTGAACGTGTTGAACTCGTAGATCTCGTTGAGCAGCTGCGAGACCGCGCCGAAGTCGTAGGGCACGTTCGCGGTGAGGCTGAACACGCCCTGGGAGTACTGGGCGAAGTTCTGCTTCGGCAGGCTCGCGTCCATCGCGCTCATCAGGTCGCCGAGGCCCTGCGTGAAGTCGGTCTGCACGCACGTCTGGCGCTGGTCGAACGCGACGACGTTGCCGGACGCGTGCGTCAGCCGGACGCGCGAGATCGTCATCGGATGCGAGCGGCCGTGGCGGCAGTTGTCGGCGCGGTGCCACATGAGCTTGACCGGCTTTTTGAGCTGCTTCGAGATCCACGCCGCCTCGAACGCGGCGTCGCAGAACAGGTGGCGGCCGAACGACCCGCCGCCCTCGGTCACGTGCACGGTCGTCCTGTCGAGCGGCAGGCCGAGGCTCGTCGCGATCTGCTCGCGCGCCCAGATCGGGGACTTCAGGCTCGACCAGATCTCGGCGGAGTCGGCGCGGACGTCGGCGACGGCGCAGTTCGGCTCCAGCGCGTCGCCCGGGCGGAAGTGGAAGGTGAACCGCTCCTCGAGCTGCTCGCCGGGCGGCGCAGGCGTCAGCGGGATCTCGTTCGCCTTGAGGTCCCGCAGGACGTCTTCGGCCGACTTGCCGTCGACGCTCCCCGCGCTCCACCTGACCCTGAGCGCGCGGACCGCGTCGATGCACTGGCCGAACGTGCGCGCCCGCACGGCGACCCCGCCCTGGACGAACTGGTTGTGCTCGACGATCGCGACGTCCGTGACGCCCGGCATCGTGTCGACCTCCGCGAGGTTCTCGATCGCCAGCGCGCGGGCGTTGATCGTCGGCGGGCGGCAGAGCATCGTGGGCAGCGCGCCGGGGACGTGGAGGTCGAGCGCGAACGTCTTGCGGCCGGTGACGGCGTCGCGGGCGTCGACGCGGCGCTGCGGGCGACCGACCACCTTCTGCGCGCCGCGGCGCTTCAGCTGGACGACGACGGGCCGGTCCTCCGTGACGGCGGCGGTCTGCGCGAGGTCCGCGAACGAGCGGGTCCGCCCGTCGGGCGCGGTGAACACGCCGGCGCGCAGCCGGAGTTTTTCCTCCGCGACGCCGAGCTCCCGCGCCGCGGTCGCCGCGAGCTGCCCGCGCGCGGACGCCGCCGCGGTGCGGATCGGCTCGTAGAGCGCGTGCATCGTGTTCGACGCGCCGGTGAGCTGGTTCCAGACGAGCTCGGGGCGCGCGTCGGCCAGCGTGACGTCGACCTTCTCGATCGGGAGTTCGAGCTCGTCGGCGATCGTCATCGCCACGGCGGTCGTGATGCCCTGGCCGACCTCGGCGCGGGGAAGGTCGAAGGACGCCGTCCCGTCCGCGTTGATGGTGACCGTCAGGAGCGCGAACGTGGGCCGCGCGGCGTCGGTGAGGAGGTCGCTGAGGTCGTAGTGGTCGACCGGCTGCGTCGTCGGGGTCGCGGCGTCGGCGGCTGGCGGCACGATCCAGCGCGCGCCGGCGACGAGCGTCGGCGCGGCGAGGAGATAGCCCAGCATCGTCCTGCGCGTGATCCCGCCCATGCGTCATCCCCCTGCCGCTGCCCTGCGGCCGACCCTACCGGACGTCCAGCTCGATTGTGTGATCTGGTGCGAGCAGCATCGTCACGCCCGTTCGCGGGTCGCGCGGGGAGCCGCGCTGCTCGCGCAGGATCACCGCGCTCCACGCCTCGCCGGCGTCGAGCTTCGGCGCCAGCTCCACCGCGAGGTCGCGCGGGACGAAGCCGAGGTGCTCGCCCCCGCCGGACGCCTCCGCGGCGGTCGCCTCCACCTCGGCCCGCTTCGCCGCGGGCGCATCCACCCCCGCCACCTCCACGGCGATCGCGTTCGGGTCGTGCTCGTTCGCGGGGTCCCTCCGGAGGCGCACCTTCGCGCCCGGCCGCACCGCCTCGCTCTGCAGCACCTCGTCGTGGAACGCCGCCGCGCCCGCGACGCCGCACGAGATCAGCCCGCGCTCGCGCAGCGCGTCGCGGCCCAGGAAGCTGCGCGTGCCGGGGTCGACCGGCATGTAGCCCGCGACCCAGACGATCCCGCCGTCGTCGGGGTACCAATACCGCTCCTCGTGCACCACGGCGACCCGCACGCCGAGCACTCTGCCGTAAGGTCCGCCGCGATGAGCGTGATCCCCGGGCTCGGCGACCTCACGGCGCTGCCGGCGGACCTCGTGACCGCGCTGCGAAGCCTCCCCCAGCTGCAGGCGCGCGTCGACTCGATGGCGGAGTCCACCGCGGTCCTCCCGGCGATGAAGGAGGCGATCGAGGGGGTGATGCAGGACACGAGCGCGCTGCCCGAGCTGCAGCGCGCGATGGTCGGCGTCCTCCCCAAGATGGACGACCGCATGGCGACGATCGAGAGTGCGATGCCGACGCTCGTCGAGGTCCAGCAGCACCTCGCCCAGCTGCCGGAGACGATGACCGAGCTGACCGACGTCCTCGGCAAGCTCCTCGACTCGATGGGCCGGCTCGAGCGCAACGTGTCGGCGCTGCACCAGACCCTCGAGCCGCTCGGGCCGGCGATGACGCGGCTCGACCAGGACGTCAACTCGCTCCACGACGCGGTCGAGCCGCTCGGCCGCATCGCCGACCGCGTCCCGCTGCGGAACAGGAAGTCCTAGCGCGGACGACGGCGATCCCGCCGCGCAGCCCGCGCTTGGCGACCCGCGCCCGATGCCGGCCCGGCCTGAGCTTGGCGACGATCTCCGCGCGGCCCCTCCTGTCCGTCCGGGCGCGCCGCTTGTGAAAAGTGACCCGGGCGCCGCGGACTGGGCGCCCGCCAACACGCGCCGTGAAGCGGAACCGCGTCCGGCGACCGGCGCGCACCCGGCGCGGGACGACGCGCAGCCGGAGACGGGGACGGGCGCCGCGGTTCGCGGGACCGGGCGCGCCGGGAGGAGCGCTGCCCTCGGGCGCGACCGCGTCGTCGCGGGGCACGGCCGCTCGCGGCGGCGCGGGGTGGTGCGCCGCGTGCGGGTGGATCTGGAGGCGGTCGGCCCAGTACCCCACGGCGCGGCAGTCGGGCGTGCGGCGGATGCAGGCGATCCCGGCGAGGCTCGCCTGGGTGGTGGTCGGCCCGGTGTCGGGCGAGGCGACCGTCGTCCACGAGCGGCCGTCCCACGTCCGCAACAGCGAGCGCGTGCGCCCGCCGTCGGTCGTCGACCCGACCGCCCAGCAGCGCGCGGCGGCGGAGCAGGCGATGCCAGCTAGCAGGCTCTGGCCCGAGGGCAGCCCGCCCGCCTCGGCGGTGCTCCACGAGTTCCCGTCCCAGTGCTCGGTGAGGGCGCGGAAGGTGCCGGCGGCCGGCGCCCGGGCGCCGACCGCCCAGCAGTCCTCCGGCGCGGCGCATCCGACCGCGAGCAGGAGCCCCGCCCCGCCCACGGCGAGCTCGCGCGGGGTAACGGGCGTCCAGGCGCGGCCGTCCCAGTGCTCGACCAGCGGCTGGTGGAGGGGGTTCGCGCCGCGCGCGCCCACCGCCCAGCAGTCGTCAGCGGCGCTGCAGGTGAGCGCGGTGAGGAACCCCTCGAGCCGGCTGCCGGCCGCGTGCGCGGGGTCGGTGGCCCACGACGCGCCGTCCCAGCGCGCGATCCACGGATGCGAGACCCCGGCCGCGTCGGTCGTGCGGCCGGCGGCCCAGCACGCGGTCGGCGAGGCGCAGGCGACGCCCTGCAGGAACCCGCTCGCACCCGACGGGGGCGCCGGCGGGTCCGCTCGCTTCCACCCGCCGCCGGTCCGGCCCTCGACGAGCGGATGCGCCACGCCTTCCCGCATCGACCATCCGACCGCCCAGCAGTCCGCCGCGGACGGGCACGCCACGGCCTGCAGCCGCTCGGCGTCCGCGGCGAGGTCCTGCGGAGAGCCCACGACCCCCCACCGCGTCCCGTCCCAGTGCGACACCGCGGGCCGGTCGCCCGCGATCTCGCCGCCCACGGCCCAGCAGTCCGACGCCGTGGGGCAGGCGACGGCATCGACGACCGCGCCGGCCTCGCCGAGCAGGTCCGCAAGCGTCGTACGGGGGGCGCTGACGTCGGCCGCGAGCGGCTGCGTGACGTCGGCGTCGTGCCGGTAGGAGCCAACGGCGAGGCAGGCGCCGCCCACAGCGCAGGCGACGCCGTCGAAGCGCACGCCGGGCGCCGTGGACGGGCTCGGGGCGTCGACCGGCCGCCACGACTCGCCGTCCCAGCGCTCGACGAGCGTCCGGTGCCTTCCGGCCACGTCGGCGCCGTCTCCGGTCGCGACGCAGTCGGAGGCGGCGGCGCACGCGACCGAGGCGAACTGCCCTTCTTCGACGCCGCCCGGCAGCTGGCGCTGCACGACCGACCACGTCGCGCCGTCCCAGCGCTGGATCAGCGGCTGCGGCGGGGTCGTGCCGTCCGGCACGAGCTTCGTCTGCCCGACCGCCCAGCACTGCGACGACGACGTGCAGGCGATGCCGAGGAACGCCGAGCTGTCGCTGCCCGGGAGCGCGGCGGACGATCGGTCGTGCCAGCGGTGGCCGTCCCAGTGGAGGAGCAGGGGGCGATGGTGCACCCCGTCGACGCCGTAGCCGGCCGCCCAGCAGTCGGCCGCCGCGACGCAGGTCACCGAGCTGAGGACGTTGAACGGGATGTCGCCCGTCTTCGCGAAGGGGCTCGGCGAGGGCGCGCGGCTCCACGCCCGGCCGTCCCAGTGCAGGGCGAGCGTGAACGTGCCGCAGCCCGAGGCGGGGCACCCGAACGTGTAGCCCACCGCCCAGCAGTCGTCGGGCGAAGCGCAGGTGACGCCGAACGGCTGGTCGTCCCTGCCGCTCGACGGCGCCGGGACGTGCGACCACGCCGTTCCGTCCCAGCGCTCCGACAGCGGGCGGGACGTCCCGTCGTCGGCGAGGTAGGCACCGACGGCCCAGCACGCCTCGGGTGAGAAGCACGTGACGGCGTTGAAGCCGTGGATGGCCGGCTCCGCCGTCGTGGGAGGAGCGGGCGTGTCGACCGCGGTCCACGACTGCCCGTCCCAATGAAGGGCGAGCGCGACCGTGGAGGAGCCGCTACTCCACCGCCCGACCGCCCAGCAGTCGCTCGGCGCCGCGCACGCGGCCCCCTGGAGGATCGCCGGGATGCGCGCCCGCGGCGCCGGCACGTCGACGACGCCCCAGGCCGCGCCGTCGGCGGGCGCTGCCGCCGATCCCCAGCACACGAGCACAGCGGCGAGGAGGACCCTCATCGTCGCGCTGGACGGTGGCGGTGCTCGCCCGCCCGCGCAAGCGGGAGCACCCTGAGACGGCACCCGGATCTTTGGCGGCGGCGCTCAGAGGCCGGAGCCGGAGTGCTCCGCCTCGGCCGCCGCGGCGCGCTGCGCGCGGTCGACGGCGTCGACGACCTCCTGCGGGTCGCTGACGCCGATGAACTTGAAGTCCGAGTCGTCGGTGCCCGCGGTGTCGAAGTCGACGGTCCCGACCTGGAGCAGGCGGTCGAGGACGGACTGGTCGGTATTCACGTTCTGCACCCGCTCGATCCGCGTCTGCTGGACGCGGCGCGCGACGAGTCCCTTCTTGATCCGCAGCCGCTGGCTCGTGATCGAGTAGGTCGTCGTCACGCGGCGGATGAACCCGACGAGGATCGCGAGCGCGAGCAGGACGAGGAACACCGCGATCACGATGCCCTTGTCGACCTCGTCCCCGGTGGCACGCGTGACGCCCGCGGCGATCGCCGCCGCGACGAGCGCCAGCACGAGCCCCTTCAGGTAGTAGCCCAGCGTCGAGCGCCAGGACGGATGGCCGTGGAAGATCACCTGTTCGCCGGGATGGAGGTCCATGGGTGCGAGCCTAACCGGCGGCGGCCGCCGCGAGCGCCTCGGCGAGCCAGAGGTCGTCGAGCCAGCGCTCACGGGCGTCGTTGCTGCTGCCCTGCCGGCGCACGGTCAGGCCGTCCGGGCCGGCGGCGACGTCGACGTTGCGCCACCGCGGGCCGGGGTCGATCGCGGCGAGCCGTTCCGCGACCGGGGGCGGGCGCGTCGCCGGAGACGAGCGCTCCCTCGCGGCCCGCGACCACGCTGAAGCGCGGGAAGCGGCCCTCGATCCCCACCGTGTGGCGGCGGCTCCCGAGGCTCACCTCGACCCGCCGGCCGTGCCGCGTCCCCGCGACGATCGTGTCGCCGACGAGGCGCGTCGAGTCGCCGAAGCCCGGCAGGATCACGAGCCGCGGCAGCTCGGTGACCTGCAGGCCGAGCGGCCGGTAGAGGTCGTCGCTGATCCCGACCCACCCGCGCACCTGGCCGGGCAGCGTGAGCAGCGCGAGGATCAGGATCGCGAAGACCGGCACGAACGCGAGCGGCAACCCGATTCCCGTCTCGCCGAACGGCCGCCATACGGTGTCGACGCCCCCGATCACGTAGAGCAGCCCGCCGAGCACGACCGCGAGCCCCATCGCGGTCACGAGCACCTGGTAGCGCACTGCGCCGCCGAGCACCTGCCGCCGCGCGCGCCGCTCCGAGCTCTCGACCCCCGGCTCGATCGCCAGCCCCGCGAGCAGATCGGCCCGAGGATCGCCGGGGCCCGCAGGGTCCGCGACCTCCTCCCGCTCCGTCGAGCGCCCTCCGAGGAAGACGCCGACCCACTGGTACGCCAGCAGCAGCGCCACGAAGACGGCGATCGCCGCGACGCCGACATACAACGGCGCCTTGTTCCCGGGATCCTCGGAGGTCGCGACCGCGGTCGCGACCGTCGCGCCGACCACGCACACGAACCCGACGACGACGAAGGCGAGATATCCAGGTGGGCGCCGCCACGCTCGCACGAAGCGACACTACCGCCCCGATCACAGGCACGGACGGGGGCGAGTCGCGTGACCGCTCGCCCTCGTGGTGACGCGTGCGTCGAACAGCCCACCATCCGCTACACGCGTCGGCTGCGGAGACGCCGGCTCAAGCGCAGGTGCGCGCGTGCCGTAGCGGCAGATGATGGAACCGGACCGTCAGCAGACCGGCCCTCCGCTGGACACCGGCACCGCCGGCGCGAGCGCGCGCCGCGAGCACCAGCGGCGTCGCGCGAACCGCGAGCAGCGCGTCCGCCAGAAGCATCCCCGCCTCGGGGGCGTGATCCTGAGGCTCAGCGACGACCCGACCCACGAATCGGCGTGGGCGCGCGGCGCGGACGGCGAGGAGCACGTCGCGCGGATCCTCGCCAAGCACGTGCACGAGACGGCGATCGTCCTGCACGACCGCCGCATCCCCCGCAGCCGGGCGAACATCGACCACCTTGCCGTCGCGCGGTCCGGCGTGTGGGTCATCGACGCGAAGCGGTACACGGGCAGGGTCGCGGTCTCGAACCGCCTGTTCGGCGCCCCGAAGCTCACCATCGGCGGCCGCGACAAGAGCCGGCTCGTCGACGGGCTCGCGAAGCAGGTCGCGCTGGTCGAGGCGGTCGTGGCGTCGATGGCGCCGAGCGTCCCGGTCCGCGGCGCGCTCTGCTTCGTCGACGCCGACCTGCCGCTGCTGGGCAACCTGAGCTTCGACGGCTACCCGCTGCTCCACCCGAAGCGGCTCGCGAAGCGGATCAACGCCGGGCGCATCCTCGACGCCGAGCGGGTGTACGAGCTCGCCGCGGAGCTCACCCGGCGCTTCCCGCCGGCGTGACGAGCCGCGGGACTTCGATCTCCTCGCCCAGGACCGGGACGCGCACGTCGATCTCCCGCGCGGCGGCCTCCGCCGCGAACCGCCGAGCCGCGTCGGGTGCCGGCTCGTAGACGCCGGCGATCTCGTAGCCGTCGGCGTGGATCGGGATCGCCAGGCGAGCGCCGAGGATCGAGGCGGCGACCGCGGCCTGCTCCGGCGTCAACGCGACCGGGAACGGACTGCGCGGCCGGCGGCGGGGGAAGCCGATAACGGGCCCGTTCACCGGCACGAAGACGACGTCGAACGGCCCGATCCGCTGCGCGATCCGCCACCAGTAGCCGTGGCACATCGTGTCGCCGAGGTGGAGCGCGCGGACGCCTCCCGCCTCCACGAGCTACGAGACCTGCGGGTCGCCGAGGCCGTCCGCCGCGGGCACGGCGGTGAGCGTGAACGGCCCCGCCGATCGCGACTCCCACGGCTGGAGGCGCACGCGCTCGACGCCTGCCGCCGACAGCTCGTGCTCGGCCTGAAGGAGCGCGAGGTTCTCCCGCGTCTCGCCCGTGGGCGCCGGCGGCTCGAGTACCGGCGCGCCGGGCGCGATCGCTCCGACGATCGCCGCGGCGTCCGCGTGGTCGCGATGCAGGTGCGTCACCAGCGCAGCGACGGCGCCGGGGCGTGGAGCGGTTACCTCCGGCGCGCTCGGCACGCGCTCCGCGAGCGTCGCGAACACAGCCGCTGCGTCCTCGAGCGCATCGACGACGACCGTCGCGCCGTCCGCCTCCATCTCGACACCCGCCCAGCCCAGCCACCGCACCCGCATCCGATCGCTCCTTTGCTCGTGAGCCTCCTTATACCGAACGATCGTTCGTTCTGTACCCTGGGCACCGCGATGCCTCGCCGCTCCGCAGCCGCCGTGACCGCCAGCCGCGAGAGGACGATCGCCTCGGCGGTCGACCTCGCCTCGGTCGAGGGCCTGGAGGGCCTGACGATCGGCCGCCTCGCCGGCGACCTCGGCATGAGCAAGAGCGGCCTGATCGGCCGGTTCGGCGACAAGGAGGCGATGCAGGCCGCGGTCCTCGAAGCCGCCATCGCGCGCTTCACCGAGACGGTCTGGCTCCGCGCGCAGGACGCCGAGCCGGGCCTGCCCCGCCTCGAGGCGATCATCGACCGCTGGATCGACCACCTCCGCGGCGAGGTCTTCCCCGGCGGCTGCTTCGTCACGACCGCGAGCGTCGAGTACGACGCGCGGCCCGGCCCGCTCCGCGCCGCGACCGCCAGAGCCGTCCGGCGCTGGCTGTCGGCTCTGGAGCACGAGATACGTCAGGCGATCGCCAACGGCGACCTCGCAGCCGACCGCGACGCGGCCGACATCGCCTTCGAGCTGCACTCCCTGGCGTCAGGCGGAAGCGTGGCCGCCCGCCTCACCGATGACCCGACAGGACTCGACCGAACCCGCGCGGCGATGCGCCGCGCGGCCGGGCTCGAGACGACCTAGCGACCACCACGAGCCCTCGGCGCTCGGGCCGAGGACCGTCGGTGGGCAGGCGCAGCCCGCCCACCGACCTCGTCGAGCCTTTACCGCACGTCGTCCGCGCTGTTGATCAGGTGGGCCGCTGCCGGGAGCGGGTTCGACGCGGCATGCGCCTTCCGCCGAGCGCGCCGCGGGCGCTTCCCGACCGTGATGTTCACGACGGCACCGCCGGCGAGAGTGGCGCCGCGGCCGGGCGAGCTCTTCATCACGCGGTTCGCGAACGTACGCGACGCGCGCCGCTTTGTTGCGCCGAGCAAACACCCGGCCGCGGCAAGACGCTTACGCGCGACCCCGACCGTCAGGCCCTTGAGGTTCGGCACGACACAATCGCGCGTCTTCGGCGCTGTATCGACCACTGCGGGCGGCGTTGCCGGTGGCGCCGACGCGACCGGGGGTTCAGCCGGAGCGGCCGCAGGTGGCGGCGCAGACTGAGAGCTGAACTCAGCAAGGAACGGAACCGTCGGCAACCCCGCGTTGGGCGCAAAATCGAAGTAGCTGTTGCCGGTGCTCGAGCTCTTCCAACTCGTCCCGCCGGCGACGTGGAACGTCGTGCCGCCCACGGAGTCGAAGTCGCTCAGGTTCACAGTCGTCGCGAACGCGCCGGCCGCTGGAACCTGCTTGAAGACGTCAAAATCGTCGGTCGTGGGGTTGTACCGTGCGAGCCCGGCCGATCCGCTCCCAAGAAGCGAGATCGCGTACTCGGCACCCTTGAACCCGCTCGGGTTGCCGGTCGCCTCGTTCCCGTCCGTGTCGAGGAACCAGACGGCGCCCTCGCTCTCGAGCATGAAGTCTTGATCCGTGACGTACCGCAGCGTGAGGGTGCATGAGCCGTCGGTCGCGATCTGGCCCATCACGACGTCGGGCGCCAGGTCGTTCGCGTCCGCAATCGAGTCGTCGAAGCTGATGCTCTTGGGAGTCGAACTGACGCACGGCGCAGCGCTCGCCGGTACGGCCGATGCCAGGCCTGCGAGAACGGCGGCGGCCGGCACAAGGGCGCGGAAGAGTGCGCGCGGGCTAGACGCGCGGCGATGATGATCCACCTAGACCTCCAGGAAGTCGAGGCCCCGCGTCCTGCGGAACTCGCGACGGGTTATCTCGAGCCGTCCGCCATGAGGCTCAATCGTTGAGCGCGCCTTGTGCGCTCATCTCTCCATCGGCAGGGACCTGCCCGCGCCTTGAACCGTTTTGGGTGGGCTGCCGGGAACGAGGGAGCCTCGCGTTGCGAGGCTCCTCTGCACGGCTACGAGAGTCTGCCCGCGCGGCCGGGCTCGAGACGACCTAGCGGATCTGGTCGTACACCTTGAACATCGGCATGTACATGGCGATGATGATGAAGCCGACGATGGCGCCGACGATGACGATCATCAGCGGCTCGAGGATCGACGTCAGCGACTTCACCGCCGCCTCGACCTGGTCCTCGTAGAAGTCGGCCACCTTCGACAGCATCGTGTCGAGGGCGCCGGTCTCCTCGCCCACGCCGATCATGTGCGTGACCATCGTCGGGAAGACCGCGGCCTCCTTCAGGGGCGCCGCGATCGTGCCGCCGCGCTTGACGTTCTCGATCACGTCGATCATCGCCTTCTCGACCACCCAGTTGCCCGCCGTCTTGCCGGTGATGTCGAGCGCCTGCAGCAGCGGCACGCCCGCGGTGGTCAGAGCGGACAGCGTCCGGGACCAGCGGGCCAGCGCGACCTTCTGCACGATCGTCCCGATCTTGAACGGGAACTTCAGGCGGATCGTGTCCCACTGCTTGTGGCCCTGCTCGGACGCCTTCCACTTCTTGAAGCCGACGACCAGCAGCACGGCGCCCGCGATCCCGATGTACCAGCGCGCCGTGAGGAAGTCCGAGATGCTGACCGTGATCTTCGTGATGAGCGGAAGCTCGCCGCCGAAGTCCTTGAAGATCTTCTCGAAGACCGGCACGAGGAACACCATCAGGGCGACGAGCACGATGCCGGCGAACGACATGATCACCGCCGGGTAGACCATCGCGCTCTTGACCTGGCGGCGCAGCGAGTCCTCGGCCTCGATCTGGTCGGCGACGCGCAGCAGCGCGCTCTCCAGCACACCGCCGGTCTCGCCCGCGCGGGTCATCGCGACGAACAGCCCGTTGAAGACCTTGGGATGACGCTCCAGAGCGTCGGACAGAGGCAGGCCTGCCTCGACGTCCTTGCGCACCTTCGTGAGCGTCTCGGCGAGCGGCTTGGACTCCGTCTGGGACTCCAGCACGTAGAGCGCCTTGAGGATCGTCATGCCGGAGCTGACCATCGTGGCCAGCTGCCGCGTCATGACCGCGATGTCCGGGAGCTTGACCTTGTCCGACCCCGGGAGCTTGATCTCCTTCGACGTCTTCTTGTCGGCGATGTCGAGGACGATCAGCCCGCGCTGCTTGAGCTGGTCGGCGACGTGCTGCTTCGACTCCGCCTCGACCTCACCCTTGGCCTGGCGGCCGGTGAGGTCCATCGCCTTGAAGACGTAGGTCGTGGCGCTCATGCCGCCATCAGCCCGGCGCCCATCAGGCGCCGCAGCTCATCCGGGTGCGAGGAGCGCTGCTCGGCGAGCTTCTGCGAGATCTTGCCCTGGCGGACGAGCATCGCGAGCGCGGCGTCCATCGTCTGCATCCCGGACTGCGAGCCGGTCTGCATGACGGACATGATCTGGTGCGTCTTGCCCTCGCGGATCAGGTTGCGGACCGCGGCGGTCGGGATGAGCACCTCGCAGGCCGCGATGCGGCCCGCGCCGTCGGACGTCGGCAGCAGCGTCTGGCAGACGACCCCCTGCAGCGCGACCGACAGCTGCACGCGGACCTGCTGCTGCTGCTCGGGCGGGAAGACGTCGATGATGCGGTCGATCGTCTGCGGCGCGTCCTGCGTGTGGAGCGTGGCGAACACGAGGTGGCCGGTCTCCGCCGCGGTGAGCGCGGTGCCGATCGTCTCGAGGTCGCGCATCTCGCCGACGAGGATCACGTCGGGGTCCTGGCGCAGCGCGGCCTTCAGGGCGGCGGCGAAGGACTGCGCGTCGGAGCCCAGCTCGCGCTGGTTGACGATGCACTTCTTGTGCGGGTGCAGGAACTCGATCGGGTCCTCGATCGTGAGGATGTGGTCCTCGCGCGTGCGGTTGATCGAGTCGAGGATCGCCGCCAGCGACGTCGACTTGCCGGAGCCCGTCGGCCCGGTGACGAGCACGAGGCCGCGGGGCTTGTGGACGAAGTCGTGGCAGACCGACGGCAGGCCGAGGTCGTCGATCGACTTGATCTCGAACGGGATCAGGCGGAACGCGGCGCTGATCGCGGACCGCTGCAGGTACGCGTTGACGCGGAAGCGCGCGACGTTCGGGATCGCGTAGGCGAAGTCCAGCTGCCAGTCGGTCTCGAGCCGCTGGCGCTGATCGTTCGTGAGGATCGAGTAGATGACCTCGCGCGTGTCCGTCGGCGTCAGGACGGGATAGTCCTCGAGCTTCACCAACCGCCCGCGGACGCGGACCATCGGATGGGAGCCCGCGGTGATGTGGAGGTCGGACGCATTGCGCTCGAGGACCTCCAGGAGCAGATCGGCGAAGTCGAAGTGCATGGCTGCCCGGTCATCGGCCGCGCACGCGCGCGCTGGACGGGTCTTCGACGCCCCGTGGACCTATGTCGGACCTGCGACACTGACCCGAATCCCATGGAAGAGCCCACCAGACGCGCCCCCGAGAAGCCGGACAAGCAGCCGTGGCGGGTCGAAGGCGCCCGCGACGGCGCGCCCGACGGCGGCGACAGGCCCGGCGCGCCCGGCGGCGCCGGCGGGCCCGGCCGGCCGCGGATCCGCTTCCCGCGCTGGCTGCTCTGGCTGACGGCCGGCCTGCTGCTGCTGAACTTCATCATCGCCTCGCGCGTCCCGGACGACGGCGGGCGCGAGCAGGTGCCGTTCTCGACCTTCCAGGACCAGGTGGAGAAGGGGAACGTCACCGAGGTCAACGCGCAGGGCGACGTCGTGCAGGGCGAGTTCCGGGCCGCCGTGGACTCCCCCACGGACGACGACAAGGACGGCGAGAAGAAGTTCGAGACCACGCTGCCGGCCTTCGTGGACAGCGAGGGCCTCTCGAAGCTGCTGGAGGAGAAGAACGTGCAGGTCAACGCGCGGCCGATCGACGAGGGCCGCTCGTTCCTGGCCGAGATCCTGTTGTTCTTCGGGCCGACGCTGCTGATCATCGGCGGCTTCATCTTCCTGATGCGCCGGGCCGCGGGCGGCGCCGGCGGCGCGCTGACCGGTCTGGGCCGGTCGAAGGCCAAGCGTTATGACGCCACGGCGCAGCGGACGACGTTCGAGGACGTCGCCGGCATCGAGGAGGCCGAGGAGGAGCTGGTCGAGATCGTCGACTTCCTCAAGAACCCGGACCGCTACCGCCGGCTCGGCGCGATGATCCCCAAGGGCGTGCTGCTGAGCGGGCCGCCCGGGACCGGCAAGACGCTCCTGGCGCGGGCGGTCGCCGGCGAGGCGGACGTCCCGTTCTTCTCGCTCTCGGCCTCCGAGTTCATCGAGATGGTCGTGGGCGTCGGCGCCTCGCGCGTGCGGGACCTGTTCGAGAACGCCAAGAAGGCCGCGCCGGCGATCATCTTCATCGACGAGCTCGACGCGATCGGGCGCTCGCGCGGCGGGCCGGGCGGCAACCTCGGCGGGCACGACGAGCGCGAGCAGACGCTCAACCAGATCCTGACCGAGATGGACGGCTTCACGGGGTCGGAGGGCGTGATCGTGCTGGCCGCGACCAACCGGCCCGAGATCCTCGACCAGGCGCTGCTGCGCCCCGGGCGGTTCGACCGGCGGGTCGCGGTCTCGCCGCCGGACAAGGACGGCCGCAAGCACATCCTCGAGGTGCACACGCGCGGGAAGCCGATCGACCCCGAGGTCGACCTGGGCTCGATCGCGGCCTCGACGCCGGGGATGGTGGGCGCCGACCTGCGCAACCTCGTCAACGAAGCCGCGCTGTCCGCCGCGCGGCGCAACGACGACACGATCAAGATCGCCGACTTCACGAACTCGCTGGAGCGGATCGTGCTCGGCGCCGAGCGGCGGATCACGATCTCGGCGGACGAGCGCGAGCGCACGGCGTACCACGAGTCCGGCCACGCCGTGCTCGGGATGCTCGAGGAGGGCGCGGACCCCGTTCGCAAGGTGTCGATCGTCCCGCGCGGGCGCGCGCTCGGCGTGACGTTCCAGTCGCCCGAGGCCGACCGCTACGGCTACGACGCGAAGTACCTGCGCGGGAGGATCGTGGGCGCGCTGGGCGGGCGCGCGGCGGAGGAGCTCGTGTACGGGAACGTCACGACCGGCGCCGAATCGGATCTGGAGCAGGTGACCGCGATCGCCCGCCAGATGGTGGGCCGCTGGGGCATGTCGGACCGGATCGGCCTCGTGTCGGTGCTGCCCGGCCCGGCCGACGACCCCATGTTCTTCCCGGGGACGAACGGCGGCCCCTCGGAGGCGACGCGCGAGCTCGTCGACGAGGAGGTCCGCAAGATCGTCGACGAGTGCTACGAAGCCGCCCTCAACCGCCTGCGCGAGAACCGCGACCGGCTCGAGGCGCTCGCGCAGACGCTGCTCGAGCACGAGACGCTCGACGAGGAGGCGGCATACCGCGCCGCCGGCTTCGATCGCAAGCCCCCCGCCGCCGAGAAGGGCCGAGCGCCCGACCTCGATCCGGTCCCCGCGCCCACCGACGGATCCTGAGGGCCGCGAGCCGCGCCCTCAGCGACGGGCCACCTTGAATCCGTGCGAGCCGCGCCCTCAGCGGCCGCCCACCTTGAACCCGCGCGTCGGGACCCCCGTCGCGGCCGGGTCGTAGACGACCGCGAGCGCGCCCCTCCGCGCGCCCCTCCCCAAGCGCACCGCGACCGTCCGCGGAGCGGCGGCCGCCGGGACCCGAAGGCGGCCGATCGTGCGGCGGCCGGCGCGGACCAGAATGGTCCCTCGCCCGCGCTCGGTCCGCTCGACGCCGAGGCGGATGGTCGCGCCGCGGACGCGGATCGTCTTCGCATCGACGATCAGGCCGTCGAGGTCGATCCGCTCGCAGTCGCGCGGTGGCGGCGGGGCGAGGAGGCGCGGATCGAACATCCGGTCGGTCCCGGGGCCGCAGCGCGCGCGGACGCGGGCGCTGAGGGCGTCGTCGCCGGCTCCGCCGTCGACGACGCGGCCGGTCAGGTTGTCGTCCCCGCCGCGGCCGGTGACGCGGCTCACGACGCCGGCGTTGCCGAACGGGGCGTGCAGCCCGTTCGGGCCGTCGTCGCCGCGCAGGACGGTGTCCCCGGAGCCGCTCGAGACGTCCTCGATCCCGGCGAGCCGATCGCCCTCCCCCGGAGCGCCGTCGGGAGCGGGATCGGCGAGGTCGACGGTGAGCGGCCGCGTGCGCTCCTCGTAGCCCGCGGTGTCGCGGCCCGCGCCGCCGTCGAGGGTGTCGGCCGCGACGGCGTCCCCCTCGTCGCCGGTCAGGAAGTCGTTCCCGTCGCCGCCGACCAGGACGTCCGGGCCCGCGCCGCCGTCGATCACGTCGCGCGCCGGCGTCCCCGCGATCGCGTCCGCACCGGGCCCGCCGTCGAGCGCGACGTCGAGCACCGCGCCGGCCGCCCGCGCGTCGATCGCGTCGTCGCCGTCGCCGGCGGCGACCGTCAGCGGCACCGCGCCGGCGGCCGCGCACCGCACGGCGTCCGCGGCGAGCGCCTCGCATCCCGGGCCGGCGGTCGGAGGCGCGCCCGTGTCGCGCACGACGACGCCGGACCCGTCGCGCGAGATCGCGATGACGTTCCGCTCCCCCGCGGCTGCGACGACGGTCACCGGCGCGACCGGGCAGTCGATCGCCGGGACGAGCGGGTCGCAGCGGCGCTCGACCCGCGCCGCCGAAGCGGGCGCGGCGAGGACCAGCAACAGGACGACCGGGACTACCAGCCAGCGCCGCATCGCTGCGGCAGGGTACGCAGGGCGATCAGGTGGTGCCGGTGACGCGGGCGACCTCGGCGATCGAGGTCCTGCCCTCCGCGACCTTCGCGAGGCCGTCCTCGCGCAGGCGGCGCATCCCCTGCTTCACCGCGACCTCGGCGATCCGGTCGGCGCTCGCGCGCTCGACGGCGAGGTTCCGGATCTCGTCCGTCACCGTCATGACCTCGTACAGGCCGAGCCGCCCCTTGTAGCCGGAGCCGCCGCAGCGGTTGCAGCCGGCGGCCTCGAAGCCCTCGATGTCGCCGGTCACGCCCTGGTAGCCGTTCTCGATCAGCACCTCGGCGGTCAGCGTCACCGGCTTCTTGCAGTGCTCGCAGAGCGTCCGGGCCAGGCGCTGGGCCACCACGCAGTCGATCGCGCTCGACACGAGGAACGGTTCGATTCCCATCTCGATGAGGCGCGTGACCGCGCCGGGCGCGTCGTTGGTGTGCAGCGTCGAGAGGACGAGGTGGCCCGTCAGCGCGGACTCGACGGCGATCTGGGCCGTCTCGCGGTCGCGGATCTCGCCGACCATGATCACGTCGGGGTCGGCGCGCATCATCGCCCGCAGGCCGCTGGCGAACTTGAGGCCGGCCTTGGTGTTGACCTGGACCTGGGTGATCCCGGCGACCTGGTACTCGACCGGGTCCTCGATGGTGATGATGTTCTTCTCGGGCGTGTTGATGACGCCGATCGCGGCGTAGAGCGTCGTCGACTTGCCGGAGCCCGTCGGGCCGGTGACGAGCACGGCGCCGTAGGCCTGCGAGAACGCCTTGTGGAAGCGCTTGTGGTCGTCCTCGCCCATGCCGAGCTTGTCGAGGTTCATGATCACGGAGTCCTTGTCCAGGATCCGCATCACGATCGACTCGCCGTGCACGCTCGGGAGCGTGACGACGCGCAGGTCGACCGAGTGGCCGTCGATGGTCAGCCCGACGCGGCCGTCCTGCGGGACGCGCCGCTCGGCGATGTCCAGGTCGGCCATGATCTTCACGCGGCTGACGACGCCGCTGAGCATGCGGCGCGGGATCGTCGTCGTCTCGACGAGCACGCCGTCGATGCGGAAGCGCACGCGCATCTCGGAGCCCTCGGGCTCGAAGTGGATGTCCGAGGCGCCCTGCTCGACCGCCTGCGCGACGACCTGGTTGACGAGCTTGATGACCGGGGCGTCGTCGGCGGACTCGCGCAGGTCGACGACCTCGGCGGGGCCGTTGCCCGAGGCCTCGTCCTCGGTCTCGAAGCTGGCGGAGGCGACGACGTCGTCCAGGCGCGTGATGCGGCTGATCAGGGTCGCGATGTCCTCGCGGCTGGCGACCGCGGCGCGGACCTCGAGGCCCGTCATGATCGCGATGTCGTCGATGGCCAGGACGTTCGCCGGGTCCGCCATGGCGACGAGCAGCGTGCGCTCGTCCACGTAGGCGACCGGGACGGCCTCGTAGCGCTTGGCCGCGGTGGTGCCGAGCAGGTTGGCGGCGGCCATGTCGACCGGGAAGCTCGAGAGGTTCAGGTGGTCCAGGCCGTGGCGCTCGGCGACGGCGCGGGCGAGCTGGTCCTCGGTGATGTGGCCGCCCTCGAGGAGCACCTTCTCGGGCGGGAGCCCGCGGTTGCGGCCCTCCTGGCGGGCGGTCTCGGCGCGGGCGAGGTCCGTCGCACCCATCTCGACCAGGACGTCCGTGAGCGCACGGGCGCTGCCGCCGCGACGGGTGGGCGGCGTGATGCCCTCCCACTGGGCGGCCGGAGTGCTGGCGGTGTCGAGCGGCTGCAGGTGCATAGGTGGACCCCTGGCCCCCTTGTCGGCATCGGGTGCCCGTTCCTTAGTGGACGGCTCCTGCGCCTCGGCGCATGGCGTCCAGAGGCGGGTCGATCCCGGTCCAGCGCTGGAAGCTCAGGGCGCCCTGGCGGACGAGGATCTCCAGGCCGTCGACCGTGCGCGCGCCGGCCCGTTCGGCCCGTTCGATCAGCGCCGTCGGCCCATCCCGATACACGAGATCCACGACCACCTCGAAGCCGCTCGGGTCCACCTCCACCTCCTCGCCCGGCTTCATCCCGAGCGGGGTGCAGTTCACGAGGCACTCCGCCTCCACGACGTCGTCGACGACCGTCGCATCCCATCCCCGCGCACGCTCCGGCGTCCGGGCCAGCACCGAGACCTCGGCGCCCGCTCGCCGCAGCGCCCAGACCACCGCGCGTGCGCTGCCCCCCGCGCCGAGGACGAGCGCGGTGCCTGGCACCGCGCCCAGCGCCGCGATGAACCCTGGGGCATCGGTGTTGTCGGCGTCGATCGTCCCGTCCTCGGTGAAGGTCAGCGTGTTCGCGGCGCCGATCTCCCTGGCCGTCTGAGTGGCGATGTCGCTCGCCGCGAGCGCCGCCTCCTTGTGGGGGATCGTCACGTTGACGCCGCTGAAGCCCGCGCCTGGGAGCGCTTTGACCGTCTCCTCGAACAGGTGCGGCGGGATCGGGAGGTGCTGGTAGCGGTGGTCTTCGAGCTTGGTCGCCTCGAAGGCGGCGCGGAACATCGCCGGCGAGCGGCTGTGCGCGACGGGCCAGCCGGCGACGCCGAAGCGCCTAGCCACTGTCGGCGGGGGACTTCCCGCCGCGGCGCTCGCGCTCCTCGTTGTAGGCCTCGACGTCCTTCTGGAACTCGGCGTCGGTGCAGCTGAAGTTGTGCGCGCCGTCGCCGTTCGGCTTGACGACGTAGAAGAGGTAGCAGTTGCGCGCCGGGTTGGCGGCGGCGCGGATGCTGTCCAGGCCGGGGCTGCCGATCGGCGTCGGCGGGAGCCCCGTGCGGCGGCGGGTGTTGTAGGGCGAGTCGATGGTCAGCTCGGACTGCCTGAGCGGGCGGGTCCAGTTGCGGACCGCGTAGCGGATCGTCGCGTCGATGCCGAGCGGCATGCCCTGCTTGAGGCGGTTGTAGATGACGCCCGCGATGATCGGCCGCTCCTTCGCGAGGGTCGCCTCGCGCTCCACCATCGAGGCGATGATGAGGACGTCGTAGGTCGTGAGGTTGCGCCGCTTGGCGCGCTTCATGTCGACCTTCCCGATCTTCTGCTCGAAGGTGTCGAGCTGCTGCTTCACGAGCCTGGTGGCGTCGGCGCCGGGGGTCAGCTCGTACGTGGCCGGGAAGAGGAAGCCCTCGAGCGTCTTTGTGTTGCGGGGCGCGCCGTACTTGCGCGGCCTGAAGCCCTTGGCGGTCTCGGACGCCTTCAGGTAGTCGCCGCTCAGCCCGGCCTCCTTCACGATCGGCGCGGTCTCGGCGCGTGAGCGCCCCTCCGGAATCACGACCTTGACCGACCGCGGCGCGGCGGGGTCGTTCGCCAGCGCGTCGAGCGCGTCGCCGTAGCTCGAGTCCTTCTTGAGCTCGTACGTGCCCGCCTTCAGGTCCGCGCCCGCGAGCCGTGCGCGGATGACGAAGAGGAACGAGCTGTCGACGATCCCGTTGTCTGCGAGCAGGTCGCCGACGTCGGCGACGCTCGAGTTCGGCGGGATCCGGACCGTCACGGTCTCCCCGCCCTCCCCCTTGAACGGCTGGAAGAGCTGGTTCAGGCTGAAGAGGAACGCCGCGAAGATCAGCAGGACGACCGTCGCGAGGATCCGCCCGCGCCGCCGCCGCCGCTTCGCGAACCCCGGCGTGCCCGGGGGCGGGGGCGTCGGGGGAAGCCGCCGCTCGGCCGCCGACACCCGCTTCGGCGCCACCGGCTGCTCCCCGTCCTCACGGACCCGGCCACTCCGTGCCCGCCGCGCAGCGGGAGGAACGATGGGCTCGCGAGCGGGCGCGCCTGCGGGAACCTCCGGCGCCGCGGGAACCAGCGGCGCCGCGGGCTCTTGTGCGGCTTCATCGGAGGGAGCGTCGATCGCCGGCGCCTCCGCCGCGGCGGCCTGCGCAAGCCGCGCTTCGGTCACCGGCACCTCGACCGGCGGCTCCTCGACGGCGCCCCGCCCCATTCCGTCGTCGACGATCGGGTCGAACGGCGCCGTCGGCTGAAGCTCGTCCTCGTGCGCGCCGAACGTCGGGGCCTCGGGCACGTCCTCCGGCACCGGCTCGCGCGCATAGTCGCGCGGGTCCTCGACGAAGTCGCGCCGCCCAGGCGGCTCGCCGTCGCGCGCGGGCGGGAGCCGCGCGGGCTCCTCCGGCGGCGGCGCGAAGTCGTCGGTGTCGATGGCGAAGTCGCGGCGCTCGGGCGCGCCACCGCGGCGCTCCGGCGCGACACCGCGGCCCTCCGACGCGACATCCCGGCGCTCCGGCGCGACACCGCGGCGCGGCGGCGCGACATCCCGGCGCGGCGGCGCGAAGTCGTCGGTGTCGAGGGCGAAGTGGCGGCGCTCGGGTGGGAAGGCGTCCGCGTCCGGGGCGGAGTCGCGGTGGCCCGGCGCGAGGTCGTGCAGGTCGGGCGCGAGCTCGCGCGGGGCTTCGGCGTCGTCGGAGCGGACGGGCTCGCCGTCGAACGCGGGCGGGGGCGCGGTGCCGGCTCGGGCGGCGCGGCGGGCTTCTCGCTCGGCGCGGGCTCGCTCGCGCTCCTCCGGCGTCCGCTCGCGCGGCGCGTCGTCGTGCTTACGGAAGATCGGCATACGGAACGGCGACCGCGGTCAGGCTAACGACCGCTCCGGTCGGCCGACTTCAGATGACCTGCGTGTGCGGGTTCGGGGCGGGCGCGGGGTTTTCCGGGAAGGGCGGCCGCTCGTCGGCGCGGCGCTCCGGCACCGGCTCGTCCTTCTCCGGCACCTCGACCTCGAGCTTCCCGTCCGGCCCGCGGCGCATCTTGACCTTCGGCCGCGGCCCGGCCCCCGACGGGTTCACGAGCTCGCCGCGATCGTTGCGCTGGTGCAGTGCCATGCACGCAGCCTAGTGCGCGGCGAGCCAGTCTTCGAGCAGGACCGCCGCCGCGCGCGAGTCCTCCGACGTCGCCGAGCCCCCGGAGCGGGCCGCGATCGACGTCGTGAACCGCTCGTCGTACAGCTCGACCGGCACGCGCTCGCCGAGCCGCTCCGCCAGCCGCGCCGCGAAGTCGCGCGCCTCGCGGGTCTGATCCGTGTCCGCGCCGCTCAGCCCCAGGGGCAATCCCACCACCACGCGCGAGACCCCGTGCTCCCGCACGAGCCCGGCGAGCCGCGCCATCCCCTTCCGCGTCCCCGGCCGCTCGACCGGCTCGATCGGCGTCGCGAGGGTTCCCGTAGGGTCGCTCAGCGCGCAGCCGCACCGCGCGGAGCCGTAGTCGAGGCCGAGGACGCGCGTCACTCGCCGCTCAGCGCCGCGGCGATCGCCTCGCGGGCGGCGTCGAGGGCTTCGGGGAGCTTCGACGGGTCTCGGCCTCCGGCCTGAGCCATCGTGTCGCGGCCTCCGCCCCCTCCGCCGACGACCTGCGCCGCGGTCTTGACGATGTGGCCCGCCTTGACGCCGCGCGCCACGAGCGCGGGCGAGACCGCGACGACGAGCGCGACGCGGCCCTCGTTCGCCGTCCCGAGCACGATCGCGGAGTCGCCGAGCTGGCCCTTGAGCCGGTCGGCGATGTCGGGAAGCGACTTCGGATCGGTCGGCGGAAGGGGCTCCGCGAGGACCTTCGCGTCCCCGACGGCGATCGCCTTGCCGGCGATGTCGCCGACGGCGAAGTCGGGCTCGGTGGGGCGCGCCTTCGATTCGCGAAGGCGGGCCTGGAGGTCCGCAACGGCGCTCGGCAGGTCCGCCGGCGTCTTGCGCAGCAGCGCCGCCGCCTCGCGCGCGAGCGCGTCGTGACGGCGCAGCAGCGCGACGCCCTCCGGGCCCGTGAGCGCCTCGATCCGCCGCACGTTCGCCGCCGACGAGGACTCCCCCGTGATCCTGAAGACGCCGATCTCCGCGGTGGAGCGGACGTGCGTGCCGCCGCACAGCTCGCGCGAGAACGACCCGTCGCCGATCTGCACGACCCGCACGATGTCCCCGTACTTCTCGCCGAACAGCGCCATCGCCCCGAGCGCCCGCGCCTCCTCCAGCGGCATCGTCAGCGCGCGCACGCGCAGGTTGGCGACGATCTGGGAGACGACGCGGTCCTCGACCCACGCCACGTCCTCCGCGCTCAACGCCTCGCCGTGCGTGAAGTCGAACCGCAGCTTGTCCGGCCCGACGTACGAGCCCGCCTGGCGGACGTGCGTCCCCAGCCGCTCGCGCAGGGCCGCGTGCAGCAGGTGCGTCGCGGTGTGGTTGCACTCGGTCGCATGCCGGACCGCCGGCGAGACCCGCGCGACCACGCGCTCGCCCGCGGACAAAGACCCGCGCTCCACCTCGAGCACGACCGCCTGGTCGTCGCCGAGCCGCAGGACGTCCGCCACCCGCGCTCTGCAGTCCCCGGACTCGCACTGGACGACGCCCGAGTCCGCGATCTGCCCGCCGCCGGTCGCGTAGAACGGCGACTCCTCGAGCTTCACCAGCACGCGGCCGTCGACGGTGTCGACCGCCCCGACCGTCGTGTGCTGCTCGAGCGTCTCGTAGCCGACGAACTGCGTCGGGACTCCGGAGCCCCGCGCCAGCTCGACCGCGCGCGAGCGCAGAGCGTCCGTCGCGCCCGGGCCGGTACGCGCCTCCGCCGACCGCGACCGCTGCTGGTCCATCAGCGCCTCGAAGCCCGCCTCGTCGACGCCCAGCCCCCGCTCGGCCACCAGCTCCATCGTCAGGTCGATCGGGAAGCCGAACGTGTCGTGGAGCCGGAACGCGTCCTCGGACGAGATCCCCTCGTCCCCGCGCTCCAGCGCCTCCGCGACGATCTCGTTCAAGAGCCGCGTCCCCTGCTCGAGCGTGTGGCCGAAGCTCTGCTCCTCGTTGCGCAGCCACATCGCGATCTCGCCGGAGCGCTCGACCAGCTCCGGGTACCCGCGACCCATCAGCTCCGCCACCAGCGAGCGGTAGCGCTCGAGGAACCCGGGCTCCATCCCGAGCCGCCGGCCGTGCAGGATCGCCCGCCGCATGACGCGCCGCAGGATGTACCCCCGCGACTCGTTCGAGGGCACGACGCCGTCGCCGACCAGGAACGTCATCGCGCGGGAGTGGTCGGCCAGGATGCGGAGGGACCGGTCGGATGGATCGGAGGACGCGAGCTCGCGGCCGAGGTCCATGAGCGGCGCGAACTGGTCGGTGTCGAAGACCGAGTCGACGCCCTGCTTGATCAGCGCCATCCGGTTGAGCCCCAGACCGGTGTCGATGTTCTGCGCCGGCAGCGGCGTGAGCACGTTGACCGGGTCCTGCTTGTACTGCATGAACACCAGGTTCCAGTACTCCAGGAAGCGCTCGTTCTCGCCCGCCGGGAGGTCGTCCTCCGTCCCCCAGTCCAGCCCGCGGTCGAAGTAGAGCTCCGAGCACGGGCCGCACGGGCCGATCGGCCCCGCCTGCCAGAAGTTGTCCGCCCGCGACGCCAGCACGATCCGCTCGCGCGGGACGCCGACGGAGAGCCACCCCTCGATCGCCTCCTCGTCGGGCCCGAGCCCGAGCTCGTCGTCGCCCTCGAAGACCGTCGCCCAGATGTCCTCGGGCTCGAACCCGAGGACGTTCAGGGAGAAGTCCCACGCGAACTCGATCGCCCCGTGCTTGAAGTAGTCGCCGAACGAGAAGTTGCCGAGCATCTCGAAGAACGTGAGGTGCCGGGTCGTGTTCCCGATGTTCTCGATGTCGGTGGTCCGGAAGACCTTCTGGCACGTCGTCAGCCGGTGGTGCGGCGGCTTCTCCTGGCCCAGGAAATACGGCATGAGCGGGTGCATCCCCGCCGTCGTGAGCAGGACGGACGGGTCGAACTCCGCGGGCACGAGCGACGCCGACGGCCGCCTGAGGTGGTCGCGCTGCTCGAAGAACTCGAGGAAGGCCTCGCGGATCTCGTCGGAGGTCATCGCGACCGGGAGTCTAGGCCGGTCAGCGCGCGCTCCAGCGGACCGCGCCGGTGCGGCACGTCCCCGGCGCGGAGCCGCCGCGGTCCTCCATCACGATGTCCATCGTCCCGGAGGCGCGCCGGCGGTTCGCGCGGCCGTCGAGGTCGTAGTGGAAGACGCGCTCGGTCCCGTCGTCGAGCCGGACGGTGTGGTCGAACTCGTCGCCGAACCGGCCGCCGCGGATGCGGAAGTTGATGAGCTCGTCGGGGATCTGGATGAAGCCCGGCGGCTCGCACCCGGCGTTCCAGCCGATGTCGATCTCCTTGACGCTGCGCGCGCCGCGCGCCAGCTCGACGACGACCGGCAGGCTCTGCGACGTCTCGCCGGTGAGGATGCGGCGTGGCGCCCGCCGCGCGCGGAACGTCTTCTTGGAGTACGCGCACGTGTCCTCCGGCTCGGCGCCGCTCTGATCCGGCCCGACCGTGACCTCGGCCTTCAGCGTCCCGGTCACGGTGTTGCCGCGCACGCGGCCGGTGAACGTGATCGAGATCCCGCCCAGCCGGTCCTCCGACAGGCGCTCGAAGACGATCGCGCTCGCGGTGAACCGGCCGCCGCGGCGCATCTTGACGGCCAGCGGGTACTGGCCCGGCTCGGGCTCGGCGGCCTGCCCCGGCCGGCGCGTGAGCCGGTGGCCGAACGAGTACCCCTTGCCCGACCGGCACTTCGCGCTGAACATGACGTTCATGCGGTCGACGCGGCCGCTGCGCGCGTCGAGGCCCACCACGATCGGCTGCCCGTCCGCCGTCGCGCCGCCGTAGCCGCGCAGCGCGGCGGAGGCCGGGGACGGGACGGCAGCGAGTGCGAGGGCCGCGGCGGCGGCGAGGCGCAGGGTCATGGCGGGCATCCTTTCACCGGATGGTCCCGACGCCGACGACGGCGTCGTCGGCGCCCAGGAACACGGCGGTCTGGCCGGGCGCCGCGCCGGCGAACGGCTCGAGCAGCTCGATCTCGCCGCTGCTCAGCCGGCACGGGAGCGCGCGCGAGCGGTAGCGCAGCTTCACGCGCTCCACTGCAGCCTCGTCGCGGTGCAGCCGGACGCCGCGGACGCGGACCCGATCGGTCCGCAGCGCCTCGCGCGGGCCGACGGTGACCGTGTTCGCGCGCGCGTCGGTCGAGAGGACGTACAGCGGCTCGCCGGAGCCCCCGCCGAGGTCGAGGCCCTTGCGCTGCCCGACGGTGAAGTTGTGGTGGCCGCGGTGGCGCCCGACCCGCCGGCCGCGGCCGTCGAGCACGTCGCCCTCGCGATCGCGCAGCCCGCCGTGGCGCGCGAGGAACGCCGCGCGGCCGGTGCCGGCGAGGAAGCAGAGGTCCTGGGAGTCCGGCTTGTTCGCGACGGGGATGCCGGCCTCCTGCGCCAGCGCCCGGACCTCCGGCTTCTTCAGGTCGCCGAGAGGGAACCGCAGGCGCGCGACGGAGGACGGCGCGAGGCCCGCGAGCATGTACGTCTGGTCCTTGGCCTCGTCGCGCGCGGGGCGCAGCAGGCCGTCGTCGCCGACGCGCGCGTAGTGCCCGGTCGCCAGCGCCTTCGCCCCGAGCCGGTCGGCGAGGTCGAGCATCGCGTCGAGCCGGACGTGCCCGTTGCAGCGGATGCACGGGTTGGGCGTCAGCCCCGCGGCGTGGTCGGCGAGGTACGGCTCGACGACGCCCGCGCGGAACTCGTCGCGCAGGTCGATCGTGAGGTGCGGCAGCCCGAGGCGATGTGCGACCCCGCGCGCGACCCGCACCGCGCTCGCCGAGCAGCAGCTGCGCTCGCCGTCGTTCTCCGGGTCGCGCCACAGCTCCAGCGTGACCGCGACGACCTCCGCCCCGGAGCGGGCGCAGAGGAGGGCCGCGACGGCGGAGTCGACGCCGCCGGACATCGCGACGAGGACCCGCGGAGGGGGCGCGCCGGCGGGCGCCGGAGCGGCCGCGCTGATGGGCGCCGGAGGGGGCGCGGTGGCGCGGGCCGCCTTCCCCAGCGCGACGTGCAGCGCGTCGGCGGCGAGGTCGGCGGCGTGGAGCTTCCCCGGGCTCAGGCCGCCGAGTTCGGCGGCGACGCCGGCCGGGGACACCCGGGCGGCGTCGAGCAGGGGCGCGCCGGCGACGAGCTCGACGACCGCGCTCGCAGCCGCTGACGCCGCGCCGCACCCGCTCGCCTCGAACCCGGCCTCGACGACGCGGTCCGCCTCGACGCGCAGGGCGATCCGGACGAGGTCGCCGCAGGCCGCTCCGCCCGCGACGCCGTGGTGCGCGTCGCGAGGCTCGAACCCGCGCCCGCGCGGGTGCCGGAGGTGCTCCTCGAACCGCTCGTCCACGGCGAGGAGTGTAGGTCTAGCCGAGGTCCACGAAGCGCGGCAGCGTGAACGTCTCGAACGTCTTGCGGCTCTTGCCGCGGGCGCTGGAGCGGACGCGCGTGGCGAAGCGGTACGTCGCGGCAAGCTGGCTCGGCGGGCCGGCGACGGTCGTCCGGAAGCGGCCGGTCCGCGACGGCTTGATGCGCTTGACGACCTGCCACTTGCTGCACGAGATGCGGCGGCGGACCTCGATCGACCGCACCGGCCGCGAGAGCGGCGGGACGACCCGGCCGGCGATGCTCACCTGACGCCCGCGCGCGCGCACGCTGAAGACCTGCATCCGCCGCATGAGCTTCAGCCGCAGCGAGCGCTCGCTGCCGAGCCGTGCCTGGTAGCGCGCGCGGTCGGTGGACCGCAGTCGCCGCGACGGCATCGGCGCGGTCGCCGAGAACGACCCGTCGTCCCGCACGCGCGCACGCGCCACCCGGCGGCCGTTCGCGATGAAGTGGATGTCGACGGTGCGCCCGATGTAGCGCTTGTCCGCGTACCCGAGCAGCCGCACGCGCCGGCCCGGGATCACGTCGGCCAGCACGAGCCGGCGCGTCGTGCACTGCAGGGCGGACTCGGCGGCGCTCTCCGGCGTCCCGGGCTCGACGCATGCGACGCCGTCCGCGCCCACCGAAGCCTCGCCGATGACGAGGTCGACCAGGGACTGCCCGAGCAGCCCGACCTGGACCTGCAGCGCGCGCTGAGTCAGGCGGCCGCCGTCGCGGATCGTCTGCGCGGGCGTGATCTTCACCGTCGCCACGGTCGCGGGGATCGGGATCGAGGGGATCGCGTCGAGCGCCTGCTGGACCAACGCGCGCGTCACCGGATCGAGCGTGACGCCCGGCGGCAGCAGCGAGTCGATCGGGACGTTCGACGGGTCGATGTTCTGGCTGTCGATCAGCGTCAGCGTGCGCTCGACCGCCTGGTTGACCTGCAGCTCCTGCCCCAGCACGGTCAGGCCGGCCACCCGCGACGTGCCGGTCAGAAACACGGCGCCGTCGGAGCACTGCCCGTCGGCGTACGCGACGAGGCCCTGGATCCGGACGAGGTCCGCGCTCGGCAGGCCCTGGACGAGCCCCTGGAGCGTGGGCTTCAGGTCGACGCTCCCGACGCCGGGGATCGTGATCGCGGGCACCGCGGAGAAGTCCGGCGCCGGCAGCGGGATCCCCAGCGGCCGGACGCGCAGGTCGGCGATGCCGCCGAGCGCGGCGACCTTCTGCTTCCCGAGCGGCTGGTCGGCGTTCTCGACGGTCGTCTCCGCCCCGAGCGCGGTCACGGCCAGCGGCAGCGGCAGCCCGGCGGTCAGCCCGGCCAGGCCGGCGCGCGCGGGCGTGCAAGTCTCGGCGCCCTTGTTCGCGGTCAGCGGCTCGATCGTCGCCTGCCCGAGGACGGTTCCGCGCAGCGCGCTGCCCTCGCACGTCCAGCCCGCGGCCGCCGCCGGGGAGGCGGGGACGAGCAGCAGCACGAGCAGCGCCAGCGCGGGCGCGAGTCTCCGGGCGGGGTGGCTCACCGGTTCGAACAACATGCCATATGGCCCCGAGTTGCGCCCCTTCGGTCCAGGCCGCGCGGAACCAACTCAACTTCGCGGAATCCCGACCGACCATGCAGTCTGTGAGCCAGGTCTCGCTTCCCATGCGCATCGCCCTTGCGGTGACGCTCGTCTTCGTGGCCATCTGGTTCGTCGCGCTGCGCCCGAAGCCGGTGCCGACCGCCCCCGCCCCGACGCCGCCCGCCGGCGCCCAGAGCGCGCCCGGCAAGGCCGCCGAGCAGGCTCAGCAGGCCGCCGCGACCTCGCAGGCCGCCGCGGACAAGCACGAGGCCGCCACCGGCGACGGCGACAAGGCCACGCCCGCGACCGCCGCCAAGCCCGGCGCCGCCACCGCCGACGCGAAGAAGCCGGGCCCGGCCATCGACCTCGAGCGCGCCGCCGGCGACAACGTCTCGAAGCCCGCACTCTCCGTCCTGCGCGACGTCTCGAAGGGCAAGGTCGCCGTCCTCCTCTTCTGGGACCGCCGCCTGTCCGACGACCGCGCGGTCAACAAGGTCGTCGACGGCCTGAGCCGCCGCGGCGGCAAGGTCGCCGTCCACAAGTCGGCGATCGCCAAGCTCGCGCAGTTCGAGCCGATCACCCGCGGCGTGCCGGTCGTCACCTCGCCGACCGTCCTCATCATCGATCGCGCGGGCCACGCCCGGGCGGTCGCCGGCCTCACCGTCCCCGACGAGCTCGACGAGCTGGTCGGCAAGGCGCTGAAGGTCAAGCCCTAGCTAGACCAGCTCGGCCAGGAACGGGTTCGTCGCGCGCTCGCGCCCGAGCGTCGTGATCCCCATGTGCCCCGGGTACACGGTCGTCTCGTCGTCGAAGCGCTCGAGCAGCCCGGCGATCGACGCGGCAAGCGTGTTCCAGTCGCCGCCCGGCAGGTCGACCCGCCCGACCGACCCCTGGAAGAGGACGTCGCCGCTGAACAGCGCCTTCTCGGCCTCGATCGCGTAGGTGACGTGGCCGGGGCTGTGGCCCGGCGTGAAGATGACCTCGACGTCGAAGCCCGCGAGCGACAGGCGCTCCCCGCCCTCGACGGTCTCGTCCGCGTCGTAGCTCTCGAACGGGCCGAAGCCCGGCCAGGGGACGAAGCGGTTGATGTCCGCCAGCACCGGCACCTCGATCTTCGGGCAGTAGACGGGCGCGCCGGTGGCCTTCGCGACCGGCGCGACCGCCCCGACGTGGTCGAAGTGCGTGTGCGTCAGGAGGATCGCGTCGAGCGTGACGCCGAGCGCGTCGATCGCGCCGAGCAGCTTGTCGGCCTCGTCGCCGGGGTCGACGATGACCGCGTGGTCGCCGCCGTCGGGCCGGGCCAGGAAGCAGTTCTCCTGGACCATCCCGACGGTGAACATCCGGACGTCCATCAGCGTGCCTGCTTGCGCATGTAGCGCCGGTGCATGTAGCCGTCGATGTAGTACGTCGCGGGGACGTAGAGGGCCAGCAGCAGGACCGAGATCGTCACGGCCTGGGGGATCGTCCGGTCGAGGATCACGACCGCGGCGATCGCGAAGATCGCCGTCGCGAACAGCGAGCGGTTGAACGCGCTCTTCCAGGTCGGCGGCGTCTCCATGCGGTTGCGGCGCCGCGTGGCGGCGTCCTCGCGCATCCCGCCGCGCTTCTCGTTCTCCTCCGGGCGGCGGCCGGTGCGGCCCCGCGCCTCGACCATCCCGGCGGCGTTGCCGCGGTGCTTGGTGCGCCGGCGCTTCTTCGTCTGGGCCATCGCCTCTCACTGTAGTCCGCGCAACGCGTCCTCGACCGTGCGGCGGTTGCGCACGCCGACGTCCTCCGGCCACCCGTCGAACGCCGCCGCCGGCGCCAACCCGACCAGCTCCGCCTCGCGCACCCGCGCGTGGCGACGCACCGCTTCGAGGACCCGTGCGAGCGGGACGGCGACGTGGTCCTCGACGTTCGTGGAGACCTGCGCGACGCCCCCGCGCAGCTCGATGCCGAGCGCTCGCACACCCGGAAGCCCCTCCTCCCCGCCCTCGCGCACGAGCGCGGCGATCCGCTTCGCGTCGCTCACGGTCGCGGGGGGCGCCAGCTCGAGGTTGAACGCGACGAGGGGCGGCCGCGCGGCGACGAGCACCGCACCGTGGCGCGGCGAGCGCTCGCGCGGGCCGAAGTCGGACGGGACCTCGTCCAGCGCGCCGGGCCGGCGCAGCTCCGCGCGCGAGCGCCCGCCCGCGAGCGCGCCGTACAGGTACACGGGCAGGCCGAGCTCGCCGAGCACGTCCGCCGCGACGAGCGCCTCGGCGCACGCGGCGCCCCGCAGCTCGGGCCCGAGGTGCACGACCGGCGCGACGTCGAGCGCGCCGACGTGCGGATGCGCCCCGCGCGGCGCCGTCAGGTCGACGCGCGCGAGCACCTCCCGCGCCCCCGCCGCCAGCGCCGGCGCCAGCCGCCCCGGCTCGGCCGCGAGCGTGAAGACCGAGCGGTGGTGGTCGGGGTCGGCGTGCACGTCGAGCAGCCGCACGCCCGTGGAGGCGAACGCCGCGCCGATCGCCTCGATCGCCGCCTCGTCGCGCCCCTCCGACACGTTGGGGACCGCGAGCAGCGCCGTCACAGCTCGAGCTCGACGAGGAGGTGCTCCCCCGCGTCGGTGACCGCGAGCGGCACGCCGGTCGCCGTGAGCACCTTGAGCATCGCGGCGTTGTCGGGCCGCACGTCCGCGATCAGGACCTCCATCCCGGCCTCGCGCGCGGCCTCGACGACGGCGTCGGCGAGCTGGGTCCCGACGCCGCGCCCGCGGTGCCCGGCCGCCACCTCCACAGCGAGCTCGGCCGCGTACGGCCCGATGCGCCGCAGCGCCGCGTGCCCGACGAGCCGCTCGCCCTCGAACGCCACGAGGCCCACGCGCTCGGCGTCCTCGGCGCGGTCGGCGGGCCGGCCGCCGTCCGCGTCCGCCAGCATGGCGCTGAGCGCATCCACGTCGGCGGGCGTCTGGCGGCGGATCACCACGCACGCATCCTGCCAGCCCGCGGTGCCGCGAGGCGTTCCCTGAGCGCAAAGTGTTCGCGCAAGTTCCGCGCGGGCGCGGCGTTGAAGAAGCGCCAACCGATCCGGGCCCCGCGCCCAATGGAGGTTCCGCCCATGCGTTCGTCCAGCATCAAGCGAGTGGCCGTCGCCGCGGTCGCCGCGTGCGCGCTCACACCGGGCGTCGCCGCGGCGCAGGACCCGGACGCGGTCGGGGTCCAGAACGACGTCGACGCTCGCTGCGGCGCGGTGCCGCTGGGCGACACCGGCGGCGGCGTCGCCGTGCTGAACGGCGGCGCGGACACCGGCGAGGACGTCTACGGCCCGTTCGTCGGCGCGCTCCCCGAGACGCAGGGCACGCAGGACGGCGTCGACCAGTCGGTCAGCAGCACCGTCACGTCGGACAACGGCGTCGTCGAGGATCCGGGCACGCCGGACGAGAGCACGGTCTGCGACCGCCTCGTCATCGGCGCGCCGACCGAGCAGAGCTCGGCGACGCCTCCCTACGACTTCTCCGCGGGCAGCTGCGGGACGACCATGGGCGTGCCGGCGTTCGTCGACGGCAACGCCCGCATCCGGGGCTACATCAACGCGCAGTGCTGGTTCACGCGCGGCGTGACGGCGGTCGTCACGCTCAGGGCCTGCCTCCAGAAGCGGCTCCCCCTCACCGGCGACTACACGACCGTGAGCGGCGGGTGCTCGTCGTACCGCAGCTTCTACTACCCCAACAACACGAACGTGACGTTGTTCACGCCGCGGGTGCCGTGCGACGCGGGGCGCTCGAACCGCATGTACCGCACCTACGGGATCATCGCCGTCAAGACCGCGAACGGCTTCACGGGCTACCGGCGGCGCGCGTCGCAGCCGGCCACGCTGGCGTGCGTCACCTGACATAGGACCGCAATTCCGGGGCATGGGATGCGTTGGTGCTCTCATGCCCCGGAAGATCCGCGCCGCCGAGCGCGCCGGCTTCGCGCTCGTCGCCCTGCCGCTCCTCGCCATCGTCGTCCTCCTCGTCGGCACCTCCGGCGCGCAGGAGGGACGGCCGGACATGATCACGTCCGACAACGTCAAGTTCATCCGCCACCTTCCGGAGGCGAGCGACGGCGTCGGGGCGCGGGTCGTCGGGAATCGGCTCTTCGTCACCACGACGAAGGACCTCGTCGTCTACGACATCACCGACCCGCCGAACCCGGTGCGGCTCGGGTCGGTCAACGCGAACATCTCCTTCGAGAACGAGGAGGTCCCGACCAACGGCAAAGTCCTCGGCGTCTCCGGGCAGTACGGCGGCTGCAGCCCCGCCGGGGCGCCGGTCCCGCCGCCCGACGTCAACGGCCTCCCCGCGGTCCGCAACTGCCTCGTGATCTACGACGTCTCCGACCCCGAGGCGCCCAAGGTCGCCTCGGTGGTCTACGGCGCGGGCGACCACACGCACACCTGCGTGCTGGACTGCAAGTACTTCTACGGTTCGAGCGGCGCGATCGTCGACGCCACCGATCCGTACGACGCGAAGCTCCTGATGACCAAGAACGCGCAGGGCAGGGACGTCGAGGAGAACTGGCAGACGGTCATGGGCGACCTCGATCAGAGCTGCCACCACCAGAACGAGGTCCGGCCGGGGATCATCATCGCCGCGTGCCAGCCGATCTTCGTGGTGAGCATCAACGCGGAGGACGGCGGCACGCCGACGAAGCCGGCGATCCTGGCGAAGTACAGGCACGAGCCCGGCCCCCGCGAGGACCCGCCGTACTACTCCAGCGGCGGGCCCGGCGACCCGGTCCGCCGGTTCGTCCACGGCGTGCGCTGGCCGAACCAGGGCGCCGACAAGTTCATCCTCGGCGGAGGCGAGACCAACTTCCAGCCGCGCTGCACCGACCGCGTCGGCAAGTTCTTCGTCTTCGACACCACGCGGCCGTCCCCGCAGGGCTCGTGGACCCAGACCGACGAGATCTGGCCGCAGAACGGCACCTACCAGAGCGACAACGGCAACGGGACCGCGCAGATCCTCGGCTGCTCGGCGCACTGGTTCGAGGAGCACCCGACGTTCAAGAACGGCGGGCTCGTCGCGCTGGCCGAGTACGAGCAGGGGACGCGCTTCCTGCAGGTGACGCCCGACGGGCGGATCCGGCAGCTGGGCTTCGCGCTGCCGATCGGCGGCTCGACGAGCGCCCCGCACTGGGCGCCGGACGGCCGGACCGTCTACGCGATCGACTACACCCGCGGGCTCGACGTCCTGCGCTACGACGGCCCGCTGGTCGTGCCCGACGAGCAGGGGCACGCCGAGGAGCCGCCCGAGGCGCTCGCGCCGGGCGAGGTGCCCCGCGAGCAGCTGCCGTCGGTGACCCCGCCGGTCACGCCGGCCGGCCGGCCGTGCCCCGCGGACACCGGATTCAGCCGCATCTCCGCTCGCGGCAACCGGATCTCGGTGCTGCGCCGCCAGCCGCGGCCGTTCACGATCGAGCTGTTCCGGCAGTCCAAGGGCCGGCGCGTCGTCGACCGCCGCGTCGCCCGGCTGAAGGTGAACAAGAGCCAGGTGCGCCTGCCGAAGACGGCCGGCGACGGCTACTACTTCGCCCGCATCCGGATGGTGCTGCCGGGCACCGACGACGTCCGCCGCGTCGCGCTGCGCCGGCAGGGCGGGCGCTGGAGCGTCCGGCCCGACCACTACCTGCGGACCGCGTGCGGCGCGCTGAAGGCGTTCAAGCTCGAGCGCACCGTGTTCGGCGGCCGCAAGCGCGTGCCGCTGCGGATCTCGTACCGGCTGCCGACCGGGGTCGACTCGGTCCGCATCGAGATCCTGCGCGGGACGAAGGTCGTCAGGACGATCCGCGGCGGGACCGAGCGCGCCCGCGCGCACCGCTACAGCGTGCCGGCGTCGATCGCGAAGCCCGGCCGCGACGTGCGCGTCCGCGTCGTCGTGACCCGCGCCCGGGCGGAGATCGCCGAGACGCTGGTCTCGCACCGGCTCTAGTCGCGAACCCGCACCGCCGCGGCGCTGCGCGCGCCGCGGCGGAGAGTCGTGTCAGAGGACGAACCGTCCGCCGTCGATCACGGTCGTGCCGCCGACCACGAGCGTCGGGTCGACGACGACGGCGTCCTCGTGCACGGGCACGTTGACCGTGCCGCCGATCCCGGCGCTGGCGCCGAACGCGACGTGCACCGTCCCGAGGACCTTCTCGTCCTCGAGGAGGTTGCCGCCGAGCCGCGCGCGCTCGTTGGTGCCGACGCCGAGCTCGGCGAGGTGCCGGCCGTCCTCGCCGTAGGCGGTCAGGTGCTCCAGCAGCCGCTCGCCGAGCGCGCCGCTGACCTCGGTCAGCCGCCCGTCCCCGACCGTCAGCCGGACCTCGTGGTCGGCCGCGCCGAGGTGCCCGACCGTCGCCGCGACGAAGACGCCGCTCCCGCCCGCCGGCGAGATGAACCCCTCGCCGCACGGCAGGTTGCCGAAGGCGCCCGCGGAGGTCATCTCGCCGTCGTCGGCGATCGCCGTGCGACCGCTCAGGTCGAACTGCATGTCGGAGCCGCGCGGGCACGTGAAGCGCGCCTCGCCGGCCTCGGTCAGCAGCTCCGCGACGAGCGCGCTGCGCCGCACCATCTCGTCGAAGTCGGCGCTCATCAGCCGGCCGAACATCTCCGCCTCGACGCCGGGGAGCGTGGCCCCGCGCGCGCCGCGCTCCGTCGCGCCCTTCCGCGCCCGCGTGTGGCTGAGCGAGGGCAGGCACGGCGCGAGGAAGACGTCGCACGCGGCAAAGGCGGCGGCCACCGTCGGCGGCGGCTCGGTGCCTCGCTGCGCCCGCGGCGGCAGCAGCGCGAGCACGCTGTCGCCGCCCGCGCGGATCGCGCCCTCGTGCAGCGCGCGCCCGACGTCGAGCCGATCCGGATCGGCGACCACGAGCACGTTCTCGCCGTCCTTGACCGCCACGCAGCGGTTGACCACGGTCTCGACGGCGGCGTTGAGGTCGGTCATCCGCGCCAGGCTACGCGTTGCGACCAACTTCGAGCGCGCGGCGTCATTTCAGGAGATGACGATGATGCACGCGCCGCTGAAGCTCTCCGAGACGTCCCGCGACACCGACCGGTGCACGCTGACCGTCGAGGGCGAACTCGACATCGCGACCGTCGGCCAGTTCCGCCGGTCGGTGAGCGCGCTGCTCGGCACCGGCTGCCGGCACCTCGAGGTCGACCTCGGGGGCACGACGTTCCTCGACTCCAGCGGGCTCGGCGCGCTCATCTGGGCGTCGCACCGCATCCACGCCGCCGGTGGTGAGATGACCGTCGTCAACCCGGCCCCGCGCGTCGCGAAGACGCTGCAGATCACGGGCGTCGACCGCGTGCTGCTGGCGTAATGTTCACCCATGGACCAGCGGATCGGCTTCTGCCCCGTCCAGGGCGGACGCATCGCCTACGCGGTCACCGGCGACGGCCCGCCGCTGATCATGCCGGCGTGGTGGGTCAGCCATCTCGAGGTCGACTGGCAGACGCCCGGCTTCCGCGCGTTCGTCGAGGCGCTGAGCGCGCACCGCACCGTCATCCGCTACGACAAGCTCGGCTGCGGCCTCTCGGATCGCGAGCGCCCGCCGGACCAGTTCACGCTCGACCACGAGGTCGGCGTGCTCGAGGCGCTGGTCGAGGAGGTCGGCGCCGAGGCCCCGGCGATGCTCGCGGTGTCCTGCGCGGGCTGCATCGCCACGAGCTACGCGCTGCGCAACCCCGTGTCGTCGCTCGTCTTCGCCGCCTCGTACGCCGACGGGACGCGGCTCACGGAACCCGCGGTGGAGCGGCTGATCATCGCTGCGGTGCGGACCCACTGGGGGATGGGCTCGCGGATGCTGGCCGACATCTTCATGGGCGGCGCAACCGAGGAGGAACGGCGCGAGTACGACCAGTTCCAGCGCGCGTCGGCGACACCGGAGATGGCCGCGGAGCTGCTGGAGCTCGTCTACAGCGTGAGTGTCGTGGACCTCGTGCCGAAGCTCGACGTGCCGGCGCTCGTCGTGAACCGGCGCGGCGACGAGGCGGTCCCGTTCGAGCGCGGGCGCGAGCTGGCGTCGCTGCTGCCAGGCGCGCGGTTCGTGCCGCTCGACGGCGACGCGCACCTCCCGTGGACCGGGCAGGCGGGCACGATCGTCGAGCTCATCCTGCGGTTCCTCGACGGCGACGAGGCGCCGTCGCGCGCGCCGGCCTCGAACGGCGACGAGGTGCTCTCCGCCCGCGAGCGCGACGTGCTGCGCCTGGTGGCGAGCGGGCTGAGCGACACGCAGATCGCCGAGTCGCTGGTGCTCAGCCCGCACACCGTCCACCGGCACGTGGCCAACATCCGCACGAAGCTCCGGCAGCCGACGCGAGGGGCGGCGGCCGCCGAAGCCGCGCGGAGGGGGCTCATCTGAGCGACGCGGTGGCGGCCCGCCACCGCGCCGCTCGCGCGCGGGCGGGTCAGCTCCGCGGGCGGATGTTCTGCCCGGTGTGGAACACGTTGTCCGGGTCCCACTTCGTCTTGACGTCGACGAGCCGCTCGTAGTTCGCGCCGTAGGTGGCGCGCAGGGCCGCGTCGCCCTCCTCGTGCCGGCCGGGGAAGTTGAAGTACGTCCTGCCGCCGGACACGGGCTCGAGCGCGTCCCAGAACTCGCGCGTCCACGCGATGTTCGCGTCGTCGTCGGCCTCGTCCTCCCAGCTCGAGTCGATGCTGAGCATGAACTGGGCGCGGCGGTCGCCGAACGCGGTCGCTCCCGCGGGCACGCGGCCGAGCGCCCCGCCGAGATGGCGCATGAAGGTGAGCGTGCCGGGCGACGGCGCCGCGACCGCGCGCTCGACGATCGCGTCGACGACCTCGTCGCCCAGGTCGTCGAGGTACAGCGCCTTCCAGTAGCGCCGCACGCCGTCGGGGAACTTCGGGTCGAGCATCGTCTGCACGCCGGTGAACGGCAGCGCGGCGGTCGCGTCGAACAGCGGCGTCCCCAGCGCGCGGTACGGCTGCAGCGCCGCGAGGCCCTCCTCGACCGGCCCGGCGTACATCCCGAAGACGCCCACGTACAGGACGCCGTGCAGCTCGGCCGGCAGCTCCGGGTCGGCGGGGATGCGCTCGATGCCGAAGTCGATCGTGAGCTCGTCGGGGGCGCCGGCGACGAGGTCGCGGTACGCGCGGAACACCTCGGCCGCCTGCTCGATCGGGTACGGGACGTACAGGAAGGCGACCTCCGGCCCCAGCTCGTGCAGGCGGAACTCGAACGACGTGACGACGCCGAAGTTCCCGCCGCCGCCGCGCAGGGCCCACAGCAGGTCCGCGTTCTCGGTCGCGCTCGCGCGGACGACGCGGCCGTCGGCGGTCACGACCTCCGCGCCGACGAGGTTGTCGATCGTCATGCCGTGCTTGCGCCGGTGCCAGCTCACGCCGCCGTTCAGCGTCAGGCCCGCGACCCCAGTCTGGGAGACCACGCCGCCGGGCACGACGAGCCCGTGCCGCTGCGTCGCCGGGTCGACGTCGGCCCACGTCGCGCCGCCCTGGACCCAGACGCGCCCAGCCTCGGCGTCGACGTGCACCGCGCGCATCTTCGACAGGTCGATCACGAGCGCGTCGTCCTCGACCGCGCCGCCGGCGACGTTGTGCCCGCCGCCGCGGACGGTGAGCGGGATGTCCTGCTCGCGCGCGAAGCGGACGGCCGCGACGACGTCGGCGGTGCCGCGGGCGCGCGCGATCAGCGCCGGGCGGCGGTCGATCATGCCGTTCCAGATGCTGCGCGCCTGGTCGTACGAGGCGTCGCCCGGCGCGATGACCTCGCCGTCGATGCGGGAGGCGAGGTCCTCGGCCCGGGTGCGAATGCTTGACGGTTCCATGGCGGGTATTCGACCGGCGCCCCGCCTGCGCGACTTCGCCCGGACCGGCCATCCCCGGCCAGTGGCCGGGAGCGGCCATCACGGAATCTCCACCACCTGCTGGAAGGTGGGCCGGTTCTGCCAGGGGATGAGCGGCTGCGTGATGCCGCCGAGCGGCCGGTGCCAGATCGCGTCGAAGCACTCGACGCGCACGTCGTCCCCGCAGACCGGGTCGCCCGCGTAGAGCTGCTCGTCCGTCGTGGCGGCGGCCTCGCGCAGCGACGTCTCCAGAGCGGCGGCGCACCGGCGCCGGTTCCCTCCGCCGCAGAGCGCCCTCCTCGGCCATCCCTTCACCCTCTGCTTCAGGACCCGCCGCAGGTCCTTCTGGACGAACCCGTACCAGCCGTACTGCCACGCCGACCCGACGTGGTCGCCGTGGTTGTTCGGGTGGTTGTCGAGCTCGTTGACCTTCGCGATCGCGTCGATCAGCTCGTCGCCCAGCGCGGGCTCGAACTGCGCGCGCACGAGCTTCGGCCACCAGGCGTCCATGAGGCGGATCGCGTCGCGGTGCTCGTACGCGCCGTCGCCGTCGGTGTCGATGCGGTGCGCGCCCTCGCGGTGCCACGCGGCGAGCTTGCTCGTCAGGTCGGGCGCGCGGCCGCCGAGCACGCGCAGCGCCCAGGGCAGGACGGCGTCGCCGCGGAGGTCGACCGTCGCGGCGCCGGTCATCGCCTCGGCCAGCTCGGGCAGGGTCGTCTTGCGCTCGCCCCTGGTCAGCGCGCGGATCCGGCCGGCGAGCAGCTGCTGCCGGGTCACGGGGCCGAAGCTCCAGTTGTTGTCCGCCGCGCCGTAGCCGTGTGCCTGCTTGCCGTTCCAGTCCGCGATCCACGGCTGGTCGAGCGCGTTGGGGTGCTGCTCGGGGGGCGTGCTCGTCTCCGTCAGCGCGACGCCGTCGGCGCGCGGCCAGGCGAAGCGCGCGGCCATCGGCAGGCTCGGGTCCGTCCGCTTCGCGCGCAGCGGGTTCGCGCCCGCGTTCTGGTAGGCGATGTGCTCGCGGTCCGCGTAGAACCAGTTGAACGTGAACGGCACCAGCGCCGCCGCGCGCTGGAAGTCCTGCGGCGAGCGGATCTGGTCCGGGTCGTTGAACCGGCTGAACGCGACGCCGGAGTCGGCCTCGTGGCCGTAGGTGCTGCGCAGGCTGGTGAGCAGCACGGGCCGGCCCTTGTACGTCGCGCGGGCGCGCACGAGCCCGAGCTTCGTCCGTTCCGCGGTGAGGGTCTCGCTCCCTTCCGGCGTCGGGTCCGCGGCGTTCGGCTGCCACTCGTTCGTCCGCTGCAGGACCTCGATCGGCTCGCACTGCCCCTGGTAGCGGTAGTGCGTGTCGTCGCAGAGCGGGACGGCGAACGTGTCGACGAGGTCCTGCGCCGACGTGGTGGCGCTCCACGCGTAACTGCGGCCGTGGCCGATCTGGACGTAGAGGTTCACGCCCGGGAACGCGATGCCGCGCGCCTCGATCCCGGGCGCCTTGATGCTCTGCTCCATGAGGACCTGCGGCGAGAAGTACGCGGTCTGCGGGCCGAAGACCGCCAGCGGGCGGCCGCTCTGCGACTCGGCGGCGGAGACGAGCAGCGCGTTGGACATCGCCCGCCTTCGCGGCGCTCCGAGCAGGCCCGCCGCCGGCCCTCCCCCGCGCGCCTCCGCGGTCGCGCGGCTCGTGGCGCCGGGCGCGTTCGCCTTCTCGACCAGCTCCGTCGGCTTCACGCTCCCGGCGTCCGGCAGCACGACGCCACGGGCACGCTTCGGCCGCAGCGCGTACGGGAACCGCCTGCCTCTGACCGTGGTCACCGCCTCGCGGTCGTCGACGGAGCGGAACGCGCGCCAGATCGCCGTCCCCCGCTTGCGGCCGAACCGCGCCCGCGCCTCCTGCAGCGCGGCCGCCGCCTCGACCTCCTTCCCCCCGCCGACGCCGAAGATCGCTCCGATGACCGCCGCGGTCGCGACGACGTCCTCGGCCTTCCAGTCGTCCGGCCCCTCCGGCCTGCCGATCGCGGCGTACTCGCCGGGGAGCTTCAGCGGGTTGATGCGCGCCTCGGCGATGTAGGCGTTGATGCCGCGCAGGTAGTTGCGCAGGTCCTCGCGCACCTTGTCCGACTCGGCCTCGAAGCCGGGCGGCCGTATCTCGGTCTGCCGCTCGAGGTCCTCCTCGGTGTACGACGCGACGCTCCACATCAGGGCGTCGAACGCGCGGTTCGCGGGCGCGCCGCCGGCGAAGCTCGACAGCTGCGCGCGCCCGAGGTGGCGGAAGATGTCCATGAAGAAGAGGCGGTCCTCGGCGGTGGCGTAGCCGAGGTCGTACATCGCCTGCTCGCGGCTGTCGGAGACGATGTGCGGCACGCCGTACTCGTCCCGCCCCGGCTCCGTGCCGATCGGCGCCGCCTTGAAGTGCTGGTCGAGCGTCTGCGGCGTGAACGGCCGGGGCGCCTCGATCAGGTCGGCATAGAGGCCCAGCTGGTCGTCGTTGTGCGCGGGCCGCGCGCCGGTCGCGAGGAACGCCGCCAGCTCGGGCCCGTTCGCCCGGCCGTTCGCGCCGGGCGGGAGGATGTTGCGGACGCCGTCCGCGGCGTGGGCCGCCGGAGCCACCGCCAGCGCGCACACCACGCCCACCAGGACCCTCCACCCCACGGGTGCGATCGTACTTGTCGGCGTGCGGATCACCTACCCCTCCGACCTCCCCGTCAGCGCGCGGCGCGACGACCTCCTCGCCGCGATCCGCGCCAACCAAGTGGTCGTCGTCGCGGGCGAGACCGGCTCCGGCAAGACGACCCAGCTGCCGAAGCTGTGCCTCGAGCTGGGGCGCGAGTCGATCGCGCACACGCAGCCGCGGCGGATCGCGGCGCGGACGGTGGCGGCGCGCATCGCCGACGAGCTCGGCGTGCCGCTCGGCGGGGTCGTGGGCTACGCGGTCCGGTTCGACGACCGCTCGTCGCGCGACTCGCGCCTGCGGGTGCTGACCGACGGCCTGCTGCTCGCCGAGATCCAGCACGACCGGCTGCTGCGGCGCTACGACACGATCATCGTCGACGAGGCGCACGAGCGGTCGCTGAACGTCGACTTCCTGCTCGGGTGGCTGAAGTCGATCCTGCCGCGGCGGCCGGAGCTGAAGGTGATCGTCACGTCGGCGACGATCGACCCGGAGCGGTTCGCGGCGCACTTCGAAGCGCCGGTCGTCGAGGTCAGCGGCCGGACGTACCCGATCGAGGTCCGGTACCAGCCGTCGGACCTCGACCCGCCGGACGCGATCGCCGGCGCGCTGGCCGGCCTCCAGCCGCTCGAGGGCGACGTGCTCGTCTTCCTCTCCGGCGAGCGGGAGATCCGCGACACGGCGGACCTGCTGCACGGGCGGTTCCCGGACGTCGAGGTGCTCCCGCTGTACGCGCGCCTCTCCGCGGGAGAGCAGGCGCGGGTGTTCCGGCGCGGCTCGAAGCCGCGCGTCGTCCTCGCCACGAACGTCGCCGAGACGTCGTTGACCGTGCCCGGGATCCGCTACGTCATCGACACCGGCACGGCGCGGATCAGCCGCTACAGCGCGCGGCTGAAGGTGCAACGGCTGCCGATCGAGCCGATCTCGCGAGCGTCGGCGGACCAGCGCAAGGGCCGCTGCGGCCGTCTCGGCCCGGGGATCTGCGTCCGGCTGTACTCCGAGGAGGACTTCCTCGAACGGCCCGAGTTCACGGATCCCGAGATCCTGCGGACGTCGCTCGCCGCCGTGATCCTGCAGATGGCGAGCGCGCGGCTCGGGGACATCGAGAGCTTCCCGTTCCTCGACCCGCCGGACCGGCGGCAGGTCCGCGACGGGCTCAACCTGCTGCGCGAGCTCGGCGCCCTCACTCGTCGTCGCCGCCTCACCTCCACGGGGCGGAAGCTCGCCTCCCTCCCCGTCGACCCGCGGCTCGCGCGGATGGTCGTCGAGGCCGCGGAGCGCGGGTGCGTCGACGAGGTCGTCGTCATCGCGGCGGCGCTTTCGATCGCCGACCCGCGCGAGCGGCCGTCGGATCAGCAGGGCGCCGCGGACCAGGCGCACGCGCGGTTCGCCGACGAGCGGTCCGACTTCCTCGCGCTGCTGAACCTCTGGCGGTACCTGCGCGAGCAGCAGCACGCGCTCTCCGGCAACCAGTTCCGCAAGCGGTGCAAGGCGGAGTTCCTGCACTACGTGCGCGTGCGCGAGTGGCAGGACCTCGTGCGCGAGCTGCGCTCCGCCGCGCGCGGGTCGGGCATCCGGATCAACTCCGTTCCCGCCGAGCCGGACGACGTGCACCGGGCGGTGCTCGCCGGCCTGCTCTCGCACGTCGGGCTTCGCGAGGGGCGGTCGGAGTACGTCGGCGCTCGGGACTCGCGGTTCGTGCTGTGGCCGGGGTCGGCCGTGAAGCCGCCGCCGTGGATCATGGTGGCGGAGCTGGTCGAGACCTCGCGGCTCTTCGGGCGCGTCGCCGCGCGGGTGGATCCGCGGTGGATCGAGCCGCTCGCGAAGCACCTCGTGCGGCGTTCGTACTCCGAGCCGCGCTGGGACCGTGCGCGCGCCTCGGTCGTCGCGACGGAGCGCGTCACGTTGTACGGGTTGCCGATCGTCGAGGGGCGGACCGTCGCCTACGGCCGCATCGATCCGGCGGTCTCGCGGGAGCTCTTCATCCGGCGCGCGCTCGTCGAGGGCGACTGGGACACGCGCCACGCGTTCGTCGCGCGCAACGCGGAGCTGCGCGCGCGGCTCGAGGCGCTGGAGGAGCGGGCGCGGCGGCGCGACCTGCTCGTCGAGGACGCGGTCCTCTTCGACTTCTTCGACTCGCGGATCCCGGCCGACGTGGTCTCGGGCGGCCACTTCGACCGCTGGTTCCGCGACCAGCCCGGCGACCTCCTCGACTTCACCGAGGACCTCCTCACGCGCAGCTCCGCGGACCTCTCCGGCCGGCCGGACGCATGGAGGCAGGGCGACCTCGTGCTGCGGCTGTCTTACCGCTTCGAGCCGGGAAGCGAGCGCGACGGCGTGACGGTGCACATTCCCCTGCGCGCGCTCGCGGCGGTGCGGGACGAGGGCTTCGACTGGCTCGTGCCGGCGCTGCGTGAGGAGCTGGTGGTCGCCTTGATCCGGTCGCTGCCCAAGGAGCTGCGCCGCCAGTTCGTGCCCGCGCCCGAGGTGGCCGCGCAGGTCGTCGGGCTGCTGCGCCCGCGGCGCGGGCGGTTCGTCGAGGCGGTGGCGGCGGCGTTGTCCTCGCTGCGCCCGGTCCGCGTGCCCCCGGAGGCGTTCGACCTGTCGAAGCTCCCGCCCCATCTGCGCATCCGGTTCCGGGTCGAGGACGAGCGCGGCGCCCTGCTCGGCGAAGCGGACTCCCTCGCCGCGCTCCGCGAGCGTCTCCGGCCGCGGCTGCGGGCCGATCTCGCCGCCGCGGCCCGGCCGTTGGAGCGCTCCGGCCTGACGTCGTGGGACGGGATCGGGACGTTGCCGCGCGCGGTCGCGCTCCCGGGCACCGGCAACGCCGTCCGCGCGTACCCGGCGCTCGTCGACGAGGGCGAGACGGTCGGCGTCCGCGTCCTCGAGACCCCCGATGCGCAGCGCGCGGCGATGCGCGCGGGCACGCGTCGGCTGTTGCTGCTCACCGTCCCGCTTCCGAATCCCCGCCCGCCGCTGCAGTTCGCCACCGCGCCGCAGGGCGCCGCGGCCACGTTGCGCGACTGCGTCGCCGCCGCGGTCGACTCGCTCGTCGCGGAGCCCGCCTGGGACGAGGAGTCCTTCGAGCGGTTGCGCGTGCACGTCGCCGCGGAGCTCCACGATCGCACCTACGAGGTCGTCGCGCGGGTCGCGTCGATCCTCGACGCCGAGCGCTCGGTCTCGCGCCGGCTCGAATCGCTCACCGCGCCCGCTCTGCGGCCGGTCGTCGACGACGTCGCCGAGCAGCTGCGGCGCCTCCTGCGGCCCGGCTTCGTGGTGTCGACGGGCGTTGGCCGGCTCCCCGACCTCGAGCGCTTCCTCCACGCGGCCGCCCGGCGCCTCGACCGAGCCCCGTCCGCCCTCGCCGCCGACCTCGACAAGATGCGGACGATCCACGAGCTCGAGGCGCTCGCCGGCCCCGATCCTTCCCCCTCCATCGCCTTCCAGCTGCAGGAGCTCCGCGTGATGCAGTTCGCCGAGGGCCTCGCGAAGCGGGGGGTCGTGAGCGTGAAGAAGCTGCGCCGTCAGCTCGAGCCGGGCGTGACCAGCCCGCGCTCGTAGGCGAGCACGACGAGCTGCGTCCGATCCCGCAGTCTCAATTTCCTCAAGATGCTCGTGAGGTGCGTCTTCACCGTCGCCTCGCTAAGGAAGAGCTGCTCGCCGATCTCGCTGTTGCTCAGTCCCTTCGCCACCAGCAGCACGACTTCTTTCTCGCGCGCGGTCAGCTCGTCGAGCGCCTGCTGCTCGCGCGGCGCGGGCCTTGCCACGTACGACTCCACTAGCCGCCGCGTGACCTCCGGCGCGAAGAGCTGGTCGCCCGCGGCGACGGTGCGGACGGCGTCGGCGAGCTTGTCCGGGGGCGTGTCCTTGAGGACGAACCCCGCCGCGCCCGCTTTCAGCGCGCCGTAGACGTACTCGTCGAGGTCGAACGTCGTGAGGATGAGCACGCTCGGCCCGTCGATCCGCTTCGTCGCCTCGATGCCGTCGAGGCGCGGCATGCGGATGTCCATGACGACGACGTCCGGTTGCAGCTCGGCCGCGCGCTCCACCGCGACGTCCCCGTCGTCCGCCTCGCCGACGACCTCGATGTCGTCCTGGGCGTCGAGGATCGCGGCGAGGCCGCTGCGCACCAACGCCTGGTCGTCGACGACGAGGACTTTGATCACAGCGGCAACCGCGCCTTCACTCTGAAGACCTCCCCCTCCCGGCCTGCCTCGACGCTGCCCCCGAACACCCTCACCCGTTCGCGCATGCCCGCGAGCCCGTGGCCGCCGCCTTCGCCGTTGGTCCCGCCCGCCGGATTCGTCACCTCCAGCAGCACCGCTTCCCCCGCCCACTTCACCTGCACCTTCGCGCGCCTCTCGGCCCCGTGCTTCCGAGCGTTCGTCAGGGCCTCCTGGACGATCCGGTACGCGGCGAGGTCGACCCCGGGCGCGACCTCCGGCCGCTCGCCCACCGTCTGCACCTCCACGTCCAGGCCGGACTGCTCGACGAGGTGGTCGAGCATCGCGAGGCCCGGCTGCGGCGCGTACGTCGCGTCGTCCTCCTTCAGGACGCCCATCAGGCGGCGCATCTCGGTGAGCGCCTCGTGGGCGGTGTCGCGGACGGCCTTCAGGTGGCGCTCCGCCTTCTCGGGATCTCGTCGCAGCAGCTGCTCCGCGGCGCCGGCCTGGAGGGAGATGACAGAGACCGAGTGGCCGATGATGTCGTGCAGCTCGCGGGCGATCCGCGCGCGCTCCTCGAGGACCGCCTTTGCGGACTCGGTCGTCGCGCGGCGCCGGACGAAGAGCCCGGCGCCCCAGGCGGCGGCGAGGAAGAAGCCGAGTATCGCGCCGTCGCTCGGTTCGGCGGTGCCCTCGTAGTAGGTCAGGGAGACGGCGGTCGCCATCGCGGCGAGCAGCGCGACGCCTGCTATCACCGCGTGCTCGATCCGCCTCGCGTGCACCGCGGCGCTGAACGCCGCGACGAGGATCGCCGGCAGCGGCATCGCGCCCTCCTCCTGCGGGCCGCCGTCCGCCACGAGGACGCGCGCGAGCACGACGGCCGCGACTGTCAGCGCTGTTCCGACCGGGAACTGCCTGCGCGCGACGAGCGGGACGGTGAAGCCGAGGGCCCACGCGGTCCTCTCTCCCGCGCCGCCGTCGCCTGCGAGCAGGACCGCTTCGAGCACGGCCCAGGTGACGAGGGCGCCCGCGAGCGCGAGGTCGAGGAGGCTCGGTCGCTTCATCCTGCGCGCGAGCCTAGACAGCGCCACCTACGACCTGAGTCGTAATCGCGGTCCGGACTTGCCGCCGATGACGAATCGTCAGCCTGGCCGACGACGTGTCGTGCGCGCGGTCTTAGCGTGCTCGCCATGAACTCCCGACGCCTCCACACCACCGCTCTCGCCGCCGTCTTCGGCGGCGCCGTGTACGTCTTCACCGGGGCCATCCAGGCCACGCACGACTTCGAGGGGACGCACAACACGATCGACACCACCGCCGAGTACCTCGTGACCGGCGCCCTGCCCGTCGCGCTCTTCGCGACGCTGCTCGGCTACCGCGCCTTCGGCGCTCTGGCCCGCCGCCCCCGCGCCGCTGGTGCGGCCATCGCCGCCCAGGCCGTGCTCGCGGTGATGTGTGTGATCAGCGTCATCAACGGGGAGGACGCGTCGTTCTTCAACGCGGTCGCCCCAATCTGCCTGCTGACCTGGCTCGTCTCGTCGATCGTCATCGCGGTCGGCGTGCGCCGCCACGACGCGGTCCCGCGACCGGTCGCGATCGCCCTGCCGATCCTCGTCCCGGTCACGTTCATCCTCTCGCCGATCGGCGGCCCGATGATCACCGGAGCCTTCTGGCTGACCCTCGCGACCCACGTCCTCCGCGACGGTTCTCGCGCGGTCCCCGCCGCTGCGTAAAGCCGCCCCTCGGACACCACCCGACGACCCGAAGGCCCGCCCCGAGCGGGCCTTCGTCATGGCTACACTTCGCCGACCCCGCCGGAGTAGCTCAGTCGGTTAGAGCAGCGGAATCATAATCCGCGTGTCGGGGGTTCGAGTCCCTCCTCCGGCATCGACGCCGCTACCGGCCCGCGAGCAGATCGACCGGCGCGCGAAGCGGCTGATGCGCCCAGTCGCGGTTCGCGGGAGCGGTGCCACCGGCCGGCGCGACGTACGTGCTCGCCGTCGACGACGTACCCGACCCGATCGAGACGTCGAACGTGCCGAGGTCGGGGGCGGTCGCCGCTAGGCCGGTGAACCCGAGCAGCGCCGCCACGAGGCCCGCGACGAGTGGGTGGCGCGGATGCGAAGGAAGTGCGTGCATGCGATTCACCTCCGGGGTCAAGAGCAGGCGGCGCGAGGCGCCAGGCACCCCGCGCCACGCGAATCGGACGTCTGTGACCAGCGGGCGAGGCGACAGCCTCAGGCGGGGGACAGGGCCCTCCGAGGGAGGGCGAGGATCCGCGCTCGGCCGGCCAACCGGCGCCGGCGGCGGCGGGATCCCGACAGACCCGTCGTGCCGGGCTTCCCCGCCCGCTGGTTTGTCGGTGAAGTCATCTCGATGCGGTGCCTCCGAAGGATCTCCGCGCCCGCGTCAGGCGGCGGCGGTCTCGAGCTGCCGCTGCTCGGACCCCGTGCCCACGCCGATCTGGATCGTCCGCGGCTTCATCCGCTCCGGCTTCGGGACGATGAGCGACAGGACGCCGTCGGTCATCGACGCCGTGATGCTCTCCGGGTCGACACCCTCGAAGAGCTTGATCCGGCGCTCGAAGGCCCCGAACGACCGCTCCGCGTGCGCCCACCGCGAGCCCTCGCCCAGCTCCGGGCGCTTGCGCTCACCGCGCACGACGAGCTCGCCGTTCATCACCTCGATCTCGAGGTCGGACGTGGTCATGCCGGGGAGGTCCATCGTGAGGACCATGTCGTGCTCGCCGACCGAGATGTCCGCGGGCGGCAGGAACGCGGAACGAGCGGTCCGCGTGACGTATGACTCGAGCGGCGCGAACGGATCGAAGAGCAGCATTCCAACCACCTCCTCGGATCAGAATCTGTGGTCTCACCCTCTTGAATAGGCCGTCGAGCCGAAGTGTCAACCCTGCATCAGCAACTCGATTCCGACGCCCGGCGCAGCCGCGACCTGGACGCGCCGCGCCTCCTGAAGGAGCTCGACGAGCGCACTGCGCTGGCGCCGGAGCGAGAGCGGGAGCTGGTGACGAGGGCACAGACGGGCGACGCGCGCGCGAAGGCCGAGCTGGTCGACGCGTTCATGCCCCTGATCGCCACGACCGCCCGCACCTACCGCGCGACGGACACGATCCAGCGGACGGAGCTGATCCAGGAGGGCGTCGTCGGGCTCCTCCGCGCGACCGAGCGCTACGACCCGAGCAAGAACGTCCCGTTCTGGGCGTACGCCTCGTGGTGGGTCCGGCAGGCGATGCAGCAGCTCGTCGCGGAGCTGACCCAGCCGGCGGTGCTCTCCGACCGTGCGCTCCGGCACCTCGCGAAGCTGAAGGACGCCCACCGCGCCGCGCTCCAGAGCAGCGGCAGGGAGCCGACGCGAGCGGAGCTGGTCGAGCGGACCGGGCTGACGACCGACCAGGTCGACGACCTCCTCGCGATCGAGCAGCCGCCGCGCTCGCTCCACGAGCAGGCCGACGAGGTCGGGACGTTCGGCGAGCTGATCGCCGACCCGCTCGCCGAGGACGAGTACGAGCGCGTCTTGCAGGCGATCGAGACGAGGGAGCTGCTGGACCTCCTCGCGGGCCTCTCCGAGCGGGAGCGCGCGGTGCTCCAGGCGCGCTATGGCCTCGACGGCGAGGAGCGCTCGCTCAGGGACCTCGCCCAGAAGCTCGGCCTCAGCGCCGAGCGCGTCCGCCAGATCGAGCGGCGCGCGCTCGGCAAGCTGGAGGCGGCCGCCGGCGCTGCGTGATGCAATGCCGGGAGCGGTGGATCGCTCGATCGTCGGACTCATCTGGATCGCCTGCGCCACGACGTGCCTCGCCACGACCGGCTGCGGCGGCGCGACGCGCGCGAAGCGTCCGCCGGCCGGCGACGGGCGGGAGCGGAGCCCGCTCGTCGGGGTCGTCACGCACTACGAGCCGGACGGCCGGTACGAGTCGTTCCTGACCCGGCTGGACGGCGCGAGCCTGCGACCCGTCGGTCCGCGCGCGGACGTGCCCGAGCTGCACGCGACGTGGAGCTACTCGCCGGACGGGCGGCAGGTCGCCGTCGGCACGGGCGGCCAGGGGCTGGGCATCCACGTCTACGACGTCGAGCGGATGCGGCTGGTGCGGGCGATCCGCACCGGGATCGCCGCTGAGGCGCTCGGCTGGCTCGAGCCGCGGCGTCTCGTCGCGGCGCTCCAGTCCGGCGAGATCGTGGTGACCGACCCGCGGTCGGGGCGGGTGATCACCCGGCACCGGCCGCGCGCCGGCGACGGCGTGTGCTTCGCCGAGGGCGATGCGTCGGGGAGCGCGGCAGGCGGCCTCGCGATCCTGCTCGGCGCCCGCCCCTCACGGCCGGCGCGGCTGCTCCTCGTCGCCACCGACGGGGACGTCCGCACCGTCGCGCTGCCGGCCGGCGGTCGGTGGGCGTGCGACCGGGCGGGGCTGGCGCTCGAACCGGGCGGCCGGCGCGCGTTCGTCCTCGAGCGCGACGGATCGGTCGCCGAGGTCGATCTCGCCGGCATGCGCGCAACGTTCCACCGCCTCTCCGGCGACCCCCTGAAGCCGGCGAGCGCCCGGCGCCTGGCGTGGCTCGGCGACGGCCGGCTGGTCGCCTCCGGCCGGCCCACCCGCGGCCGGCCCCCAGGGGTGAGCGTGATCGACTCCGCCGAATGGACCAACCGGACGCTCGATCCCGACGCCCGGACGGTGACCGTCGCCGCCGGCCTCGCGCTCACCTACGACGGCGTCGAGGTCGACCTCGGCGGCCGCGGCAGCGGGCTCACCGCGTACGACGCGTCCGGCCGGCGGCGATTCCGCGTGCTCGCCGGCAAGCAGGTCGACTTCGTCCACGCCGCGCCGGGCGCGGCGTTCGCCCAGAGCGCGGCCACGCTGCGCCGGGTCGATCTCGAGAGCGGCGAGGTCGGCAAGGCGCGCCGCGTGCCGCGGACCGAGATCGTGATCCTCGAGCGGCCCCGCTGAGCCTCAGGCGGCGAGGACGACGAGGACCGCCACGCCACACACCACGGTCGCGCCGTGAAGCACCTGGAGCGGGCGGTGGAGACCCTCCCAGGCGACCGGCAGCCGCGGCGTGATGACCGCGTCGGGCACGAGGAGCGGGGCGATCCACACCACCGCCGCGCGCCCGACCCAGTACGCCGCCATCAGGCCGCACGCGCGCCCGACGTCGCCGCTCAGCGCGAGCACCAGCACGAACCAGCACGCGCCCGCGAACGTCAGCCAGGTGGTGAAGAACGAGCCGATATCGAGCCCCCACGCGAACGCCGCGCGGCGGTGGCCCCAGCGGCGCGCCCAGGCGTCGCGCGTCGCGCGGCGCATCTGCGGCAGCGGCAGCGGGACGCGCCCCAGCTCCCGCGCCGCCGCGGCGAGACCCACCGCGACGAGCACGACGGCCGCCCACGCCTCGTCCCACCTCGCGCCGACAAGGCTCCCGGCCGCGCCGAGCACCGCGGCCACCAGCGCGCCGGAGATCAGCCCGCCGGCCGTATAGGCGGTGACGCTGACCACCCAGCTGCGCCTCGCCTGCGCCACCTTCCCGAGGGGCGTGAGTGCCAGCAGCACGTTCTGGCCTCAGAGGCCGACGAGGTTCAGCCACCCGAGCACGAACGCGACGGGCAGCAGCGCGAGCTGCGGGTCGAACGCCACGAGCACGACCCCGCAGGCGACGCCGCCCGCCGCGACCGCGGCGGTCGCGGCCGCGGTGCGGCGGCGCACCCTCGCAAGCGCCGCGTCGAGCGGCGCCTCGTGGACCAGGCGCAGCGGGGCTTCAGCCGCCCCGGCCATTCGCGGCCCGTGCCGACGCGCCCGCGACTCGCACGATCCCCAGCCCGTCGCCGACCGGCTCGGGCCGTGCGTCGTCGCCGAACATCTCGGCCAGGTCGTCGACCCCCATCGGGTGGCCCAGCGCCTCGATCATCCCGTCGGCGTCGATCAGCACCGCGGTCGGCGCGATGTCGACGCCGAAGGCGCCGCTCACCTCGTCCTCGGGGTCGGCGAGGACCGTCACGTCGAGCCCGTACTCCTCGGCCATCTGCGCGCAGCGGATCGTGGGCGACCGGCAGACGACGACGACGTTGCCGTCGACCTTGTGGTGCAGCGCGGAGAGCTGCGGCAGCGTGAGCCGGCACGACACGCAGTCGGGCGAGACGAACAGGACCGCCGTTCGCCGCCCGCCCCAGCCGTCGCTGACGAACTCGTCCCCGTCGAGGTCGCGCGCCACGATCGCGGGTGCAGGCCGCCGTTCCGCCCGAGCGGCCGGGGCGGCCGCGCCGCCCTCTTCCTCCTCCTGCTGCTGCCGGGCCGGGTAGACGACCCGGATCAGCCCGACGCACAGCAGCGTCGAGAAGATCGCCAGCGCCCACAGCAGGGCGTACGAGATCCAGAACGCGGTGCTCATGCCGCACCTCCTGCCGGGGGGACCGACGGTTCGACGTTGGCGCTGAAGCGCTGCGCGCGCCAGAGGGCGACGAGTGGCCTCGCGCTCGCCGCGATCGTCGCGGCGACGAGAGCGGCGGACGCGAGCGCGCCGGCCACGACGAACCGCTCCGCTCCCGCCGCTCCGTTCTCCACGACCCACCCGAGGGTGAGCGGGGCGTGGCCGGCCGAGAGGGTCGCGATCGCCAGCGCCCAGGCCGGCACCGAGAGCACGGCCAGGCGCACGGCGGTCGCGCGCGACACCCGCTCGTCGTCCGCGCCAAAGCAGCCGCACGAGACGTCGGCGCCGCGCCGCAGCACGACGGCCACGGCGACCGCGAACGTCGCGAGCAGGGCCGCGCAGGCGGCTGCGCCCGGCCCCGCCGCCACGCCGGTCAGCAACGCGAGCGCGACCGCCGGCTCGAGCGCCATCACCACCCAGGCGAACGGCGTCACCGCGGGGCGGGGGAGGACGGCGTAGCCGCGCACCTCCTCGACGAAGCGCCGGGGCTCGCGCAGCTTGGCCCACGCGGAGCCCGCGAACACGAGCCCGAGCGCGAGCTGGGCGACGTCGAGGATCACCGGCTCTGGATGAGGGCGGTCGCCCGGTCGACGAGGCCGTCGACCTCGTCGACCTCGTGGTTGACGTCGACGGCGCCGCCGATGACGATCGTCGTCATGAACTGCGCCTCCAGCGCCCGCCTCAGGTCGAAGATCGGGTCCATCGAGATGGCCGCGCCGGCCTCCTCGATCGCGATCGGTTCCGACGCCGCGGCGACGAGCAGCAGCTCCCCCGCCTCGTAGTCCCCGAGCCCGCCGGTGATCGTGGCGCCGTCGTCGGTCATCGGCGCCCCCGCCGCGCTGTACAGCAGGATGCGCTCGCCGGTGTCGAGCAGTTCGACGACCGCCGTGTCGCGGCTCAACGCCTCGACGAGCTTCACCGGCACGTACAGCTGCTCGGTGTCGCCGCTTCCGTGCGCACCCGCGCTCTTCGCGCCGAGCGCGGTCGTCGCCATCACCGCGCCGCCCACCGCGAAGAGGCCGCGACGGGAGAGGGACCGGGGGGTTCTGTCCTGCGGGATCATCGTCTCCTCCTCAGGAGGTGCATCGCGACTGTTCGTCGTAGCCCTGGCAGGGGCGCGAGTACTCGCCAAGGAACGAGCACCGCACGCCGACGCAGCCCGGTTCGCAGCAGCTGCCGCCGCTGCCGTGGGCGTAGCCCTCGCAGCAGAGGTTCTGGTGTCGGTTGCCGCGCTCGCCGTGGCAATCGCCGTACCAGCACCACGCGCACCGCAGGTCCGGGCATCGCGGCCCGCCGTGGTTCGCCGGCTTGAAGCAGAGGCGGCAGCCGTGGTACGGGAACGTCGCGAGCACGTCCGAGATCTCGTCGCTGCGCGAAGGAACCGTGCGCGAGAGCACCCCCGCGAGCGCGGCCACGCTTGCGGCGCCCGCCGTCCGGAGCAGCTTGCGCCGTTGGCTCTGCTCGTTGATGGTCCGGCCGAGCTGTTCGAGGCTCATCCCGGGCTCCCCCCTGTCGTCTGCATCGTGTGCTCTCCCCCGCTCTCGACCGGTTCGCCGCGCGCCGGCCGCAGCCGGTCGCGCCCGACGTGCGAGACGAGGTCGAGGTCGTCCCACCGCTGGTTGTGGCTGATCGCGTCGAGCCGCCAGGTCGTCGACCACAGCTCGGGCCCGCGCTCCTCGTCGAACGCGAGCCGCGAGAAGATCGTGTTGACGGCGTCGACGTGCTCCTTGACGAACGCCGAGAAGATCGGCTCGCGATCCCAGACCGAGAGGCTGCAGCACGTCCGCGCGCCCTCGACGAGGAACGCGGTCTTGAGCAGGCCCGGCACCTGCCGCCGCTGCGCCGCCCGCCGCAGCGACCGATAGGTCAGGTAGGCGGACACGACGTGCCATGGGCGCCGCAGGCGCATGCGCGTGATGACGCATCTCACCTGCGAATCGCTGACGGTCGCGACCCCGAAGAACCTCGGGTCCGCGGCCGCCGTGCCCCCACCGCGGCCCCCTCCCATCGGCGGGCCACGCTAGTCCTCTTTTCTTACCGTGTCAAACAGCCCTGTTCTGTAAAGGATTCGTCATCTGGTTTATCGTGCGTCCAGCATGTCTGCCGTGATGGAGGACTGGGGTCAGCTGATCGAGTTCACGCCGGACCGCGTCCTCCAGCCCACGAGCATCGACGAGCTGAAGCAGATGCTCGAGGAGGCCCATGCCGAGGGCCGCCGCCTGCGGGTCCCGGGCAGCCTCCACTCGTGCTCGAAGATCGTCGTGTCGGACACGATCCTCGACGTCTCGCGCCTCCCCCACGAGCTCCAGTTCGAGGACGGCAACGCGTCGGTCACCGCGAGCGCGAACACGACGCTGCACTCGTTCCTGGCGGAGCTCGGCCGGGTGGGCAAGTCCGTCACGGCGACCGGCGGCACCGACCGCCAGACGCTCGCCGGCCTCATCTCCACAGGCACCGCCCCCGCCAGCTCCCGGCACGCCCTCTACGAGAAGCTCGAGTGGGTCGAGCTGGTCCACCTCGACGAGAACGGCAAGGCACAGGAGCGCAGGATCGCCCGAGGCGACCCCGACTTCCCCGCCGTCGTCTGCTCCCTGGGCGCGATTGGCGTCCTGACCAAAGTCCACTTCAGCCTCGTCGACGAGCTGTACTTCGACGTCGTTCAGAAGATCGTCGGGCTCGACGACGTCCTCACCGACCTCGACGCGACCTCGCGGAAGTACGACTTCTGGCGCGTCAACTGGGCGCCGAAGAGCGAGAAGGCGCTGCTGTGGGCGGCGACCGCGGTCCCGAAGCAGCAGTCGAAGCCCGAAGGCGACTACCCGCAGGACCAGTCCGAGCACATCCTCGACATGGTCTTCAAGATCCTCGACAAGCTCCACGAGACCGGGCCGCTCCTCAACCGGCCGCTGGAGCTCATCTACGACGTCCTCGTCCACACCTACAAGGACCTCGAGACCACAGGCCCGCTCCGCAACATGCTCCCGGTCGACCGCCGCGCCCCGCTGCGCGTCGCGATGGCGGAGTGGAGCTTCAGGCCGCAGGACGTCCACGTCGTGCTCGGCGAGTGCCGGGAGTACTTCGGCGACCACGGCTGGCCGAACATCCCGACCGAGATCGAGCTGACGCGCATCGACGGCGCGCTCATGTCCGCGTGGAACTGGGACGGCCTGGACTACATCGTCAAGTTCAACTTCATGTACCTGACCGAGGTCTGCAGGGAGCCGGGCGAGAAGGAGCAGATCTACGCGCACCTGCGCGGGCTGTGGGAGCACCTGCAGCGGGCCGGCATCCCGTTCAAGGCCCACTGGGGGAAGATCAACTTCATCGACCCGGCGTTCGTCGAGGCGAATCACGGCATCGACGCCTTCCGCCCGCTCATCCAGCCGCTGCTCGTCAACGACTACCTGGCCGAGCGCCTCCCGTGACCGACTTCCCCGGCCTGACCGACATCCATTGCCACCCGGCGATGAACTCGTTCCTCTGGGGGCGCAAGCTCGAGCGCCACTACTGGACCGGCAAGGGCTTCGACCCGCTGGCGAGCCTGACCGACTTCAAGATGATGCGGGAAGGGGATCTCCGCGTCGTGTGGTCGGCGCTGCACGTCCCCGAGTCCGAGTACTTCCGCTGCCGGCTGATCCGGTTCGTGGCGCACTTCTTCCGCGGCGGCCGCGCGCTGCTGAAGAAGGACGCCTGGGAGTGCCTGCTGCTGCAGATGGACCAGATGGAGCGCCAGGTCGGGGAGGCCGAGGACATCGCGCTCGCGCGCAGCAACGCCGAGCTCGACAGGATCACCGCCCCGGGCGACAAGACCGCGATCGTCCACACCGTCGAGGGCGGGCACAGCCTCAGCGCGGGCCTCGCGCCGGACGACGTCGACACGCGCCTGCAGCGGTTGCAGCAGCTCGCGGACCGCGGGGTCGCCTCGCTGACCGTCGCGCACCTCTTCCCGAACGACCTCGCCGGCCACGCCGAGGGCATACCGGAGAAGGACAAGAGCTTCCCGACGTGCAAGCTCGACACGCACGTCGACCTCTCGCTGGGGCTGACGGAGGCCGGCAGGGCGGTGGTCGACCGGATGGTGGAGCTGAAGATGCTCCCCGACATCACCCACTGCACCCCGAAGGCCCGCCACGAGATCTACGCGCGTGTGAACAACCGCGTCCCGATCATCGCGTCGCACATCGGGGTGCAGACGCTCAACCCGGTCCCGTACAACCTCGACGAGTCGGACGTGCAGGCGATCGTCGCGTCCGGCGGCGTCGTGGGCGTGATCTTCATGCCGTATTGGCTGGAGCGCACGCATCCCGGCCCGGGCCTCGAGTCGATCTGGCAGACGATGAAGACCGTCCGCGACTGGGGCGGCGGAGGCTGGGGCCACGTCGCGATCGGCACCGACTTCGACGGCTTCACCGACCCCTCCGACGACTGCAAGAGCCTCGGCGAGCTGCCGCGCATCCGCGTGAAGCTCGAGGCCGAAGGCGTCACGGGCACGGACCTCGAGGGGATCCTGGGGACCAACGCCCGCGAGGTCCTCCGCAAAGCCTGGCGCTGAAGTTCTCCGTCGGAGCGGCTTCGCGGGGGCGGAGCGTCCTGGCGCGGCCCTATCGTCAGTCGGCCCGATGCCGGACTACCTGCCCTACGACGAGCGCCGCCCGAGCACGCAGTACCAGGACATGCTGCGCACGATCCGGGACACGGGCGTGCGGGTCACGACGAAACAGGGCGTCGACGCGCTGGCCGTCGCCGGGGTGCAGATGCGGTTCCCGATGCAGCACGGCGCTCCGGTCATCACCGAGCGGTCGATCAGGGGGTTCGCGGGCAAGGCGATCGGGGAGCTGTGCGCGTTCATCAACGGGGCGCGGACGCTCGACGAGTTCCGGGCGTTCGGCTGCGACTGGTGGGACCCGTGGGCGAGCGAGTCCAAGTGCCTCTCGCGCGGACTCGAGCCCGGCGACCTCGGTCCCGGGTCCTACGGCCACGCGTTCGCGAACTTCACGACGAACCTCGATGACGACACCGACCGAGGGTTCGACCAACTCCCCCACCTGATCCGCAAGCTGCGGGACCTCCCCGACGATCGGACCGCGCTCCTCACCCCCTGGGTCCCGAACGCCAACCACCGCGAGGCGGGCGTGAAGTCGCGCAACACGATCGCGCCCTGCCACGGCTGGATCCACGCGCTCGTCTTCAACGGGAAGCTGCACGTCATCCACAACCAGCGCTCGGGCGACACGCCGATCGGCGTCCCGAGCAACATGGTCCAGTACGCAGCGCTCGCGCTGATGATCGAGCACCTCACGGGCTACGAGCTGGTCGAGTACGTGCACTGGATCCAGTACGCGCACATCTACGTGAACCAGCTGGATCAGGTCGACGAGATGCTGCGGCGCGAGCCGCGCCCGCTCCCGACCCTGCGCCTGAGCGAGGAGGCGCGCGCGATCACGGACATCCACGACTTCCGCGCCGACCACTTCCTCCTCACCGACTACGAGCCGCACCCGGCGATCCGCGACATCCCGGTGCTGACGTGATCGCGCTCGTCGTCGCCCACAGCCGCAACCGCGTCATCGGGCGCGACGGCGGCCTCCCGTGGCATCTGCCGACCGACCTGCAGCGTTTCAAGGAGCTGACAACCGGGGGCACGGTCGTGATGGGCCGGAAGACGTGGGAGTCGATCCCAAGACGATTTCGCCCGCTGCCCGGTCGGCGGAACATCGTGGTGTCGCGGAACGGCTGCGACGCGCCCGAGGTGTGCCGCAGCGTCGAGGATGCCCTGACCGACGACTGCTTCGTCATCGGCGGCGGCGAGGTGTACGCGCAGGCGCTGAAGAGGGCGACGCGCGTGTACGCCACCGAGATCGATGCGGAGGTGGAGGGGGATGCGACGTTCCCGGCCCTCGGAGCGGAGTGGCGCGAGGTGGAGCGAAGCGCGCCCGTCGAGGAGAACGGGCACGTGTACTCGTTCTGCGTCTACGAGCGTGCCTGACGCCCTCTACCACCTCCCGGCCGCGCGCACCGACGACCAGCGCGCCTACATGGCCGACCTCGAGGAGCGGGGCATCTGCGTCTTCTGCCCCGAGCACCAGCGGGCGGAGGTGATCGTCGACGGCGAGCACTTCTACGTGACGCGCAACCTCTGGCCGTACCGGGGCACCAAGGAGCACTGGCTGATCGTGCCGAAGGCGCACGTCCGCGCGTTCGACGAGCTGCCCGACGAGGCGGGCGCCGAGCTGTGGGCGATCAAGCGGCGGCTGAAGGGCGACGCCGCGGCCACCGCCACCGTCGAGCGCAGCGGCGACATGCGCTACAACGGCGGCAGCGTGGCGCACCTGCACATCCACTTCGTGACCCTGCAGACCACCCCCGAGAAGACCGTGCGGTTCCGCGTGAGCGCGTGGGGCGAGGACTGATGGCGATCACCAGCGGGATCTTCAGCGAGGAGGTCAAGTTCGAGGAGCGGCTGAAGCCGACGCTCGGCGAGCTCGCGAAGACCGTCGACCACCTGAAGGGCATCGGGCTGAAGATCGTCCTGACGAGCGGCTCGTTCGACCTCATCCACCTCGGGCACGTCAAGTACCTCGCGAAGGCGAAGGAGCAGGGCGACGTCCTGGTCGTGGGCGTCGACTCCGACGCGAAGATCCGCCGGCGCAAGGGCGACGACCGGCCGATGGTCCCCGAGCAGGAGCGCCTGGAGATGCTCGCCCATCAGCGGCCCGTCGACCTGCTCTACCTCAAGCCCGACGACGAGGAGCGCTGGGGGCTCATCAAGGCGGTCGAGCCGGACGTCCTCGTGCTTACGACCGACCACGGCTACTCCGAGGCCGAGCAGGCCGAGCTGGAGGAGATCGTCGGCCGGATCGAGGTCGTGCCCCGGCAGGCGACGATCACCACCAGCGAGCGGATCCGCCAGCTGCACATGCACCTCGGCGAGCGCATCGCGGAGCTCCTGCCCGAGCTGATCCGCGACATCGTCCGGCGCGGATGAGCGTCGTCGTCGCGTACGTCCCGGTCCTGCACGAGGGCTACCGCCGGTTCCTCGAGGCGCACGGCCGCGACCGCCGCGTGTTCCTCATCGGGCCGGAGCTGTACGTCGACTTCCGGCCGCTGGCGAAGGACGTCCGCGCGCTCGACGCGCCGACCATGGCGCGCGCGGTCGCCGCGCTCGGGATCGCTTCCGACGTGGCCGTGCTCGACGCCACCGGCGCGGCGTCGTTGGCCGCGCAGTCGCCCCGGCTCGTGCTGCCGGACGAGGACGTCAGCCACCAGGTCGTCGAGCGCTTCTTCTCGCGCTGCGAGGTCGCCTACGACGCCGTCTTCCTGCGGTGGGACAAGACGAAGACGGTGCGGATGCTGCGGCCGGAGGCGCCGCGCGCCGGCGCGGGCGACCTCGCGTGGGCCGCGGAGCAGGCCGCGACGACGAGCGTCGACTGGTGGCGGCAGGTCGGCGCGGCGCTGCGGCTCCCGAGCGGCGAGGTGCTCGCGGCGGCGAACGAGCACCGGCCGCACCCGATCAGCCACTACGTCGTCGGCGATCCGCGGAGCAACTTCTTCAAGGGCGTCGGCTACGACCTGTCGACCGCGATGCACGCCGAGGCGGCGCTGATCGCGCAGGCGGCTCGCCGCGGCGTGAGCGTCCAGGGCGGGGAGCTGTACGTCACCGACTTCCCGTGCCCGGCGTGCGCGAAGCTGATCGCCGCGGCCGGGATCGCGACGCTGTACTTCCGCGAGGGCTACGCCGTGCTCGATGGCCAGGACGTCCTGGAGGCCGCGGGCGTCGAGATCTTCCGCGCCGCGTGAGGGACCGCTTCTGGGCGGGCTTCCGCGCCGCCATCCCCTACGCGATCGCGGGCTGGGTGCTCTCGCTGTCGTTCGGCGTGCTCGCGCGGGACGCCGGCTTCTCCACCGTCCAGGCGATCGTGATGTCGGCGATCGTGTTCGCGGGCTCGGCGCAGTTCACCGCGCTGAGCGTGATCGCCGCGGGCGGCAGCGTCGGCGCGGCGGTCACCGGCGCGGCGCTGATGAACTCGCGCTTTTTGCCGATGGGCATCGCGCTCGCGCCGTCGCTGCCCGGCAGCGCGCCGAAGCGCGGCGCGCAGGGCCAGGCCGTCGTCGACTCGTCGTGGGCGATGGCGCTGCAGTCCGACGGGAGGTTCGACCGCCCGTTTCTCTTCGGCGCGTCGGCGGTGCAGTACCTGACGTGGTTCACGGGCACGCTCGCCGGCGCGCTGAGCGGGGACCTGCTCGGCGATACCGACAAGCTCGGGTTCGACGCGCTGTTCCCGACGTTCTTCCTCGCGCTGCTCATCGTCGAGCTCCGCGACGCTGACGCGCGTCCCGCGGCGGCGCTCGGCGCGTTCATCGCCCTCGCCCTCGTCCCTGTCGCGCCGCCCGGCATCCCGATGCTCGCGGCAAGCGCGGCGGCCCTGGTCGGACTGCGGCGATGAGCCGGGGCGAGATCTGGCTCGTGATCGCGCTGTGCGCGGCGACGACCTTCGCCATCAAGGCCGCGGGGCCCGTCGCGCTCGGCGGCCGCGAGCTGCCGCGTTGGTTCGCGAGCATCATCAAGCTCATGGCGCCCGCGCTGCTGTCGGCGCTCGTCGCGGTAGCCGTGTTCGCGCATGACGACGAGTGGACGGTCGGGGCCGACACCGCCGGTGTCGCGGTGGCGGGCGTCCTCCTGTGGCGCGGCGCGAACGTGGTCGTGGGCGGCCTGGTCGCCGCCGGGATCACCGCGCTCCTGCGCGCGCTTTGAGGAAGTCGCGCGGCGGCTGACCGAGTGGCGCAGCGACGGATTCGAATTGCTACAAACCCGCCTGAGCCGACGCCGGCTCGGATAGGAGGACCGCGCGGGGGGCGCGGTCAGGGCCGGCGCGGCGCGGGGGGCAAAGATGAGCAGAACGTTCGTCGCAGTGCTGGTCGCAGCGCTGCTCGCGGCCGCCGTCACCGGCGTCGCCGCCGCATCGATCACCGCCGTGAGCGGCGAGGTCCACCAGTCGACGGCAGGGCATCCATCGCCGGCGAACGTGGCGATGAACCAGCACCAGCACCCGGACAGCGGCCCCGGCCCCGGGCCGTTCGGCGCGCACGCGTTCGACGAGGAGCAGGACTACACGACGAAGGCGCCGATCGCGCTCGACAACTGCTCGATGGCGACGTCGGCGTTCGTGACGTGCCCGACGCCGCGCGGCGGCAACATCGACGGCCCCGAGGACCTGCGGGCGGGAGTCATCCCGGCGGGGACGTGCATCGACAGCCACCTCATCCACGCCGACGGCCCGGGCTCGCCGACCTACGTGTACGGCGGGATCACCGGGCCGGGCGCGACCGAGGTCGCGTTCGCCTCGCCGATTATCGGCATCGTCGTCACGTCGCCGAACCTCATCGCCAGCGACGCCGACCCTGGGCTCGCGCCCGCGACCACGTACGGCGCCGAGCCGATTCGCGGCCTCGAGCTGTCGCCGCTGTTCGACGAGCTGCAGATCAACACGACGGCCAATCGCATCCGCTTCCGGCTCCACGTCGGGCCGACCGACTACGACCAGATCCGCGTGATCACGCTCGGCGACGCGAACGCGTGTCCCGGCCAGGCCAAGACGCTCACCCTCACGCCGGACGCCGCGGTCAACCAGGTCGACACCCGGCACTGCGTCACCGCCACGGCGAAGACGGACACCGGCGGGCCGGCGGCGAACGTCGTCGTGCGCTTCGACGTCGAGGGCGCGTCGGAGGCCGACGGGCAGCCGACCGACGAGGACGGCGCGGCCACGACCAACCAGGACGGCGAGGCGCAGCACTGCTACACCGGGCCCGAGACCGTCGGGCTCGACACGATCCACGCCTACGCGGACAACGACCGCGACGGCGTGGAGGACATCGGCACCGAGCCGTTCGACGACGCCACGAAGACGTGGGCGCCGGCGGCGGCCAACACCGTCGTCCTCGAGCCGAAGACGGCGTCGAACCCGGTGGACACGCAGCACTGCGTCACCGCGACCGTCCGCGACGTGTTCGGCAACGCGATCCCGGACAAGCGCGTGCGCTTCGTCGTGACCGGCACCACCGACCGGACGGGCGCCGACCAGACCGACGAGCTCGGCGTGGCGGAGTTCTGCTACTCGAGCACGGTCGCGGGCGCCGACGTCATCACGGCGCACTACGACGAGCAGAACCAGGGCACGCGCGACCCGCTCGAGCCGTTCGACGCCGGTGAGAAGACGTGGACGCCGGGCGACCCGGCGACGCTCGTCCTCGAGCCGAAGGTGGCCGAGAACCGCATCCAGGAGCAGCATTGCGTCCGGGCGACCGTGCGGGACGCGTTCGGCAACCTCACGCCGAACGAGCGCGTGCGGTTCACGGTGACGGGCGTCAACACGGCCTCCGGCAGCGACGTGACGGACGCCGGCGGCCAGGCGCGCTTCTGCTACACGGGCGGCACGACCGCGGGCCCGGACGCCATCGTCGCGTACGCCGACGAGGACGGTGACGACACGCGCGACGCCGACGAGACCGCGGCGGACACCGCGACGAAGCTGTGGCTGCCGCTGGAGCCCGCGATCCTGCGGCTGACGCCGAAGGAGGCCGAGAACGTCGTGGGCACGCAGCACTGCGTGCAGGCGCTCGTCACCGACGTGTTCGACAACCCCAACCCGGACGAGCCCGTCCGGTTCGTGGTGACCGGCACGACGCAGAAGCAGGCGACGGTGCGCACGAACAACGGCGGGGTCGCCGAGTACTGCTACACGAGCACGCAGGCCGGCCAGGACGCGATCCACGCCTGGGCCGACAGCGTCGAGGAGGACAACGAGCAGGACCCGGGGGAGCCGTCCGACGACGCCACGAAGACGTGGCATCCGGGTGACCCGGCGACGGTGCTGCTGACCCCGAAGACGTCGACGAACGAGGTCGGCACGCAGCACTGCGTCAAGGCCGAGGTCCGCGACCAGTTCGGCAACCCGACGCCGGGCGAGCGGATCGTCTTCGACGTCGAGGGAGCGTCGGAGCAGGACGCGCAGCCGGCCGACGAGGACGGCAGCGACACGACCGACGCGGGCGGCAACGCGCAGCACTGCTACACCGGCCCGGACCTGCCGGGCACCGACACGATCACCGCGTTCGCGGACTTCGATCCCGACGGCCCGGCACAGCCGAACGGCCGGCAGGACGCGAACGAGCCGGGCGACACGGCGCAGAAGAACTGGATCTTCCCCCCGTCGAGCCCGGACTGCGAGATCACGATCACGGAGGGCGGCTGGATCGCGACGCTCACCGGCGACCGCGGCACCTTCGGCGGCAACGCCAAGGTCGCCCCCGGCGTCGCGGAGAGCGGGGAGCTCGAGTACCAGGACCACAACCAGGTCATGCCGCTCAACTTCCACTCGATCGAGATCGTCGCGGTGGTCTGCGACGACAACGGCCGCGCCGACGTCTACGGGCTCGGCGAGGTGAACGGCGCCGGCCCGGTCGAGTTCCGGGTCCGGGTCCGCGACGCCGGCGAGCCGGGCAGCCAGCCGGCCGGCCCGGACACGTACCAGATCATCACGGCCGCCTACGCGTCCGGCCCGGAGGACAACCCCATCGTGGGCGGGAACATCCAAGTCCACCGGCGCTAGCCGGGACGGGAGGGGCCCGCGCGTCAGGCCGGCACCGGCGCCGGCTCGCCGGGCCCCCCCGCGTTTCGCCGCCACATCAGCCGCGCGAACGCGCCCGCGGTCAGGAACATGAACGCGCTGTAGATCGCGGCGGGGATCGCGAGGTCGTCCGTGACGAGGACGGCGACCGCGATCGCCAGCGTGCCGTTGTGGATGCCGAGCTCCATCGCGATCGCGGTCGACTGCGGGTTGTCGAGGCGCGCGAGGCGGGAGATCGTGAACGACACGGTCATGGCGAGCACGTTCAGCGTGAGCGTCGCGATCGCCAGCTCGGTGAAGTGGTCGGTCACGGTGCCCCACTCCTCCGCGACCGCGCCCACGATCACGAGGAGCAGGCATGCGACGGCGATGCGCTTGGCGACCGGCTCCTTCGCGATCGCCCACGCGGTCCGCCGCTCGCGGATCCACATCCCGATCGCCACCGGGACGACCGTGATGAGGAACACCCTCAGCGAGATCCCGAGCATGCCGACGTCGTCGCCGACGCCGGCGTCGAAGTGCGAGATCGCGAGGCTCAGGTAGAGCGGCACGGTGACGACCGCCGCCACGCTGCTGAGCGCGGTCATCGAGATCGACAGCGCGGTGTCGCCGCGGGCGAGATGCGTCATGAGGTTCGCGGTCGCGCCCCCGGGCGACGCGCCGAGCAGGACGAGCCCGACGGCGAACAGCGCCTCGAGCCCGTACAGCTCGGCCACGGCGAACGCGAGGAACGGCGAGACGACGAAGAGGTTGCCGAGCCCGATGAGGATCCCGCGCGGCTGCGTGAAGACGCGCTTGAAGTCCTCGACGGTGAGGGACAGCCCGAGGCTGCCCATGATGAGCGCGACGGCGATCGGCAGCCCGACGAGCGCGAATGCGGACTGGTCGTCCATCAGAACACGATCACGCTGCGGATGCCGTCCTGGTCGTGCATCAGGTCGAACCCGCGGTTGACCTCGTCCAGCGTCAGGCGGTGCGAGATGAACGAGTCGACGTCGATGTCGCCGGCGAGGTAGCGGTCGACGAGCAGCGGCACCTGCGGGCGGCTCTTCACGCCGCCGAAGGACGCGCCCTGCACGCGGCGGCCCTGCATGAGGAAGCGCGGGATGACCTCGAGCACCTCGCCCTTCCCGGCGACGCCCGCGATCGTGCACAACCCCCAGCCCATCCGCGCCGACTCGAGCGCCTGGCGCATCACCGCGACGAGACCGGTCGCCTCGAACGTGTAGTCCGCGCCGAACCCGCCGGTCTCGGCGACGACGCGCTCGACGACGTCGTCGGAGGCGGTCCACGTGTCCGTCGCGCCGTGCTGCCGCGCGAGCGCGAGCCGGTCCTCCGACAGGTCGACGCAGATGATCCGCTCCGCCCCCTGGAGCCGGCAGCCGACGACCGCGCCGAGCCCGACCATCCCGGCCCCGAAGACCACGCACGTCGACCCGGGCTCGACCTCGGCACGGTACATCGCCGCCCCGAGGCCCGTGGTCAGGCCGCACGCGAAGAGCGCGCACGCCTCCAGGGACGCGTCGGGCGACACCTTCGCCAGCGCGATCTCCGGCATGACGGTCGCCTCGGCGAACGTCGAGCAGCCCATGAAGTGCCGCAGCTCGTCGCCGTCCCGCGAGAGACGGGTCGTCCCGTCGGGCAGGTAGCCGCGCCCCTGCTGCTCGCGGATCGCGACGCACACGTTCGTCTTGCCGGACGCGCAGTTGACGCACTCGCCGCAGAACGGGTTGAACAGCGTGACGACGTGGTCGCCGGGCGCCACCGACGGGACGCCCGCGCCGACCTCCTCGACGACGCCCGCGCCCTCGTGGCCGAGCACGCACGGCGCGTAGCCGGAGGGATCGGCGCCCGACGCCGTGTAGAGGTCGGTGTGGCACACACCGCACGCGCGCAGACGCACGAGGACCTCGCCGGCGCGGGGGCCGGCGAGGTCGACGTCCTGCACGCTCAGTGGCGCACCGAACTCCTCCAGGACAGCCGCGCGGATTCGCATCCGCGCAGCCTATGGAGCTAGCGCTTCAGCCGCACCACCGCGCTGCGCGACTGCGGCGCGCCGCCGTCCGCCGGCTTGAAGGTGACCGTCACCGCGACGCGGACCGAGCGCTTGCGCCTCAGCGCGCGCCTCGCCGCCGCCGTGAAGCGCAGGCGCAGCTTCGTCGCCCCCGCGGCGGGGACCGTCTTCGTCGCCGCGGCGACCCTCCGCGCCCCCACCTTGCCGAGCGCCGCGACCGCCCCGGGGCCCGTCGTGCGGATCGTCACGGTGACGCCGCGGGTGATCTTCCCTCCCCTGACGGTGGCGGAGGTCAGCGTCGCGCCACCCGGAGGCGGAGGCGGCGTGCAGCCGCAGTCCGTGCGCTCCTCGTACGCCGAGGCCGGCGGGATCTCCGCCGGACCCCAGTGCGGGTGCTTGCCGCCGGGGACCAGGAGCTTCGGCGCCTCGGCCGGCGTCGGGCCGCAGCCGCCCGCGATGTCCGGCACCTCGCTGATCGAGATCCCGTCCCCGGCCTCGAACGCGAGGTGCCGGCCGTCGGGCGCGAACGAGAGGTTGACGTACCGGCCGCCGGCCGGGTCCTTCGCGGCGAGGCACGGCTCGACGACGTCCGGGTTGTCCTCGAACGGGCCGAGCTTCTGCGCCGGCGCGGTCATCGGGTCGTAGAGCACGCGGTAGATCCTCAGCTCGTTCGACTCGAAGCCGGCGATGCCCGCCGCGACCTTCTGGTCGCGCGTGATCTCGACCTCCTCGACGCCCGAGGCGCCGTTGTCGTCCCAGAACCAGCGCTTCATGTCGTCGTCGGCCTTGCCCGGCCCGATGTTCGTGATGACGGCGTCCTCGTTCGGCGAGACCGGCGCGTTCGAGCGCAGGAGGCGGTCGTTCGCCATCCAGTACGGCCCGATCCAGCCGGTGATGAGGCCGAACTCGTCGTGCGGCGTGAAGCGGTCGGCATGGGTGATGCCGACGCCCCAGCGCGAGCTGAGGACGTGGCACGGCGGGACGCTCTCGCCGCTGCAGCCCGAGTGGTGGTAGTAGTCGCTGTTCTGCCACTCGTAGGCGATCAGCTTGCCGTCCGGCGAGATCTCGGGGTTGAACGGGCCGGCGAACTGGCTGACCGGCCCGGCCTGCGGCGCGCCGTCGCTGACGTAGGTGGAGATCTCGCTGAGCACCTGGCCGGTACGGGACAGCGTGCGGATCCTCTCGCCGGGCGCCAGCGCGGCGAGCGTGCCGTCGTCGGCCTGGGAGACGTAGGAGTACTCGCCGGTCTTCGTGACCTGCTGCTGACGCGAGCCGTCGGGGGACGCGAGCCAGACGTCGCCGTCCTTGACGTAGGCGATCGAGTCCGCTGCGGCGGGCGCCGCGACGAGCAGCGAGGCACACAGGGCGAGCAGTGTGGGGGCGGTCTTGAGCATGGCGGCGATGCTCCCGCCGCCGCACCCCCGGTCGCGTCGGGGGGATCCCCCCGGCCGTCCCTGGTGTGCGCCCTAGTCTGCGGAGACGATGTCCGCCGAGCAGTCGCTCGACCGCCGCCTCGTTCTCATCGCCTCCGTGGTCGTCCTCGGGACGATCATGTCGATCCTCGACACGACGGTCGTCAACGTGGCGATCAGCACCCTGGCCCGGGAGTTCGAGTCGGAGCTGGCGACGATCCAGTGGGTCGTCACCGGCTACACGCTCGCGCTGGCGACCGTCATCCCGCTCACCGGCTGGGCCGCCGACCGCTTCGGGACCAAGCGCCTGTACCTGATCTCGATCCTGCTGTTCCTCAGCGGATCGGCGCTGTCGGGGATCGCGTGGAGCGCGGAGTCGCTCATCGCCTTCCGCGTGGTGCAGGGGCTCGGCGGCGGGATGATCATGCCGGCGGGCATGACGATCCTCACGCGCGCGGCGGGCGCGCGCCGGATCGGCCGCGTCATGGCGATCATCGGCGTCCCGATGCTGCTCGGCCCCATCCTGGGCCCGATCCTGGGCGGCTGGCTGGTCGAGAACGCGTCGTGGCGCTGGATCTTCTTCGTCAACCTGCCGGTCGGCGCCGCCGCCGTGCTGCTGGCGCGGCGGGTCCTGCCGCGCGACGAGCCGCAGCCGCACCACGCCCTCGACTGGTTCGGCCTCGCGCTGCTCTCCCCCGGCCTGGCCGCGGTCATCTACGGGCTCGCGGAGTCGGCGACGTCCGGCGGCTTCGGGTCGGACGGCGTCCTGCTGCCGGTGCTCGTCGGCGCGACCCTGCTCGGCTGCTTCGTCTGGCACGCGCTGCGCGCCGACGACCCGCTGATCGACCTGCGGCTGTTCGCCAACCGGACGTTCTCGATCGCCTCGGGGACGATGGTCCTGATGGCGATCTCGGTGTTCGGCGGGATGCTGCTCGTGCCGCTCTACCTGCAGGCCGTCCGCGGCGAGTCGGCGTTCGACACCGGCCTCCTGCTCGCGCCGCAGGGTCTCGGCGCGATGCTGGTCATGCCGCTCGCGGGGCGGCTGACCGACATCACCGGCGTCGGCCGGATCGTGCCGGTCGGGCTGGTGCTCGCCGCCTGCTCGTTCCTCGGGCTGACGACGCTCGAGGCCGACACGAAGTACTCCGTCCTCGCCGCCATCCTCTTCCTGCAGGGGATGGGGATGGGCGCGGCGATGATGCCCGTCTTCTCCGGCGCCATGCAGACGCTGCGCGAGGCCGCGGTCGCGCGGGCGAGCACGACGCTCAACATCATCCAGCAGGTCGGCGCATCGATCGGGACGGCGGTGATGACGGTCCTGTTGACCAAGGCGCTGGCCGCGCGGCTGCCCACGGGCGACAGCGCGGGGTCGGCCGAGACCTTCGGCCAGGCCATCCCCGAGAGCGCGCGGGTGCGCTACGCGCCGCAGATGGCGGAGGCGTTCGGGCAGACGTTCTTCTGGGCCCTGCTGCTCGTGGTCGTCGCGTTCTTCGCCTCGCTGTGGCTGCCGAAGCGCCGCGTGGAGCCGGTGGAAGAGCCGGTCCTCGTCGCGACCTGACCGCCGGTTTTCGCGCGCCGCGACGTTGTGGTGTCCATGTCCCGCGCGCTCGCCCTCGCCCTCTTCGCCGTGCTCTGCCTGGCGGCGCCGGCCGCGGCGGCGCCGTCGTTCGGCACGCCGACCGGGCTGACCGCGTCGGTCGGGGAGCGGGCGGTCGAGCTGCGGTGGAACGCGGCGGCGTGCCCGGCGGGGGCGACCCAGCGAGCGATCGTCGTCCGGCGCGACGGCCTGACGATCGCGACGCTCGGCGGCGGCGCGACGAGCTTCAGCGACGCCCGGGTCGAGCCCGGCTCCGTGCACCGCTACACGGTCGCGAGCACGATGCGGCTCGGCGGCTCGCGGTTCGTCGGCGGGCAGACCGCGCCCGTCTCCGTGCGGCTCCCGGACTACCTCGTCGGGGCGGCGCAGCGCGACATCACGCCGGACGGCAAAGTGAACCTCGGCGGCTTCGGCCTCGGCGACGGGACGGTCATCCCCGACGCGATCGTCGGGCGCGGGGGCTACGACGACTCGCACGGCGAGCGGATCGCGGCGCGGGCGGTCGTGTTCGACGACGGCGACCACGCGGTGGCGATCGCGAACATCGAGACGCAGGGCATGTTCGCCGCCTATCAGGACGGCCCGCTCGGCCTGCACGACATCGCCGAGCGCGTCGCGGCGGACGTCGACGGGCTGGACGCGAGCGACATCCTCATCGCCAGCGACCACACCCACTCAGGACCGGACACGATCGGCGCCTGGGGCGGTGTCGACGTCGCGTACCTCGAGTACATCCGCGACCAGACCGTCGCCGCGATCGAGGAGGCGTACGCCCACCGGCGGTTCGCGAACCTGCGTGCCGGCCACTCCGACGCCGCGGACCTCATCTACAACCAGTCGTGCAGCGAGGCGCTGAACCAGTCCAAGGAGCCGGACTACCCGGGGCCCGAGCTGTGCGCGACGCCGGGCAAGGACGGCATGTTCCGCGTCGTGCAGGCGACGGCGCCGGGTGACCGCGTCGTCGCGACGCTCACCGCGTACGCCGCCCACGCGACCGCGGGCGGCGGCAACGGCCTGCACGGCGACTGGCCGCAGTTCCTCTCCGAGGAGATGGCGAAGGCCTACGGCGGCGTCGGCGTCGCGATGGTCGGCGCGCTCGGCGGCACCCAGCCGTGCGGCCCCGCCTGCGCGCACACGCGCCCCGACAACCCGGGGTACAACACGCGGGATCGCCGGACGGCGTACCTGCTCAACTACATGGCGCACGTCCGGGACGCGGTGAACACGGGCTCGCGCGTCACCGGCCCGGTCGCGGCGGCGAAGCGCTTCATCCGCGAGCCGATCACCGGCCCCGCCGTGCTGGGCCTCTTCACGCTCGGCCACCACACGGGCACGCGCCTGCTGCGCTCGCACGAGAGCCCCTGGGTCGTCGGGAACACGGTCCGCACCGTCGCGTCGGCGCTCCGCGTCGGCGGCGTGCTCTTCAGCGGCACGCCCGGCGAGGGCTTCCCCGCCATCGGCGCCGGGATCCGCGACTCGATCCGGGGCGAGCAGGAGGTCCTGCAACTTGGCCTCGCCAACGACCAGCTCGGCTACCTCATCGCGCCCGCCCGCTACGTGCCCGTCATCGCGGCGGAGGCGCCCGTCAACGACAACATCATCTTCAACGTCTCTCCGACGATCGGCGACCACGTGATGTGCGCGGACATCGCGCTGGCGCTGGAGACCGGCTTCGACGGCGCGTCGCCGCCGGAGTGCGCGCCGTACGCCGCGCAGGACCTGCCGGGCGACCCCGTCGGGAACGTCCCCGTCGGCGGCATCGTCGCGCCGTAGGTCCTCAGACGTGGCGGGCACGCGGGAGGACAAGCTCGAGGCGGCGAAGCTCCGCTCCGCGCTCAGCACATCGCTCATCACCGCGACCGGCACCGCGGTCGCCGCGGGACTGGCGCTCGTCGCGTTCGCAACGGGCCTTCACGACGTCGGCGGGAGCGCCGCGTTCTGGTGGGTCGGGGGCGCGACGGTGCTCTTCGTCAGCGCGCTGACCGGGGGCCTCGGCATCAAGAAGCTGTCCCAGCTGGGCAGCGAGGGCGAGTGGACGCGCTCGCGGTCGGCGTGGTACTTCGGAGTCCAGGCCGCGGCCTTCACGGTCGGGGTGATCCTGTTCGCGATCGGCACCGTGGCCGCATTCGGGACCGAGCGGAGGACGACGCCCGACGACCGGCAGGACCGCGCGATCGAACGCCTGAGCACCGAGCTCGAGGCGGCCCGTGAGCAGAACGAGGCGCTCGACCGGCGGCTGCGGGCCGTCGAGCGCAGGCGCTGAGCGCGGCCGAGAGCAGACCTTCCGGTGGGCGAGCTATAGTGGCCGCCGCTTCGGGGTAGCCGGGGCACCGCCGGTGAAAAAGGGGGGAACCGCAAGGCTCCTACATCGGCGTCGTTATGGAACCTGAGGCCTCCGCCGGGCCTCGCTTCCGGAAGTTCGCGTCGTAGCGGTCCGTTGAAGGGTCGCTGGCGGCGTCTGTCGAATCGTTCGCAAAACGAGGGGACCGACATGCCAGTCACCAACCCGTTCCGGGCCGCAGGGATCGCGGCCATCCTCAGCGTCGTCGCCGCGCTCGGCGTCGCCGCTCCTGCCTCCGCCCAGGGCTGCGCCGGGGCCGACTCTCAGACCCTGTCGAAGCGGCAGGCGAACCGCGTCGTCTTCTGCCTCGTCAACGCCGAGCGCGCGAAGCGCGGCCTGCCCGCGCTGCGCCACAACGCCCGCCTCGCGAAGGTGGCCCGCGTGCACGCCCGCGACATCGTCCGCTACCAGTTCATCGGCCACGACTCGCCGGCGCACGGCTCGCTGCTGCAGCGCGTCCGCCGCTCGGGGTACGGCCGCAACAAGCGCCTGACCTTCGGCGAGATCCTCGGCGCCGGGCGCGGCCGCTGGAGCACGCCGCGGTCGATCGTGCGCGAGTGGATGAAGCGCCACATCCACCGCAAGGCGATCCTCTACCCCACCTTCCGCGTGATGGGCGTCGGGGCGTCGGTCGGCATGCCGTCGCACAACAACAAGCGCCGCGGGCGCAGCTTCGTCATCACCTTCGCGAACTAGTCGCGCAGGAAGCGCTCGGCGAGCGCCCTGAAGAACTCGCTCCGTGTCACGACGCCGACCACCCGGCCGGCGTCCGTGACCGGGACGATCAGGACCCGGTGGTGCAGGAAGATCTCGGCGAGCTGCACGTCGGCGTGGTCGGGCGGGACCTCGACGTGCTCGGTGTTCATGTAGGCGCGCACCGGCGCGTCGCGGGCCCCCGCGCGCTTCTCGAGCACGGACTCCATCGACTTCGGGACGAACCCGGCGTACGGCAGCTCCTTGACGTAGCCGGGGAACAGCGCGCCGAGGAACTCGCGCTCGCCGAAGATCCCGACCAGCTTCTCGTCGCCGTCGACGACCGGCAGCGCGGGCAGGCCGGCTCCCAGCACGGCGCGGACCGCGTCGCCCACCGGCATGTCGTCGCGCAGCACCTCGGTCACAGGTACCTCAACGCGATGTAGCCGGTCGCGAGCAGCATCGAGAGCAGCGTCGCAGGTACGCCGACCTTCAGGAACTCCACGAACCCGATGGGCCGGCCGCTGCGCTCGGCGGTGCCCGCGGCGGCGACGTTCGCCGCGGCCCCGATCAGCGTCAGGTTGCCGCCGAAGCAGGCCCCGAGTGCCAGGCACCACCAGTAGGCGTCGTCCCCCTCCGGCCCCTGCAGCTGCTCGACGACCGGGATCATCGTCGCGGTGAACGGGATGTTGTCGACGATGCCCGACGCGAGCGCCGAGACCCAGGTAATCCCCAGCAGCTCCGCGGTCCGGTCGCCGCCGGTCACGTCGGCGATCCCGTGGGCGATCTCGTCGATCGCGCCGGTCTCCTCCAGCGCCCCCACCATCACGAACAGCGCGATGAAGAAGAACAGCGTCGGCCACTCGATCCGGGCGAGCGCCTCCTCGACCGGCTGACGCGTGAGGACGAGCAGCACGGTCGCGCCGAGCAGCGCGACCGTCGCGGGCTCGAGCCCCAGCGGCTTGTGGACGAAGAACAGCACGATCGTCCCGATCAGCACCGGGAGCGCGCGCCTCAGCTCGTCCGGGTCCTCGATCGACTTGCGGGCGTCGAGCTCCATGACGCGGTCGCGGGCCTCAGGCGCGATCTGCAGCCGCCGGCGGAACGCCAGGTACATGAGGCCCGTCACGACGAGGAACGCGACCGTCGCGATGGGCGCGAGGTTGACGACGAAGTCGGTGAAGGAGAGGCCGGTCGCGCCCGCGATCATGATGTTCGGCGGGTCGCCGATCAGCGTCGCGGTGCCGCCGATGTTCGACGCGACGACCTCGATGAGCACGAGCGGGATCGGGTCGATGTCCAACGTGTCCGCGAGCAGGAACGTGATGGGCACGATGAGCAGGACCGTCGTCAGGTTGTCGAGGAAGGCGGAGAGGACGGCCGTCGCCGCCGCGAGGGCGAAGGCGACGAGGAACGGCCGGCCGCGCGCCCACTGCCCGGCCTTGATCGCGAGGTAGGTGTAGAGCCCCGTCGTCTCGGTCAGCCGGACGATGAGCATCATCCCGGCGAGCAGCCCGATCGTGTTCCAGTCGATCGCCTCGATCGCCTGCTCCTGCTCGATCGTCTGGGTGACCAGGACGAGGATCGCGCCGATCAGGGCGACCTTCGTCCGGTGGACGCGATCGCTCGCGATGACGGCGAGCGCGAGCACGAAGATCCCGATGGCGAACGCCACGCCCGCTACAGTAGGCGGCGTTCCGGCGATCCCCGCCGGTGCGACAGCTCGCTCGCAGTCCTGCTTCAGAGGTTCGGGTCGGCCGTCACTTCCACCCGAAATTCGCAGGAGTCTCATGAGCAAGTCCTTCGCCGCGCTCGGCGTGTCGGCGCCTGTCGTCCAGGCCCTCGCCGCCCGCGGGATCACCAAGCCCTTCGCCATCCAGGAGCGCGTCACCGCCGACGTCCTCGCCGGCCGCGACGTCCTCGCGTCCTCCCCCACGGGGTCCGGCAAGACGCTCGCGTTCGCCGTCCCGATCGTGGACCGCATCGAGGCGACCGACCGGCGCCCGAGCGCGCTGGTGCTCGCCCCCACGCGCGAGCTCGTCTCGCAGATCGTCGAGGAGACGCGGTCCGTCGCCCACGCGCGCGCCCTGAAGATCGCGGCCGTCTACGGCGGCGTGTCGATCGGCAAGCAGGAGCGCGAGGCGCCGCGCGCCCACATCGTCGTCGCGACGCCCGGGCGGCTCGAGGACCTCATCGCCCGCGGCTCGCTCACGCTCGAGCACGTCAAGGTGCTCGTGCTCGACGAGGCCGACCGGATGCTCGACATGGGCTTCAAGCCCGCCGTCAGCCGGATCGTCGCCCAGACTCCGCGCTCGCGGCAGACCCTCTTCTTCTCCGCGACGCTCGACGGCGAGGCGGGGCGGATCGCCACCGCGTTCACCCGCGACGCCCGCCGCCACGAGGAGGCCGCGCCGAAGCGCGCCGAGGCGAAGATCGAGCACCGGTTCGTCCGGGTCGAGCGCCCGGAGCGCGTCGGCCGGCTGATCGAGCACCTGGACCACGGCGACCGCGGGCTCGCGCTCGTGTTCGTGCGGACGAAGCGCGGCGCCGACCGGCTCGTGAAGTCGCTGGCCCGCGAGGGCGTCCGGGCGCTCGCGATGCACGGCGACAAGTCGCAGCGCCAGCGCGAGCGGGCGCTCGCGAGCTTCGAGGCCGGCCGCGTCGACACGCTCGTCGCGACCGACGTCGCCGCGCGCGGCATCGACGTCGACGACATCTCGCACGTCATCCAGTTCGACCCGCCGGACGGGCGCGACACGTACGTCCACCGCGTCGGGCGCACCGGCCGCGCCGGGCGGACCGGCGTCGGCATCACGTTCGTCGACGGCGAGGCCGCGGCGGACGTCGGGCAGATCGCGAGCGCGCTGCGGCTCGACCGCGAGTTCGGCGAGACCGGGCTCTCGCGCCCCGCGCCGCGGCCGCACGCCCCGCGTCGCGGCCCCGCGCGCCGCCGCCGCCGCTGAGTACCCTCTCCCCCGCGATGAGCGAGCAGTTCTGCAAGGTCGGCGACGTCGAGCTCTGCTACGAGACCTTCGGCGACGCCGGCGACACGCCGCTGCTGCTGATCATGGGGCTCGGGACGCAGATGCTCGCCTGGCGCGAGGACTTCTGCCGGATGCTCGTCGACCGCGGCTTCTTCGTCATCCGCTACGACAACCGCGACATCGGCCGGTCGACCCACCTGCGCGACGTCAGGCCGCCGACAGTGAAGCAGATGCTGCTGCGCGACACGCGCGCCGCCGCCTACACGCTCGACGACATGGCCGGCGATGCCGCGGGCCTGCTCGACGGCCTCGGCATCGACGCCGCCCACGTCGTCGGCGCCTCCATGGGCGGGATGATCGCCCAGATGCTCGCGGTGCGGCACCCCGAGAAGGTGCTCACGCTCACGTCGATCATGTCGACGACCGGCCACCGCCTGTGGGGCCAGCCGTCGTTCACCGTCTACCCGTTCCTGCTCGGCGCGCGGCCGAAGGACAAGGAGGAGGCGGTCGAGCGGATCGTGAAGCTCTTCGAGGTCGTCGGGTCGCCGGGGTTCGAGCTCAACGAGGCCGACCTCCGGGACCTCGCGGCGAAGTCGTTCGACCGCGGCCAGGGCGACGACGCCGGGACGAGCCGGCAGCTCATGGCGATCATCGCCTCCGGCAACCGCACGCCTGCGCTGCGGAGGATCAAGGCGCCGACGCTCGTGATCCACGGCAGGAACGACAAGCTCGTCGCGCCCAGCGGCGGCCGCGCGACCGCCCGCGCCATCCCCGGCGCCCGGCTGGTGTTCTTCAGGGGCATGGGCCACGACCTGCCGCGCCAGCTCTGGCCCCACTTCGTCGACCTCATCGCCGAGCACACGTCGCAGGTCCCGAGCGCGGACCGCCGCGAGCCCGCCGCGGCCTAGCGGCCCGTCCGCCGCACCACCTCGTCGAGCCGCGCGAACCGGTGGTCGTCGGGCGCGAGCATCGGCGCGAGCGTCGCCCGGACGGCTTCGACGTCCAACGTGCCCGACTTCGCCATCTCCTCGATGTCGCCCCAGTCGCGGAAGCGGTCGAACATGATCTTGAACACCGCGAGCTCGACCGGCCCGAGGACCGGGATCTCGATGCCGGCGAACGGGACGATCCGGCGGTGCGCGGCGGCAGCGGCGTGCACGGGCGCGTAGTCGAAGAACAGATCGACCGCGGTGTCCTCCCACCAGAGGCGGATCTGCCCATCGCGCGCGACTCGTGCAGCGGTGCCCGCCGGCTGCTCGACGCCTCGCGGAAGAGCGGCGAGGGCCTCGCCTGCCCGCTCTACCGGCACGAACACGTTGATGTCGATGTCGGTCGTGCCGCGCGGGTCGGCCGTCGCGTACGCGAGCGCGATGGCCCCGCCGAAGGCATGCGGCAGAGCGTGCTCGGCGAGCGCGCGGTGTAGCTCGACGAGGCGCTCGGCGAAGGTCACGTCGGGAGTCGCGGGTACTCGAGGTCGCCCTTCCGCCGCGACGGCAGCGCTTCCGCCATCTCGAGGGCGCTGGCGAAGATCCGCGCGTTGCGCTCGAATGCCATCTCCACCGTCAACCGCGCGCCCGCGGCTTCGAGGACGCGCGAGAGGGTCACGACCGATGGCTGCTTTCGCCCGCTCTCGTAGGCGGAGAGGGTCGCCTGGGAGGTGCCGGCGCGCTGGGCCAGCGCGGCCTGCGTCAATCCTGCCCTGAGGCGGGCGTCGCGGATCGTCGCGGCGGCATTCATGCCGCGCAGTATATCCGAGTGGATATCAGTGACGGGCGCGCGCGGCTCTCGCGGCGCGGAGCCTGCGCGCCTGGGCGCGGCGGCGGGCGGCGCGGGAGCGGCTGGCCTTCCGGCGCGGCGAGGCGACGGCGCTCGGCGCTGCCGGCGGCGCGCCGAGCCGAGCGGGCATGGTGGGCGCGGCCGGCAGGCGAACGGGCGGCAGGTGGATCGGGGCGTCGACGCGCGGGATGTCGATGCGCGCCGGATCGACGGCGGGCAGGTCAACCGGGGGCGTCCCGACCGCGGGATCGAGAGGCGGCGGGTCGACCGGCGGCGGGTCGACCGGCGGGGGATCGACCGGCGGCGGCTCCACGGGCGGAGGGTCGATGGGCGGTGGGACCGCGACCGTGAACGCGTACGCGATCGGCTCGGCGGGGGCGCCGTCGGGCCCGATCGCGCGCGCCTCGAACAGGTGCGCGCCGTTCGGAAGGTCCGTCAGCTCGACGGCGCCGTCGCATGGCTCCCACTCGGTGCCGTCGAGCCGGCACTCGAAGCGATCGGACGCCGGCATTGCGCCGAGCACGAACCGCGCGACGGGCTCGACCACCTCGGGGCCGGGGGCCTGCTCGAGCAGCGTGTACGGGTCCGGGTCGCCCCGCAGCTGCATCAGCGCCGCGCTGCAGCAGAGGTCCACCGAGCCGCCGGTCCCGCCGATCAGGATGCGCCCGTCGTCGAGCAGGGTGAGGCCGCTGAAGAGGTTGTTCTCGCCCGCGGCGAACCGGCGCCGCCGGACGCCGCCGTCGCCGAAGTCCTCGTCGGGCGTCCCGTCCTCGAGCAGGCGGCCCGCGACGACGTAGCCGGAGACGTTGCCGCCCAGGACGATCCTTCCCTCGGAGTCCTCGGCGATCCCGACCTCGACGTTCCAGCCCCGGTGCTCGGGATCGGCCGGCAGCGTCGCGACGCCGGCGTGGCCGAACGAGGTGTCGACCGTGCCATCGGGACCGAGGCGGACGACCGTGAGGACTCCGCCGGTGTTCCACTCGCCGTCGTGCGCCGGATCCGCGGAGGTGCCGGCGAGGAGGATGCTGCCGTCCTCGCGCACGAGCAGCCCGCCCGTCCCCGGCTCGTAGGTCTCGGACTCGTCGTCGGGCGCAGCGACCGGCGCGACGACGTGGCCACCCTCGCCGAACGCCTCGTCGAGGCTGCCGTCCTCGTTCAGCCGGGTCACCTCGAACCCGGCGACGCCGTGGGTGTCGTGGGCGACCAGGACGTCGCCGTCAGGCGCGATGGCCAGCGGCCTCGAGAAACCGGGGCCCAGCTCGACGGTCCCGGCGTCGCCGAACGTCTCGTCGAGGGCGCCGCCGGGCGTGTAGCGCTGCACGAACCGGTGGCGATCCTCGCCGCCGCCGCTCCATGCCTCGAGGCCGACGACGAGCCGGCCCGCGGCATCGATCACGACGTCCGACGGCGAGGCGGTCTGCTCGCCCTCGGCCACGATCGTCACGCGCCCCGCGGTGCCAAACGAGTCGTCGAGCGCGCCCGCCGCAGTGAACCGCACGAGCGTCGCGTGCCGGCGCCCCTCGCCACCCGGGTACGAGGCGCCGCCGGCCACGACGATCCGCCCGTCGTCCTGAAGCGCCATCGCGATGCCGCCGGAGATGGCCGGCGGCCCGGCGCCGAGTTGGTGCTCGACCCGGCCGCCGATGCCGAAGGTCGGGTCCGGCAGGCCGTTCGGCAGGGTGCGGAACAGGACCAGCGTCCCCGGCCAGCCGCTGAAGCCGGTGGCGAGGATCCGGCCGGAGGCGTCGCGCTCGAGGTCGTACAGGAACGCGTCGGGCCCCACCACCGCCCGCCCGAGCACCCCGAACGTGAGGTCGTAGTCGGCTGCGTTCAGCGGGACGGCGGCGTCGGCCGGCGCCGCCGCGGGGGCGGCGCACAGCAGGCAGAGCACGACGAGCAGCATCCTTGCCGGGGTGGGCAACACATCGAGTGATAGCGCAGAGGCGCCGGAAGTTGCGCCGATCAGCCCCGCAGCCAGCGGACGAGCTGCGCGTAGACCTTCGGGTGGTTGAGTAGGGCGAAGTGGTTGGCGCCGCCGACGTGCAGGCCGTGCTCGTCCTTGAAGCCGAGCCGGCGCGTGCGGGAGCGGCCCGAGGCGCTGGACGTGAGCACGAGCATGTCGCCGAGCAGGCGGCCGACGGGATGCTTCGGGCTGCGGGTGATCGTCGCGCTGACGAAGCAGTGGGTCGCGCCCTCCAGCAGCGGGACCTCCTGGCACGCGTCGGCGCGCAGCGCCTCCGGGTCGCGGTCGCGCCAGTCCTCGTCGACGAGCGACCCCTGCCGCAGGTCGCGGATGCCGCCGCTGCGGCGGCGCAGGAAGCGGCCGAACGGGCGCGTCTCCGGCAGGCGGTGCAGGCCGTGCGCCGCGTAGTGGACCGCCTGCTCGAGCGGTGCGCCCGTGTGCGGCGAACCGAGCGAGATCACATGGCGCACCCGCCCAACCCATTCCCGTCCGTCGAGCGTCGCGCGGTGGCAGGCGCTGCGCGCGACGAGGCCGCCCATCGAGTGCCCGACGAGCGCGATCTCCTCGATCTCCACCGGCCACTCCTCGACGAGCGCCGTCATCAGCTCGCAGAACGAGCGGCCGTTCTCCGAGATCCGGCGGCCGGTGTTGTAGCGGACCTCGATCGCGGTGCAGTCGAGCTCGCGGGCCAGGCGCTCGCCGTACGACTCGCGCCCGCCGAGCCGCCACGACCGCTCGGTCTCCATCAGGCCGTGGAGGAAGACGACGACGCGCCCGCGGGCGTGCGGGAAGGCCCGCGCGAGCGACTCGCCGTCCGGCGCGACCGGCTCGCCGTCGACGCGGATCGCCATCGGCTGCGCCAGCTCGCTGCCCTCCCGCTCGAGCGTGTCGCCGATGAGGCCGTTGAGGATCCCGACGATGCGCGCGCCCTGGGGCGTGTGGGAGACCGGGCCGGCGTCGCGCGCCGCGAACGCCGCGCCGTGGCCGGCCGCGACGGCAGCGCCCCGCAGCCCTGTGTACACGCCGCGCGAGATCGCGTCGTGCGCCAGCCGGACCGGCTTCCCCGCCGGGCCGACGAACCGGAAGACCCGCTCCGCCACGCCCAGGTGGATCTCGCCGATGCCGGCCGCCGCCCCGCCCAGCTCCGAGAGCCCGCGCCGCGCGAGCTCCGCGGCTTCGCCGCGCGCGGCCGCTCCGCGCGAGCCCGCTCCGCGCGCGACCGCTCCGCGCGCGACCACCGAGGGGCGCGGTGGGGTCGAGTCGCGCGAGGTGGTGGTCGTGAGGTCCTTCATCGCTTCCCCTTTCCGCGCGACTGGCGCTCGAGCTCGCGGGCGAACGCCGCCTCGATCTCCGCCGCGAGTGTCTGCCTGAACAGGGCCGTCACCGTCTCCGACGCGGCCGGGCGGAGCTTCTCGATCGCCTCGGCGACCTCCGGCCAGCGCGTCTCGCCGTCCGGCGCGTTGCGCACCGGCTTCCACAGCTCCTCGAGGAACAACCGCACGAACGTGCGCGAGATCGACCCGCAGTTGCGCCGGACGCGCTCCAGGGCATCGAGCGCGGCGGCGAGGTCGATGCCCTGCTCGACCGCCTCCTCGGCGGCGCGCAGCAGCGACGGGCTCGGGACCTCCCACCGCCCGTCGCCGAGCGGCACCAGGACCTCGAGCTCCTCGGCCTTCGCGAGCGTCCGGCGATCGGTCTCCCCGAAACGGTCCGCCAGCTCGTCGGCGTCGATGATCTCCGCGGCCTCCCCCTCACCCGGCGCGCTGATCGCGCGGCGGAACCGCGTGAGCTGGTCGTCGCCGGCCGCGAGCAGCCGCTTGATCGCGTTGAGGTTGAACCCCTCGGCCTGCATCTCCCGGATGAGGTTCAGTCGCTCGACGTGCTCCGGCCCGTAGTAACCGGTACGTGCAACGACCTCCGGAGGGGGTAGGAGGCCACGCGACTGGTGGTTGCGGATGTTGCGCACGGTCATCCCCGTGGCCTGCGCCAGCTGATCGATGGTCAGCCGGTCCCCGGGGGCGTCCTGTCTGACGGCGCGGAGGTGAGCACGAGTCATGCCGACTGTGATGATACCCACGATTGATGTGACCTCAAGCGAGGTAACATCATGCGGGGTAACGATCCGGGAGACGAGACGATGAACGCATTCCTACTCCTCGCCGCCGACGGCTCAGAGCCCGCCGGCGGCGCGGCGATCGGCGAGGTGATCGGCGCGACGCTCGGCGCCACGCTGATGACGGTGGTCCTGCTGGGCCTGGGCATCGGCCACCGCAGCGGCCGCGTGCAGATCCTGAACAACCTTTCGCGATTCTCGGAGCGCGTCTCCGGCCTGCCCGGATGGGCGGCGCTGCCCGCGGGCCTCGCCACCGGCTCGCTGCTGACCGCCGTCTTCGGCATGTACTGGGACATCTCCCTGCACATCGACGAGGGCCGCGACGCCGGGCCGCTGGCCAACCCGGCGCACTACTTCATCCTGTTCGGCCTTTTCGGGATCTTCGCCGCGGGCTTCCTCGCGGTCGTCCTGCCGAAGGAGCGGACCGGCCCGACCGCGATCCGCATCCAGGAGGGCTGGTACGCGCCCCTCGGCGGCGTCCTCGTGATGGCGTGCGGCGCGTTCAGCCTGATCGGGTTCCCGCTCGACGACATCTGGCACCGGCTGTTCGGGCAGGACGTCACGCTGTGGGGCCCGACGCACCTGATGCTCATCGGCGGGGCGTCGATGACGCTCATCGGGATGTGCGTGCTCATCATCGAGGCGCGCCGCGCCAACGCGGCCGCCGGGCGCCCGGACCGCGAGAAGCCGTGGACGACGCTGCTGCAGAAGGCGGCGCTGCCGGGCGGCCTGCTCATCGGCCTCTCGACGTTCCAGGCCGAGTTCGACTTCAGCGTCCCCCAGTTCCGCTTCATCTTCCAGCCGATGCTGATCATGCTCGCGGCGGGCGTCGGGCTCGTCGCGACCCGCATGTACCTCGGCAAGGGCAGCGCGCTGCTCGCGGTCGGGTTCTTCCTGCTCGTGCGCGGCTTCTTGTCGGTGACGATCGGCCCGGTCCTCGGGCAGACGACGCCGGCGCTGCCCCTCTACCTCGTGGAGGCGCTGGTCGTCGAGGCGCTCGCCCTGCGCTTCGCGACGCGGCCGCTGCAGTTCGGCGTGTTGTCCGGGCTCGGCATCGGGACGATCGGCCTGGCCTCCGAGTGGGGCTGGTCGCACGTCGTGATGCACCAGCCGTGGCCGTCGGAGCTGTTCCCCGAGGGCGCCCTGTTCGGCCTCGCGATGGCGCTGGTCGGCGCGCTGCTCGGCGCGTGGGTCGGCTCGCGGCTGGCCGCGGACGAGATCGAGCGCCCGCCGGTGCTGCGGCCGCTCGCGGTCGTCTCCGCGATCGCGCTCGCCGGCATGGTCGCCTACGCGCTGCGCGACAACCCGACCGGGGAGCCCGTGCGCGCGCAGGTCCAGGTGCAGGAGACGAAGGGCGGCGCGCAGCGCGAGGGGATCGTGACCGTCGCGCTCGACCCGCCCGACGCCGCGAAGGACGCCGAGTGGCTGACCGTCACGGCGTGGCAGGGCGGCGGCAGCATCGTCGAGCCGCTCGAGGAGATCGGCCCCGGCCGGTACCGGACGCCGGTCGCCGTCCCGCTGCACGGCAGCTGGAAGTCGCTGATCCGGCTCCACACCGGACGCGAGCTGCAGATCATGCCCGTGTTCATGCCGGCCGACGAGGCGATCCCCGTCAAGGAGGTCCCGGCGCCGGCGCGGTTCACGCGCGAGTTCGCGGCCGAGCCGGACGTCCTGCTGCGCGAGCAGACCGGCGGCGGCGGGTTCACGTGGGCGCTGGCCTACGCGATCGTGGCCGGCATCGCGCTCGGGCTGCTCGCGCTGATCGCATGGGGCCTGCACCGCCTCGCGATCCTCGCGCCGCGGCGCGACCGCGACTCCACGCCGCCGCCCGAGCCGCGGACGGGGGCGCGCGTCACGGGGCGGCCGGCGGTGGCGTCATGACCGTCGTCGCGCGGTCACGAGCGTGCCGTTCTTCGGCGACAGCGTGACGTTCCGCCGCGCGACGCGCTCCGGCCTGTCCTCGACGGGCCGGAGCGTGCGGCGCTTCAGGATCTCCGTCAGCGCGACGCGCATCTCCATCTCCGCGAACGAGGCGCCGAGGCAGCGGCGGACGCCCCCGCCGAACGGGATCCACGCGTAGGTCGACGGGGGGTTCTCGAGGAAGCGCTCCGGGCGGAAGGCGTAGGGCTCGGGATAGCGGTCCTCGCGCGTGTGGGTCAGCCAGATCGCCGGCGTGACGTCGGTTCCCGGCGGCAGGACGTGGCCGTTGACCCGCAGCTCGCTGGTCAGCCGGCGGCCGGCGATCGGGACGACCGGCCGCAGCCGCAGCGACTCGCTCACCACGGCGCGGACGTACGCGTCGCCCTGTCCCCCGTCGATCTCGTCGACGAGGCGGCTCAGCGCCTGCGGATGGCGGAGCAGCAGGTCGAACGCCCACGCGAGGCCGGTCGCCGTCGTCTCGTGCCCGGCGAGCATCAGTGTCATGAGCTGGTCGCGGATCTCGCGGTCGTCCATCGGCTCGCCGTCCTCGAAGCGGGCGCTCGTCAGCAGGGAGAGGATGTCCTCGCGCGGATCCTCGCGGCGGTCGGCGATCTCCGCGGCGATCACGGCGTCGATCTCGGCCAGGAGGCGCCCGAAGTCCTCGAGCGGGTCGCGGCCGCCGAAGCGCCGCGCGACCAGCACGCGCAGCTGCAGCGCGGCGGAGGCGGTGTCGCCGAGCAGCCCGCCCAGGCTCTTCGTCAGCACCGCGCGGCGCTCCGGATCGGTGACCCCGAAGACCGCGCGCAGGATGACCTCGAGCGTGATCGCCTGCATGTGCGGGTGCAGCGCGAACGGCTCGCCGACCGGCCACGTCTCGACGTCGCGCGCGACCACCTCGGCGACCGTCTGCTCGTACGCGCGCATCCGCTCGCCGTGGAACGGCGGCAGCATCAGCCGGCGCCGCGCCAGGTGCTCGCGGCCCTCGAGCAGCAGCACCGACCGCTCCCCGAGCACCGGCCCCAACGCGAGCGTCCGCCCCGGCGGCAGCGCGTTGTCCTTGTTCGAGTACAGCGCCTGGATCGCCTCGGGGTCCGAGATCATCACCATCGGCGTCTGGAACCCGAGGAACTTGACGCTGAACGCGTCCCCGAACCGCCGCCGGCACGACTCGAGGAACGAGATCGGCCGGACCAGCCAGCGCATCGTCTGGATCGCGGGCGGCTCCGGAGGGCTCGGAGGAAGCGCGCTCACCGGTACGGATTCTTGGGGGAGCGGTCGTCCGAGAGTGTGCGTTGCGTCCGCCCGACGAGCCGCTCGATCGCGTCGGCGAGGTGGACCGGGTCGATGTGGTGGTCGCCGCGCTCGACGCGGAGGTGGTGCGCCTCGAGGAGGACGTCGGCGTGCGTGTGGCCGGCGGGTGGCTCGAAGCGGTAGGACGCGAGCTCGATGAGCAGCCCCAGCGGATCCTTGAAGTAGATCGAGTCCATGAACCCGCGGTCCTTGACGCCGCTGTGGCGGATCCCCCGCTCGTCGAGGCGCTCGACCGTCTGGCGGAAGACGGCGTTCGAGACGCTGAACGCGACGTGGTGGACGCACCCGGGGTCGGTCGGCGTGCGGTCCGGCGTGCCGACGCGGTCCTCGTTCGTGAAGATCGTGATGAGGCGCCCGTCGCCCGGGTCGAAGTAGAGGTGGCTTTCGCTCGCGTTGTCGAGGTTCGGCTGCTCGAAGACGAATGGCATCCCGAGCGCGCCCTCCCAGAAGTCGATCGACGTCTGCCGGCCGGCGCCGACGAGCGTGATGTGGTGGACGCCCTGGGTCTGCAGCTTGCGCATCGCTCAATCCTCGCGCGTCGCGGTGAAGCAGAACTGCGTGAGCGCGAAGAAGTACTCGCCGCGCGCGTCGACGTCGCGGAGGTCCTCCAGCCAGGCGTCCGCCTCGTCCGCGGGCACGTCCTCGAGCGTGCCGACGAACTCGCGGATGATCGACGGCAGGTTGCCGCCGAAGGTTTCCGGATCCATCGAGGTCGTGGTGAACAGGTGGCCTTCCGCGCGCACGTCGCCGAAGCCCGCCGCGCGCAGGCTCGCCCCGAGCGTCCGCGGGAGCACCGGGTGCACGAGGTGGCGGTCCCACGCCGCCTGCATCCGCTCCATCCGGGCGTCGTCGCCGGAGTGCCACGACAGCGTCGACCAGTCGATGTCCCACAGCACGACGCGGCCGCCCGGCCGGACGACGCGCCGCAGCTCGCTCAGCCCCGCGGCGATATCGGGGAGGTACTCGAAGACCTGGACCGAGACCGCGCGGTCGACCGAGGCGTCGGGCAGCGGGATGCTCGTGGCCTCGCCCCGCTCGACCGTCGCGCCCGGCCGCCCGTCGACCCGCCGGGCGGCGAGCGCGAGCATCGCGTCGGCGACGTCGATGCCGGTGACGGCGCCCTCCGGGCCGACGCGGTCGAGCACGTCGGCGACGTAGAACCCCGGGCCGCAGCCGACGTCGACGACGCGGTCGCCGGGCTGGGGATCGAGGGCGTCGAGGACGAGGCCGCGCCGCCGCAGGACGTCGCGGCGCTGGTAGAACGCATCGAGCTGCGCGGCCATGCGCTCGTCGAACGCGAGTTGGCTCATGGGCGCGACCCTACCTTGGGGCGATGCGCCGCTCCGCCGTCTGGTCCCTCTACGCGATGCTCGTGCTCGTCTGGTCGAGCACGTGGGTCGCGATCAAGATCGGGCTGGACGACCTCCCCGCGCTCTTCGGCGCCGGGATTCGGTTCGGGCTGGCGGGCGTGCTCCTGCTTGCCGGCGCGAGGCTGGCGGGCCGGTCGCTCAGGACCGACCCGATCCTCGCGACGATCCTCGCGGTCCTTCCCTTCGCGACGACGTACGGGCTGGTCTACTGGGCCGAGCAGCACATCCCGTCGGGCCTGACCGCCGTCCTCTTCGGCGTGCTCCCGCTCTACACCGCGCTGCTCGCCGCGGTGGCGCTGCCCGACGAGCCGCTCCGGCGCCGGCTGCTCGCCGGCATCGCCATCGCGATCGTCGGGCTGGCGCTGGCGTTCAACGAGTCGCTCGAGCTCGGCGACGACGACCTGGCGTGGGTGGCCGCGCTGGCCGCCGCGCTCTCCTCGCTGCCGAGCGCGATCGGCAACATCTCGATCAAGCGGCGCGGGGCGCTGCTCGACGCGCTGGTCCTCAACGGCTGGGCGATGCTCGGCGCCGGCGTCCTGCTGCTGCTCGCCTCCGCGCCGAGCGAGGACTGGGGCGACGCGACGCTCACCGCGGCGTCTGCCGGGTCCGTCCTCTACCTCGCGCTGATCGGCACCGCGTTCACGTTCGTGGGCCTGACACTGCTGCTGCGCGAGCTGACCGCGGTGGCCACGTCGTACATCTCGATGCTCATCCCCTTCGGGGCGCTCGCGTTCGGGGCGCTGCTCGAGGACGAGGTCGTGACGGGGACCGCGATCCTGGGCGCGACGCTGGTCGCGACGGGCATCGCGGTCGCGCAGTGGCGGCGACGCGCGCCGGCGTGACTCAGGGGAGCAGCTCGTGGATCGTCTTCGTCCACGTGCCGTCGGGGAAGCCGGTGCCGCCGAGCGGCCGCGTCGGGATGTCATACGAGAACGTGTAGAGCATGAGACCGCCCTTGCGCCCGCCCTCCGGCTCCCACGGCGTGATCGCCTCGACGTCCTCGAGCGGCGTGAAGCTGTACCCCGTCCGCTCGCAGCTCACGCCGATGACGAGCTTCTCCGTCGACCCGATGATCTCGGCGTACTGCCCGAAGTACTCCTTCGTCGCGGGGACGCCCGGCCAGTCCGAGTAGTCCATCGTCATGACGAGGTCGAGCTCGGCCGCGAAGCTCTTCAGGAAGTCGGGAATGGCCTGCCAGGGCGCGTAGATCGGTGCGGTGATCAGGGGGTCGCGGCCCAGCGCGCTCTGCAGCGCCGACCGCAGCGCCGACGTGACCTGCAGGAGGGTGGGGTTGTCCTCGGGAGGCTCGTAGTCGAGGTCGAGCCCGTCGACGCCCCATTCCGCCGCCGTCTCGGCGGTGCTCTTCGCGAAGGCGTCGACGTCCGGGACCAGGCCGAGGTTCTTGTCGTTGATCGAGAGCAGCACCTTCGTCCCGTTCTGCCGGATCTCGGCGATCCAGGCCTGGATCTGCTCGGCAGGGAAGTGCTGCGTCGAGGGCATCGCGGTCGCGGCTTCCGGGTAGCCATTGGCCGTCATGGCCACCGGCGTCTCCGAGAGAGAGGCGAGGCAGGTCGCCGAGGAGGCTCGCGAGACCGAGTGGAAGCTCCCGAGCTTCGGCAAGGAGCTCTTCCTCGGCAACTTCTGCCTCGACCTGATCCATCCGCAACCGAAGCTCGACCCCGCGGCGGTCGAGAAGGGCGAGCGCTTCCTCGCCATCCTCCGCGAGTTCCTCGTCGCGGAGGTCGACCCGCTCGCGATCGAGCGCGACGCGAAGATCCCCGAGCCCGTCATCGACGGCCTCAAGCGGATCGGCGCGCTCGGCATGAAGGTGCCCGAGCGGTACGGCGGCCTCGGCCTGAGCCAGGTCTACTACAACCGCGCGCTGGCCCTCGCCGGCTCCTACCACTCCTCGCTCTCCACCCTCCTCAGCGCGCACCAGTCGATCGGCGTCGCCGAGCCGCTCATGCTCTTCGGCTCGGAGGAGCAGAAGCAGAAGTGGCTGCCGCTCGTCACCAAGGACCACATCAGCGCGTTCCTGCTCACCGAGCCGGACGTCGGCTCCGACCCCGCGCGCCTCGGCGCCACCGCCACGCCGACCGAGGACGGCTCCGGCTACCTCATCAACGGCCGCAAGCTGTGGGCGACCAACGGCGCGATCGCGGACGTCGTCGTCGTGATGGCGAAGGTCCCGAAGAGCGAAGGCCACCGCGGCGGCATCAGTGCCTTCGTCCTGCCCTACGACACCGACGGCGTGACCGTCGAGCACCGCAACGCCTTCATGGGCCTGCGCGGGATCGAGAACTCGGTGACCCTTCTCGAGGACGTCTTCGTCCCGAGGGAGAACCTGATCGGGAAAGAGGGCCAGGGCCTCAAGATCGCGCTCTCGACCCTCAACACGGGCCGCCTGGCGCTGCCGGCGATCTGCGTCGGCGTCTCGAAGTGGGCGACGAAGGTCGCCCGCGAGTGGTCGGCGGAGCGCGTGCAGTGGGGCCGGCCCGTCGGCAAGCACGACGCGGTCGCGCAGAAGATCGCGTTCATCGCCGCGACCGCGTTCGGGCTCGAGGCGATGCTCGACGTGTCCTCCCGCCTGGCGGACGACAAGAAGTCCGACATCCGCATCGAGGCGGCGATCGCGAAGCTCTACGCGTCGGAGATGGGCTGGAAGGTCGTCGACGAGCTGATGCAGGTCCGCGGCGGCCGCGGCTACGAGACCGCCGACTCGCTGAAGGCCCGGGGCGAGAAGCCGATCCCGGTCGAGCAGGCGATGCGCGACATGCGCATCAACCGCATCTTCGAGGGCTCGACAGAGATCATGCACCTGCTGATCGCGCGCGAGGCGGTCGACAAGCACCTGGAGGTCGCGGGCGAGATCCTCGAGGGCGACGGCGGCGTGAAGGAGAAGGCCGGCGTCGCCGTGGAGGCCGCGAAGTTCTACGCCAAGTGGCTGCCGCAGCTCGTCGCCGGCGAGGGCCAGAGGCCCGGGTCGTTCTCCGACTTCGGGCCGCTCGCGACGCACGTCCGCTTCGTCGAGCGCTCGTCGCGCAAGCTCGCGCGGTCGACGTTCATGCTCATGGGCCGCTACCAGGCGAAGCTCGAGAACAAGCAGGCCGTGCTCGGGCGGATCGTCGACATCGGCGCGGAGCTGTTCGCGATCGCGTCGGCGGCGACCTACGCGCAGACGCTCGTCGAGGAGCACCCCGAGCGCGGCGACCAGGCGCTCGAGCTGGCGGACCTCTTCTGCAAGCAGGCCCGGCGGCGGGTCGACGACCTGTTCGGGCAGCTGTTCTCCAACGACGACGAGGACGGCTACAAGGTCGCGATGCAGGTCCTCGAGGGCCGGCACACCTGGGTCGAGGAGGGCATCCTCGACCCGTCGCTCGGCGCTGATTGAACGGAAGCGCCGCCGCTGTGGGACGCCACCGCCGAACACGTTGCGCAGGCAGTCGCCCGGTCGATGGCGCGGCGCAGGTAGGGCGCGAGCGTCGCGCCGTAGACCGCGGTGATGTGGTTGGTGTCCTTGTAGACGAGGGCGCCGCCGATGACGGGCGGGCACGTCCGCGCGTCGCAGAAGAACTCGATCAGGTCGACGACGACGGCGCGGCCGGATCGCTGCGCGGCGCGGGCCGCGGGGTCGTCGCGGAGCGCTTCGTCCCGGGGTCGGGCGCATGCACTGGCCGGGGCGCGGCCGTCGTCGAGCGCCTCCTCGACGCACGCGAGGGTGCCGCTCTCGGGCAGCATCTCCGGCGTGTCGCGGATGACCACCACCCGCTCGATCGACACCGGCAGCGCGTCCCACGCGGCGGCGTAGTCCTCGGCGGTCGCGGCGGCGCCGACCCACTGCGCGACGAACAGCGTGTCGATCTCGGGGTGGCGCGCGAGGTAGCGCGGGACCTGCTCGCGGAAGCGCAGGCAGCCGGAGCGGTCCGGCTCGGGTAGGTGCGGGTCGCCGGCGGCGAGCGGGCAGTGCGCGCGGGCGAGCGACGTCCCGCGCCAGCCGTTCCGCTTCGCGACCGGCCGCAGCGCGGCGCGCCAGTGCGACGCGTGGCTGTCGCCGACGATGGCGATCTCGCGTCTCGCGCGTTGCCTGGGCGTGCCGAAGACGCACGGCAGCAGGAGCCCCTCGCGCGCCTGCGGGGAGCACGGCGCGTTCGGGGCGTCCTGGGCGACGATCGGGGTCGGGACGACGGTGCGCGGGCTCCTGCAGCGGCGGGCGACGGCGGCTGCCCCGAAGCACGGCGGGCGCTTCGCGAGGACGCGCTGCATCGCGACCTGGTCGCGCTCGACGCGCTCGTCGAGCGCCGCGGCCCCCGCCGAGGCGAGCAACAGCACGGCCGCCGTGCACGCGGCCGCCGGGCCGAACACGAGCGCCGGCCGCACGCGGACGCGCCGGATCGGATCCTCGATCGCCGCCTTCGAGAGCCAGGCGAGCGCCAGGGTCACCGCGAGGAGGACGACACGATCGGCGGCCGGCCAGAGGACGATCAGCGGCCAGTGCCACAGGTAGACCGAGTAGGAGATGTCGCCGATCGCCTCGAGCGGCCGGAACGCGAGCGAGCGGCCCGCGATCACGGCCGTCGCGCCGAGGACCGGCAGCAGCGCGGCGATGCCCGGGAACGCGGTGCCGGCGTCGAACGCGAGGCAGGCGGCCGCGATCGCCGCAAGCCCCGCGACGCTCGCGCCTCGCCGCCACACGGCCGCCACCCTCGGCCCGCGGCGCCCGCCGGCCAGCGCGAGCAGCCCTCCCACGCCGAACTCCCACGCCCGCGCGGGCGTCACGAAGTACGCGGCGGCGGGGTCGGTCGCGGTCTTGTGCAGCGACCAGGCGAAGCTCGCGGCGGTCACCGCGCCGAGGACGAGCCCGATCCTCCGCCGCGCGGCGGCGAGCGCCAGCAGGACGAGCAGCGGCCACACGACGTAGAACTGCTCCTCGACCGAGAGCGACCAGAAGTGCCGCACGGGCGACGGGGCGTCGTCGGCCGCCTGGTAGTCGACGGCGACGTCCGCGAGCTGCCAGTTCTCGACGTAGGCGGTGCTCGCCGTGATCTCGCCGAAGAACTGGCCCCACCGCGTCTCGGGCACGATCGCCTTCGTCGCGAGCGCGCAGAACGCGAGGACGACGAGGGCCGCCGGCAGGATCCGCCGCGCCCGGCGCGCCCAGAACCCCGACAGCGACAGCCGCCCGGTCCGGTCCACCTCGCGCGCGAGCTGCCCCGTGATGAGGAAGCCGGAGATGACGAAGAAGACGTCGACCCCGACGAACCCGCCCGGCAGCGCGTCCGGCCACAGGTGGTACACGACGACCGCGAGCACCGCGATCCCGCGGAGCGCCTGGATCTCCGAACGCATCGCCCGACCATCGCGCCCGCGCGCGGGGGCGACGATCCCCCATGGGTGTAGGCGCGCCTACACCTACGCGCCGACGACCACGGGCGTGCCGACCTCGACGCGCTCGTAGAGGTCGATCACGTCGGCCGGCGCCATGCGGACGCATCCGTGCGACGCGGCGGTGCCGAGCGAGCCGAGGCTCGCGGTGCCGTGGAAGCCGACCGAGCCGTTGAAGCCGATCCAGCGCGCCTTCAGCGGGTTGCGCGGGTCGCCGCCGGGGATCGTCTGGCCCGCGAGGTCCCCCGCCCACTCCGACTGCGGCACGTTCCACGGCGGGTCGACCTGCTTGGTCTGCACGACGAAGCGGCCCATCGGCGTCGGGTAGCGCGGCTCGCCCACCGCGACGCGGTAGGAGCGCTCGAGCTTGCCGCGCCGGAAGACGCGCGCGGTCAGGCCGCTGCGCGACACCGTGACGACGACCGGGCTGCGCTCCCAGACGTCCTCCTGCGTGACGTCGGGATCGATGACCTCGGTGTGCGCGGTGAAGGTCCGGTCGGCGTGCGGATCGAGGAGGGAGTCCATGACGCGCTGCGTCAGCGCCTCGCGGCCGGCCAAGCGGCGGCCGGGCCTCGACTCGCTCACCGCGACGTGGGTGACCTCGAGCGTCAGCTCCGCGTTCACCGGCGCCCTCGAGACCGTGTCGTGGATGTTGTTGACGAAGGCGCGAACGCGGTCGCGGTCGATCGTGACCTTGGCGCTCTCGTCGTGGTCCACCCGGCCGCCGGTCAGCGTCCGCCAGCCGCGTTCGATCAGGTTCCCGCCGCGCCCCTTCTCGTAGGCGGCGCGGACCGCGTCGTCGAGGCCGAGCGTCATCCCCGCCGTCTGGGTGGAGAGCGTGAAGCGCCGGTCGCCGACGCGGATACGGACCGGGCGATCGGCCTTGGCCTTGACCCGCCGGAAGACCTTCGCCATCGCCTGCTGCTGGGTGAGGCCGCCGACGTCGACGCCCTCGACCCGCACGCCCTCCGCGATCTTCTCCTTGCCCTGCTTGTCCGCGAACGCCAGCGTCGCGAAGAACGCGGCGGGGATCAGGACCACCAGGAGGGCGAGGAGGAGACGGGCGCGGGTCATCGGAGGCGAGGCGCGGCGAGCGACGGCGCCGCCGGGAAGCGACGCAGTCTACGACGCCCCTGAAACCCTCCTTGCAGGAATTTCTGCACCTGTGTCGACGGTGCGCGAGCGCGCCCGCCGGGAACTCCTTCCGTATGCGAATGGCCGCGATCGCCGCCCTGGCGCTGCTCGCGCCGGTCCCCGCCGCCGAGGCAACGGAGGTCGGCGCGGTGCCCGCCGGGAGGGTGCTGACGGCGGGGCCGGTGTTCGCTGGGCGTGTCGCCCTCTGGCTGGAGACCGACGACCGTGGAGCGCTCGACCTCGCGCGTGGCGGGATACCGTGGCGGGTAGCGGTCGTGGGCGCCCCGCCCGGCCGGCGCCGGCACGAGATCCTCGACCTCAGCGCCTCGGCGCGCCTGGTCGCGCTCGTTCGCAGCGTCGTCCTCCCGGCGCCGCCCGGGCCGCCCTGCGACGTCGCGTGCCCGCTGAGCCCCGCGCCTCCTCCGCGCGCCGTCGTCGACGAGGTGTGGGCAGGACCGCCGAGCGGGCCGCTGCGGAGGGTCGTCGTGCGCACCGCGCGGCAGCAGTGCGGGGGAGCCCTCGTCCCGCGTCAGGTCGAGGTGGTGGGCGGGACCGTCCTCGTCGGCGAGGCGCGCAACCGCCGCGCGATCGTGTGCCGGCGCCCGGCACGCCCGCGGATGACCGGGCGAGTGCTCGCGGTCTCGCCTGCCGGCGGAGCGCGGGTGCTGGCGACGATGCGTCGCGGTCGAGCCCCTGGACGTCTCGCGGCCGAGGGTCGCTGGGTCGCGTGGCGGACGCGCGCGGACCTGCGCGGTGCCGTCGTCGTCCTCGACCGGCGGACCTCGAGGGTTGCGTACCGCATCGAGGCCCGCCGCTTCGCGGCGAAGAGCTTCGACGTCGACGCCTCAGGGCGCGCGGCGCTGTCGGGCGCGGAGCGCGCGGCGTATCCCTGCGGGCCGAACGAGCCGCGCTTCGTCCACCGCCTCGCGATCGCCTCGCCGGCGGGCGACCGGCTCCGCGTCCTCGACGACCGCGCGGGCGCCGAGCTGGTCAGCCTGAGCCGGGGGCGGATCGTCTGGATCGGGGTGGAGCCTTTGTGCCTGAGCGCGATCGGCCCCGTCGCGCGCCGGATCGCCGGGGGCTTCGGCCCGCTGCGGCGCTTCGCGCTGCCGTGCACCTACACGTTCGCCGACCTCAGGCGGCCGCCGTTCGACGGCTCGCGCCTCGCGGTCGCGTCGCTCGCCCCGAGCTGCCCCGTGCGCCAGGAGGAGTTCCGCGCGATCCACACCGCGCCGCTCCTCTGACCACCAGCTCTAAGGGAGTCCTTCACATCGGCGCCCGCCGAGTTGGCACGATCGCGCCATGTTCCGGCTTCTCACCGCAGCGATCAGCCTGGCCGTCGCGGCGCCCGCCTCCGCGGCCGCTCCCGATCCCACCCGCCTGCCGCTCGGCGACGGGCACGTCACGACCTCAGGCGCGAAGCGCGGCTGGGTCTACCGGTGCGGGACGGGCGGACCGGGCGGTGGCGCGGAGGCGCAGGGGCCGTGGATCCGCGACGACGGGACGTTCGACTTCACCGCGAAGGCGGTCGTGGACGGCAGCGTCCGGTGGGCGGAGGCTCGGGTGCGCATCGTGCGGCGCGGGTCGAGGCGCAAGGTCGTCTCGAACGGCCTGCCGGTGAACTTGACGACGGGCACGTTCCCGATCGCAAGCGACGACGACGCCTACCAGTACGACCGCAACCCCAACGCGATCAGCGCGCAGTCGCTCTCGTACTCCCTGCCGGCGAAGCCGAAGCGGGCGGCGCGCGCGTCGTGCCTCTCCCCCGGCCCGATCGCGATCGCCGTCAACGGCGTGCCGGTGTTCGACGCGCTGGACGCGATGAGCCGCGACGCGGTCGCCTACGAGACCCAGGACTCCTGCGGCGGCCACCCAGAGCGGACGGGCAGCTACCACTACCACGCGATCCCGGCCTGCCTGACGCGCGGCGCGTCGCCGGCGAAGCACTCGCCGGTCGTGGCGTGGGCGCTCGACGGCTTCGCGGTGTACGGCCCCCGCGGCGTGGGCGGCGAGGAGCTCGCGACCGCCGACCTCGACGCGTGCCACGGGCACCGCCACGGCGGCCGCTACCACTACCACGCGACGCTCGACTACCCCTACACGCTCGGGTGCTTCCGAGGCACCGGGGCTAGCGCGGTGTCGAGCGGATCGCCGAGTTGGCGGCGCGGACCATCGCGCGGCGCTGCCGCTTGCGGCCCGAGACGCCGAGCTTGGCCTGGATCGAGTAGAGGACGCCGCCCTGGACCCACTCGATCATGGGCGGCGAGCACGAGCCGCCGCAGGACAGCGGCTTGTAGTGGCCGGTGATCCCGTTCGCGAGCGACACCGTCCGCTTGAACGAGGGCGCCCCGCCCTCCTCGCCCGCGAAGCGCGCCAAAAAGCAGGCGTTCGCGCCGCACGGGTCGGTGGCGGCGACCTCGAGCTCGTACTCCTTCTTCGCCCCGCGGCCGCTGCCGAACACGGCATCGCCGTAGTCGAGGCTCATCCTGGTCGGCAGGCGGATCGGGACGTCGGTGCGCTTCGCCACCTTGCCGAGGTCGGCGCGCAGCACGCGCGGGATGTCGTAGACGGCCGCGTCGGCGACGGCGGCGGAGGCGAGGAAGGCGGTGAGCGTGATCAGCGTGAGGCGGCGCATGGGACGCCACGGTACCTTCCCGCGCGGTGCCTCTGCGGCTGCTGTGGATCGGTGCGCTCGCGGCGACGCCGGTCCTCACGCTGTGGCTGATCGCCCGCCACGGCGTCAACGTCCCCCTCGCAGACGACTGGTCGCTCGTGCCCCTGTTCGAGAAGCGCGACGCCGGGACGCTCACGCTGGGCGACCTCCTCGCCCAGCACCACGAGCACGTGCCGGTGGTCCCGCGCGCCGCCGACCTCTTCATGGCGCCGCTCACCGACTGGAACCTGCGCGTGGAGATGTTCCGCAACTTCGGCGTCGCGGTCGTCACCTTCGGCGTGATCCTCCTCGCGCTGCGCCGCGCGCTCGCCGGGGCGGCGTTCGTCCTCGGGTCGCTCGTCGCGTCGCTGCTCTTCTTCTCCCCCGCGCAGTGGGAGAACTGGCTCTGGGGCTGGCAGCTCGAGTGGTTCCTCTCGAACCTCGGGGCGATGGTCGCCTTCTACGCGCTCGCGTACGTCGTCGACGGCCGGCCGCGCGGCGGGCTGGCGCTCGCCGCTTTGGGCGCGCTCGTGGCGACGTTCTCGCTCGGCCAGGGACTGCTCGTGTGGCCCGTCGGGCTGGTGATCCTCCTGCTGCGCCGGCGGCCGTGGCGCGCCTGGGCGGGCATCGGGACGCTCACGTACGTCGTCTACTTCGTCGACTGGGAGAACCCGGCCGACCTCGGCGACAAGACGAGCTTCCTCGATCGGCCCCGCGACAGCCTCGACTTCCTGCTGCTCTACCTCGGCCGGGCGCTCGGCGGCAGCGACGCGACCGGCCGGATCGCCGCAGTGGTCGTGCTCGCGGCGTTCGCGGCGGCCGCGCTCACGGTGCTGCGGCGCCGCGATCCCGACCTCCTCCAGCGAGCCGCGGTCTGGCTGGCGTTGGGCCTGTACGCGATCGGGTCGGCGGTGATCACCGTCGTCGCGCGGGTCGACCAGCACTACTTCACGAGCCGCTACACGGTCATGACGGCGCTGTTCGCGATCGCGACGATGACGCTGCTCTACGTCGCCGCGCCGCGGGTGCGCCCGGCGGTGCTGGCGGCGGTCGCGGTGCCGTTGCTCGTCGGCGGCGTGGTCAACGCGCGCGACGGCGCCGACGGGCTGCGCACGCGCGCCGCCGCGCACGAGGCGTTCGCGAAGTGCCTGCGCGAGAACGCGTCGCCCTACGACCCGTGCGCGCGGCCGGCGTCGCTGAACCCGCGGGTCCTGCGGGGCGAGCTCGTCCGCTTCTGGCCGCGCGTCGCGTACCTGAGGCGCAAGGGCTGGGCGGGGTTCTAGTGCTTTGCGCAGAACGGGCCGGAGGTCAGCTCGAACCGCCCGCTCCAGGCGACCGGCAGGTCGGCCTTCGCCGTCGAGATGGCCGACTGCAGGTGCTCGGTCGTGCGGTACGTCGCCGTGTTCTGCGTGCTCGAGCTGAGCGGCAGCAGCGCCCGCGAGCCGTCGGCCCACGTGACCGCGATCCGCGACGGCGCGCTCGTCCCCGCCTTGCTCACCGTCAGCGACCACGCGCTGCTGGAGCACTTGACGTTGTCCTTCGCCGCAGCGACCCGCTGCTGGCCGGGCGCCGGCTCGTCGCGCACGGCGATCGAGCGGGTGGCCGTGGCGGCCGCGCCGTCGTCGTCGGTCACGGTCAGCCTGACCGTGTACGTGCCGGGCCAGTCGTAGGCGTGCTGCGGCGCCGCGCCGGACGCGGTGGTCCCGTCGCCGAAGTCCCACGCGTACGAGGCGATGGAGCCGTCCGCGTCGGTGCTCGAGGTCGCGTCGAACGTCGCGAGCTCGAAGTTGCGCAGCGAGTCGGCGGCGGTGATCGACGCGGTCGGCGCCTGGTTCGGCGCGGCGCCGCCGCACACGGGCAGCGCGCGGATCCAGTCGAGGCTGCGGCGGACGTCGAGGCCGCCGTAGCCGACCTCGAACGGCTCGGCGACCACCGTGTCGCTGCCGGTCTTGTGGACCCGGTCGCGGACGGCGCCCGCCATGACCGCGCGCATGACGTCGAGCGGCGCGGCCGCCGGGCACGCGCTGAACATCAGCGCGGCGGCGCCGACGACGTGCGGCGTGGCCATGCTCGTGCCGCTCATGATCGTGTAGGGGACGAAGCCGCTGCTCCCGCCGCCGGTCACGTCGTTGAGGTTCAGGCGCGGCGCGCCCGCGGCGGCGCCGCCCGTGAGCGTGCGCGCGGCCCAGATGTCAGTGCCCGGCGCCGCGACGTCGGGCCGGCGGCGGCCGTTCGGGCCCTCGGACTGCGGCGTCCACGTCGCGGGGTCGGCCAGGGTCGTGTTCCCGAGCTTCTGCCCGCGACTCGACGAGTCGGCGAGCTGGCCGGTGTGATGGTCGTAGTTGGCGACCGCCAGCGCGTACGGGCTCTGGGCGTCGCCGGCGAACGCGGCGCCACCCTCGTCGCCGCCGCCGTTGCCGGCCGCGAAGACCACGAGGAAGCCGGCCTCGTAGAGGTCCTTCGTCAGCTGCGCGACGAGGCCGTCCGGGTTGAACGAGCAGCCGGTGAGGCAGCCCCAGGAGTTGTTGATCGCGCGGATGCCGTACTCGTGGCCGTGCTGCAGGACCCACTCCAGGCCGAAGCTCGACAGGCCGGCCCAGATCGTGTCGCCGTTCTTGATCGAGACGAGCTCCGACTGCGGCGCGACGCCGAAGACGTAGCCGTCGCCGCCGTAGCGCGCCGCGTCGGCGTCGCCGTCGCGGGTGTAGAAGCCGTTGCCGGCGATGATGCCCGCGACGTGCGTGCCGTGGCCGCTCGCCAGCTCGGTCGTCGGGGCGGTCTGCAGGTCGCCGTCGAAGCCGTCGCCGACGAGGTGGTCGACCACGACCGTCCGCTTGATGCGCGACTCGCACGGCGCGTACTCGGCCGGAGTGCAGTCCCAGCCGCCGAAGTCGCGGTGGGTCTGGTCGATGCCGCTGTCGACGATGGCGGTCGTGACGCCCTTGCCGGTCGCGACGTCGCCGGTGAGGCCGGTGACGTCGGAGCGCAGCGCGCCGAACGGGCCGCCCGCGGGGTCGAAGGTCCACACGCCGCTGCCGTCGCCCGTGAGGCTGCGCACGTGGGTGTCGAGCGTCGCGCCCGACATCATCGGCTTGAGCTGGTAGTCGGGCTCGACGAAGGTGATCGCGTCGCTGTCGAGCAGCCTCGCCAGCTGCGCCGGGGTGACGCGCGCGAGGAAGCGGGGCGACGTCGAGTACCACTTGACCCACGTCGTCGCGCCGGCGACGAAGCTCTCGACCTGCGCGTCGCGGCGCTCGGTCACGGCCATCACGCGCAGCGTCCCGTCGGGCAGCGCGTACCTCAGCCGCTCGTTGAACTCGTCGTTGACCTTGCTCTCGTGCGCCGCGGCAACGGACTGGAACGAGATCGAGGCATGGGCGGTCGTGGCGCCGCCGAGCGCGAGCAGCGCGGCGGTCGTGAGGGCGAGGATCGTCGAGCGCATGGGAATCGCAACGCACCGGGCGCAGGAAACTTGCGCAATAGGTCAAGCGACCGGACCACGGCCGCGCGCGAGGGCGTCAGCCCACGAGCGAGGCGCACACCCAGTTGTGCGCGCCGCGGCCGTTGTCCCACAGCTTGGCGGCGAGGGCGTCCTGCTCGGCCTTGGGGCGCAGGTACGCGTGCGGGCCCTTCCCTCCCAGGCCCTTCCACGTCGAGGGGAGGAACTGGTAGTAGCCGGACGCGCCCGCGGAGTTCGGCGGGAGGTTCTGGCCGCCGGACTCGCACTGCACGATCGCCCACGGGATCGCCCACGGGCCGTTCGACGCGCCGCCGCCGGCGAAGGCCGCCCGGGCGAGCGCGGCCTCCGCCTCCCGCAGCCGCTTCTCGACGTCGTGGCGGTTGCGCCGGGTGGCGGCCAGCGCGGCGGCGCGGGCGGCGCGAATGCGCAACAGCGTCTCCTTGCGGGCGGCGACGGCCTCCGCCATCGACGCGAGCGCGTTGCGGCGCTTGGTGAGCGCGTCGACGATCTCGCGCTGCTTCCTCTCGGCAGCGGCGAGGCGCTTCGTCTCCGAGGCGGCGTCGGCGCGCGCGTCGCGGACGGTGACGAGGATCTCCTCGTCGTTCTGCTGGATGCGCTTGAGGAAGTCGGCGCGTTCGAGCAGGTTGGCGAAGCTCGAGGCGTTGAGGACGACGGAGACGACGTCGACGTCCGGGGCCTTGTAGCGGGTGACGAGGCGCTCGGCGAGCATCTCCCGCGCCTGGGCGAGCCGCTTCTTGAGGCGCGCGAGGCGGCGGCGCTCCGCGTCCAGCTCGATCTCGATCGCGTCGAGCCGCGCCTGGTCGCGGTCGAGGTCGGCCTGCACCTCCGCGCGGCGGCGCTCCAGCGTCGCGAGCTGTCCCTGGACCTTCGCGGCGAGCGCGTCCAGCTTCTGCACGTCGGCGGTCAGCCGCTGCTCCCTCGCCTTCGCCGCGCCGATCTGGTCGCGCAGCGCATCCGGGTCCTGCGCACGCGTCGGCAGCGCGACGCCCGCGGCGAGCGCGCAGGCGAGCAGGATCGACAGCGTGACGCGGACGGACGCGGGCACGGGAGGCGGCGACGCTAGCGGGCGAACCCTTGAAAGCCCTGCAATTGCAACGAACCTTGCAGCCGCCCCGTCGTCAGCGTGCCTGGCACCGCAATGTTCACGTGCCTGGCACCGCAATGTTTGCGTGCCTGGCACCGCAATGTTTACGTGCCTGGCACCGCAATGTTTACGTGCCTGGCACCGCAATGTTTACGTGCCTGGCACCGCTGCGGCGCCGCCGCCAGTTCGGGGCGCGGCGCGCGTTCGGGCTCACATGCGTCTCGTCCTCGCCGCGCTCGCCGCGCTGCTCGTGCTCGCCGCGCCTGCCCGTGGCGAGGAGATCCCGGACGGCTACGCCTACCACGACGAGTGGTTCGCGTCGCACGACGGCACGAAGCTCCACGCCGGCGTCTTCCTCCCCGCCGACCACCGGCCCGGCGAGCGGCATCCGGTCATCGTCGTGCTCGGGCCGTACACGTCGCCGAACGGCGGCTCGGCGGCCGGGCCGAACGCGGACGGGGTCCCGCCCATCCGGTTCCCGGAGCTCTTCACGGACGCGCACATCCTCCAGGACAGGTGGGCGTACGTGCAGGTCGACACGCGCGGGTTCGGCGGCTCGGGCGGCTGCTTCGAGTACTACGGCCCGAACGAGATGCGCGACGCCGGCAGCACCGTCGAGTGGGCGGCGGGCACGCCCTGGTCGACCGGGAAGGTCGCGATGTGGGGCAAGTCGTACGACGCCGCCTCGGGCGTGCTGGCGCTCGCCGCGCGGCCGAAGGGCCTGGCCGCCGTCGTCACCCAGGCGCCCGGCCTGTCCGCCTACACGGCGCTGTGGATGAACGGCATCCACTACGCGACCGGCCGCTACGGCACGACCGGCGTCTACACCGTCGACGACGTCATCCCGCCGCAGAACGCCGAAACCGCCGCCTCGCCCGAGTACGCCGAGGCGATGGTGGGCGGTTGGACGCAGCCGCCGCAGTGCCGCGCCGACGCGATCGTCGGGATGAACACGCAGAAGGACCGCGGCGCGGCGTTCTGGCGCGACCGCGAGCCGTACCTCCTCGCGAAGGGCTCGAAGGTCCCCACGCTGTGGACCCACGGCTTCTACGACGCGAACACGAAGCCCGTGCACCTCGACGTCTGGGACGCGCTCGCCGGCCCGAAGCAGGCGTGGTTCGGGCAGTTCACGCACGTCCGCGGCCACGAGGAGACGGTCGGCCGCCGCGGGTTCCTCGAGCAGGCCATGCGCTTCCTCGACAAGCACGTCCGCGGCGTGGCCGTGCGCCGGCGCGATCCCGCGATCACGGTCCAGGAGGGCAACGGCGACGGGCGCTGGCGGCTGGAGAAGGCGTGGCCGCCGGAGGACGCGCGGCCGTGGACGATGCCCGTGCGCGCCGGCGCCTACACGGACACGCCGGGGAACGAGGCAGACGGCGCGCCCGGCGAGGGCCTGTGGACGGTCACCGAGCCGCTGCCGTGGGACGCGCACCTCGCGGGCGAGCCCATCCTGCGCCTGCGGATCGACACCGCCGTGCCGGACGTGAACGTCGTCGCGCACCTCTACGACGTCGCGCCGGACGGCGAGACCACGTTCGTGCATCGCGGCGGCCTGTCCCCGTCGGCGAGCGGCGAGCAGGACGTGCGGTTCGAGCTGTATCCGCAGGACTACCGCTTCGAGGGCGGCCACCGGATCGCCCTGCGGCTCTCGGCCTCCGACGACTCGTGGTTCACCCCCGGCGTCAGGCAGACCGAGGTCTCCGTGCTCGACGGCTCGCTCACGCTGCCGATGCTCGCCAAGCGGCGCACCGACTTCGTCGCCGGAGGCCCGTCGGACGGGATGGAGGGCCGCGACCCGTTCACGCTCCCCGCCGCGACGATCGCCGAGGCGGAGGTCGCCGCCGACCCGCCGCACCGCCCGCGCGGTAAGAGCAAGTCGTAGCCGCTTGAGCGCCGAGCTCGTCGCCGTCCTCGCCTCCGCGGGGGTGATCCTCGCGACGATCGCCGTCGTTGCGGTCGTCACGCGCGGCAGCACCCTGCGCGACGTCGAGATGCGATTCTCGAGCCCGCTCACGCCGCCGGCGTTGCGCGACGAGGCGTTGAACGGGCTGCTCGGGGTGATGGTGGCCGAGGAGTACGCGCTCGCGTCGGTCGAGGACGCGCGCCTGACGTTCGTGCGCCGCCACCGGCCGGCGTGGACGATCTACGTCGCCCTGCTGATCCCGCTCGGGCTGCTCGCGCTGCTGCGGCGCAAGTGGGTGCGCGTCGACGTGGAGGTCACGGCGGCCGGCGAGGGCAGCGCGATCGTCGCCCGCGGCACGGTCACGCGGCGCCTGCAGCACGCTCTGCGCGGGTTCTTCGCCAGTTCCTGACGCGCCGCGCGTTTCGGTAGGCATGGCCCGCCGCCCGCTCCTGCTCGCCCTCGCCTGCCTGGCGCTCGCCGCGCCGGCCGGCGCCCGCGCCGACGTGGCCGACGAGTGCGCGCCGCTCGGGACGCAGGTGCAGACGACCGCCTGCCACGGCGCGGACGTGCTGGCGCGCGACGCCGCAGCCCTCGCCGCGACCGAGCGCGCGGGCGTCAAGGAGCACGGGTCGACGTGGCTGCACCGCGCGCTGAGCTACCAGCACGCGCTCGGCGACGGCGTTCCGCTCCGCAACGCGCCGTGGGTCGGGACCCACAACTCGTTCAACTCGATCGCCGAGATGGGCCCCGCGCTGTCGGTCATGGACTCCAACCAGCAGCTCTCGCTCGTCGAGCAGCTGAAGGTCGACGTGCGGTCGCTCGAGCTCGACGTCCACTGGTTCCCGAGCGCGAAGGCCCGCGGGATGGCGCCGGTGGTCTGCCACGCGGAGGGCAGTGCCGGGTGCTCGGTCGAGAAGACGCTCGACGAGACGCTGCAGCCGATCGGCGGCTGGCTGCGCGCGCACCGCAACCAGGTCATCCTGCTCTACCTCGAGAACCAGCTCGGCGGGACCGAGGGCAGCAACGCCGCCTCCGCCGCCATCGAGCGGCAGATCGGCGACCTCGTTTACCGCCCGCAGGGGACGCCGGGCCAGTGCGTCGAGCTGCCGAAGGAGACGACGCGCGCGGACGTCCTCGCCGCGCGCAAGCAGGTCCTGATCGTCAGCAACTGCGGCGACGGCGCGGCATGGCGCAGCTGGTCGTTCGGGTGGCGCGACCACGTCGAGGAGCGCCCGCGCGACTGGACGTGCAGCGAGATCCCGCGCGAGACCTACGAGGCGCAGCTCGTCCGGTACTACGAGGACGACACCTGGCTGACGTCCGCCGCGTCGAACACGCCGGCCGCCTCGCGCGACGACGGCATCGACGCGGGCACCGCCGCCGCGATGACCCGCTGCGGCGTCGACCTCTTCGGCTTCGACCAGCTGACGCCGCGCGACGGTCGCCTCGACGCGCTCGTGTGGAGCTGGGCCGAGGGCGAGGACGTCGGCGCGGAGTGCGCGGCGCTGCGCCCGAGCGACGGCCGCTGGACCGGGCAGCCGTGCGCACAGAAGCGCCCGTTCGTCTGCCGCACCCCGCGCGGCACCTACACGACCTCGAAGCCGGCCCGCGGCGACCAGCCGCCCCGCGGGTGCGGGGCACCGCGCACGGGCAACGAGAACCACCAGGCGCGCAAGGCGGCCCTCGGCCGCAGCGTCTGGCTCGCGCTGCCCTAGCTGAGCAGTCCAGGGACGTTGTGAACGGCTGAGAGAAGACGTCCGGGCCCGTCCTGAGGCTCTGCAAGTCCGCCAAGACACGCAGAGCAAGGAGGGCCCGGATGGCACAGCACGTTAGAGCGGCGCTCGGACCGGCTGGTC
>DASVPR010000040.1:0-248314 GCA_036389485.1 Solirubrobacteraceae bacterium
CGCCACCAGCCGGTCATGGGAGAGGCGACTGATCGTCCCCAGCGCCTCGCCGCGTGCCGGCGCACCGCCTGGCGGCATCATGACCTGTTGATCCCACGAGAGGACCGATCCCGCATGATTGAGATCCGACAGCTCGCCGAGCCGCTCGAGCAGCTGAGCCCGCGCCCCGGGCTCTGGCGCCGGCATGCTCGATGACACCCAGCGACTCGATCTCGATGCGGATCACATCGCCGGAGTTCAGGAACCGGCGCGGCTGCATCGACATGCCGACGCCGCTCGGCGTGCCGGTCAAGATCAGGTCGCCGGGCTCGAGCGTGCAGGTCTGCGAGATGAAGTCGACGAGCTCCTGCGGGCCGAAGATGAGGTCGCTCGTCGAGGCGTCCTGGCGCAGCTCGCCGTTGACGTGGGTCGTGAGGCGCAGGCTGCGCGGGTCCGGAACGGCATCGGCGCTCGTGATCCACGGGCCCCACGGGCAGAAGCCGTCGGCGCCCTTGGCGCGCGTCCACTGCGGCTCGCGGCGCTGCAGGTCGCGCGCGCTGACGTCGTCGGCGACCGCGTAGCCGGCGATCTCGTTCGAAGGGCCCATGACGACGGCCAGCTCGCCCTCGTAGTCGAGCCGCCGCACGACCGGCGGGCAGCGGACGGGCGCGTTCGGCGGCGCGGCCGAGGTCGGCAGCTTCATGAACACGATCGGCGCCTCGGGGGCGTCGCGGCCGCCCTCGGCGGCGTGCAGCGCGTAGTTGAGGCCGATCCCGAAGATCGCGCGCGGCCGCGGCACCGGCGCGAGCAGCTCCACGTCGGCCAGCCGGAACGCCTCGCCGCGCGCCGGAGTGCGGTCCCCGGTCTGCAGCCGCGACAGCACGGTGTCGCCCTGCGCGCAGGCCACGATCTCGTCGCCGCGCACCTCACCGGCAAGCGGTGCATCGTCGTGCCCCGGCGGTACGAACGTGGCGAGCCTCATCCGGTCGCGGAGCGTACCCGGCGAGCGCTCAAGCGAGGATCGCGAGCGCCGACTACCCCGGGCGTCGATGCGTCTCGTGAACGTGAGTCAGATCGAGGTCGGAGCGGTCCTCGCGCAGGACGTCCACGCCGGGCAGAGCGGCATCCCGCTCCTGCGGCGCGGGGTGAGCATCAGCGAGCGCTACAAGCGCGCGCTCGCCGAGAACGGCATCGGCTCGGTGTGGGTCGACGACGAGCTGTCGGACGGCATCACGCCGGTCACGATCATGACCGACGAGACCCGGCGCAAGACGGCCGGCGCCGTCGGCAACGCGCTCGTCGAGGCCAAGGACGCGATGAAGACGGGCAAGGGCCTGTCCGACAACGCGCTGGCCGACCTCTCCGACATGGCGGACCTCATCACGCAGGAGGTCCAGAACACGCCCGACGTCGCGCTCCACCTCGCCGACATGATGGGCGCCGACCAGTACCTCCTCCAGCACGTCGTCGACGTCACCGCGCTCGGCGTCCTGCTCGCGCGCCGCACCTTCCACGACCACGGCTGGGTCGACTTCACCGGCCGCCGCCGCTTCGACGGCGTCGAGAGCCGCCTGCAGAAGATCGGGCTCGGCCTGCTGCTGCACGACATCGGGAAGCTGGCGATCCCCAAGGACGTCCTCGACAAGCCCGGCAAGCTGACCGAGGAGGAGTGGGCGGTCATGCGCACGCACCCGGTGATCGGGTGCGAGATGCTGGGCGAGGACGCGTCGTTCCTCGTCCGCGCGGTGGTCCGCCACCACCACGAGCGCCTCGACGGCAAGGGCTATCCCGACGGCCTCGCCGGCGACCGCATCCACCAGTTCGCGCGCATCTCGTCGGTCGCCGACGTCTACGACGCCGTCACCTCCGAGCGCGTCTACAAGTCCGCCGCCCCGCCGATCGTCGGCGTGGACGTCATCCAGAAGGGCAGCGGCTCCGCCTTCGACCCCGAGATCGTCGCGGTCTTCAACAAGGTCGTCATGCCGTACCCGCCCGGGTACGAGGTCGACCTCGCCGACGGCCGCCGCGGCGTCGTCATCGAGGTCGACGTCAACGACCCGTACCGCCCCGACGTGCGCATCCGCAACGACGACGGCTCCGTGGAGGAAGTGGAGCGCGCCGTCCTCGCGGGGCACGAGGACGGGTCCGGCTCGCTCGCCGCGTAGGCGGGGGAACGTCGCCCTGGCGACGCTCCCCCAGCGAAAGTCGCTCTGCGACTTTCGCCCTACTCGTACGCGAGCGCGCTGAGCGGGCTCATGCGCGAGGCGCGCCGCGCCGGCAGGACCGCCGCGAGCACGCCCGCGAGGATCCCGACGACCACGAGCGCGACCAGCGTCCCGCCCGGGAGCACGAACGTCATCCCCTCGTCGGCGAGCGCGGACGTCACCGCGTAGGCGAGGGCGACCCCGGCCGCCACGCCGGTGGCGACGCCGAGCAGCGCGGTGACGATGCTCTCGTGCCGGACCATGCGCCGGATCTGCCGCCGGGTCATGCCGACGGCGGCGAGCATCCCGAGCTCGCGCCGGCGCTCGAACGTCGCCAGCACCAGCGCGTTGACGATCCCGAAGAGGCTGACGATGACCGCCAGCGCCAGGAGGACCACGAAGATCCCCATCAGGATGTCGATGCCCTCGGTGCGGTTCTGGACGAACTCGTCCTTGTCGAACACCTTGGCGTCCGGGAACCGCGCGATCGCGCGCTCCACCGCGGCCGTCGACGCCGCGTCGACGAACGTGTACACCGTCCGGTCATTCTCGAACGCCCGCTCGTAGACGGCCTCGCTCACCGTGATCGGCCCGAGGTCGATCGCGTCGAACACCGACGACTTCTCGATCGCGCGGACCGCGAGGTCGAGCCGGTCGCCGCCGGGCGCGGTCAGCCGGAAGCGGTCGCCGACGCCGAGGGAGTGCTCCTTCGCCCAGCCCTCGTCGACGATCGCGCCGTCCGGGCCGAGCGAGTCCGCCGTCGCGCTGCCCGACGCCCACTCGAACTTGAACAGCTCGTCCGAGCCGGCGCTCAGGCCGTTGACGCGCTCGGTGTCGCCGAAGGCGCGCGCGCCGTCCTGCTTGACCGTGGCGACCGCGTCGACGCCGTCGGCCCGCGCGACCGTCTGCGCGATCGCGGGGTCGAGCGGCGACCAGCCGTCCTGCCCGAGCACGACGTGCGTCGAGGCGACGCGGCGCTCCGCCGAGCCCTCGGTCGTGTCGCGCAGGCCCGCCGCCATCACGGCGACGACCATCACGAGCGCGACGCCGACGGTCAGCGCGCCGGCCGTGGCCGCGGTGCGGCCGGGCTGGCGGAGGGCGTTGCGGCGCGCCAGCAGCCCGGCGGCGCCGCCGATCCGCTCCGCCGGGCGGCCGAGCAGGGAGACGACGGGCCGGACGAGGCGCCCCGCGATCCCGGTCCTGCGGGAGCCCTCGGCGGCGTCGCGCAGCGCGGTGACCGGCGCGATGCGGGTCGCGCGCACCGCGGGGATCAGGCCCGCGAGCGTCGTGACCACGGTGCCGACGACGAGGCCCACGACGACGGTCGTCGACGAGAACACCGTCCCCGCCTCCGGCAGGTCCATCCCGATCGCCGCGAACGCCGACTGCAGCCCCGCGCCGAGCAGGTAGCCGGCGCCGAGACCGGCGATCGAGCCCAGCAGGCCGATCGCGAACGCCTCGAGGACGACCGCCGTCAGGACCTGGCGGCGCGAGGCGCCGATCAGGCGGACGAGGCCGAGCTCGCGCGTGCGCTGCGCGACCGTGATCGAGAGGCTGTTGAGGATCGTCAGCGCCCCGACCAGGATCGCGATGCCGCCGAACGCCAGCAGGACCGTGCGGATGATCGAGATGAACATCTCCAGCCCGTCGAACGTGAAGCGGTCGTGCGCGGCGGCCGTCTGCACCTGCGCCTCCGGCACCGCGGCGGCGACCGCGCGGCGCACGTCGGCGCCGTTCGCGCCGTCCCGGCCGGCGACGAGGATCGAGTCGTACGCGTCGCCCTTGTCGAACAGCTGCTGGGCAGCCTGCAGGTCGAACACCGCGGTGGTCGCGATGCCGATCGACTTGACCTCGCCGAACGTGGAGACGCCGACGATCTCAAACGGCTTGGTGCCGTCGAGCGTCGAGATCCGCACGCGGTCGCCGATGCCGTAGCCCTCGTCCTCCGCCGTCTTGGCGTCGACGACGACCTCGTCGGCGGCGGTCGCCCAGCGGCCGTCCTGCAGCTCGAAGGGCGAGACGCGGTCGGCGCCCGGGACCTGCGAGTCGAAGCCGACGCCGAAGTACGGGCCCTGGCCGAGCGGCTCGCCGTCCTTGCCGATGATCTTGGCGTTCTGATCGGTGACGTCGCCGACGGCCACGCCGACCTCCGGCACGGCGCGCACCTTCTCGAGCGTCGCGGCGGGGATCGACGGCTTCTGGATCGCCCAGTCGTCGGACGAGTCGACGGCGAACGCGGTCTTGGCCGATACGACGGCGTCGGTGCCATCATACGACGCCGACGACAGCGCGTCGGCGCCCTTGCGCTGCGTGTCGGTGAGCGTGAGCGCACCGCTGACCAGCGCGACCCCGAGCACGATGGCCAGGGTGGTCAGGGCCGTGCGCAGCGGGCGCGCGGCCAGTCCCTTCAGCGTGAGGCGAAGCATCAGGCGTGCTCCTTCATCGCCGCGAGGATCTGCGCCTCGGTCGGCTGGGCCATGTCGCCGACGATGCGGCCGTCGGCGAGGAACAGGACGCGGTCGGCGGTGGCCGCCGCGCGGGGGTCGTGGGTGACCATGACCGTCGTCTGGCCGTCGAGCTGGACGGCCTCGCGCAGCAGCGTCAGGACCTCGCTGCCGGAGGCCGAGTCCAGATTGCCCGTCGGCTCGTCGGCGAGCAGGACGGTCGGCTTGGTGATCAGCGCGCGGGCGATCGCCACGCGCTGCTGCTGCCCGCCGGAGAGCTCCGAGGGGCGGTGGTCGCGGCGCTCGTCGAGGCCCATGCGCTGCATGAGCGCGTCGAGCGCGACCCGGTCGACCTTGCGGCCGGCGATCGACAGCGGCAGCGTGATGTTCTCCTCCGCGCTGAGGACGGGGAGGAGGTTGAACGCCTGGAAGACGAACCCGACGTGACGGCGGCGCAGCTTGGTCAGCTGCGCGTCCTTCATCCGGGTGACGTCCTCGCCGCCGATGTGGACGGTGCCCTCGGTGGGCCGGTCGAGGCCGGCGAGCAGGTGCATCAGCGTCGACTTGCCGGAGCCGGACGGGCCCATGATGGCCGTGAACTGGCCCTTGGGCACGGCGAGGCTGACGCCGCGGAGCGCGTGGACGGTCGCGTCGCCCTCGCCGTACGTGCGGGTGACCGCGCGGGCGGCGATGGCGATGTCGGCGTTGTGGTCCTGCGCACGCGGGACGGGCGCGGTGTCGAGCATGTCGTTCTCCTGGGTGGGTGAGCTAGGCGATCGCGACGCTGCGACCGATGCGGTCGAGCGCGGTCTGGAGCGCGCCGGCGCTGAGCAGCGCCGACGTGGCCTCGGCGAGGATCCGCCCGCGGAACCCGCGGCCCGGCCTGACGCCGATCGACGCGCGGACCTCGCTGCCGCCGGGGGCGGCCTCGAGGTCGTAGCGGACGTCGAAGGCGACCGGCCCGGCCGCGCGCAGCGCGAGCCCCGCCTGGCCTGCCTCGAGGACCTCGACCTCGAACCCCACCGAGACGCCGCCGAGGCGGCCCTCGACGCGCGGGCGCTCGCCCGGGGCGAGGCGGCCGGTCTCCAGGGCGGAGACCTCGAAGTCGACCGGGGCCCACGACGCGATCGCGTCGGGGTCGGTCAGGACGTCGATCACCGCGTCCGGCGGCGCGTCGACGGTGGTGGTGGCGGTCCAGGTCCTCATGACGCTGCCGACTCTCCCTCACCGCGGCCGCCGTGTCGTCGGCCGGGGTGACGATCTTGTCTTCGCCCGTGGGGGGAGGCCGGATCATCCTCAGGGATGAGGCGAGGACCGTCCGGCGGGACGACGATCCGCACCGGGATCGGGTCTACCGTTGCCGCACCATGGGCCTGCTGACGCGCGTGCGAGCGCTCGATCCGCCGCGCCTCGACCTCCTCGTCGCGGTGGTCCTGGGGCTGGAGCTGCAGCTCGAGGCGCTGTTCGTGCCCGAGGACCGCGCCGGGGTGCACGCGCTGCACCTCGTGCTGGCGGTCTGCCTGGCGTTGCGGCGGCGCTACCCCCTGACGACGTTCGTCGTCGCGATGGTGCCGTTCGTGGTCCTGCAGGCCCTGGGGCGCGAGGTGACGGACCACATCTACGTCGGGCTGTTCGCCTGCGTGTTCATGGCGTACTCGGTCGCGGCGAACAGCGAGAGCCGCTGGTGGTGGGTCGCGGCGCCGGTCGCGTTCGGCAGCGGGCTGCTCGCGATCGGGATCGACGACTACGAGGGCACGGTGGCCGGGGACTTCCTGTGGCTCGGGCTCGTCTTCGTCGCCGCGCCGATGGTCACCGGGCGGCTGATCCGCAACCGCTCGCAGCTGCAGCGCGCGCTGCGGGAGAAGGCCGCGCGGCTGGAGCGCGAGCGCGAGCAGGCGGCCGAGCAGGCGGTCGTCGACGAGCGGACGCGGATCGCCGGCGACCTCCACGACATCGTCGCGCACGCGCTGACCGAGATGACCGTGCAGGCTTCGGCCGCCGGGCGACTGGCGGGGCGGGATGGGGCGCGGGCGCGGGTGGCGTTCGAGGCGGTCGAGGACCGTGGGCGCGACGCGTTGGGCGAGCTGCGCCGGCTGATCGGCGTGCTGCGGGCGGAGGACGAGGAGATCGCGTTGGCGCCGCAGCCGTCCCTGCGGTATTTGGAGTCGCTGGCGCGCCGCGCGACCGCGGCCGGCCTGCCGGTGGAGGTGTCGGTGGAGGGCGACGTCTCGGACCTCCCGGCCGGCATCGACGTGACCGGCTACCGCGTGGTGCAGGAGGCTCTGAACGGCGCGCTGCGGTCGAACGGCGCGGGGCACGCGCAGGTGCGCGTGCGGTACGCGGCGTCCGGCGTCGAGCTGGAGGTCGTCGACGACGGGCGCCGGCTCGGCTCGGGCCCGCCGCTCGGGCTGCGCGAGCGGGTCGCCCTCTACGGCGGCGAGCTCTCGAGCGCGCCGAGGCGCGACGGTGGCCACGTCGTCCGCGCGCGGCTGCCGCGCGAGGTGCCCGCGTGAGGGGGGCGCCCCCGCTCCGCGCCCGTCGCGGGCCCTCGGGAGCGCCCGCGTGAACCGCCTCCGCGCCCTCTCCCCGCGCGCGTTCGACCGGCTCCTCGCCGCGGTCGTGGGTGTCGGGGCGGTGGTGGAGGCGGCGGTGATCGCCGAGCCCGGGCACCTTCCCGTCGCGCTCGGCGCGGCGGCCGGCATGGCCGCGACGCTCGCGTTCCGCCGGCGGGCGCCGCTGGCCGGCGTCGTCGCGTTCTTCGCGCTCGCGATCCCGATGATTCTCGCGGTCGACGAGTCCGAGGAGTTCGCGGCGCCGTTCCTGATGGTGCTGATCTGGGCGTACAGCCTCGGCGCGCTGCCGGACCTGCGCGCGGCGGTGCGCGGCCTGGCGGTTGTGTGGCTCGGGGTGTGCGCGGTGTCGATCGCGTTCGCGGATCCCGTCCTCGGCGACTTCATCTTCCCGACCGGGTTCGCGACGGCGGCGTGGGGCGCTGGGCGGACGATCCAGCACCGCGGGCGGCTCGCCGCGGAGCTGCACGAGGCGGCCGTGCGCGCGGAGGAGGAGCGCGAGGCGGAGGCCGCGCGCGCCGTCGCCGCCGAGCGCCGCCGGATCGCGCGCGAGATGCACGACGTCGTCGCGCACTCCGTCTCGGTGATGGTCGTGCAGGCGGGCGGCGCGCGGCGGATCCTCGAGCGCGACCCGGAGCGGGCAGCCGAGGCCGCCCGCCTCATCGAGCGGACCGGCCGCGGCGCGCTGCTGGAGATGCGGCGGCTGCTCGGCGTGCTCGGGTCGGCGGACGAGCCGGCGGCGATGGCTCCGCAGCCGACGCTCGACGAGCTCGCCGCGCTCGTCGCCCGCGCGGAGGCCGCCGGGCTGCCGGTGACGCTGCACGTCGAGGGGCCGCGCCGCCCGCTCCCCGCCGGGGCGGAGGCCGCGATCTACCGCGTCGTGCAGGAGGCGCTGACCAACGCGCTCAAGCACGCCGGCTCGGCGCCGACGGACGTCGTCCTGCGATGGGCGCCCGACGCGCTCGAGGTGACCGTCGCCGACCGAGGCGGCTCCGCGCGCGCCAACTCCGCCGTCGCGCCGGTCCCCCCCGGCGCGGCCCGGCGAGACGCTGCCCTCCCCTCCGGCGCGGCCCGGCCAGACGCCCCCCTCCCCTCCGGCGGCCACGGCATCGTCGGCATGCGCGAGCGCGTGCGCCTCTACGGCGGCGAGCTCACCGCTCGCCCGCGGCCGGACGGCGGGTTCATGGTCCGTGCGCGTCTGCCGCTCGATGAGGCACCCTTGGAGGTCGCGTGACGCAGCTTCGCATCCTCATCGCCGACGACCAGGCGCTCGTGCGCGCCGGGTTCCGGATGATCCTCGAGGTCGAGGAGGACATCGAGATCGTCGGCGAGGCGGTCGACGGCGCGCAGGCGGTCGCGATGGCGAGGGAGCTCGCGCCGGACGTCGTCCTGATGGACATCCGGATGCCGGAGATGGACGGCATCGAGGCGACGCGGCTGATCACCGGCGAGGACGAGGACAGCGGCCCGCGCGTGCTGATGCTCACCACCTTCGACCTCAACGAGTACGTCTACGAGGCGCTGCGCGCGGGCGCGTCGGGATTCCTGCTCAAGGACGTCCCGCCCGAGCAGCTCGCGGCGGGGATCCGCGTGGTGGCCGCCGGCGACGCGCTCCTCTCGCCCGCGATCACCAAGCGGCTCATCTCCGAGTTCGCGACCACCCGCCCGGCCGAGCCGCCGCAACCGCCGGCCTCGTTCGAGGAGCTGACGGCGCGGGAAGTGGAGGTGTTCCGGCTCATCGCGCGCGGCCTGTCGAACGCCGAGATCGCGGGCGAGCTCGTCGTCTCCGAGACCACGGTGAAGACCCACGTCGCCCGGCTGCTCATGAAGCTGGGGCTCCGCGACCGCGTCCAGGCGGTCGTGCTCGCCTACGAGTCCGGCCTCGTCACGCCTGGCGCCGCCTAGAACCGGCACCCGGGAACATTGCACCGGTGAGGATCCGCGGCTTATAGTCGCGCCACGTGCTCGCCCAGGTCCTGAACCGGGACTTCATGGTCGGCGTCATGGCGGCGACCGAGAAGGAGCTGAGGTCGCTCGCGGCCAACCGCGAGGCGGGCGTGTTCGGCAAGCCATCCGAGCTGGACGAGATCGACACGGCGGAGCTCCTGGAGCTCGCGGACCAGATCGCCGCGCTCCGCGAGAGCGAGGAGCAGGCGCCGCCCGACGGCGGTCTCGAGCCGGAGCAGGTCGCCGAGCAGCCGCCGCCCCCGAAGGACGACTACGCGTACCTCCCGCGCGAGCCGCTCGCCGGCGGGCTGCAGAGCGCGCTCGAGACGTACGTCCGCGAGGCCGGCGTCGGCACGAAGCGCAGGGAGCTCCTCGACGACCGCCGCAGCGGGCCGGAGCCGGTCGTGACCGACGAGCTGATCGAGGGCATCGAGCTGCAGCTCAGGCCGGACGGCCGCCGCTGGTTCGGGCGGATGGAGATCGCGCATCCGAAGCTGCTCATGAGCGACCCGCGCTGGCTGAAGTCCGTGTTCTCGATGGCGAAGCGCGCGATCCACGGCAAGGCGCCGTTCGTCGACCAGCCGACCGTGGTCCCGGCCCTGGCCGAGCGCGCGCGGATCCTCATCGTCGGCGACTGGGGCTCGGGGGTGCCGCGCGCGAAGAAGGTCAGCGACCAGATGAAGGCGTGGCTCGCGGCGCCGGACGCGGCCGGCGTGCAGAAGCACGTCATCCACCTCGGCGACGTCTACTACGGCGGCGAGGAGGACGAGTACGTCGAGAACTTCCTCGAACCCTGGCCGGTGCCCGTCGGCTCCGACGTCGCGTCGTACACGCTCAACGGCAACCACGACATGTACGCCGGCGGCCAGGCGTACTTCGCCACCGCGCTGAAGAACCCGCGGTTCGCTGTGCAGGGCGGGTCGAGCATGTTCCTGCTGGCGAACGAGCACTGGCAGTTCCTCGGGCTCGACACGTCCTACGAGGACGCCGGGCTGCACGGCGAGCAGGCGGCGTGGATCCAGCAGGTCCGGCGCGAGAACTCGGGGCGCAAGACCATCCTGCTCTCCCACCACCAGCCGTTCAGCGCCTACGAGGCCGGGGCGAAGACGCTGCGGCGCAAGATCGCGCCGGTCCTCGACGAGCAGCCGATCGACGGCTGGTTCTGGGGCCACGAGCACCGCTGCCTCGTCTACCGCGACCTCGAGCGCGTGCGGTTCGGCAGCTGCGCCGGCCACGGCGGTGTTCCCGAGTACCTGTCCAAGGCGTCGCCGGTGCCGCCGACCGGGCTCGTCTACGAGTACCGCAAGCTGCACTCGAAGCTCTGGCAGCCGTGGATCACGTTCGGCTTCGTCGTGCTCGACGTCGACGGGCCGCAGATCCGGGTGCGCTACGTCGACGAGGACGGCGACATGCACTACGAGACGGTGCTGCCATGAGCTCGATGCAGTTCCTCGACGCCGGGCGGGTCGGCGTCGTCTACGGCGGCGCGCCGGAGCTGCAGCAGCTCGTTCGCGGCCAGGCGCTCGAGCTGACGAAGGTCGACGCCATCGCGATCCGCGAGCCGAGCCTGCCCTCCTCGCCGTGGTTCGTGATCGTGGACGAGGAGGACCGGGAGGAGCTCGCGCGGCGGCTCATGGGTGCCGCGGAGGTCGATCCCGGCTGGCTCGCGCAGGCATTCGGCGTGGAGCCCGCGCAGATCGTGACGAGCAAGGACGAGGCGGCCAAGCCGGGGGCGATCGTCCTGACGCCCGACGGCGTCGAGGGCGTCTGGGTGCCGGACGAGCGGAGCATCGTCACGAAGCTGACCGACGCGATCCTCTCGATCGGGCGCGGGGGTGGCATCTTCAGCACGTACGGCGGGGGCGGGGGCGGCGGCGTCGGAGGCCCCGCGCCAGACGCCGCGCCCGACGAGATGCGGGAGATGTCCGACTTCGACGTCGGGGCCCCGGCGCCCCAGGCCGAGCCGCCCCCCGACGCGGGCGATGCGGCCGAGCCGCCCGGGGACGAACCGGAGCAGCCCGCCGACGCGGTCATTCGCCGCACCCCCCACGTCGAGATCACGCCGGGTCGCCTCGAGACGACCGACGGCCACACCTTCGCGGTGGAGGTGTGGACCGACGTCGCGCCTCCCGGCGAGTTCGAGGAGACCGAGGACGTCGTGGTCGATGCGCCCGCGGACGTCAAGAGGATCGAGCTCGGCGTGCTCCTCAAGGTCAGCCAGCACTTCAGGGTGGCCGACCCCTACTTCCAGACGCTCACCGTCGACCGCGACGTCGAGGACTCCGAGCGGCGGCGGTTCGAGGTCGAGGTCGTCGACGTCGAGGCCGAGGGCCCCGCCGAGGTTGTCGCGCAGTTCATGTACGAGGGCCGGCCGTGCGGCCGCGTGCGGAGAACGTGGACGTGGCCGGACGGCGAGCCGGTGGCGGCCGGGGAGCATCTCGAGAGCCTCGCGGCGCCTTACGGCATCGGCCCGCTCGACATGTCCGTCGTCGTGACGAAGGTCGGCGCGGAGTACACGTGCTCGTTCCACGCGCCGGACATCGGGGTCGCGGAGTGGTCGCGCGAAGAGGTCTGGACGGTGAGGGAGGAGGCGTCGACGCTCGTCCCCCGGCTCCTCATGGCGTTCGTCGACCGGACGAAGTCGGAGGCCGAGCGGCGAACGAACCTCAAGATCGCCGGGCTCGAGTGCTGGCGGGCCGCGCCCGAGAACTTCCAGACCGCCGTGTGGAAGCTCATCGACGAGCGGGCACGGCAGGGCAAGACGGGGCGGCCGCGCCTCTACATCACCTCGGACGAGCCGCTGCTGCCGTGGGAGATCATGCTCCCGAGCCGCGAGCGCCCGGAGGGCGGCGACGAGGACCGGCCGCTGCCCCTCGGCGTGGAGTTCGCCGTGGGGCGGTGGGTCCGCGGGAACGCGAAGACCCCGCCGAAGGTCAATCCGGTCCGCGACAGCCTCCTCATCGCGGCGCAGTACGAGGGCGACCGGGCGCTCGACCCGGCGATGGAGCTCGCGGTCCTCGAGGAACACTTCAACGGCCGCCGCGCCGAGGAGGCCACGATCGCCTACCTCGACGAGTACCTGGCGGAGCACTCCCCGTCGCTCATCCACCTCGTGTGCCACGGCTCGGCGGACAGCTCGCCGCCGTCGATCTACCTCGACGGCGACACGCCGCTCACTGCAGATCAGCTCCGGTTCTCCCCGGGGTTCAAGGCCGCGTGCGCGCCGGGGGCGATCGTGTTCCTGAACGCGTGTGATGCCGGGCAGGCGAAGGTCGCGCTCGGCCCGGGCGGCGTCGGCTTCCCGCGCCGGCTGAGCGAGCTCGGGGCACGGGCGATCATCGCCCCCGTCTGGATGGTGACGAAGCTCAACGCGCCGACGGTCGCGGCGGAGATCTACGAGGCCGCGGCCCGCGAGCCGACACGCCCGCTCTCGGACATCGTGGCCGAGCTGCGGGCGCGCAGCTACGCGACGGACCAGCCGTTCGACGACAGCTGGGCGGCCTACGCGGTCTTCGGCGATCCGCAGGCGACGCTGACCCGCGCGTGAGCGGGCGTTCAGTCGCGGCGGCGGGTCAGCGACCGCGTGTTGAGGTGGACGCCGCCGTCGATGCTGATCGCCTCGCCGGTGATCGACCGCGCGCCCTCGCCCGCCAGGTAGGCGACCGCGTCGGCGATCTCGCGCGGCTCGACGAGGCTCTTGGTCGGGATCGCGGCGCGGCCGGCCTCGAGGATCTCGGGCGGCATCTTCAGGACCATCTCGCTCGCGACGAGGCCGGGGAGGATCGCGTTGGCGGTGATGCCCCTGTGCGCGTTCTCCGCCGCGATCGTCTTGGTGAGGCCCACGAGGCCGGCCTTCGACGCCGCGTAGGCGACCTGGCCCGGGAGGCCGGAGCGGGCCGCGCCGCTCGAGATCACGACGATCCGGCCGAAGCCGCGCTCGCGCATGCCGGTCAGGCAGGCCTGGATGACCCGGAACGCGCCGGTCAGGTTCACGTCGATGTCGCGCTGCCACTGCTCGCGGGTCATCCGGTGCGCTGGCGCGATCGTCGTCGTGATCGCGGCGTTGGAGACGCAGACGTCGATGTCGCCGAGGTCGGGCAGCTCGTCGTCGCTCGCGAGGTCGAAGCGGATGTCGCACGGCTCGTCGCGGTCGAGGACCACCACGTCCATCCCCTCCGCGCGCAGTCGCTCGGCGATCGCGGCGCCGATCCCCCGGGCGCCACCGGTGACGAGCGCCTTCATCCGGCTCCTCCGCGGCCGCCGCGTCCCCTCACCGCACCCCCTCCGCGAACCGCCGCAGCCCCTCCTGCGTGGCCGGGTCGAAGATCGACCGCATGAACGCGGCCGCCTCGATCTGCAGCCCGGTGTCGAGCGACCAGCCGCGCTCGGCCGCTTCGAGGTCCGTGCGGATCGCGGGCTGGGGCAGAGCGGCGATGGTGTCCGCGAGCTCGAGCGCGCGCTGCACGCACGTGCCCTTCGGGACCACCTCGTTGACGAGCCCGATCCGCAGCGCCTCCTGCGCGTCGATCACGCGGCCGGTGACGATCAGCTCCATCGCGCGGCGCCAGCCGACGATGCGCGGCAGGCGCTGCGTCCCGCCGTCGGCGAGCCCGATGTTCCACCGCCGGCAGGTCACGCCGAACGTCGCGTGCTCGTCGGCGATCGCCATGTGGGTCCAGCACGCCCACTCGAGCCCGCCCGCGTAGGCGGCGCCGTTCACCGCCGCGATCGTCGGCTTCCAGACGTGCGTCCAGCGCGAGGGGCCGAGGACCCCGTCCGGGTCGTCGAGCGTCGCGCCCTCCGTCCGCGCCGTCACGAGGTCGCCGCCGGCGCAGAAGGCCTGATCGCCCGCGCCGGTGAGGACCCCGACGTACGCGTCGTCCTCGTCGAGGAACCGCTGCCACGCGGCCTTCAGCTCGCGGTGGGTCTGCGGGGCGATGCAGTTGCGGACCTCCGGGCGGTCGATGGTGATGAGCGCCGTGTGTCCGCGCCGCTCGTAGCGGACCTCGCTCACGCCGCCCGGCCCTCGTCCGTGCGGTCGTAGAAGCGCTGCAGCAGGCCGAGCGTCTCGTCGCGGTCGGCGCATGTGTACGCGTTCCACGCCTCCGCCCGCAGCTGCGCGTCGAGGTCGAGCCCCACTACTTCCGCGATCGTCTCCTTCGCGCTGCGCACCCCGCGCTGCGAGTTGCGCAGGATCTGCTTCGCGACCGTCTCGCACTCCTCCATCAGCCGCTCGTGCGGGACGACCTTCGTGACCATGTGCCACTCGAGCGCCTGGCGGGCGTCGATCGGCTCGGCGGTGAGGAGCATGTGCGAGGCGACGGCGGTCCCGCACGCGTTGACGAGCCGGACGATCCCGCCGTCGCCGTGGTGGTAGCCGCGGCGCGCCTCGAAGGACCCGAACCGCGCGCGCTCCGACGCGATGCGGATGTCGCACGCCATCGCCTGCTCGAGCCCGCCGGCGAGCGCCCACCCGTTGATCGCCCCGATGATCGGCTTGCGGATCTTGTGCAGGCCTCGGGTGAAGGCCCCGAAGCCCATGTCGAGGATCGCCCGCAGGTCCTTCTCGCCCTTGATCACCGGTGGGATGTACTTCTTGAGGTCGGCGCCGGCGCAGAACGCGTCGCCGGACCCGGTGAGGATCGCGAGGTCGACCGCGTCGTCGTCGCGGAAATCCGTCCACGTCTCGACGAGGCGCTCCTGCATCTCCCAGTCGATGCAGTTCTTGACCTCGGGGCGGTTGAAGGTGATGTACGCGATCCGGTCGCGCTTCTCGTACAGGACGCTGCTCATCGGCTTCTCGACTCCTTGACTCGGACCGCGGACACGACCAGCCGCCAGAGCTGGTCGGCGACGAGCGCGCGCGGCGGCGGCTCGCGGCGGGACAGCACCTCGACCAGCGCCTGGCGGACGCCGCCCAGGATCACCGCGGCGGCGATCCCGGCGTCGATGTCCTCCGGTATCTCGCCGTCGCGCTGACCCCTGACGACGTTGCGCGTGCCGCGGGCGACCTGCACGCGCAGGTGCCGCGCCTCGACGGCAGCCACCTCCGGGTCGCGGGCCATCCGCGCGAGGACGATCGGCGCGAGCGCGTTGTCGTAGTGGAAGGCGACGGCCATCTCGGTGCGCCGCCGCTCGCGCTCGGCCCAACCCGCGCCGGGCGCGGGGTCGACGTCGAGGACCTCCGCGTCGAAGCGCACGTAGAAGTCGCCCACGACCGCGGCCAGCAGCCCGGCCTTCGACCCGAAGTGCCGGTAGATCAGGCCGACCGACACGCCGGCGCGCTTGGCCACCGACCCCACCTCGAGCACGCCGCGGCGCTCGATCAGCTCCTCACCCGCCGCGGCGAGAAGCGCTTCCCGCCCGGCCCCCCTCCTGACGCTCGTCGGCACGCCGCGCGATGATGAACTGAATTCACTTCATGGTCAAGTGCCAGGCACCTTAACATTGCGGTGCCAGGCACGTTCACATTGCGGTGCCAGGCACGTTCACATTTCGGAGGGGCGCATGGGCGAGCGGTGGTTCGACGAGGAGGAGCTGCGCGAGATGGCGCGGCCGACGATGGAGCGGATCGTCGAGGCGATCGACGCCGGCGACCTCGCGGGCGCGAAGCGGCTCGCCCGCGAGGGGCAGGGCGAGTGGCTGATGCTCCACGACCTCATGGCGGAGTCGATCCTCTCGCTCGTGTCGTTCGTGCAGGACAGGCTCGGCGACGAGGGCGTCAAGGAGGCGTGGGAGGACGGGATCGAGCGCGGGTGGAAGCGCCACCACCGCGCGATCGAGCGGCTCGACCGCCGCGCGGTCGTCGGGCTGCTCGCGGCGACGTGGCGTGCGAACTCGGCGGGCGGCGTCGGCGAGCATCCCGGCCGCTTCACGATCACCGAGGACGACGAGAAGGTCACGTTCACGATGAACCCGTGCGGGTCCGGCCAGCGGCTCGTGCGCCGCGGGCTGTACGAGTCGGCCGGCTACGGGAGGACGCGCGAGGCCCACGACTGGTCGTACGGGCGCAAGGACTTCCCCCTCTACTGCACCCACTGCTCGTTCATGAACGAGTCGCTGCCGATCCAGTGGAGCGGCTATCCGCTGTACCCGAGCGACCCGCCCGAGGACTACTCGACCGACCCGTGCACCTGGTACTGGTACAAGGACCCGGACGACATCCCGGAGCGCCACTGGCGTCGCTACGGCGCGGTCAAGCCGGGGAGGAGCTGACGCGACCGGGGTACCTTGTGGACGGACGTGGCGTCTCTGCGCGGACAGCTCCTCGTCGCCGGGCCGGCGCTGCTCGACCCCAACTTCCACCGCACGGTCGTGCTGGTCTGCGAGCACGACGAGGACGGCGCGATGGGCCTGGTCCTCAACCGGCCGTCGCCGATCCCCGCCGACCAGGCGATCCCCGAGCTGGCGGACGCGCTCGGCCCCGACGAGACGCTGTGGGTCGGCGGGCCCGTGCAGACGACGAGCGTGGTCGTGCTCGCCGACTTCAACGAGGCCGGCGACGGGATGCCCGTGGCCGGCGACGTCGGGCTCGTGCTCCCCGACACCGACCTCGACGACGTCGCGACCGCCGTCAAGCGCGCCCGCGCCTTCCTCGGCTACGCCGGCTGGGGCGGCGGGCAGCTCGACGGCGAGCTCGAGCGCGACGACTGGATCGTGGCGCCGTTCGCGCCGGAGGACGCCTTCACCGCCGAGCCCGACCAGCTGTGGTCGCGGGTCCTCGGGCGCAAGGGCGGCTCGTACGCGCTGCTCGCGACGATGCCGCCCGACCCGCGGCTGAACTAGCCGTCTTCGCGCAGGCGCAGGTCGAAGCCGGCGGGCGCGTGGATGTTGAGGATGCGGACGGGCGTGTCGGTGCGGTTCTCGAACGTGTGCTCGACGTCGGGCGGGACGAGGACGAAGGTGCCGGCGGGGGCGGCGATCTCGTCGTCGCCGAGGAGGAAGGTCAGCTCGCCGTCGAGGACGTAGAAGGCGTCGTCCTCGTCGCGGTGGACGTGCGACGGCGGGCCGTGGCGGTGCGGCGCCATCGTGATGACCGATGCGTTGAAGCGCGGCGTGTCCTCGCTCAGCGCGAGGAACTCGACGTTGCCGACGCGCAACCCCTCGCCGGGCCGGACTACGACGGCTCTCTGACTCCCCGCTTCAGGCACGACGTCGTCACCTCCTTCGCGCCGAGCCGGCGCGCGATCGAGTGGATCATGGCCTCACCCGGCAGCGTCCCGTACGAGAGCAGGTCGACGTTCGCGAGCGACAGCTCGGGCCACGTGTGGATGCTCAGGTGCGACTGGGCGAGCACGAGGACGCCCGTGAACGCGCCGTTGGGGAACGAGACGAACTCCTCGGCGAGCACCGTCGCGCCGCCCTCGTCGGCGGCCGCGCGCAGGATGTCGCGCACGGCGTCGCGGCGGGTGAGGATCGCGTCGTCGGCGACCCAGACGTCCGCGGTGTGCAGGCGCATCTGGAAGCTGTCGGCGGTCGCATCGGGCGCGGTCATCGCGCCAAGCGTACGGCGACGAATCGCGACAGCGTGCCCACCGTCTCGAGCGACTCGAGCGCGATGTCCTCCGCGGCGACGTCGACCCCGAGCTCCTCGTCGATGGCCCGCAGGAGCGCCGCGCCGTCGAGCGAGCTGAGGCCGAGGCCGCCCTTGAACAGCGGCGTGTCGTCGGGCAGCGCCGCGACCGACGGGTCGTCGAGGAGCTGGACGAGGAGGTCGCGGACCGTCGTCACGAGCGGTCCTCCAGCGTGAGCCAGTCGGGGATCGGGGGGACGCGGTGGAGCGTGAAGACGACGGTGTCGCCGTCGGTCGTCGCGCTGTCGGTCGCGGCCCGCAGCGCGAGCCGGAGCGGGACGTTGCGCTCGGTGGGCACGACCGGGATCGTCAGCGGCGTGCCGCGCCGGGCGAGCTCGTGGAGCATCCCCTCGAGGCACCCCTTCCCGGCGGCGCGGCACGAGACGAGGAGGAGCTCGGCGACGCCCTCGCGCAGGAAGGCGGCGGCGACGAGGCCGTAGTCGCCGAACCGGTCGCGCAGCTCGCCGACGAGGACGGTCGCGTCGGCCGGGCGGCGGCCGGTCGAGTTGTACTGGTTGGTCCGCGCGACGAGCTCGTCGACGCGGGGCGCGTCCTCCGCTCGCGCCTCGCCCACCGCGAGCGTGATGCGGCAGCTCGCGAGGAAGGACTCGCGGTCCGGGTGGGCGCGCGCGGCGTCGCGGCGGCGGGCCTCGTCGCGGTACAGCTCGGTGCGGCGCGCGGCCTCGGCGGTCGTCGCGCGGTCGAGGGTCGGGAGGAGCGCGCGCAGGCCGTCCGGGGCGAGGCCGCGGACCTCGGGCAGCTGGTGCTCGACCCCGGCGCGCACGAACGGGTCGGTGTCGACGTACGCGGTCTCGGTCAGGGCGATGTCGAGCTGCTCCGCGATCGCGGCGACCGCCGGGGCCTTGTCGCCCCAGCCGGCGCGGACGGCCGCGAAGTGCTCCGCCCACGGCTCGGCGAGGACGCGGTCGCGCAGGCTCGGCGGGTTGCGCGTCGCGATCGCGTTGACGATCCCGCGCTCGCGCAGCGCGCGCACGACGTCGAGCGCGGCCGGATCGGGCGCGGGCAGAGGCGCGGAGGGATCGCGCTCGAGCGTCGTGTCGGGCCAGAGCGTCTCGTCGAGGTCCCAGACGACGAGCCTCATCGCGGCCGCGAAGCGGGGCGCTCCGCCGGAGGGGCATGCCGGTGGAGGATCCGGCGCATGGTCAGGTGCTCGGGCGCGAACCCGGCGGCGCGGTACGCGACGCGCATCGCCGCGTTGTCCACGTGGACCTTGCCGGTCACCTCGCCCACGCCGTGCTCGGCGCCGAACGCGATCGCGCGCTCCAGCAGGGCTTCGGCGACGTCGGTCCCGCGGGCGTGCTCGGCGACGGCGAGCGAGCGGAGGAAGCCGTACTGCTCGCCGGTGAGGAAGTTCTTGCGCAGCGAGATCCACACCCACCCGAGGACCTCGTCCTCGCCCGCGACGAACGTCCCCTCGCGCTCCTTCCCCAGCGCCTCCGCGACGCGCTTGCGGTGCATCACCGGGTCCTCGACCGCGCTCTCGCCGAACGAGATCCGCGCGATCTCGATCTCGAAGGCGACGATCGCGTCGAGGTCGGCGTCGCGCGCGTCGCGGACGGCGACCGTCATCGCGCCTCCAGCGGTCGCGGCTGGAACCGGGGCTCGCCGCAGCGCGGGCACCCGGCGGCCTTGAGGTCCGCGATCGTGACGTGCTCCTCCGCGGGCCCGACCGGCACCGTCTCGCCGCACGCCATGCAGCGGTACGGCCGCCTCCGGCCCGGCCCGGCGGTGTAGAGGTCGCCGCTGAAGGAGCCATCGATCCGGGGCCGCGCGGCCACGGCGCCGAGGTGGTGGAGGTGGCTGACGCCGCCGAGCGTCCCGGCGCCGGCGTACTCGTTGAAGTTGCGCAGCAGCGCGCGCGTGAAGAACCCCATGCCGGTGAGCGCCCGCTCGACCGCGAGCGTCTCGTCGGGGCTCTTCGGCCCGAACGAGAACAGGAGGTCGCCCGCACCGTCGGCGAGCGCCGCCGCCGCCCGCGACGCGAACAGCTCGGCGCCCGCGAGCGTGTACGGCGGGTCGGTGACGACCGTCGCGAAGCGGCCGCGGAGGTCGTCGGGCAGCGGGTCGCGCGCGTCGTACGCGTGCGCATCGACGCCATGCGCCCGTAGGAACTCGACGAGCCGCTCGTCGACGTCGACGGCCACCACGTCCGGGGGCGACGGCGCGAGCCGGGCCGCCAGCGAGATGAGGTCGTCGTCGCCGAGGAAGAGGATCGGGCCGGCGGAGAGGCGGCCGGTCTCGGCGAGGTACGCGACGCGGAGCAGCTTGGTCTCGACCGTGCAGTGGGCCTGGTCGATGGTGGGATCGGCGGCGGGGGCCGCTTCGGCGAGCCGCTCGAGCTCGGCGCGGAGGGGCTCGAGCGAGGGCGGCACGGCGAGCGCGACGAGGGGCGCCGAGGCGGGATCGCCCGGGGCGGAGGCCTCCGGCGCAGGACCGCTCGGGCCGGCGAGCTCGCGCCCGAGCGGCGTCAGCGACACCGGCCGCGTCCGCTCGACCACGCCCCGCGCGCGCAGCTCGCCGCACGTCGCCGCGACGACGGGGACCGGCAGGCCGGTGAGCCGGCTCAGGTCGCGGACCGCGAGCGGCTCGTGGCGGGCCAGCTCGCGCAGCAGGTTGACGACGCCGCCGGGCCCCTCCCGGAGGTCCACCGCCCGCGCCACGTCCCGGCTGATCGTCGCCGCGTCCACGTAGCCTCAGCCTAGGTCGCCGAGGAGCGCGCGCGAGATGACGAGGCGCTGGATCTCGCTGGTCCCCTCGTAGATCTCGGTGACCTTCGCGTCGCGGTAGTACCGCTCGACCGGGAACTCCTTCGTGTAGCCGTAGCCGCCGAGGACCTGGATCGCCTCGCCGGTCCAGTGCCGCGCGACCCGCGACGCGAACAGCTTCGCCTGCGCCCCCTCGATCGTGTGCGGGCGGCCGACCTCCTTCAGCCGCGCCGCGCGCCAGACGAGCGCCCGCGCCGCCTCGATCTCCGTCTGCATCTCGGCGAGCCGGTGCGCGATCGCCTGGAAGCGCCCGATCGGGCCGCCGAACGCGTTGCGCTCCTTCGCGTACGCGGTCGCGACGTCGAACGCGGCCTGCGCGATCCCGACCGCCTGCGCCGCGATCCCGATCCGCCCGCCGTCGAGCGTCGACAGCGCGATCCGCATCCCGCCGCCGGTCGCGCCGAGCCGCTCGCCCGGCGTGTCCTCGAACGCGAGGTCGGCCGTCGAGGAGGAGTTGAGGCCCATCTTCTCCTCCTCCCGCGTGACCGCGAGGCCGGGCGCGCCGCGGCGGACGAGGAACGCGGTGGGCTTGGCGGCCGACGCCGGAGCTTCTTCGGAGGGCGCCTCCTTCGCGAAGACGAGGAACGTGTGGGCGTGCGACCCGTTCGTGATCCATTGCTTCGTGCCGGAAAGGAGTGCATCGGGGCGGGCCGCGGAGGGATCTCGCGGGGCGGCCGGGGTCGCGGAGGGCGTCGCTTTGGTCAGCATCGCGCCGGCGTCGGAGCCCGAACCGCTCTCGGTCAGCGCGAACGCGGCGATCTCGTGGCCCTGGGCGAGCGGCGGGACGAAGCGGTCCTTCTGCTCCTCGGTCCCGTGGGCGAGGATCGGCAGGGTCCCCGCGCCGGTGTGGACCGCGAGCGTCACGCCCGCGCCGGCGTCGGCGCGCGAGATCTCCTCGAGGACGAGGACGTACGAGAGGAAATCGGCGCCGGCGCCGCCCCAGCGCTCCGGCACGCAGACGCCCATGAGCCCGAGCTCGCCGAGCTGCGAGAACACCTCGCGCGGGAAGCGGTGCTCGCGGTCCCACGCGGCGGCCTGCGGCGCGACGACCTCGTCCGCGAACCGCCGCGCGAGCGCGCGGATCTCCTGCTGCTCGTCCGTCAGCTCGTGGTGGCTCACGGGCCGAGCTCTACCAGCTGCTCCCAGCTGCCGCGGTTGATCAGCCCGATCTTCGGCGCCTTCGCCAGGCCGAGCGGCGACGCCTCGATCATCGTCCGCGGCTCGCGCCACTGCGCCGGATCGTCGGTCCCGAAGCGCCGCTCGAGCGCCTCGCCGGCCGCCTCGGCCGCCTCCTGCAGCGCCGCGACCGAGAGCGTGCGCAGCGCGAACGTCTCGCCCACGGTGGCCTCGACGAACCCCTCCTCGCCGGGCCTCCCGGCCAGTCCGCGGACGCCGCGGGGAGCCGTTCCCAGCTGACGCTGCGCCGCGGCCTTGAACGCCCGCCACGTCGCGACGCCGGGGTCGACCGTGCCATCCGCCGCCGTCGTCGCGTAGTCCCCGTCCCAGGCCAGCAGCGTGGCGAGCACGACCTCGGCGGCGCCCGCCGCGTCCACCGCCGCCTCGCGCAGCCGCGCCTCCGCGGCGGTTCGCTGCGTGGCGGTGGTCCCCGACTCGCGGATGATCCCGGCCGTCGCGCGGTCAAACTCCGGCGCCACGGCGGCGCCGCCGATCAGGTGCGTCAGCAGGCGCACGCGGTGGAACGGGCCGTTGAGCTGCTCGCGCGCCTGGTTGTCGCCCGAGGTGAAGTCCGCCGACGGGACGTTGTTCCAGTTGACGAGCCAGTTGCGCCCGGTCGGGTTGATGACCCGCGGCATGTCGTCGCGCGACAGCAACCCGCGCCACTCCGCCTCGCCCGTTCCCGGGTACGGCAGCCGCTCGTCGAAGCCGCGCGGGCGCAGCGGGTAGTTGCCGGGGTGCCAGAACCCGATGTTGCCCTGGTCGTCGGCGGCCAGGACGTTCTCGGTCCACGTCATCGTCCGCATCGCGCGGTCGACGTCGTTGAGGTCGCGCGCGCGGTTCAGGGCGTCGATCCCGGCGACGCTCTCGACCTCGCGGTCCCAGATCGCGTACCGGCGCGCGTACGCGATGCGGCCCGCGCGCGCCTGCACCGGCCCGTGCACCGTGCGGCAGATTCGCTCGCGCTTCGTCGCCGTGCCGCCGCCGTCGCGGACCTCGAAGAGCTCGGTGCGGCACTGCATCCGCCGCCAGCGCCCGCGGAACCGATACTGCGTCGAGCCCGGCGCCCGCAGCCGCTCGGCGTACAGGTCGTCGTCGTCGGACAGCGCGCTCGTAAAGCCCCACGCGACGTGGCCGTTGTGGCCGATCGCCAGCGCCGGCACGCCGGGCGGCACGACGCCGCGCACGTTCAGCCCCGGCGCGTGCAGCTCGAGCTCGTGCAGCCGCTGCGGCGCGTTGTAGCCGAGCTGAGGCCCGCTCACGAGGAACGTGTGCCGGTCCGACTCGCGGCGGATCGCCCACATGAACGACCCCTGCCCGCCGAGGACCTTGCGCGCCTCGTCGCGCACGCCGGTGTCGATCACGGACGCGCCGGCCTTGCGCGGCAGCGGCATCCGGCGCGTCGCGCGCAGGGACCGGCGGAACGCCGCGCGCTCCTGCGCCCGCGTGCGGCCGGGCTGCGACGGCCAGCGGCCGTCCGCCGTCGGGATCGTCGTCACCTGGCCGGGCACGCGCAGCGGCAGCACGGCGTCGAACGCGCGCGGCCCGGCTGCCCGCAGCGCCTCGAGGTTGTCGAGCTCGTTGCCGTCGTCGCTCGGGACCGTCCGGAGCAGCAGCACGCCGATCCGCGCGCTGTCGAGCACGGTCCACGGCCGCAGCGGGACGTTCAGCGCGGCGAACTCCGCCGGCAGCAGCGAGCTGTCGGCGCGGATCCGGTCCATCCACGCGTTGACGCCGTCGGCGTACGCCGGGAACCGGACCTGCAGCTCCGCCGGCAGCCGGTCGAGCTGGCGGCGCAGCTCGGAGTCGGTGTAGTAGTCGCGCCGGGCGACGACGTCGTCGTCGACGGAGCCCTCGCCGAGCAGCTCGGCGAGGCGGCCGGCGGCGGCATGGCGGAACAGCTCGATCTGCGCGAGGCGGTCCTGCGCCGTCGCGTACCCGACCCCCCACCACAGGTCGGCCTCGTTGCCGGCGGTGATCGCCGGCACGCCGTACGCGTCGCGGTCGATGCGCACGCCCGGCCGCGGTGTCTCGCTCTCCGAAGCCGGCTCGCCGAACATCGCCGGCTTGAAGCGGAACGACGTCAGCAGGTCGACCTGGTCGTAGAGGTGCGGCGACCCGCTGCCGGTGGCCACCCCGTCGCGCGAGACGAACCCGCTCTCGCCCGGCGGCAGCACCGACTCGGAGCGGACGACGGCGGCCGGCGCGGCGGACGCGGCGGCGAGGGCGACGAGGCAGGCGAGCAGGCAGACCCGGGACATGGCGCGGAAACCTACTCCCCAACCTGCGCGGACGACCCGCGTTCACACCGGCGGAAGGGCACTCGACACGAGGGAGAGAGAGCCATGGACGCCGGAGCCATCGTCGCCATCGTCATCGCAGCGATCGTCCTGATCGCGGTCTTCGCGCTGCTCAGCAAGCGCGGCAGGGAGCGCCATCACGAGCAGCGCCGCGTCGAGGCGCGGACCCATCGTGAGGAGGCCCGCGTGCGCGAGGCCCGCGCCACCCGCGCTGAGGCCGAGGCGGAGGAGCGCGCGGCGCGCGCCAAGCGCGAGCAGGCGCTGGCCGAGGAGCAGAGCACGACCGCCGAGCGCGAGCGTCGCTTCGCGCGGTCCAAGGCCGAGCGGGCCGCGGAGCTCGACCCCGACCGCGACCGCGACGAGGAGCGCACCACCCACCACACTCGCCGGTAGGGAGGCGCCAGGAGCAGGGCGCGCGGCCGGCCCCCCCCCGGAGCGGTCGCGCGCCGGCGCCAAGCGTATGACGGGCCGCAGCGCCCCCTGCGGCCCGTCCACGCGTTCTACTCGACCGTCAGCGTCCCCTTCATGCCCATGTCGGCGTGGTTGCCGACCGGGCAGTACCACTCGTACTCGCCGGCCTTGAGGTCCACGGACAGCTCGGCGGAGTCGCCGCCGTTGAGCACGTCGGTCTCCTCCTCGATGCCGTTCCCCTCGACCTCGAGCGCGTGCGGCACCTGGCCGTCGTTCGACACGCTGAAGGTCACCTTGCCCGCCTTCACCTTCGGGTTCGCGGGATCGATCTTGAACTCGGTGAGCGAGACCTTCGTCCCACCACCGCCGCCGCCGGACGCCTCGCTCGAGCCGGTGTCCGCCTGGGTGGAGGGCGTCGCGCCGCCGGAGCCCTCGTCCTCGTCGTCGTCGTCGCCGCAACCGGCCGCTGCGAGCAGCCCGGTCGCCAGCAGTACCGCCATCGTTCGTCTCATGCAGGTGGGTACGCCGCTCCTGCGGGGCCGGTTCGGGCGGGCTCGCGCGGGACCGCTCAGCGCACGCTCACCTGGCGCACGCTGACCGACCGCCGCCGTTCGCTGACGATCGCGCGCATGACGAACGGCGCGTTCCCCTCGACGGCTGCGCGCCCGAGCCGGTTCAACCGGACGTTCGCCGTCGTGCGGTCGCGGTCGCTCGCGAGGTTCCACTTCCCGCGGCCGAGCACGAGCCGCGTGCGCCCGCTGCGGTCGATGCCGTGGAGCGTCACGGTGCCGGCCCGTGCCTCCTTCGAGAGCCCCTTGCGCCGCAGCGGCAGCCTCACACGCCCCCGCCGCGCGGCGGTCCGGCCCGTCGCGACCCGGGTGCCGCACGGATCTTGGCCCCTCAGCCTGCGCAGCGTCCGCTCGAACAGGCCCGGCTTCGCCGCCATCACCGCGTCGACGCACATGTTCAACAGCCGCTTGTACGTCGGGACGTCCTCGGTGTCGTTCGACAGCCACACGTGCACGGCGTAGCCGGCCTCGTGCGCGCGCTTGACGTTCTCGGGCGTCGCGACGACGAGCTTCTGCCCGCCGAGGTCGAACGTGATCGGGATCTGGAACGCGACGACGCCCTCGCCCGGCGACTCGTTCTGCAGGAGGAACCGCGCGCCGCCGCCGACGCCGGGCGCCAGCGGGACGTCCGGCGCGAGCTGGTGGAAGCGGTCGACGACGTTCTGGTTGAAGGACACGACGATGATGTCGTCGCGGCCGGTGGCCTTCACGATCGGCGCGAGGAGCTCCGCCGTGCGCATCTGGACCTCCTCGGTGTCGCCCTTGATCTCGATGTTGGTCGTGACGCGGCGGAAGCGGCGCAGGAACTCGTCGAGCGAGGGGACGCGGAAGTCGTCGGCCGTGAAGCCCCGCGGCGGCCGCTTCGCGCCGGTCCGGATGCCGCGCAGCGGGTACGTGTCGGTCGGCCGGCGGTCGGCGACCCTGCGCGCGCCGGCGTTCGGCACGTGCCAGTACGCGGCGTCGAGCTGCTGGATCTCGGTGAGCGTGCGGTCGCCGACGGGGCCGGTGCCGTTCGTCGTGCGGTCGAGCGTCGTGTCGTGCATGACGACCAGGCGCCCGTCCTTCGTCGCGTTGACGTCGATCTCCAGCCAGTCGGCGCCGAGGTCGAGCGCGGACTCGAACGCGTACATCGTGGCGCTCGGGAACTCGTCCTCCCCGCCCTGGTGGGCGAAGTTCATGACCCGCTCCGCCAGCCACGGGTTGTCGCCCTGGGCGGCGGCGGGAGCGGCGACGGCGAGGGCCGCGATCAGTGCGGCGAGGAGCGTCCGGAGCATGCGGGCGATCCTTGCAGAAGCCCGGAATCGTTCGCTGTTGCACCATTTGGCAGAGCGGAGGATGCTTCCGGGCATGTTCCCCCGCGCGTCCGCCTTCATCGCGGCGGCGCTCGTGGCCGCCGGGCTCGGCCCGGCGACGGCGGCCGCCGCACCGCTCCGGTTCGGAGAGCCGCAGTTCATCGACATGAACCTCGCCGGCGGTGAGCCGCTCGTCTTCGCCGACCCGATCCACCACACGCTGCTGTACACCGCGCACGAGGGCACCACCCACCTGTACCGGCCCGGCCTCGCCTCGTCGACGACGTTCGACTTCGCGAGCGGCTACCGCAACCAGGTGAACATGTGGACGTCGCAGGACGACGGCAAGACGTGGAAGCGCGTCGACTTCGCCGCGGGGTTCGGCACGAACCCGGCCCAGAACACGGGCTTCAGCGACCCCGATCTGACGCAGGACGCCGGCGGGCGGATCTACAACACCGGCATCGACCTCGCCAACGACGCGCTGTTCTCGTCCAACGACGGCGGCCTGACCTGGGACCGCGGCACGCCCCAGTGCCACGACGGCGACCGCCCGTGGCTCGCCGGCGCGCACAAGGACGAGGTCTTCCTGGCCACGAACACGCTCGAGGACAACATCTCGCAGCGGGTCTTCGTGTCGACCGACGGCGGGCAGACCTGCTCGTCGGAGGGCGTGCAGGCGTACGGCACCCTGCCGGACGACGAGGATTGGACGGGCAACGGCAAGCTGTTCTACGACGCTCGCCGCGACGCGCTCGTCGTCCCCGCGAACTTCGGGCCGAACGGGACCACCGGCGTCGGCGTCGCGACGTGGAAGCGCGGCGATCCGGCCTTCACGCCGCACAAGATCAGCGGCGACGCCATCTACGCCCACTGGGCAACGATCGCGCTCGACGACGCCGGGGGCCTGTACCTGGTGTGGGACAACGACCCCCGGGTGGACGGCACCGACGGCGGCTGCAACGGCTCCCGCACGCCGGCCCCGAACTCGGTCTCGCTGATCTACTCGTCGAACTTCGGCGAGACGTGGTCGCAGCCGGTCAAGATCGCGGCCCCGTCCGACCGGCGCGTCTTCTGGCCGTGGATCGCCGCGGGCGAGGCGGGTAAGGTCTCGGTCGTCTGGTACGAGACCGACAAGGTCGTCGACCTCGCGTGCGAGCGCGCGCAGATCGCGGTGAAGGCGGCGACCGTGCTCGGCGCGAACACCTCGGATCCGAAGATCGAGACGGTCGACGTCGTCGGGCGGCCGATCGCCGACAGCGACATCTGCCAGTCGGGCACGACGTGCGTCGCCACCGGCGAGGACCGCCGGCTCGGCGACTTCTTCACGAACGCGATCGACGAGCAGGGCTGCGTGATGGTCGCGACCGCCGACGCGAGCACGAAGGACCCGGTCTCAGGCGGCGAGCGGCTCGTCGCGCTGCCGCTGTTCATCCGGCAGGTCAGCGGGCCGGCGCTGCGCGGCGGCGGCGACTGCTCCGGGGAGGTCCAGAACCTCGGCCTGCCGCCCTCGAACGTCGACACGCCGCCGTCGGCGCCGGCGCGCCGCAAGTGCGTCAGCCGCCGCAACTTCAGGATCCGCCTGCGCGAGCCGCGCGGCGACCGGCTGAAGAGCGCGAAGGTCTACGTGAACGGCAAGCGGGTGAAGGTGGTGCGCGGCAAGCGGCTGCGCTCGCGCGTCGACCTGCGCGGGCTGCCCAAGGGGCGGATCACGGTGAAGATCGAGGGCGTGACGCGGAAGGGCAAGCGTGTCCGCGAGCTGCGCCGCTACCGCACCTGCGCGACGAAGCGCGGCCCGATCACGACGCCGCCCCGGCCGAGGCCGGTGCGCGACCGGAGCTAGGCGGGTGGCGGCTGCCGGGCCGCGCTCGCGGCCCGGCAGCGATGCTCATCCGGCGACGTGGTGACCCTCGATGCCGCCCGCGCCGCGTGCCGTGAGCTCCACGAGCAGCCGGGTGGTCCGTCGTGTCGCCCTGATCCCGCCGCGTGCGTTGAGCACCGTCAGCACCCGGCTGTCCGCCGGCGGTGACGGAACGCGCGTCCCGCGTGCGACGCCATCGGGTCCGTAGACCGAGTAGATCCAGGACACGCGGAAGCCCATCTCGGAGAGACGGCGGCCCGTGCCGGCGGGATCGTCCTCGTCGATCGCGCCGCGCAGGCGCGGGAACACCTGGAAGAGCGTGCCTGCGTCCCGCGCCGCGGTGACCTGAGCGCTCTCGGCTGCCCTGCTCGTCTCGCCGCGCGTCGCGTGCGCGGCGGCGGCGACACTCACGGCGCCTCCGACCACGACGAGCGCGAGAGCGACCGACCTAGCAGGCATGACCGAGGTTCGCCGCCACCGAGCGATCCGCGACCTCGAGGATCTTCCGGCGGCGCAACTCCGCGGTCGAGTCGAGGCGGGCGCCATGGGCGTCCCACACGCCGAGCACGCACTGATCGGCCAGCGGAGACGGGATGGCGAGGCCGTCGTAGCCGCGTTCGCCCGTCACGCTGAGCGACGGCTGAACCATCACCACGTCGAGCGGGCCGGTCGTCCGCAGCGCGGCGGCGACCTGCACAGCCGTGATCTCGTTCCGCCAGGCGGCGATGCAGAGCCCCCAGTGGTATAGGTCAGTCTCCAGTGCCGGCCGGTGAGGGTGTAGTGGCCGCAGAACTCCGAGTCGTGTGCGGACGCCGGAGTGGTCTGCGAGAGGCACGCGCCGATGACGAGCGCCGCCACCGCGAACGCGCGCACTGCTGAGGTGCGCCGAGGCCTGCCGCGAAGCAGTGGGACTTTCCTCTTCGGTGGAGGATTGGCGCGTTGCCGCTATGAGGCGGGCGCGTCGTCGCCGAAGAGCAGCTCCTCGACGCGCGTCTCGATCGCGACGCGGCTGACGTCGAAGCCGGCGAGGCCGAGCGGCATCGTGACGCCCTCGGGCACACCGTCGACCGGCTGCCACAGCATCCAGCCGTCCTCGTACGGGTCGTACCAGGTGAGCGGCGGGGTGTCGGGCGGCAGGCGACCCTCGCGGAACATCGACGCGACGCAGGCCGGGCAGCCCTCGGCCGCCGCCAGCTCGACGACCCGCTTCGCCTGGCCGGTCGCCGCGGCGGCCTCGAGCCGGCCGCCCTCGCGCAGCGGCAGCTCGCAGCCGCCGCACTCCTCGCAGGGCAGCCACATCGCCCACGTCCCGGCGATGTGGAAGACGGACGGCATCTGGGGGTCGAGCATCTCCGGCCCGGGCACCACGCGGACCGCGGGGCCGTCGGTCGTGAGCGCCGCGGCGGCGGCCGCGGCTTCGGGGACCGACCAGTAGTCCTTGACGTCGAGCGGCAGCATGAGCTTCGTGCCGTCGGGCATCTGGCCGTCCATCATCCAGTCGCCCGCCTCGGGGTCCCACCACATCGTGCCCTCGGAGTCGGTGCGGCTGAAGCGGCGCTTGCGGGCATCGCAGCGCAGGCAGGTCCGGTGATGGACGCGCGCGAGGAACGCCTGGGCGCGGACGGCGGCCTCCATCCAGTCCTCGCGCCGCTCGACGTGCAGCGGCAGCGCGTAGCCGCCGCACGCCGCGCACGCGGCCCACAGCGACCAGTCCTTCGACCCTCCCGCCAGGAAGATGGCATCCGGCGTCTCGGGCGCGCCGGCGTCCTCCGTCGGGACGATCGAGAGGGGCGCCTGCGCGAGGGGGTCGTCCATCTCGGACATTCCGAATCGGATTCCCCGTCGGCGAACCTCCGGAAACGGGCGCGCTGACTCTGCATCGGGTTGGCGTGATCCATCGCACGCGCCGGCGCGAAGACGCTCGCGACCACGTTTCATTCTCGAGGAAGGATCCTCATGTCCGAGCAGAGCAACGTCGAGACCGTGCAGGGCGCGTACGCCGCGTTCGCGGCCGGCGACATCGACGGCATCCTCGCCCGGCTCGACGGCGACGTCGAGTGGCGCGTCCCCTCCGTGCTGCCGCACGGCGGCGAGTTCGACGGCCACGAGGGCGCCGGGCGCTTCTTCGCCGGGCTCGCCGATCAGTGGGACGGCCTGGAGGTCGAGGTCGACGACATCGTCGCGCAGCGCGACCGGGTCGTCGTCCTCGGGCGCGCGCGAGGGCGGCTGCGGGCCGTCGGCGACGCCGGCTACGGCTTCGTGCACGCCTGGACCCTGCGCGACGGCACAGCGGTCCGGTTCGAGGAGTACGTCGATCTGGCGGAACTGCTGGTCGCGGCCTGAGCGGTCCCTTCCGGCTAAACCTGGCGCGTCGGCAGCCGATGACCCGTTTGTGCCGATCCGAGCGAGGCTCCGGGCATTGTTCGCGACCGACGGCGACCCCTACGCCGGCGGCGATCCGCCGACCGCGCGGCGGCTCGGCGCGCTGCTCTGGCTGATCACGGCGGGCATCGCGACGTTCCTGCTCCCGCTGTCGCCGCCGGACGAGGCGATCGGCGGCTGGGGCTGGGTCGTCGCCGGCCTCTGCGTCGCGGTCGGCCTCGGCTGCGCGCGCTTCATGGCGCGCCACGAGGTCGGCTGGGACACGATGCTCGCGGCGAGCTACGCCGGGGTCGCGCAGGTCGCGCTCCTCCAGTGGGTCGCGGGCGGGCACGGCACGCCGTACGGCGAGCTGTACCTGATCGTCGCGCTCTACGCGGGCGCGCTGCACCCGCCGCGGCGCCTCGCCGGCGTGCTCGGGGCGGTCGCGCTCGCGTCCGCCGCGCCGCTGGCGTACGACGGCGCGACCGCGCAGGCGTCCTCGCAGATCGCTGTGCGCCTCATGCTGCTGTCCGCCCTCGCCTTCCTCGCCGCGACGCTGATGCGCTCCGTCCGCGCGCAGCGCCTCGGCCTGCGGGATCGCTCCGCCCGCGCGGAGCGCCTGGCCCGGCACGACGAGCTGACCGGGCTGCCGAACCGGCGCGCGTTCGCCGAGACGCTCACCGCGGAGGTCGCGCGCGTGCGGCGCACGGGCGCGCCGCTGTCGGTCGTCGTCGCGGATCTCGACGACTTCAAGGGCATCAACGACGCCTACGGCCACCCGGCGGGCGACACCTGCCTCGTCGTGGTCGCGGGCGCGCTGCGCGCGACGCTGCGCCAGTACGACTCCTGCTTCCGCTGGGGCGGCGACGAGTTCACGCTCATCCTGCCGGAGACCGCTCTCGCCGACGCCGAGATCGTCTGCGACCGCATCGCGCAGGCGGTCCTGGCCGGCTGCCGCGGGCCGGACGGCATCCCGCTGCGGATCACCTGCGCCCCCGCGCAGCTCGAGGGCCACATGACCGGCGACGACCTCGTGGGCGCCGCCGACCAGGCCCTGTTCGCGCGCAAGAGCCGCGGCGGCCTGCGCCTCGCGCAGACCGCCTGACGCCGCGCGACTTCAGCTCGCGAAGGAGGAGGCGCGAGAGCTCGCCTCGGCGTAGCGCGCGTGCAGCGGCTTCAGCACGCTCGCGGCGCGCAGCACGCTCGCGAGCGGCGCCGAGGTCTGCACCTCGCGGCGCCTGATCGCGCGCGCGAGGTCGAGGCGGCCGGCGAGCCAGTCGTCGGCGGTCTCGGCCGATGCGTGGAGGACGACGTCCTCCCCGTCCCCGAGCGCGATGTCGGCCTCCGGCGCGTGGAGGCGCCACACGACGCGGCTCGGGAGCCGGGCCAGCGCGCGGCTCACCGCCTCGTCGGCGAGGGCGATCTCGAGCGCCTCGCCGAGGAGGGCGTCGAGCTCGCGGCGCGAGGCGAACCGCGGGCGGGAGCGCTGCTCGCGGAGCGCGTCGAGCACGTCGACGGCGGACCGGATCCGCGCGTGCGCGTGGATCCAGTGGGTGCGCAGTGCGGCGAAGGGATCGGCGCCGCGCCGGTGGGCGTCCGCGAGGTGCGCGGCGTAGAAGCGCTCGGCCGCGGAGCCCCAGGCGATCGCGCCCGCCTCCTCGGCCCAGCGCGCCGGCGCGAGCCAGACGTTCGGCGCCGCTCCGACCACGCCCGCGACCGGCGCGCGCAGCGTGAACCCTCCCGCCTGGGCAAGGACGTCGCCGGCGGCGAGCGTCGTGCCGGGAGGAGGCGGCGCGAAGCGGCCGGCGAGGCGGGCGAGCGGGGGCGTCGGCTCCAGGCGGACCCCTCCGCTCGCGATCGTCACGACGAGGTGCTCGTCGACGGCGATCCCGCTCGCGCCCTCCTCCCCGAGCGCGGGGACCGGCTCGCGGAGGATCGTCAGGCCGCGGCGCTGCGGCACCAGGATCGAGTCGAACGCGATCGGCCGGCCGTACTCGAGCGCCGCGGCGGCGAGGTGGTCCGGCGCGACGAGCGGGACGCCGTAGCGCGCCGCGGCCGCGCGGAGGTCCGCTTCGTGGTCGGGATCGCACGCGTCCGGCAGAGCGAGCGCGACGACGGCGGCGTACTGCGCACGGAAGCCCGTCGCGTGCACCTCGACGTCGCCCCACGCCACGACGGCGCCCACCGCCTCCTCCGCCGGGCGGAGGCGCGCGTCGCGCGGGTCCGCGAGCGCGTAGAGGCCGCACGAGCAGCTCGCGACCGGCGGGCTCTGCCGCGGATGCATGCCCACGTGGAGGCAGCGCGCCTGGTTGACGCCCGGCGTCCACGCCCCTGCCCGCCCCGCGCTCCACGGCACCAGCGCGCCGCCGCCGGCGTGCCAGGCGCGGTAGCCGACGATCGGCTCGGAGAAGTCGGGCGCCGTCACTTCGTCGCGGGCTCGCGCACCGGCGCCTCGCGCGCGGGCTCGGGCTCGCGGGGCGGCGGGGGCTGCGGCACCGGCAGCTTCAGCGGCTCGATCGTGATGCGGCGCGAGGGGCCGGGGAGGTCGAGGCAGAGGGGCGGCACGGGGTGCCGAAGGTACGCCCGCGGGTGGACGTCACTCGCCCCAGAGCCGGCGGCGCAGGCCGCTCGCGCGCGCGACCGGGCGGGCGATCGCCGCGCGCAGCGCGTCCTCCGTCCCGACGACCATCAGCTCGCGCTGCGCGCGCGTCACCGCGGTGTAGAGCAGCTCGCGCGTGAGGAGGCGGGAGGACGGATCCGGCAGCACGACGCCGGCCGTGTGGAACTGCGCGCCCTGGCTCTTGTGGATCGTCATCGCGTACGCGGTGTCGACCGCGCCGAGCCGCCCCGGCCGGATGAGCCTCGCCTTCCCCTTGTGCTCGAACGCCGCGGCGAGGTCGCCCTCCGCCGTCACGACGACCACGCCGGTCTCCCCGTTGAAGAGCCGCAGCGCGTAGTCGTTCTCGCCGACGAGCAGCGGCCGGCCGGGGTACCACGCGCCATCGGGGTCGGGCGCCGCGGCGTCCTCGGTCAGCCAGCTCTCGATGCGCTCCGTCCACGTCGAGACGCCGTACGGCCCGCGGCGGTGCGCGCACATCAGCCGGAAGCCGCGCAGCGCCTCGACGGCCTCCTCCGCCCGCCCGGCGCGCGCGGCCTCGCCGACTCGCCGCGCGGCGCCGACGGCCCGCTCGCGGATGGCGGCCAGCGCCGCGGGGTCCTCCGCCGGATCGGCCTCGACCCAGTCGACCACGCCCGGCGCCGCGCGCAGCGCCGCGATCGCCCCTTCGCCGTCGCCGTCCTGCACCGCCTCGGCGACCGCGCGGATCTCCTTCCCGTGCCGGTAGACGTGGTCGAGCACGACGACCGAGTCCGCCAGCTTGGCGCCGTCCGGCGGCGCCTCGGGCATCGGCCCGACGACGTCGCCGAGCACGACGCCCGCCTCGATCGACGCGAGCTGGCCGGGATCTCCGACGAGCACGAGACGGGCGGCCGGCCGCACGGCCTCGACGAGCCGCGCCATCCGCGTGAGCGGCACCATCGACGTCTCGTCGACGATCACGACGTCGTGCGGGAGCCGGTTGCCGCGGTGGTGCCGGAAGCGGCTGTGGCTGTCCGGCCGGCGGCCGAGGAGGCGGTGGAGCGTCTGGGCGCGGCCGACGTCGAGCTCGGGCGCGGTCCTCTGCAGCACGTCCGAGAGGCGCTCGGCGGCGGTGTTGGTCGGCGTCGCGAGCGCGACGACCGGCGGCGGCGCTCCCCGCGCGGCCGCCTGATCCGCGAGCAGCGCGACGATCCGCGCGATGGTGGTCGTCTTCCCGGTCCCCGGCCCTCCGGCGACCACGGCCAGGTGCCGCCGGACCCCGGTCGCCGCCGCCGCCCGCTGGCGCTCCTCGCGCGCGTCGCCCGTGAACAGCCGCGCCAGCCCTTCCGAGAGCAGCGCCTCGTCGACGTCGTCCGCCGGGCGAGCGAGCGCCAGCAGGTCCTCGGCGACGCGCCGCTCCTCGCGCCAGTAGCGGTCGAGGTACAGCGCGGTGCCGACGAGGCGAAGCGGGCGGGCGGAGTCGCGCTCGTCGCCGCGGCGAAGCCAAGGGGCCGGGCGGGCGGGGTCGCGGTCGTCGCCGCGGCGGAGCGGAGGGGCCGGGCGGGCAGGGGCGCCCGGGTCGCTCTCCTCGCCCACCGCGACGAGCGGGCTGCGGCGGAGGCGGTCGAGCCAGTCGTCGCCCGGCCACGGCAGCGCGGCGACGTCGACCTCCTCCTCCGCGTCGACGGCGGCCGTCGCGCGGATCTCGGCGAGGTCGACGCGCGTGTGGCCGAGCCGCGGGCCCCGCACCGCGAGCGCGACGGCCAGCCGGACCGCGTCGTCCTCCTCGCCGGCGAGCGCGGCGAGGCGCGCGGCGACGTGCACGTCCGCCGCGGAGAGGACGCCCGCCTCGTTGAACTCGCGCAGCACGCCGCCCGCGTGCAGCGCCCGGCGCGCGTCGAGCACGTCGAGCGTCATGCCGCCGGGACTCCCGCGTCGAGCGCGTCGCTCAGCGCGACCACCAGCGAGGCCGGCGGGCGCCACGAGAAGACGCCGGCGCCGGTGTCCGCGCCGGTCATCCCGCGCAGGAAGAGGTAGAGGATCCCCGCGAGGTGGCGCTCGGGGTCGTAGTCCGCGAGCCGCCAGCGCAGGTAGCGGTGCAGCGCCACCGTGTAGAGCAGCCCCTGCAGTACGTAATGCGAGCGCTCCATCGCGGCGGAGAGCGCGCTGGGGCGGTAGTGCCACGCGGTGAGCGGCTCGCCGGGCGCGCCGAGGTGGTTGGTCTTGTAGTCGATCACCGCGAAGCGCCCTTCCGGCGTGCGCAGGACGAGGTCGATGCTCCCGACCAGGTAGCCGCGCACGCTCTGCCGCAGCGCCGGGTCCTCGAGACGATCGGCGTACGAGGCGAGCGGGTCGCCGGCCGGCAGGTGCACCCGCAGCGCCGCGGCGACCGCGCTCAGCGTGATCTCGCCCGAGGCGCGCTCGCCGCCCGCGAGCGGCAGCTCGAACGCCAGCTCGTCGAGCCGGTCGGCCCGCGCGACGTCGCGCAGCCGCAGCCCGCCGAGCAGCGGCCCGAGCGGCGTGGCGAGGGCCGCCTGGAGCCCCGCCACGACCGCCGCCGGATCGCCGACGTCGACGTGCCGGCGCGCCCGCGCCCGCGCGACCTCCGCCGCCAGACCCTCGGGGACGGTGAAGTCGGCCGCCTCGAGCACGTCGTGCACGAAGGTCCCGACCCGCACGCCCGCCGGCAGGTCGGCCAGCGGCGACGGGACGCCCAGCAGCTCCGGATGGTCGTCGCCGGCGGGCGGCGCCGCGACCTCCGGCTCGTCGGCCACGACCTCGCCGTCCTGTTCCGGCTCGCTCCCGACCCGCGGGTCGTGCGCCGCGGCCGTCAGGTCGCTGTACGACGTCCGCCGCCAGCGCAGGTCGAGCGAGCGGTCGAAGGTGGCCGCCTCGAGCTCGTCGGCGTCGCGCGGCGGCCCCGGCCACGGCGCGGCGGTGCGCGCGCGAGCCCACTCGATCCCGACACGCCCCGGCTCCGCGGCGGCCGCGATCTCCTCGAACCGCGCGAACGCCCGCTCGTCGTCGGGCACGTACCCGCCGCTCTCGGCCACGCTCCCGTCCGGCGCCTGGAAGAACGCGAGGCGCCCGAGCGACGAGTACCGGCTCTTGTCCGTCCCCGCCCACCACACCACGGCGCGGTGGCGGGCCCGGGTCAGCGCGACGTAGAGCAGCCGCAGGTCCTCGCCGCGCTGCTCGCCGATGCTCCGCTCGCGGTGCCGGTGGTAGTCGCGCCCCTCCAGCCCGACGTCCACCTTCCTCACGTCGCCGGCGTGGAACACGATCGGCTGGCCGTTGCGCGACACCGGCGAGGGGTCCCAGGCGAACGGTAGGTAGACGATCGGGAACTCGAGCCCCTTGCTGCGGTGGATCGTCAGGATCTGCACGGCCGCCGCGTCGGACTCCAGCCGGCGGCTGCGCTCCTGCTCCATGCCCAGCTCGTCGGCCGCCGCGGCGATGCGGTGGCGCAGCCACGTCGTGAGCGCCGTGACCCCGAGCTGCTCCTCCATCGCCGCGGCGTGCAGCAGCTCGCCGATGTGGCGCAGGTCGGTCAGGCGGCGCTCGCCGTCGGGCGCCGCGAGCACGCGCTCGGGCAGCCGCTCGACCAGCGTGATCGTCTCGGCCAGCGCCGCGACGCCGCGCTGCCGCAGCACCCGCCCCCACCGATGCAGCCGCGCGTGCACCGCCTCCCACGCCGCGTCGCCGGCGGCCGCCGCGCGCTCCGCCGTCCAGCCGAGGAACGCGGTGAGCGCGAACGTCTTGGCGCGCGTGGCCGACGTCGGCCGCTCGACCGCCTCGAGCAGCCGCAGCCAGTCGCCGGCGGCGCGCGTCTCGAACACGCTGCCCGCGCCGTTCAGCACCGCGGGCACCCCCGCCGCCGCCAGCGCGTCGCGCACGAGCTCCGCGTCGACGTTGCGGCGCACGAGCACGGCGACGTCGCCCGGAGCGACGGGCCGCTCCTCGACCCGCGCCCCGGACTCGAGCAGCTCCACGACGTCGGCCGCGAGGTCGCCGGCGACGCGCTCGCGGACGAGCTGGACCAGCGGGAAGCGCCGCCCGGGATCGACCTCCGCCCGCCGCACGACCCTGATCCGCAGCGGCGCGCCGCCGGGCGCGCCCGTGAGCCGCGCGCCGGCGTTCCGCGCGCGCACGCGGCGGTAGACGATCCCCTCGTGCCCCAGCTGGGCGTCGCCGAACAGCGCGTCGTAGGCGTCGAGCAGCCCGCCGTCGCTGCGCCAGTTGACGTCCAGCGTGGCCTGCTCGGCGCCCGGCGAGCGGGCGGCGTCGAGGTAGGCGTGCACGTCCGCCCCGCGGAACGCGTAGATCGCCTGCTTCGGGTCGCCGATGAGCACGAGCGTGGTCTCGCCGCCGCCGAACGCGCGGCGGACGATCGACCACTGGATCGGGTCGGTGTCCTGGAACTCGTCGACCAGCACGACGCGGAAGCGGGCGCGCAGTCCGGCCGCGATCTCCTCTCCCGCCTCGCCGGCGAGCGCGGCGTCCAGGCGGGTGAGCCGGTCGTCGTAGGTCATGAGGCCGAGCCGGCGCTTGCGCCGCTCGAGCTCGGCCCGGACGCGCTCCGCCAGGCGGCGCCGGAGGTCGGGCGCGGAGCCGCGCTCGGCGGTCGCGGGCTCCAGCGGAGCGCCCGGGTGGCGGACCGCCTCCTTCGCGATCGCCAGCGCCTGCGCGCGCGTGAACGGGACGTCCTCACGGCCGTGGAACGCCCGGACGTAGAGGTCGTCGACCACCTCCGCGACGAGGTCGGGCGTCTCGTCGACGTACGTCACGTCGGGGTCGAGGTCGCCGGCGGTGCCGAGCGCGCCGAGGACCTGCTTGCAGAACTCGTGGGTCGTGTCGATCGTCGCGGCGTCGAAGTCCGCGACGGCGGCCGCGAGCCGCTCGCGGCGCACCGCGAGCTCGGCCGGCGGCCCGTCGGTCAGGACCCGCAGGACGCGGTCGTCGCCCGCCGGCGGCGGCGCGCCCGCCAGCGCGCGCTCGAGCGCGGCCTCGGCGGTGACCAGCCGCTCGCGGACGCGGTCGCGCAGCTCGGCGGTCGCGTAGCGGGTGAACGTGATCGCGAGCAGGTCGTTCAGGCGCAGGCCGCGCTCGGCGATGTAGCGCGCGGCCAGCCCGGCGATCGTGTAGGTCTTGCCGGTGCCGGCGCTGGCCTCGAGGACGGTCACGCCGCCCGGCAGCTCGCCGCAGAGGTCGAACGCGACCGGCTCGGCGACGGTCGTCACCGGTCCTCGACCTCCTCGACGTCGAGCAGGTGCGCCCACAGCCGCAGCGCGAGGCGCCCGAAGCGCGACGGCTCGGAGACATCCCAGCCGTGGCCGCGCTCGTCGTCGCGCGGCGGCTCGGCCCTCACCTCGTCGAACGAGCGCTGCCCGCCGAAGACGAGCTGATGCTCGGGCTCGGCGTTCTCGCGCGGGTTGTAGGGCGCGGACTCCCACGCCGAGCGAGCGGCGCGCAGCGCGTCGCGGCCGGTGCGCGCGGTCTCCGCGTAGACGGCGGACGTCTTGCAGAAGAGCGGCAGCGGCTCACGCATCCCGCGGTCGAAGAGGTCGAGGAGCTCGCCGAGCCGCGCCTGCGCGTACGCGCGGCGCGCCTGCGGATCCGGGCCGAGGACCGGGATGCGCGCGACGGTCACGCCCTCGCCGCCGCCGCGGCGCCGGCCGATCGTCACCGCGCGCCACGGCCGCTCGGGATCGGCGGCGGTGAGCGCGAGCACCCGGACCCATGCCGCCAGCCGCTGCTTCGCGCCGACGCGCGAGAACGCGGCCGCCCGCAGCACCTCGCCGCGTACGCCGGCGACGGTGCCGCCCAGCACGCGACCGCCCGGCAGCTCCGCGCGGACCTCCTCGGCGCCGGCGTCGGTCCCCCCCAGCTCCTCGTGGGCGACCGCGACGATCCCGTCGACCGTCGGCCACACCTCGTCGATGACGGGCTTGCCGAGCACGCCCGGCGGCAGCAGCCCGCGAGCGATCTCCGCCTCGCACGCCGCGCGCGGCTCGCACCCGGCCAGCACCGCGTCGAGGATCCGGTCGCCGACCTGCCACGTCTCCAGCCCCTCGAGCTGCACCGGCAGCCCGTCCTCGACCTCGGTCGAGAAGTCCTCGAGGCTGACGCCGAGCCGCAGCCGCAGGAACGCCTTGACCGGGTGCTGGACGAACCGGACGAGGTCCGCCAGCTCGACGAGCGGTGCGGGCTCGCCGGGCAGCGGCGCGGCGAGGAACGGGCGCGGATCGCCGCGCCCGGCCTCGATGGCCCGGGCACCCGCCAGCGCGACGCGGTCGAAGCGCCATGGGCCGTCCGCGCCGAGGCACCCGGCGACGAAGTTGCGCCGGTCGAAGGGCTGCAGCGGGTGGCGGACGAGCACGCGCTCGCGCGCCGGCGCGCCGTCCCGCAGGCGGACGGTGCGGTCGACGGCGTCGAGCAGCTCGCCGACCGGGACGGCGGGCGGGCGGACCGCGTTGGTCCGCTCGTCGTTGCCGGTGTAGGTGACGATCAGCCGCTCCCCGGCGGCCATGAGCGCGTCGAGGGTCAGCTGGCGGTCCTCCGCCCGCGGGTCGCGCTCGCCGACGTGCGGGTCGGCGAGCAGCAGGTCGTCGCCGTCGCGCACGCCCTTGCGGGGGAACACGGCGTCGTCGAGCCCGAGCAGGCAGACGACGCGGTGCGGCACCGACCGCATCGGCACGAGCGTGCACACGGTCAGGTGGCCGGTGCGGAAGTTCGCGCGCGTCGGCCGTCCCGCGAGGCGATCGGCCAGCAGCGAGCGGACCTCCGGCAGCGCGAGCGTCGCCGCCGACCCCTCGGCCTCCCCGGCGACGTCGTCGAGGATCCGCTGCAGCTCCGTGCGCTGCCAGGCGTCGCCCGGGCTCGTGTCGGCCAAGAGGCCGGTCGCCTCGGCGATCGTCGTCGTCCACTCGGCCACCGCGCGCGGCCGGGCGAGCTCGTCGAGCGCGGCGCCCAGGCGGTCGACCAGCTCGGCGAAGCGGCCCGCCAGCTCGATCACGCCGCTGTCGACGTCGTCCAGCGGGAGCACGTCGCCGAGCAGGCGCCGCTCGTCCTCGGTCATCGTGACCCCGACGAGGACGCGGTCGAGCCCGGCGCGCCACGTCCCGTTCTTCAGCGCCTCGAGCCCGAACGGCGCGCGGTGCTCCGCGTCGAGCCCCCAGCGGATGCCGCTCTGGGCGACCCAGTCCTCGATGCGTACGAGCGCGTCGTCGTCGAAGCCGAACCGCCGGCGGACCGGCTCGCGGTTCGCGAGGTCGAGGACCTGCGAGGCGGTCAGGCGCTGCCCGGCGAGGTCGAGCAGCTGGGCGGTGACGCCGAGGAGCGGGTTGGTCTGGCGCAGCGAGCGGTCCGCGAGGCGGACGCGGAGGTCGGCCTTCACGTCCGGCGTCAAAGTCTCGTCGTCCTCGGCCGCGGCGGCCGCGCCGAACGTCGCGTGGACGAGCGGCGCGAACGCCTCGACGTCCGGGCACATGACGATGACGTCGCGGGGCTCGAGCGTCGGGTCGTCTTCGAGCAGGTGCAGGATCGCGTCGCGCAGGACCTCCACCTGCCGCGCCCGGCCGTGGCAGGCGTGGACCTGGACGCTGCGGTCGTGCGGCTCGAGCAGCGGCCGCTCGTCGGGGGCGCCGGGGAGCGGCTCGCCGGGCGGGCGGCGATCGGCGCGCACGTCGGCCTGGATGCGGGCCAGGAGCGTGTCCTCCGGATGCTCGACGGGGTGGTGGCGGTCGGCGACGCGGGCGTCCGCGCCCGCCAGCACGAGCTGCATCTCGCGGGCGTCCTGGCCCCAGGAGGCGAGCAGGCGGTTCTCCGGGGCGCCGGCCGTGGGGTGGTCCACGCGCCGGATCGCGGCCGGGGGCCCGTCGCCGGCCGCGATCCGGTCCCACAGCGCAGGGCTCGGGTGCAGGAGGAACAGGTGGACCTCGCGCTCGGCCGCGAGCGCGGCGAGGACGTCGCGGTAGCCGGCGGGAAGCCGGGTCAGGTTGAACAGCGCGACCCGGCGCGGGAGGTCGACGACCGCCGGCCGCTCGCGCAGCGTCGCGCACGCCGCTTCCACGCGCTCGGCCGGGCCGGGCTGCCCGATCGCCTCGCGCAGCTCGCGCCACAGCCGCGGCTGCCACGCGTCGCCCTCGCCGTCCGCCCATGCCCGGACCATCGCCGGGCGGTGGAGCGCGCAGCGGTCGAAGAGCTCGGCGAGGTGCCGCACGACCGCGAACCGCCGCCCCTTGCGCAGCGGGTCCTCGCCGGCGCCGAGGTGGGCGGCCAGCGTCGCGAGCCACGGCTCGTGCAGCCGCGCATCGACGACCTCCAGCAGGCTCCACACCGACCGCTCGGGCCGCCACGGGTCGCGCTCGGGGTCGACCCCCGCCGCGGCCGCCACGGCGTCGCCGACCAGCCGCCGCGGCGGCGGGAAGCCGACGTTCGCGCAGACGCCGTCCCCGCGCCCCTCGCTCGCGCCGAGCCGCGCCGACAGCCGCTGGCTGATCCACCGCTCCATGCCCCGCGTGGGGACCGACACGACCTCCGCCGCGAACGGGTCGGGCAGCGGGTCGGCGAGGAGCTCCCGCAGCGCCTCGACGAGCCCGTCCGCCCGTTCGGATCGGTGGATGTGCAGCACCGCGCCGCAGTGTCGCAAGCGGCGCGGCGCTGCCTGCCGCCGCGGCTAGCCCCTCGCGCGCCGGCAGCGCCGGTAGCGCCGCGTCTGCTGGAGCACCCGGCCGCCGCGCGTCGTCGCGACGATCCGCAGGCGGAAGGCCGAGGGCAGGTCGCGGATCACGACCGTGCGCGACATCCGGCGCCGGCCCTTGCGGTACGCGACGAGCTCGTCGTTGAGGAAGACGGCGTACCGCTGGAGGCGCAGCTTCCGGATCCCGCGGACGCGGAAGCGCAGCGTCCGTCCCCGGCGGATGCGCAGGCAGCGGCTGGCGGTCGGCAGCCCGAGCCTCGTCTGGCGCCGCGACCGGCGCGTCGAGGGCCGCGTGGGCGCGGGCGGCGCCGGAGGCGTCAGCGCCGGCTCCTCGGGCCGGATCTCGGCCGGCGGGCCGTCCTGCGCGGGCACCTCCTCGAGGTCGGCGAGCGCGATGCTCCAGATCGAGCGCCCGAAGACGCCCGCGTACAGGCGGTTCGTCGGCGCGTGGTAGCGCAGCTCGAAGACGGGCGCGTTCGGCAGGTTCGCCCCCACCTTCAGCCACGTCGCGCCGGCATCGCGCGAGACGAACACGCCGAAGTCGCTGGCGACGAACAGAGCGTCGCCGACGATGTTGACGTCGTTGATCGGCGCCTCGGGCAGGTCGCCGGTGACGTCGTCCCAGTTCTCACCGCCGTCGGTGGTGCGCAGCAGGTACGCCGCGTCGTCGCCGGAGCGGAAGCCGGAGTAGGAGACGTAGGCGACGTTCGGGTCGCTCTTGCTGACCTCGACGCGGGTGATCCACGCCCCGGGGAGGTCGGGGTCGTCGGCCTTCGTCCACGCCGACGGGTCGGACTGGTCGTGCGTGTACCAGAGGTTCCCGTCGTCGGTGCCCGCGTAGATCGTGCCCTTCGACTTCCCGGCGGGCGCGATCGTGGTGAGCGTCCCGTAGTTGCGGAACAGCGGGTTGGTCTCCTTGCCGGGGCCGTTCGAGAGGTCGGGGCTGATCGGGACGAACGTCTGGGCGTCGTCCTCGGACATGTTCATGACCTCGCCGCCGGTGTAGATGGTGCTCGGGTCCTCGGGGTCGAACTCGATCGGCGTCGTCCAGTTCTTGCGCGCCGAGACCACCCGCTCGGTGAAGAACTCGGCGTTCTCACCGCCGTCGTAGGAGACCGCGCACTCGCCGTACTGGTAGCACCCGTAGAGCAGGTCCTGGTCGGTGGGCTTGATGAGCGTCCGCTGGCCGTCGCCGCCGACGTACTCGTTCCACTTGCCCTCCTCCTCGCCGAACGACCGGTTCGCGCCGTTGTCCTGGAAGCCGGCGACCATGCGGCTCGGGTCCTGCTCGGACACGTCCATCGTGTACGGCTGGGTGAACGGCTGGTACGTCGCGAAGTGCCACGTCTCCGAGGCCCCGTTCTCGTCGGAGCGGTACAGGCCGCCGTCGTTGCCGAGATAGACGCGATCCGGGACCTTCGGGTCCCACGCCATCGCGTGCTGGTCGGCGTGCGGCACGAGGTCCTCGTTCGAGCCGTAGGGCTGGACGTCGAACGTCAGGCCGCCGTCGGTGGACTCGAGCAGCCCGACGCCGGCGACGTAGACGTGGTCGTTGTCCTTGGGGTCCACCCAGATGCGGCCGAACCACCAGCCGTAGACGAACGACCCGTCCGCGGTGAAGTCGACGTCGTAGGTGGGCGTGAAGGTGTCGCCGCCGTCGGTCGACTTGTAGACGCCGCCGGAGACGCCGCTCGAACGCGTCGTGATCACGTAGACGAGGTCCTTGCCCTCCTCCCCGTGGCCCAGCGTGATGCCGATGCGGCCGAGCTGCGGATCCGGCCCGAAGCCGGGCGAGCTCACGCGCTCGAACGTGTGGCCGCCGTCGGTCGACTTGTAGACGCCCGACCCCTCGCCCTCGTAGAGGCGCTGGTCGGGCGTGCGGCGGTGCTCCCACGTCGTCGCCCAGACGATGCTGGGGTCGGTCTCGTTGACCGCGACGTCGGTCGCGCCGGTGTTCTCGGTGTCGCCGGCAAGAACCTTGTTCCACGTGTCGCCGCCGTCCTCCGACAGGTACAGGCCGCGGTCCTCGCTGCCCTCGAAGAGGTCGCCGCTCGCGGCGACGAAGATCTTGTCCTCGTCGGTGGGGTCGATGACGATCCGGCTGATGCGGGCGGTGTTCTCCAGGCCGACGCGCTGCCACGTCTCGCCGCGGTCGGTCGAGCGGTACACGCCGGTGCCGCCGTAGGTGATCGAGCCGCCGCCCGGCCCGGTCTCGCCGGTCCCGGCGTAGAGGACGCCGCTCGGGGAGATCGTCAGGGCGCCGACGGCCTGGTTCTGCGACGCGGGCCAGACCGGCGCGAACGTCGTGCCGGCGTCGGTGCTCTTCCAGACGCCGCCGCTCGCCGTCGCGATGAAGACCGTGTCCTGGCGCTCGGGGTCGATCGCGACGTCGAGCACGCGCCCGCCGATGTTCGTCGGGCCCTCGAGCCTCCACTGCGCCGAGGCGACCGCGGGCGCCGCGGCGCGGGTCTCGATCGCCAGCCGCTGCGCGTCGCGCTGCGCGCTCGCACGGACCTCGGTCGGCGTGAGGCCCTTGTCGCTGCCGAAGAGCTGGCGGGTGAGCATCACGTCGGACGGCTCGTTGAGGGCGCAGCTCTCCATCCGGGCCTCCTCGGCCTCGGACTCGTGCTCCTCGCCCGCTTCGCGTGCCTCGCCCTCGACCTCGCCGCCTCGCTCGCGCCGTGACTCGCGCGCGATCTCCTCGGGATCGATGTTCAGGCATGGGTTGGCGGCCAGGACGTCGGTCGGCGTCCCGCCTCCGCCGCGGAGCGCGGTGAGGAGGAGGGCGGCCGAGCCGGCGAGGACGACGGCGAGCAGGGCAAGGAGATGAGCGCGGCGCATGCCTCCGGAAACGTGCGCGACGGCGAGAACTGGCGGGGCTCAAATCATTTCACCGGTTGACCGATACCTGATCGGACAGCGCCCGGCCGCCGGTCGCGGCGCGGACAAATCAGACCTTTCAGGGGGCCAGATGCACAGGACAGGACGGCGCGCCGCTGCGGCGGCGTGCGCCGCGGCGCTGCTCGCGCTCGGCGCGACGAGTACCGCGGGCGCGACGCCCGTACCGAACACCACCGAGCGGGTGACGGTCGGCTCGGGGAACACCCAGCTCGCGGCAGGCGGCGACGTCATGCAGCTCAGCGCCGACGGCTGCCAGGCGCTCATCGCCGAGTGGAGCGGCACGCTCGCCCCCGGCGACGACAACAGCTCGATGGACGTGTTCGTCCGCGACTGCGAGACCGGCGACGTCGAGCACGTCTCGGTCGATGCCGACGGCAACGAGTTCCCCGCCGGGGTGCAGTCCCCCTCGATGACGGGCGACGGACGCTACGTGGCCTTCGTGACGCAGTACGACTTCTGGAACGGGACGACGCCCGGGGGCCAGCTCTGGGTGTTCGACCGGACCACGCACACCTCGCACCACGTCCCCGTCGCGTTCGGGGACTGGGAGGGCGCGCCCCAGCTCTGGCTCGAGGACGCCACGATCGACCAGAGCGGACGGTGGGTCGGGGCGATGTTCGGCGGCAACCTCTGGCTCGTCGACCTCCAGGCCGGCACGCAGAGGCGCATCGAGGGCGCGCGCGAGGTGGACCTCGTCAACTTCGCGTCCCAGGTGAGCACCGACGGCGACATCGTCTTCCACACCTGGCGGAGCCTCCTCCCCGAGGACACCGACACCGATCAGGACGCGTACATCTACGACCGCTCCAGCGACGCGATCGAGCTGCTGTCGAAGAAGCCGTCGGGCGAGGGCGCGCTCCACGCGCTGTACCCGTCCATCAGCGCCAACGGGCGCTACGTCGCGTGGCGCGGCTGGTTCGCCGGCGACGACTACGCCGGCGCGTGGCTCGTCGACCGGCAGGAGAACACCGTGCGCCGCGCCGACGAGGCCTACGACGGCGGCCAGCCGGACGGCTGGCTCGGGGGCGTCGGCGTGTCCGACACCTGCGACGTCGTCTACGACACGAGCGCGACGAACATCCTCGGCCCCGACGGGGAGCCCGGCTTCCACACCTACGTCTGGAACTGCGAGACGGGCGAGACGATCCCGGCCGGCCTCGACTCCGACGGGAACCCGGGCGACGGCGACGAGGGCAGCCCGACCATCACGGCGAACGGGCGCCACGTCTCGTTCGTCTCCGACTCCACGAACCTCGCGCCCGGTGACACGAACGGGGCGTGGGACGGCTTCGTCCGCCACCTCCCGGTCGGCTTCGAGGACGCCGACGACGACGGGGTCGCCGACGCGATCGACGCGGGCGCCGGGCAGTTCGACGACGGCGCCGGCACCACCGGCTCGATCACGTCGGTCGGCGACGGCCTGACGGTGCAGGTCGAGGACGCGCCCGCACCGGACGGCGTGCGCGTCACCGTGTCCGAGGGCGCCGGCGGCACGGTGACGCTGACCGTCTGCGCGGGCTACACCGTCACGCTGCAGCCCGGGAGCGTGGCCGTGGTCACGTGCGGCTCGGTGCGCGCCGAGGTGCTCGAGGGAGAGGCGCGCATCGTCCTGTCCGACGACACCTTCGTCACCGTGCCCGCGGGCGCCGAGGCGAAGGTGGACCAGGCGGACGACGGCAGCGTCGTCATCACCGACGTGGCCGGCGAGGGCGTGGAGATGACCATCGAGGGGACGACGAAGCCGGTCACCGGCGACACGTCGCTCGCCACGTGGGACTTCTCCGGCTTCTCGCGGCCGGTCGACGGCGGCGGCGTCGTGAACGTCATGGCCGCCGGTCGCACGGTGCCGCTCAAGTGGCGGCTGCTCGACGCGAGCGGCCGGCCTGTGACGACGCTCGCCACCGCGTCGGTGCGCACGGTCGCCCGCGCCTGCGTCGCGGCCGGCGAGGACGCGGTCGAGGAGCTGGCGGAGACCGCGTCGACGCTGCAGAACCTCGGCGGCGGCTACTACCAGCTCAACTGGAGGACGCCGAAGGAGTACGCCGGCACGTGCCGCCGGCTCCTGCTCGACCTCGGCGAGGGCGTGACGCGCGACGCGCTGTTCCGCTTCACCGGGTAGAGCGACCGCGGCCCGGCCCCTCGTCCCGGCGACGAGGGGCCGGGTGCGTCGAACACTCCTGAAAGGCGAGTTGACTTCGCGTTCGCCGCGCGGAGATGATCGGCTGAACGGGCCGCCGACACGGAGGGTCAGATGGCCGTCTTCCACTTCGACCTGCGCCATGCGCGCGACGCGCACGAACTGCGCGTGCAGGTCCTCGGCGCGACGTACGACCTCGTCGCGCACGACTCCGACGGGCTCACCGCCGCGGCGGCCTCGAACCGCGCGCTCGGCGCGCTTCCCGACGAGGGGCGGCTGAGCTTCAGCCACACGGCCGAGGTGGCCGACCACCACTTCGGCGACGACGCGATGCGGTGGGTGACGGTCGTCCGGCCGACGCCGGCGGACGTCCACCTCGACGAGTGCGTCCTCATGTCGCAGTACCTCCCGGAGGATCACCTCCGCGCGTACTACCGGCGCACCTTCGACCGCTACGAGCGGCACTCGGTCGACGAGCTGCGCCTGCGCCACCGGGCGAACCTGCAGGGCAAGCCGCGCGTCCACAGCGGCAAGCTCGCCTCGCTCGGTCTCGGGGCGCTGCCCGAGGACGCCGACGAGGCGATCGAGCTGCTCCTGCACGCGCGGCACCTGATCACGCTCGGCGACACGGCGACCTCGTTCATCAAGTTCCACCCCAGCCTCCAGACGGTGCAGCCGGCCACGGCCGCCGTCATCGAGCACGACCACATCTTCCCCGACCCGGACGTCGACCCCGATCAGTACAACGCGGTCGTCGCCCTCGCCACGACGATCGGGAACACCGATCCGTGGTCGCCGGTCGTCGAGTGCCGCGACAAGGACGACAAGCCGATCAAGGCCGACTTCGACCTCAAGGACAAGACGGGCGGCTTCACGAAGGGCCAGCAGCTCTACAGCTGGGACGTCGCGCAGCCCGTCCTCGACGTGGCCGTGAAGCCCATGGCGGGCGCGTGCCGCACCGCCGCCGACGACCCCAGCCTGAGCAACCACGTGTGGTCGCCGACGCCGGGCACGAGCGTCGTCGTGAAGGACGGCGGCGACGCGGTGGCCGAGGCCGCCCCGGAGGGCACGGACTTCAAGTGGACGGTCGACAACGAGACGTACAACTACGGCGTCAAGGTCATGAAGAAGTCGATCAAGGTCGACGCCGGCGACAAGCTCTCGGTCGACTCGTACAACATCTTCCTGCGCACGCTCTACGTCGGCTACGTGCTGCTCGACGAGACGCAGTCGCCGATCCCGGGCACGCACGAGATCGGGCAGCTCAGCGCGGGCGACTCGATCGCCGGGATCCCGTGCCCGATCGACCCCACCCCGCTCCAGCTCGACCTCCAGGGCGCCGCCGGCGTCCGCCTGCTGTTCGGAAGCCTCGGGACGAGCGACTGGGAGGGCGAGCTCAGCACGAAGGGCGCGCTGCTCACGGGGTTCTGGCAGTACGGCGTCCCCGTGTTCTTCATGGCCATGGGCGCGAAGTTCACCGCCTCGGAGACGTACGCGAAGATCATGAAGGACCCGGACGTCGTCAAGGCGATCGTCGCCGTCGGCGGCTTCGTCGTCGGCGCCGGCGTCGCGACCGCGACGGCCGTCACGAACAGCGCGCACTACCTCATCCTGCTCGCGAACAAGGTCGCGAGCCTCGCGCTGAAGGAGGGCATGGAGGCGTTCGCCGACTGGCTTCTCAAGCAGGTGGCCGGCGCGACGATCGCGGCGGCGTTCGGGCCGGTCGGCTGGGTCTTCAAGGGCGCGGCGGCGCTGATGAACGTCGAGGGGATGGCGATCACCACCGTCGAGGTGCTGTCCTCGCCGGCGTGCGTGCGCGTCAACTGCACGCGCGCGATCGACGTCGCGGTGACGATGCACCCGGACCCCCGGCACGGGGAGAGCGGGCGGCCGGAGACCGCGATCTGGCCGTCGCTGGCCGAGCGCTACGTCGCGACGCTGGTGTACCGAGGGGGCACCGCGAAGCAGCTCATCGGGCAGCTCCCGCGGACCACGGCGAAGGACCCGCTGCCGCTGAAGTTCCTCGACGTCCCGGCGGGCGGCGAGTTCCGGATCGTGTTCGGCGTCTACAGCTCGAGCGGCTGGCTCGCGGGCTCGTGGCAGAGCGACTGGATGGCCGCGAAGCCGAACAAGGAGAAGCTGCTCGACCTCGGCGACCCCACCATCACCGAGAGCCTGGTGCCGCTGGCGGGCGACACGCAGTACGTGTTCAAGGAGCGCATCGCCTACGCGGGCGACCACTTCTCCTGGAAGGCCGGCGGGGCGCCGCCCTCCACACCGCACACGGCGCTCGACTGCGGCCCGTCGGGGACGCTCTGCGAGCTCGTCGACGCGACGTTCAACAACAGCGCGTTCCAGCTCGGGTACGCGTGGCGCTCGTCGCGGCAGGGCCTGCCGCCCGACAGCGCCGCCGCGCCGCCCTCGGGCGCGCAGCTCTACGCGCTGCAGAGCCTGTCCGTGCTCGACGACCCCGGCTCGCGGCTGATCCGGTCCGACGTCGGGCTGACGAACCGGCCCGCCATCGCGTACGCGCCGTCGACCAACGCGAAGGACCACATCGACGAGGCGAACTTCGTCGTCGACCCGCGCGGCGGCGGCATGCACCTGCGGCAGGTCGCGCTCGACGGCACGCAGCACGCGTTCGGGCTCGGCGCGAAGGACCTCAAGAGCTGGGGCCGCTTCCCGCTCGAGAACGTCGACGCCGCCGCGGTGCACCCGACCAACGCGGTGATCGCGTGCTCGTGGAAGCACCGCAAGCTGATGATCATGCCGCTGCCGGCGACGCCTTCGCCGGACGACAAGGTGCCGTCGGCGCTGATCGTCTCCGGCCAGGGGCTGCGCGAGGGGCTCGTGCAGGGCCCGGCGGCGCTCGCGGTCGCGCCCGACGGCCGCATCCTCGTGCTCGAGACGCTGAACCGCCGCGTCCAGGCGTTCGACACGAAGGGCAACCCCGTGCCGAGCTTCACGCCCGGGCCGGTGACGTTCAGCCTGCCCACCGGCGACGTCGCGCCGATCCTCGACAAGGGGCAGGTCCCCGAGGCGCTGCAGGACGGTCTGCACGCCGCGGGCGCCGGCTTCTTGTTCGCGCTCGAGTCGAAGTGGGCCAAGCAGCTCGACTCCGGCCGCTTCCAGCCCAAGGACGACCCGCTGATCAAGGAGCTGTCGACCCACCAGATCGTGCTGTCGTACGACCCGGCGAGGATGGGCGACGCGGCGGTGAGCGCCCAGATCAAGGTCGTGAAGCCGGGCTCCGCGTGGACGATCTCCGACCCGCGCGACATGGCGTGGCAGGTCCTGGCCGAGGACGGCGGGCTGTCGGTCTACCCGCGCATCGGCCGCGCCGAGGTGCGCACCGTGAAGGCGGGCCACGAGTGGCTCGTGATCGACGGCGTCGGCGGCGCGGCGTTCAAGCTGTCGCCGTCGCCGACCTCGACGACGGAGACCGACGTCCGCGCGTGCGTGTCGTTCTTCCCGCTGCGCGGCGTGCGCGACCGCGAGATCACCTACCTCGACCTCGCCGTCGAGGCGCAGGGCTACGTGTACGTGCTGAGCCACCAGATGGACGGGCCGCAGCCCGCCGACTACCTGCTCGACGTGTACGCGCCCGACGGGCGCTGGCTGTTCCGCACGCCCGATCCCAGCCTGTCGAAGACGCCGCAGAACGTCGTCGCCGGCAAGCTGGCGATCGACATCTGGCGCAACCTGTACGCGATCACGTACGAGACGCTGCGCGGCCCGGACGGCGCACCGCAGCCCGGCGTCGCGCACTGGATGCCGACGCCGCCGCTGTTCACGCTGCCGCTGACCGAGCAGCGCGGCTTCGACGAGGGCAACATCGGGGCCGTCCAGGCGGCGTTCGCCTCGCGGGGCGTCAAGCTCACGAAGGACGCGTTCGTGACGCCCATCGAGAAGGGCGGCGCGTGGCAGGTCAAGGACGGCGCGAACGTGTACGACGTCTACCGGAGCGGCGACGGCCTGCAGGCCTACGCCCTCTCGGCCTGAGGAGGCCGCGATGCAGGCGATCACCGTCGCGATCGGCCCCGCCGGGATCTCGTTCTTCGGGCAGACGCTGCTGGCGAGCGATCTCGTGGGCACGCTCTCCAGGCTCGCCCCGCCGAACCGCGGGATCGACGCACCGGACTTCAAGACGACCGGGGCGGGCTTCAGCGACCAGTACTCCCGCATCCACATCGACCTGTCGAACGGGAGCTTCAGCGGCTTTGCCCCGGTCTACCACGAGCTCGCGCAGCAGGCCGGCGGGAAGTTCCAGGTCGGGCTCTCGGCGTCGAACTTCAACGCGAACTACAGCTGGAACGAGACCTGGCACGAGTACTTCTGCATCTACCAGAAGTTCGGGCACTGCACGAACGACGACAAGCGCGGCGGGCCGTTCGCGTACGGCCCGCACTTCGGCGGGCTCGACGTCAAGGTGGTGCTCGGGTTCAGGTACGACCAGCCGTCGAACGCGTACGCGGTCGACGTCGTGAGCACGAACGCGAACGCCTCGGGGATCGCGCCGAACGTCCCTGCCGCCAGCGTGATTCAGAACGAGGACCAGCAGTGCTTCTCCAGCCACGTCTCCGACGCCACGGCGGGGGCGGTCGCGTCGATCGACTTCGGCAGGCCGATCGCGGCGCTGTTCGGCCCGCTGTTCAAGTCGATCCCGGCGAGCGGGCACGTGACGCCGGACATCACCTACGACTTCGCGGTCGGGGACGCCGGGCTCACGTTCCCCGGCGACCACGGCCTCGCGGTCGGGGTCACCGGCGCGGTCACGTACAAGGGCGAGAAGTACCCGGGCAAGCCGCCGGCGGCGCTGCCGGTGCCGCCGGTCCCCACCGACGCGAACCACCTGCGGACGTACGTGTCGAGCTACGAGTTCGACGCGCTGAACTGGGCGTTCGCCCGCGCGGGGCTGCTGACGTACACGGTCACGCCGCACGACGTCCCGGACGCGGACCTGCTCAAGACCAAGACGTACGCGTCCAGGATCTCGGCGTTCAAGCAGTACGGGAACTCCGCCATGCACGCGGTCGTCAGCCCGCGACAGCCGCCGACGACGTCGTTCCAGATGGTGTGGGAGTTCGGCGCGGCGGCGATGGCGGACCTCAAGCAGCGCCTCCCGACGACCGTCTACGCAAAGCTCGGCGGCGTCGACGGCGACAACTACGTCTCGCAGGCGGACCTCGAGAGCGACCTCACGGACGCCGGCGTCGACCAGCAGTGGTTCGCCACGATCGAGCGCGCGGCGCAGGTCATGGGCATGGTCGTCAAGCACGACCTGCAGCTCAAGCTCGTCATCGAGTACGGCGACGCGCCGCAGCCCGAGATCGTGTTCGACCTGGTGCGCACGGACGTGCTCCAGAACCTGTCGCTCGGGGAGAGCGGCGGGGCGCAGACGCTGAAGTTCGACTTCAAGCGGGTCGCGGCGGACGCGAAGCTCGTGTCCACCACCGTCCCGAAGTTCGACAAGGCGGACTTCGGGGACACGATCTGGCCGAACGTGGGCGAGCCGGCGTACGACAAGCTGCTCACCGACATCGGGACCGGGACCGGCGTGCCGCTGCCGATCATGCAGGGGTTCAAGTTCCTGTTCGAGCACGCGCAGGTCAGCGTGCAGGACGGGTACGTCTCGGTGCTCGCCCAGGTGAAGTTCGACCGGGCGGCGTCGCCGCTCCCCTGATGGCCGCCGGGCCGGGCCGCTTCGCCGGCAAGCTCGCCTTCGGGTCCGTCAGCGGCGGGCGCTACGTCACCGCGTGGACGCCGCCGAAGGCCGCGCCGGGCGCGGAGAAGCAGGCGTACGCGGGCATGGCGGCCACGTCGGTGGGCCCGCGCGAGCGCTGCATCATGTACGCGCAGGACGACCGCACGTTCCGCGTCCAGCTCGGGTCGCTCGAGTGGATCGGGCTGAAGGAGAGCCTCGGGTGGCTCGTGCTGACGCCCGACTTCGCGCAGGCCGTGCCCGTGACGTTCTCGGGCAGCCCGTTCGGGCAGCGGATGCAGGTGAGGACCTCCGACGGCTTCGCCACCGTCGTCTACACGGTCGGGGGCACGTCGCCGATCCTGACCGTCAACGCCGCGGACGACACCTTCGACGCGTTCGCGCCGGCCGCGGTGACGCCGTCGCTGGACGCGATCCTCGCGGCGAAGGGGTGCGTGGGCGGGGACCTCGACGGGGTCTTCCTGAGCGGCGACCTCTCCGGCGTCGACTTCAGCGGCGCGTCGTTCGCCGGGGCGACGCTCGACGGCGTGGTCCTGGGGAGCGGGTCCCGGCTGACCGGGGCGAAGCTCCCGCACGCCACGCTGTCGGCCGTCCGGTGCGACGGCGCGGTGCTCGACGGCGCCGATCTGACCGGCGCGACGCTCGACGGGCTGGCGTGGGGCCGCCCCGCCAGCGCCAAGCGCATCGTGCTGACCGGCTGCTCGGCGCGCGATGCCGTCCTCGGGACCGAGCGGCAGCCCGGCGTCGACTGCACCGAGGCGAAGCTCGGCGCCGGCGACTTCACCGGCGCCGACCTGCGCAACCTCGTGCTCACCGGCGCGGAGGCCGGCGGCGCGATCCTGTCGCGCGCGCGGCTCGACGGCGCCGCGCTCGACCGCGCCGGGTTGAAGGGCGCGGTCGCCGTCGGCGCGAGCCTGCGCGGCGCGACGCTGACGGCGGTCGCGGCGCAGGGGGCCTCGCTGGTGCGCGCCGACCTGTCCGGCGCGGACCTCACGCGGGCGGAGCTGGGCGCCAACGCGTACCTGCTCTCGCTGGCCGCGACGTTCGGGGGCGAGCTCGACCGGTTCCGGTACCCGCAGCCCGGCCTCCTCCGCGAGCTGTCGGGCCGCGGCGTGACGCTGTCGGGCGAGGATCCGGTGACCGTCGTCGAGAAGGGGCGGCGGTGGGAGATCGCGGACGCGGCCGGAACCTACGTGCTCGCTGTGAACGCCGCCGGCACGATCGACGTCTTCCTGGGCGGCCAGGCGCCGGCGACGCTCGCCGGGGCGACGCTGCAGGGCACGAAGGCGCCGGGCGCGGGGCTCGCGGGCGTCGACCTCCGGGGCGTGCACTGCGACGGCACGCCCGCGGCGCTCGACCACGCCGACCTCGGCGGGGCCGTCCTCGCCGGCAGCCTGCTGACCGGCACCGACTTCACCCAGGCGCACCTCTCCGGCGCGGACCTGAGCGCGTGCGTCCTGATCCAGGCGCGGTTCGCCCGGTGCGCGGTCGGGCCGGGCGCCGGCGGCCAGGCGTTCTCGCTCGAGGGCTCGCTCGTGCAGGGGGCCGACTTCAGCGACTCGACGTTGAAGGGCGCGCTGCTGGTGGACGCGGCCGTCGCGACGGTCAGGGGGACGCCGCTCTTCGTCCTGCCCTCGACCGATCAGCAGTACCTCACGGCCTCCGGGCTCGCGACGCTCGCGCCGAAGTTCACCGCCCGCGGCTACCCGCTCGGGAGCGGGGCGACGGTATCCGCCGTCAAGGCCTGGCTGCTCGACAACGCGGCGGACACGCAGTCCGCGTCGCCCCGTTCGTACCGCGTGCAGCCGGTCACGAACGGGCTGCGGGTCTCCGACGGGAAGTCCGGTCAGGTGCTGTTCCAGCTGCCGTCGGCGAGCGCGCGGTTCCTCTCGGGCACGACCGCGCCCGCGGGCCTCGTGACGGCCTTCGCCCAGGCCAGCCAGGGCGCGTACACGCTCGCGAGCGGCGCCCCGATCACCCCGCAGACGTACTGGGAGATCCGGCCGGGCGACGACGCGCGGCGGATCGCTGCCGCGTCCTACCGGCCGATCCGGGTGTACGCGACGCCGGAGCGCCTCGAGGTCTACGGGTGCGTGCTCGCGCTGCTCCGCGACTGGCCGAAGTCCCCGCCGCTGGCGTTCGGCGCGACGCAGGGGCTCGACGGCGCGCTCGACGCCACGTCGCTCGGCCCGAGCGCCTACCCCCGGTCGCTCGTCGACCGCGGCGCGCTCGACTGGGTCTCGTTCCTCACCGCGTAACACCCGAAATCAGTATGTTCGGAGCCGTGTCCGCGCCCGGCACCCGGCGACGCGGGAGCCACCAGCTGCCGCCCGGGCGGCACGGGTTGTCGCCGAGCTTCGTCGCGAGCAACCAGCGCGAGCGGATCATGGCGGCGTTGGCCGAGACCGTCTCAGAGCGCGGCTACACCGATCTCACCGTCGAGGACATCATCGCGCGCGCGGGCGTCTCCCGGCGCACGTTCTACGACCAGTTCGCCAACAAGCAGGAGGCGTTCCTCGCGGCGTACGACGAGGTCACCCAGCAGCTGATGACGAACATCGGCGTCGCGCAGAGCTCCGCGACCGACTTCGCCGAGGGCGTGGAGCGGGCGCTCGAGGCGTTCCTCTACTACCTCGCCGTCGAGCCCGCGTTCGCACACATGTGCATCGTCGACGCGCTCGGCGCCGGGCCCGCGGCGATCGACCGGCGCAACACGATCCTCCGCGTCTTCATGGCCCTCTTCGACCGGGCGGCGGAGACGCTGGGCGAGCGCCCGCCGCCGCTGACCAGCGAGACCGTCGTCAACGCAATCCACGGCGTCGTGTACGCGCGGATCGCCGACGACCGGACCGACGAGCTGCCGGCGCTCCTCCCCGACCTGCTCTATGCCTCGCTGCTGCCCTACCTCGGCGAGCGCGCGGCGGCACAGGCGCAGCAGCGCGCCGCCGAGCCGCGCATCAGGGCCGAGACGGACGGCGCCGCGACGCCCTGACCCGGAAGGTCGCGACGGTCCGGAGCGTCGAGGCGCGCTCGCCCGTGCCCGCCGCGGGACGGAACCCGATGCGCAGCGGCACGCGGAGCCGCCCCAGCCGGCGCGCCCTCCGAGCTCCGCGCCGCGTCAGCGTCGCGCCGATCCGCGCCACGCCCGCGGCGCGCACGGTGCTGCGGGCGGGTCGCACGCCCCGGCCCCGCAGGCTGAGCGTCCCGGGGCCGGGGAGCCCGGCCACGGTCACCACCGCGCGCCGCCCGCGCACGACGGTCCGCACGATCCGCGGCGAGCATCCCGCCACGGCGATCCGCGTGTCCTGCTCGAAGACCTTCCCGCTCTGCGCGACGATCCGGGTCGGCGCGACGAGCGGCTCGTCGCACAGGCCGCCGCTCGCCGCCAGCGCCGAGTTCGGCCCCATCGGGAGGTCGAGCGTGAAGTCGAGGATCGGCACGTCGGGGATGTCGTCGAAGGTCGCCGTCAGCCGGCCGTCGACCAGCTCGATCCGGCCGGTCACCGGCACCACCAGCCCGCCGCCCTCCAGCCGCGCCGCGGGGGTCGGCAGGGCGCTCCCGCTCTCCACGAGGTAGGCCGGGCCGCGCAGCGGCTCGTCCAGGATCGCGGTCACCACTCGCGCTGTCCCGACGCGCGACGCCTCGGGGCAGGCGTTCGCGGCGTGCTGCGCCGGCTTGCACGCGTTGCCCACCGTGCTCAGGCGAGCGCTCAGCGCGCGCGGAAGCGTCATCCGCACCGTCCGCAGGTTCGCGTCGCCGCGGCGGCCCGCGACGGAGACCCGCAGCGCGGCGCCGCCGGTCGCCGAGCTGCCGTCGCTCACGGCGGTGAAGCGCGGCGCGAACGGCAGCCCGTCGCACCCGCCGACCTGGAAGCGCCTGCCGACCGGCGCCGCGGCGCCGTCGACCGCGACGACCGTGGCCGCGACCCGCTGCTCGTCACAGCTCGTGGGGTTCCTCATGAACCCGGGGCGGTCGAGCGACAGCTCGATCTCGCGCAGGCGCAGCGGGATCCCGCCGAGGATCGACGGGAACGGCTCGGTGTCGACGACGAGCGAGCCGTCCGGGCGCACGCGCAGCGCGCCGCGGACGACGACGGTCCCGAGGTCGTACGGCCCCGCCAGCGCGCGCACGACGAACGCGAGCCCCATCGGCGCGCCGCCCGAGCCCTGCGTCAGGTACACGCTGCCGGGCAGGCGGAACGGCGCCGGCCCCGACCCCGCGGCCACCGTCATCGTCCCGATCCGGCTCTCCTCGCCGCACGTCCCGGCGGCGGCCTCCTCGAGCCCGCACAGCGGGAACCCGCGCACGTCGGCCAGGAGGCCGCGCGGCAGCTGGACGTCGCGCACGCCGGCGATCCCCGGCTGGCCGTCGCCGCGGGTGATGCGCATCACGAACGGACTGCTCAGCCCGGCGACCGCGTCCACGACGCCGGCGCTGAACGCGGGTGCGAACGCGGCGCCGTCGCACCCGTCGACGACGAGGTCGTCGCTCGGCGTGGCCGTCTGCCCGCCCCACGACGTCATCTCGGTCGTCGTCGTGTACGTCCCGCAGCTCTGCGGCGTCGCGAGCAGCGCCTGCGGCCCGCCCTTCAGGTGCAGCCGCAAGCGGGTGAACGGCTGCTGCGGCGCGTCCACGAACCGCGTCGTGAGCTGCCCGTTCGCCGGGTCGACGCTCAGCTCACCGACCAGCCGGATGTCGACGCCCGCGCCGGACGCGCTCACGAACAGCCGGTACGGCGCGTCCGCGGTCGCGGAGCCCAGGTGGATCGGCCCGGTGAGCGGGACGGACAGCGCCGGCGTCTCGATCGTCACCTCGCCCACCTTCGACGCGGCGGGGCACGCCGCCGGGTCGGAGCACACCTCGAGCCCGTGCGCGGCGCCGGGCGAGATCGACAGCCCCGCCGGGAGCCGCGTCACCGCCGACCGCAGGAGCGCGCCGCCCAGCGCGTCCGGGTCGGAGTCGTCCGGCAGCGTCACCTCGATGTCGACGCCGGTCGGGCTGTCCGCCCGCGTCGTCGCCGGCCGCACGTCGATCGCGGGCGCGAACGAGAGCTGGTCGCAGCCGGTGACCGGCGGCAGCGTGTCGGACGCCGTCAGCCACGTCGACGGGTCGTCCCACGAGCGGTAGGTGACGGTCGCCGTCCGCTCGCCCGCGCACTCCGACGGGTTCGTCAGGAACGGCCGCTCGGGCACGCCCGCCGGAGCGCCGGTCGGCTGACCGTCGCCCTTCTTCGCCCGGTCCGGGTCGTGCGAGGGATCGGCCGGGACGCCCCAGAGGACGATCTCGGCCCGCCGGAGGCCCATCACCTGCGAGATGCTGTGCATCGACGTGCGCAGGCCGTAGTCGCCGTCGGAGCGCACGTCGCCCTCCATCACGAGCCGCACGCCCGAGACGAACATGCCGAGGTCGGCGGGATGGCCCGGGCGCGGGACCAGGTTGTAGATCGGGACGTGGAACGGGCCCGCGGCCTCCGCGAGGTCGATGTGCGCGATCCCGAGCTGCGTGGAGGGATCGCACTGCGGCGAGGCGTCGTAGTCGAAGCTCGCGTTGAAGTCGCCCCACTCGCACTGCGGGAGGCTGCCCGGCGCGGCGAGGATGCCGCGCGGGAGGTCGACGACGAGGTCCTTGACGTCGCCGTCGGAGACCTGGCCGAGGTAGGGGTCGCTCTTCTCGTTGAACGCCAGCTCGACCCGCAGGGAGTCAGGATGGGCGCCCGCCTGCGTCTCCGGCGTCGTGCCGTCCGCCTGCAGGGCCTCGACGGAGAAGCCGCCGGGCTGGAGGCCGAAGTCGGCGTGCGCCGGCGCCACCGAGACAGCGAGCGCGGCGGCGCACGCGAGGAGCGCGGCGCTCGCCCTCATCGGCCCGCCCTCCGCAGCGTGACGCGCGACGTGGCCGCCCGCGGCACCGCCTCGTGCCGCGCGACGAGGCTGACGCGCACGCGCCGCCCGCGCGCGAGCGCCCGCCGCGCCGCGCGGGTCAGTCGCAGCGTTACCCGCGCGGTGCCCGCGGCCCGAAGCGTCCGCTCCCCCCGGGCGAGCGCCCGGCCGCGGGCACGCAGCACGACCGTGACGCGGCCCGGCGCGCCGGCGCGGAGGGTCACGACCAACCGGCCCGTGCGGACCGCCCGCCGCAGCGCGGCCGCGGTGAGCCGCCGGAGGGTGAGCGTGGCCGGCGCCGGCTCGGGTCGCGGCGCGCCCGGCTCGAGGCTCCCCGGGCCGCCGTACGTCTCGCTGGCGGTGCTCACCGGTCCCGGCGCGGGAGGCGGCGGCGCCTGGCACTCCTCCTCCGCGCAGGGCCGCGCGGGCGGCGGCACCGGCGGGAAGCCGCCGCCGATCCGCGCGCTGTAGAGGTCGATGTTGTCGTCGCCGTCCTGCGTCACGAGGCGGTCGCGCGTGACGAAGAAGAGGTCCTCCCCGCCGGGCGTGAGCGCCACGAACGCGCTGTCGCGATCGCCGGTGCCGGCCGACACCAGCGACACCTCGCCGCTGTCGGCGTCGTACTCGTAGACGTCGAGGCGCTCGTTCGTGTCCTCCGGCACCAGCGCCTCCGCCGTCTCGAACCCGACACGCCGCCCGTCGTCGCTGATGAACCGCCGCTCGAGCGCGACGAAGGGGTCGCAGAACTGGTTGTGGGGGTGGGCGGGAAGCTCCTCGTTCCCGCCTTCCGGGCCGGCGGAGACGCGGGTGAGCCCGCCGTCGTCGGCGTCGTAGCGGTACATGTCGGCCGTGGCGTCGGTGTCTTCGGGGGTGAGCGGGTCGGCCGTCACGAACGCGGCGTGGCGCCCGTCCGGCGTCACCTGCAGGCCGAGGCACGCGGAGTGGGTGGCCTGCGCCCGGGTGGACTGCGTCGGGTCGATGGCGTACAGCGAGGTCGGCATGTCGGCGACGTGGCTCACGACGCCGCCGCGCACGGCGTGCAGGGAGAGGATCCCGCCCGCCAGCGTCGCGACGATGCCGTTCTGGCCGTCGGCGGTCAGGCGCGCGTAGACGCCGTACCCCTCCGCGACGAAGCGGTAGGCGTCCGCGTCCACGTCGTACTCGTAGACGTCGCGGGTGCTGTCGGTGTCCTCCGAGACCAGCTTCTCCGTCGATGCGAAGAACACCTTCGAGCCGTCGGGCGCGGCCGTGAGGAACGTCGCGTCCTCAGCGATGTCGGTCGTCGAGCTGCCGTCCTCGCGCAGGTGCAGGTGGCCGACCGCGTTGCCGAAGCTGTCCGTGCCGGTGAGGCGCGTGAAGTAGATGCGGCTGCCGTCGTCGGAGACCGCGTTGTGCGAGGAGCCGTTCAGGTAGTTGCTCGTGCCGCTGCCCAGCCGGGTCGGCTCGGGGTACGGGACGCCCGGGGCCGGGCCCATGACGCCGACGAGCCGCACGTCCTCGCCGACGGTCTCGTAGATGACCTCCTGGTAGCTCCCCGGGCCGGACATCGGGTGCTGCGGCTCGTGCGGCTGGTCGTTGGCCCACACGACGTGGCTGAAGTCGTCGGAGGCGCCCGCGTACTGCGGGAACCCGCCGGCGTCGTCGCCGTCGCTTCCCCGTGACAGCCACTCGACCGCGAAGGTGTCGAGGTGGTAGCGGAAGAGGTCGGGCGCGTCGGTGAACGCGCCGGTGTCGTCGTCGGAGAACTCGAAGTCCTGCGCCTGGAGGAGGACGGACGTAATGTCGTCCTGCGCGATGTCGATGATGCCGGCGTAGACGCCCCAGAGGCCGCGCGAGCCCTGCTTCTTCGTCGTGACCGGCGTCGTCTGCCAGCCGTCGGGCCCGCGCCGCGCCACGTACTGGTTCGCCGCGCTGCCTGCGGAGTCACCGAAGTCCCCGCCCGCGTGGTAGAGCACCGATCCGGCGAGCGTCGGCGCGGTGCGGCGCGCGTCGACGTCGAGGCCGTTCTTCTGCGTCGGACTGACGAGCTCGTACGCGCGACCGTCGGTGATCGCGGCGGCCGGGGGCGCCGCCAGCGCGGCGCACGCGAGCATCGCGGCGGCGGCACAGGCGCACCGGCGGCCCATCACTGCGCGTTCCCTGCGATCCACCGTCGTTCTTCTCCGTCCATCCCCCAGCCTGGGCGCCTGCCGCCTTCCGGGCGGCTACTGAGCGCCGGTCACAAACACAGCCGTGTGCAATCTAGGCTGCTCGGTGGGGCGCTGTCAACCACCACGCGGAAATCGGCCCTTGACACCAGAGCCATCACTGTGTTTGATGCGCCGCCCATGCGAGCACGGGCGCTCACCGTTCCGCTCGTCTCCGTCGCGCTCCTGGTTGCGGCGGCGGCACCCGCGTCGGCGACGACGATGAGGACAACGCTCGGCGGCGCGATGCTCGCCAGCAACAGCTCGTTCGCCGGCGGATTGAAGGCCGGGACGACCTGGCATCTCGAGGGCGGCTCCGCCGGCGACGTGGACTGCGGCTCGTCCACCTTGAACGGAACGATCGGAACCAACCCCTCCACCCCATCGGTCACGGGGAGCCTGTGGCCGCCGCCGGCGTTCGCCAACTGCACCGACACGATGCCGTTCGTCACGGTGACCGGCGTCTCGACGCCTCCCGCCGCCAAGACGCTGTCGTTCACGTACGTGGCGCCGCCCGGGAAGTCGTCGTTCGCGATTGCCGGCGTCGTGGTGACGATCACGCTCTCGGACGGCTCGACGTGCACCTACGCGCCCACGCTCGGCAGCGCGACCGCGACGCACAACTCGGGCACGTCGCCGTGGAACAACGAGTACGCGTTCGACAACGTGCCGATGACGAAGACCGGCGGCGCCTCCGCGTTCTGCCCGTCGCTGAACGTGACGTTGTCCGCGACGTACGTGCTCACGTCCGGCGGGGCCGGGATCACGATCCAGGTGTGATGCGTGCACGCGCGCTCATCCTCGCCCTGGCGACCGCAGCCCTCGCGAGCTGGGCGACCCCGGCGTCCGCGACGACGATCAAGACGCTCGCCGGCGCGACGCTCGCCAGCAACAGCTCGTTCACCGGCACGCTGAAGGCCGGGACGGTCTGGCACATCGAGGGAGGTTCTGGGGGCGACTTCGACTGCGCGTCGTCGGCGCTTGGCGGTCAGCTGGGCATCAACCCCGCGATCCCTTCCGTGACCGCGAGCCTGACGGCGCTCACCGTGGGCTCCTGCACGGACACGATCCCGTTCCTGACGCTGAGCAGCGTCACCACGAACGTGGGAACCGGCTCGGCGGCGAAGCCGGCGGCGTTCACGTACCTCGGCTCGGGGTCGAGCCTCACGCTGCTCGGCCGGATCGAGTTCACGCTGACGTTCGCGAGCGGGTCGACATGCGTGTACGAGGTGACCGCGAGCGGCGCGACCGCGACGCACGACTCGAACACGTCGCCGTGGAACAACGAGTACGTGTTCACCGACGTGCCGATGACGAAGACCGGCGGGACGTACGGGTTCTGCCCGACCGTCTCGTGGTCGGCGATCTACGTGCTCACCTCCGGCGGCGCCGGGATCACGATCCAACCCTGAACAACGAATCCCTCGAGGAGACGAACGATGAGCAAGCTCCGGCTCGCCGCAACCGCGGTCCCCATGGTCCTCGTCGTGGCCGCCGGCGCGGTCGCGCAGGAGGCCGTCACGAACACGTACGACGTCGACGGATCGACGACGCCGCGCGCGAAGGGGTCGAAGCGCAAGCCGGTGCCCATCGGGATCAACTTCGCGTTCACGGTCGGCGAGGTCCGGAACCGCCGGCCGGCCACGATCAAGAAGTACTCGATCCGGTTCGACGGCACCCAGGTCAACACTGCGGTCGCGCCGGCGTGCCCGAAGGCCACGCTGGACGGGGGCGGGCCGGAGGCGTGCCCGCGCGGGTCCGTGCTCGGCGGCGGCTTCATCGAGAATGCGGCGGGTGCGCGCGACGACCCGAACGACCAGTCGATCTCGTGCAACGCGAGCGTCACGCTCGTCAACGCCGGCGGCCGGGCCGCGAATCTGTACTTCGCCGGCCGGCCGGACTCCGCCGACCCGCGAACCCGCTGCGCGATCGAGCTCGGGGCGACCATCCCCGCGCGGTACGTCCAGCGCGGGAACGCGACCGCGCTCGAGTTCGAGGTCCCGGACTCGCTGCTGCACCCCCTCAACACGCTCAGCAACGCCGTCAAGCGCGCGAGCGCTCGCGTGCCGCGCAAGACGAAGCGGATCAGGGGGAAGAAGCGCGGCTACTTCGAGGCGATCGGCGGCTGCAGCGGCGGGAGCCGGACCGTCACCGTCGTCTTCACTCCCGAGCAGGGCGAGGACGCCACGGCGCAGGCGCAGGCGAAGTGCTGACGACGCCTAGCTCTGGATTGTGATGCCGGTGCCGCCTGAGCTCAGGCGGTAGGTCGCCGACCAGATCGGGTTGGACGGGCAGCCCGCCGGCCCACCGCCCGACATGAGGACGGAGAACGCGTACTCGTCGTTCCACGGCGACGTGAACGAGTCGTGCGTCGCGGCCGCGCTGCCGAGCGCCGGCCGGTAGGAGCACGACGCCCCGGTCGAGAACACGATCGTGATCTGAAGCCGGTCGACCGCGAGCGTCGAGCCGAGCAGCCGGTCGAACGTCGCCGTCGCGTTCGGGCTCGGGCCGAACGTCGTCGTCACCGACACGACCGCGACGAGCGGCACCGAATCTACGCACCCGGCCAGCGACGGCGGACTCAGGGACAGGCGGACGGCGGGCGCGGGATTGGTTCCAACGCTGCCGCTGAACTGCGACGACGAGCACGTGACGGAACCGAGGACCGGGTCGCGGAGGACGAAGGCGGTGCCGGCCTTGAGGGCCGCCGCGACGGAGGCCCCTGACGCGACCGCGGGACCACTGACGAGCCGCAGCGTGGTGGCCCGCGCTGCGGGAGCCGCGGCGCCCGTGAGGGCGATCGCGGCGATCGAACCGAGCAAGAGGATGCGCTTGCGCATCGGAGTCGTCCGCCCCGCGGCAGCGCCGCCGCGAAGACGCGGCGGCGCTGCGTTCCGGCAGGGGACTGCGGAGCTACAGCTGGATCGTGATGCCGGTGCCGCCGGAGGTGGCGAGGTAGGTCGCGGTCCAGGTCACGTTCGACGACGGGCAGAACCCGAAGGTGCCGCCGGTCTTCGTGACCGGCACCCGGTCGAAGAAGTACTCGTTGTTCCAGGGCGTCGTACCCGAGTTGTGCGTCGCGGTCGCGGTCCCACCCGTCGGCTGGTAGATGCACGTCGAGCCGCTCGAGAAGGTGACCGTCACCACGACGCCGGCGATCGCGAACGTCGAGTTCGCGCCCGCGTACGTGGCCGTCGCGGTCTTCGTGTTGGTGCTGCTGACGTTCGTGGTCACGCTGCTGACGGTGACGAACGGGATCGTGTCGGTGCAGCTGGTGAACGTCAGCGACGTCAGGGTGCCCGTCACGGACGGGAGCCCGTTGTTGTCGAGCGTCCCGCCGAAGCTCGAGGACGAGCAGTCGATGTCGCCGGCCGAGCCGCCCTCGAGATGGGCAGTCGTGCCGGCCTTCAGCGAGCCGGAGATCGTCGAGCCGGCGGTGACCGTCGCCCCGGTGGTGAACTTGATCGTGGTGGCCGAGGCGGCCGTGGCCACGCCGGCGAAGGCGACGAGGGCCAGAGAAGCGATGATGAGCGCGCGCTTGCGCATGGAACGGTCCTTTCGGGATACTGCGTACGTAGGAAGGGCGTCGGCCGACGCGTCGGCCGGCGTCGTTGGGGCGGGGCGCGCGTCGCTCGTTTCACACCGTCGGCGCCGCTCCCGCCTCACAGCTCAACCCGGCATCGCTGCCGGGTGCCTCGCGCCCGCGAACGGGCACGGTCACCACCGCGTGATCTACACCCGGAACACCCCCCAGCTCTCTCCTCGAACAGTCGTCGGATCCGGCTTCCTCTGCCGGAATGACCACCGCTCAGCATCAAACACAGTGATGGCTACATTGTCAACCCGACCGTTTGCTAAAAGTTGATCGGTCAGCGCTGGCGGGAGCGCGGCCTCTCGGCGGCATTGCTGTCCGGCGCCGCTGCGGCGCAATCGCGCCAAAGCGGCTAGCGTCAGCCCGTGAGCCTCGAGGCAGCCCGGCATGCGTTCGCCCGCCGAGACTGGCTCGCGGCGCGCGCGCGCTTCGCGGAGGCCCTCGAAGGCGAGGAGAGCGCGGCCGCGCTCGACGGCCTCGGTCGCTCGCTGTGGTGGCTCGGCAACCTGGACACCGCGTTCTCGTGCTGCGAGCGGGCGGTCGAGCTCTACCGTGCGGCCGGCGAGTACGAACCCGCCGCCGACCTTGCGGTGTTCATCGCCGGCGAGTACCGGATCGGCGGCAACACGACGCTGGCGAGCGGCTGGCTGGCGCGGGCCCGCGGATTCCTCCAGGAATGCGAGGACTGCGGCGCGCGAAGCTGGTTCCACATCGAGCTCTCGAAGCGGGCGCACGATGCCGCCGAGGTCGAGCGCGAGGCAACGCTGGCGCTGGAGATCGCGCGCCGCCTCGGAGACGCAGGTCTGGAGTCGTGCAGCCTGAGCCACATCGGCATCGCGCACATCGCGCGTGCGCAGCCCGAGCACGGCCTGGCCCTCATGGACGAGGCGATGGCCATCGCGATGGCCGCCCCACACGGCGACCCCCTCGCGATCTGCGATGCGTCCTGCACGGTGCTCATGGCCTGCGAGCGGGTCGCCGACCCGGTGCGCGCCCGCGACTGGGCGCGCTCGATCACCGAGTTCGTGCAACGCAACAACTTCATACCCGTCAACTCCTGGTGCCGCGCGGTCTACGGCGGCCTGCTGATCACCACCGGCCGCTGGAACGAGGCCGAGCGCGAGCTCCGGCGCGCACTGCAGGAGGCCAAGGGCGTCGAGAGCGCCAACCGCTCGACCGCGCTCGCCTACCTCGCCTACCTGCGGCTGCACCAGGGACGCCTCGAGGAGACCAGGCAGCTGCTCGAAGGCCTCGAGGATCGGCCCGCGGCGCTTCCGTCGATGGTCGCCCTGCACCTCGCGGCGGGCGAGCTCGACCTCGCCGCGCAGCGCGTGGAGCAGCAGCTCGAGGCCGCCCACGGAGACGACCGGCGGGCCCCGCTGCTGGCGCTCGGCGGGACGATCGCGATCGCCCGCGACGACGCCGGCGCCGCGCTCGCCGCGGCCGGCGAGATGCGCGCGGCGGGGGAGCGCCTGGGCCGTGCCGACGTCGTCGCCTCGGCGACGGTGCTGCGCTCGCGCGCCGAGACGCTCGCCGGCGCGACGTCGGATCCTCAGGCGCTGCGATCCGCGATCCATGCGCTGCGCGACCTCGAGATGCCCCTCGCCGAGGGCGAGGCGCGTCTGGAGCTCGCGCGCACCCTCGGCACCGACCGGCCGGCGCTCGCGGTCGCCGAGGCGCGCACCGCGCTCGCGATCTTCGAACGGCTGGGGGCTGCCCGCCGCGCGGACGAGACCGCCGCATTGCTGCGCGATCTCGGCTCTCCTGGCCGCCGCGCGCCACGCACCACGACCGAGCTGACCGCACGCGAGCAGGAGGTGCTGGCGCTGCTCGCACACGGGCTCTCCAATCCGGAGATCGCCGATCGGCTGGTCATCAGCCGGCGAACGGCGGAGCACCACGTCCGCAGTATCCTCGCCAAGCTCGACCTCGCGAACCGGGCCGAGGCGGCGGCGTACGCGGCTCGAGCGGGGATCGGCTCCGCGTCGAAATAGGGGAGTTGCCCGAGGTATCGGGCTGCGCGCGCGAGCAGGATCCCTGCCGTCATCGACCCGACGGAGGATCCACATGCCGGTCTGCCTCATCCTCGACTTCCCCACGCTGAGCGTGGACGACCGCGACGCCGTCGCGAACGCGATCAACTGGCCCGACGAGTGGCAGGATGGCTGCCACGCACACGGCGCCGGCACCTACGACGGCCACCTGCGCGTGGTCGAGCTGTGGGACTCGCGCGAGCACTGGGAGCGCTTCCTCGCCGAGCGCCTGCAGCAGGGGATCGACGATGCGCTCGGCGACCGCGCCCGCCCGCCGCAGATCACCGAGGTGGACTTCGAGCGCTTCGACCTCCCGGCGGTGCGGGCGTGAGGAGCCACCGCGTCTTCGCCGCGATCTACGAGCACCTGCTCGCCGCCAACGAGGACGCGGGGCTGCGCGAGCTGCGCGCCGGCCTTCTCAGGTCGGCGCGCGGCCGCACGCTCGAGATCGGCGCCGGGACGGGCCTGAACCTCGCCCACTACACGCACGAGGTGACCGAGCTGGTCCTGACCGAGCCGGACCCGGCGATGGCCAAGCGCCTGCGCGCGCGCCTGGACGGGGACGCGTCGCTCGCGCCCGCCGGCGCGAAGGTCCACGAGGCTGCCGCCGAGGCGCTTCCGTTCCCGGAGAGCTCGTTCGACACGGTCGTCACCACGCTGGTCCTCTGCTCCGTGCACGATCCCGAGGCCGCGCTCGCCGAGGTCGCCCGGGTGCTCAAGCCCGGCGGCGACCTCCTCTTCGCCGAGCACGTCCGTGACGCCGATGGATCTCGCCGCGCACGCTGGCAGGCGCGGCTGGACCGGCCATGGAGCGCGTGCATGGGCGGCTGCCACCCGGGCCGCGAGACCGACCGCCTCATCGACGCGCGGTTCGTGGTGCACGAGCGCCGCGCTGCCGAGTTCCCCGGGCCGGGGACCGCTCTGGTCAAGCCGCTGGTCAGCGGGGTGGCACGACTGCCGGCATAGCTGCGGAGCGAGCCGCCGCGATGGGCGGACACCGATGGATCTCAGGACCTCGTCGGATCTCTGTTGACGAACGGGCGATCTCCGCCCCCGCAGACCTACCCGGACACGAGGAGCCAGATGACCATGGACATGCCCCCGATCGTCTCGCCGCAGGAGTGGAAGGCGGAGCGGGAGAAGCTGCTCGCCGAGGAGAAGGAGCTCACGCACGCCCGCGACGCGCTGGCGGCGAAGCGGCGGCGGATGCCGCGGATGGCCGTCGAGAAGGACTACCGGTTCGAGGGCCCGAACGGGCCGGCGAGCCTGCTCGACCTGTTCGAGGGACGGCGGCAGCTCATCCTCTATCGCTTCTTCTTCGAGCCCGGCGTCCATGGCTGGCCGGACGCCGGCTGCCCCGGCTGCTCGTGGGTCGCCGATCAGATCACCCACCCCGCGCATCTGAACGCCCGCGACACGACGATCGCGCTCATCTCGCGCGCCCCGCAGCCCGACATCGAGCGCTGGAAGGCGCGCATGGGTTGGGAGATCCTTCCGTGGTACACGCTCACCGACGACTTCGACGCCGACTTCGACGTCGCCGAGTGGCACGGCACCAACGCCTTCTATCGCGACGACGGCGATCGGATCTTCCGCACCTACTTCGTCGACGGCCGCGGCGACGAGGCGCTGGGCGGCACCTGGGCCTACCTCGACATCACGGCGCTCGGGCGCCAGGAGGAGTGGGAGGACTCGCCCGACGGCTACCCGCAGGGCCCGGCGAACGTCTGGCTCAGGCGCCACGACGAGTACGACGCGCCGGCAGGCTCCGAGGCGGCGGAGGCGATGGCCGTGCAGGTCGAGCGCGGCCGGGCCGCGGGGCAGACCAAGAGTGGGGGCTGACGTTCGGCCCCCGATGGATTTCCGGCGTTCGCCGGATCTCTGTTCGAAAGCGGCGGTCCCCGCCGCCGAACGAACGGAAAGGCAGCAGCCAGATGCGCGAGGAGACGACTCGGACACGGAGGAACACGACGACCGCCTGGGTGGTGGCCCTGACCGCGATCGGGTCGCTGATGGCGGCCCTCGACACGCTCGTGGTGGCGACCTCGCTGAGCACGATCCGGCTCGATCTGGTCGCCTCGATCGAGGACCTGGAGTGGACCGTCAACGCCTACAACCTGAGCTTCGCGGTGCTGCTGATCACCGCCGCCGCCCTCGGGGATCGGTACGGCCGCCGGATCTTCTACGTGGCCGGCCTGGGCCTGTTCGCCGCGGCCTCGGCGGCGGCCGCGCTCGCGCCGAGCGTCGGCTTCCTCGTCGCGGCCCGCGCCGCCCAGGGAGCCGGCGCGGCGCTGGTGCTGACGCTGGGGCTGACGCTGCTGACCGCTGCCTTCCCGCCCGAGAAGCGAGGAGCGGCGATCGGCCTGTTCAGCGCGGTCACCGGGATCGCGGTCGCGCTCGGCCCGCTCGTCGGCGGCGCGATCGCCGAGGGCCTCGACTGGACGTGGATCTTCTGGCTCAACGTGCCGATCGGCCTGGCCGCGATCCCGCTCGTCCTCCGGAAGATCGACGAGAGCCACGGCGGGGACACCGGCCTCGACATCCCTGGCCTGGCGCTCATCAGCGCAGGCGCCTTCGGGCTGGTCTGGGGGCTGGTGCGTGGGAACTCCGTCGGCTGGGAGAGCCTCGAGATCGTCGGGGCGCTCGCGGCCGGCGCGCTGCTCGTGGCGGCGTTCGTCGCCTGGGAGCTGCGGGCGGCGGAGCCGATGGTGCCCATGCGCTTCTTCCGCTCCCGAGCGTTCTCGGCGGGCAACGCGGCGATCTTCTTCACCCTCGCCTCGCTGTTCGGCGCCGTCTTCTTCTTCGCGCAGATGCTGCAGACGGCGCTCGCCTACGGGCCGCTCGACGCGGGCCTGCGGTTGATGCCCTGGACGGTGACCTTCATCAGCGTCGCCCCGGTCGTCGGCAACCTGGTCGACCGCTTCGGCGAGCGCCCGTTCATGGTCGCCGGGCTGTCGCTGCAGGCGCTGGCCCTGGGATGGGTCGCGCTGATCGCGGACTCCGGCCTCACGTACTCCGAGTTCCTGCTCCCGTCGGTCCTCGCCGGCGTCGGGGTCTCGATGGCGATCCCCGCGGCGCAGAACTCGGTGGTCGGCTCGTTCTCCGTCCAGGACATCGGCAAGGCCGCCGGCGCCAACAGCATGATGCGCGAGCTCGGAGGCGTCTTCGGGATCGCGGTGGCCGCGGCGGTGTTCGCCGGCGCCGGGAGCTACGCCTCACCCGATGCGTTCCTCGACGGTTTCGCGCCCGCGGTCGCGGTGCTCGCGGTGTTCTCCGCCCTCGGTGCGATCGTCGCCCTGGCCCTGCCGGGGCGACGTCCGGCGGCCCAGTCCCTCCCGGTCGTCGCGGTCCCGTCGTTCGAGAGCGCCGGGGGACGATGACGCCGCTGCGCTCCAGCCCGGTCGTCCACCTCGAGCTCCACACGGGTGACCTGCCACGGGCCCGCGACCTCTACGCCGAGCTCTGCGGCTGGCGGCCGGAATGGATCGAGACCCGGGCGGGCTCCTATCTCTCCCTCGAGCTCGGCGACCGGCTCGAGGGAGGGATCGTCGAATGTCCTGTCCGCGGCCCGCTCTGGTTACCGTACGTCGAGGTTGAGGAGATCGCCGAGGCCACCGATCGGGCGCGCGGGCTTGGCGCCTCCATCCTCCTGGAGCCCCGCGAGGGGCCGGCCGGATGGCGAACGGTGATCCGGACCGCCGCCGGGGGCGAGCTCGCCTTCTGGCAGCCGAAGCGGAGGACGTCGTGAACGACGACCGGCTGCTCGAGGCCGCCCGCCGCGGCGACGAGAACGCCTTCGCTCGGCTCGTCGAGCCCCACCGCGGCAACCTCCATGCCCACTGCTACCGGATGCTCGGCTCGGTGGCCGACGCCGAGGACGCGCTCCAGGACGCGCTGCTGAACGCGTGGCGGGGGCTCGCGAAGTTCGAGGGACGAAGCTCGCTGCGCTCGTGGCTCTACACGATCGCGACCAACGCGTGCCTGCGGGCGATCGAGCGGCGGCCCAAGCGGGTGCTGCCGATCGACTACGCGCCCGCCGCCGACCCCCACGACGGGTTGGCCGAACCCCTCGTCGAATCGGTCTGGGTCGAGCCGTACCCCGACGAGCGGCTCGGGCTCTCGGACGGGCTCGCCGGGCCGGAGGCGCGATACGAGCAGCGCGAGAGCGTCGAGCTCGCCTTCGTCGCGGCGCTCCAGCACCTGCCGGCGCGCCAGCGCGCCGTGCTCATCCTCCGCGACGTGCTCGGTTTCTCGGCGCGCGAGACGGCGGGGGCCCTGGAGATGTCGCCGCCCGGTGTCGACAGCGCGCTGCAGCGCGCGCACAAGGCCGTCGACGAACGGCTTCCCGACCGCAGCCAGCAGGCGGTGCTCGCCTCGCTCGACGACCGGGGCCTGCGCGAGGTCGTCGACCGCTACGTCTCCGCCTTCGAGCGCGCCGACGTCGACGCCGTCGTCGCGATGCTCGCCGCCGACGGCGCGTTCACGATGCCGCCCCTGCCCACCTGGTACCGCGGGCGCGAGGCGGTGGCCGCGTTCCTGGGGGGCCATGTGCTGGCGAGCGAGAACCGCTGGCGCCTCGTGCCGGCTCGCGCGAACGGTCAGCTGGCGTTCGGGAACTACCGCTGGGACGAGCAGCGGCAGAGCTTCCTGCCGCGCAGCATCTCCGTGCTGACGCTCGACGGCGAGGAGATCGCCGAGCTCACGACCTTCCTCGGTCCCGAGCTGCTTCCGCGGTTCGGCCTCCCCGCGACGGCGGCTTGAGACGAGAGGGACTCTCCGCCTACCAGCCAATGACGTGTATCGGCGTACTCAGCGAGGCTCGGCTGAACGGTGCTTCGCGTGGCGCGCGCCGGTGCGTCCTCCCCACGCGACCGTGGCCGCCCGCACGCAAAGCGCCATCCTGTTCCAGCACGAGTGCACTGCCCCGCCTCGGGGATGCTTGCCGCCGAACGAGCGGGGTTTGTGCGAGTGGCACGACGACTTCGTCGTCGAGTACGCCGGCGGCGCGGCTGAGGTCGTCTCGGTCAAGCACCGCGACGGGGGCCGGGGGCCATCGTCGGTCGCCACGCTGTGCTGCGCGCGGTCGGGTTTGGGAAGATCTCGGTGATCGCTCTGTAACGCTCGACAACTTCGAGGGGCCGTGAAAACATTGCTGGCGAGGACGAGCCGAACCTTCTCGGAGGAGTGACCATTGGCAACCGCACCAACGACGGATCCGAACTTCAAGTTCGGTGGCACGACGTTCGCCGCGGCGCCGGGACAGGCGGCCGAGAGGCCCGCTGCCCCTGCTGACGATCCGTATGGTCCGCTCGCGCAGCTCGAGGGGTTGTGGCAAGGGACCGGCTTCAACACGATCTGGCGGCCAAACCTCCTCTCGAGCGGACAGGACCGCTTCCTCGAGCTGAACATCACGACCGAGACGATCGAGTTCACGCCGATCGACGGCCCGATCCCCAACCGAGGGCTGCTGAACCCGGACATCGACATGTTCGGTCTCACCTACATGCAGCAGGTCGCCGAGGCGCAGGACAACACCGGCCTGCACATCGAGCCGGGCATCTGGGCGGTCGTCCCGCCGACGAGCGACCCGGACGTGCCCCAGAGTGTCGTGCGGATGGGCTCGATCCCACACGGGACGGTGATGCTCGCCCAGGGCGATGCGTTGGAGGTTCCATCGGGTCCGGAGATCGCCGACAACAACATCATCCCGTTCCAGATCGGCTCGCCGCCGCCGCCGAACTCCGACTTCGATAACGCGGCGAAGGTGTTCACCGAGCTCGACCTCAGTAAGGAGACCGAGTTTCGCTTCGCCTCGCCGGGCGTGTCGCAGGCCATGGTGGAGAACCCGAACAGCGTCCTCACGGCGGCGCTCGCCGGGCAGACGATCACGAGCATGACCGTGCTCAGGGTCTCGACCCAGTCCGGGATGCCGGTTCCGGGCGGGGGAACCGCCGACACGGCGTTCCTCTCGGCTGCGTCCAATCCGCCGGGCGGCAACGCGAACGTCGTCGAGGTCTCCGCCATCTTCTGGATCGAGACCGTGACCCAAGACGACGGCACCGACTTCCTGCAGTTGCAGTACACCCAGCTCGTGCAGCTCAACTTCAACGGCCTGACGTGGCCGCACGTCAGCGTCGCGACGCTGACCCAGGTCCCACCGGCCGCCGCCGACCGCTACTAGTCCGCGTCGGGCGCCCGCGCGCGGGGGCGCCCGGCTCGCGACGCTCCGCAAGCGCCCGCCAGAGCCGGCGCCAATCGCGCCGGCGCTTTGGTCCCATCCCGGCGCGGCACCATCCCGTCCTCGGGAAGCCGACGGCCGGACTCGAACCGGCGACCCCTTCATTACGAGGGAACGTCAAGCGTCCCAACGGGTCCACCGGAGGGCCTGAGCGACCGAGGAACGGGGACCCCAGCGGACGGCTGAAGCCCCCATAGACCCAGCGTCACGACCCCAAGAGGACCCCACGAGACTGAGTTACCGGCGCAGCACTAGTCGTCGAGCAACGGCGTCAGACTCGAGTACTTCGCGCAGAGCCTGCTACCGCGCGCGGCCGGCGACCCATTCATGCCCCGACACGGCGTGCTAGCTGCCGAGGCATCCCTCGACGCCGGTCGGCTCGGATGCGATCACTCGTCCTACGTAGTCGCCACCCTGGATATAGAACTCGTCATGGCGACAGTCCGTCCGGTCATCGACTGGCGCGTCGCCCAGCGCACCAGTCTCGTCTACGAGCGCCCAATACTCGGGTGGCTGGGAGAGTTCTTCGACGATGCGCTCAGCGCGGGCGGGCGTCAGCCTGAGCTGAGCGAACGTATCCGGCGGCTCAAAACTCGAGATGTGCTCGCAGGGCTCGGGCGAGGCTGGGTCGAGGTAACTGCCGGCCGACTGGACCCACGCCACCAACTCGGCACGCTCGCCTTCTCCCAGCGAGTCGAACGTCGAGTCGCACGCAGCTGCGAACTCTGCGATATCGGCGCCGCACAGGTCGTCCGGGCCGGGGTGGAACTCGCCACCCGCGCCTCCGTTGATACCACCTGTGTAGCGGCAGATCGCGCTGTCCGACGGGTAGAGCGCCCAGACGCCGATCAGCGGAATGTCGTTCGCGGATGCCGTGTAGCCGGACGTGACGTTCGTGAGGGTTGCCGCGCCGGTAACCGGGGCGACGACGTTGACGAAAGGAGGACGCTGGCCCTCGGTGTTCGTGGACCCCGCGCCTAGCGTGAGACTCGCGCTCAGCGTGTAGTCGAAGTCATTTGCCGAGACGGGCAGCTCATCAACCTCGTAGGACAGGCGCGACTGCCGCTCCGACGGGTTCGTCGATGTCTCGGGCGTCGCTGTTGTCGCTGTCGTCGACGTCGTCGCGAGCCCGTGGGACTGGTCCCCGGACGAGTCTGTGCGGGTGTCGGCCGAATCTCCCCCGCAGCCGACGGCACAGAACGCGACGACGATGCTGAGGAGAAGGGCAACGCCCGGCTGCGCCTTGGATTGCGGCTGGGTGCGAGGCGACGTCAGGATGCGATCCAACCAGAATTCATCACATCGGTGGGAGAACTGTGTCCTCGCGCCGCGGCATAAGCAGCGCCGACAGCCGGAGATCGACCGCGAGAGGCCCGGATTCGGGAGCACAGGCCGTTCCAGGTGTCCCGTCAAAGGAAGCGCGACGGCCCCAAGATCCGAGAGCTCGGCGCACCGCCCCGGAGGGGTCCGGGTCCCCGGCGGACCCCACGACCCTCAGCTCATCACAGCCCGCAGCGCCGCGCCGCCGCTCTTTCGCCGGGGCACGTCGCGAGCCCGCCGTCGTCGCGCGGACGGCATCAGGGCTCCACGAAGTCCGCGGTCCCGAAGTTCGGGAAGTGTCTGTACCAGGGGCGCCACCCCTCCCGAGTCCGCGCGACGTAGACGATCGCGGGCACGAGGCTCGCCATCTTCGCCCGCGGCGCGTTCACGACCACCATCCACGACCGTCGCGCGACGGCGACGCCGCAGGCGCGGGCAGCGCGCTTCACGTACCGCCACTGGTTGAAGCCCGGGAGGAACGCCGCAATCTGCAGGTCGAATGCGCCCGTGATCGTCGCGCCACGAGGGTCGATGCCGCGCAGGACGCGAGGCAGCTGGCGCCTGACCGTGCGCCCGACCTGGAGCATGGCGCGCGGACCGCCGGGCAGAGCCGCCGGGCACCGCGGATCGCGTGCCGACTGAGCGGCGGCCGTCGCCGGCGGTCGGGAGGAGTCACGAGCGTCATCGCTCGTCTGGACCGATGCAGCGATGGCGACGCCGGCACCGGCCGCGATCGTCGCCGCGACCGCGAGCGTGGCGTACCGTCGGGGGCGTCTCATCCGGGTCGTGGATCGGGCGTGATCGGCTGTCCGTTGTTGAAGACCACGAACGGGGCGCAGCCCACCGCGTTGCATGGGCGCACGCGCCACAGGAGGGTCCTATCGTCCCCGAAGCGGAACGAGGTTGCCACCCCATTCAAGTCGCGAGCCGTTTGGCGGCTCCAGCGCACAACCTTCTGGGTTCGCCATATCGCGCCGCTGCTCGTCTCCTTCGCGTCGATCCGATACGTCCAAGCGACCTGGGAATCGTCGACCCGTGAGGGGAAGCGGAGCTCGACGCCGCCCGTGATCGGCACGAAACTCGTCCTCGACCGCGGCGGCGCTTTGCCCCGCCGGACGTCCCCCGCGTAGTAGTACTCGGCGATCGAGCGCCAGTTGTCGAAGCCGCATTCCTCATCCAGACGCTTGGCGCCGAGCTGCGACATGGTGCCGCCGTCGGGGGCGTGAACACCGCCCTCGGTGCAGTCGTACGTGCCCGCCAGGTGCTTCCCCTCCAGAATGCTGCCGTCGCTCGCAACGATGCGCTCGTTGATGACGTCGCGCACCCAGCGCCGCCACTTGTTCGGGACCGTGCCGTGAGTGAAGCACTGGAAAGTATTTGTGTTGTCGACGTCCGCGCCGGTGGGGGCACGGCCCTGGCCCGCGTTACGCCGGTAGAACCACCCGTAGTTCTGGATGGCAGACGCCATCGCCTTCGCTGCGGTCCGGTGGAACGGCGTCGCGATGGTCGGGCTGGGGAAGGCTCCTTGGATCTCGGCCTTCATCACGTGCAGGACGTAGTAGGGCCATCGATACCGGCGGATGTCGTACGCGTCTCCTGACCTGTCGCAGTCACCGGTTCGCGCGCGCCACTCCGCCACGGCGATTTCGGGCGGAACGCGCGCAGCGGAGTCGTAGCCGCTCGTCTGCGCGGCGGTAGCCGGCGGTCCGTCACCCGCGCGGGCCGAGTCGTCATACGTCTTCGGCGACGACCTCAGCGCGATGGTCGCTTGATAAGTCTCGTTCGAGGAACGTGCGAGGTTGTTCAGCGTGTACGTCCCGAAGCCGGTGGCTTGGACGGTCAGGCGCGGCGAGGTGCCGATGCGGACGTTGACGAAGGCGAATGCGCCACTTGCGTTCGAGGTGGCTGTCAGCAGCTGGCAGCCACTGCACTGCTCTGAGAGCGTCACCGTGGCGCCGGAGACCGCTGCGCCGGTGTCCTCGCGGATGACGACGCCAGTCAGCGCGTAGGTCCCCGCGGCGGTCGCCGAGAGCACCCGAAGGCCCGTGTCGTTGTCGACCTCGTCGGCTCGCCACGTCTCGGTCGGGGTAGTCGCGGACGCGGCGAAGGCGCCGCTCCCCCCGCCGCCGTCGATCGGCGTGGCGCTGGCGGGCGCAGGCTCGGTGACGTCGCTGCCGCCGCGCCCCGACTGGTCGAGCGCGCTCGCGTCCTGGTCGCTCACCTCATCGGCCGGATAGGTGACGGCGCGCGTGGCGTCGAAGCAGTACGTCGTCGTGGTGCCGTTCGGGTTGGTGACCACCGTCTTGGCCTTATCCGTCGCCAAGCAGGGGGCCGTCGGTGCGCTGTAGGCATAGGTCGACCGGGAGGCGGCCGAGTTGCTGGCGAGACCGTCGATGACCGCCGTGACCCGGTCGCTCGTGTCGTACGTCAGCGACGTGTCGCGGCCGTCGGGCGTGCGAATCCGTGTGAGGTTGTGGTAGCCGTCGTAGTAGTACAGCGTCGTGGCGCCGGCCGGGTTCGTGTAGCGGATCAGGTCGCCGTAGCCGTTGCGCTCGAACTGCCAGGTGTGGTTGTCGAAGAGCGTCGTCATCGACGCGATAAAGGGGTCACTGTCGACGTAGCCGCCGACGTCAACGCGCTGGCTGAGCGAGTCGTCGCTGTAGCGGAATCGCCGCGACCGGCTCCGGCCAAGACGACGAAACCCCCGACGCCGCGGGGGCTCCCGCCACAGAGTCGACGGCCGGACTCGAGCCGGCGACCCCTTCATTACGAGGGCTTCGACGGCGGTCCCTCGAGTCGGGTGGTGATCGGTGAAGTCCCTGCAAACCGTAATGGTCTGCAGATGGGACATGACGCGAGTGTACGCCTCTGGAAGCGGCTGTGGGACCCCACGAGACCCCATTCGCTCGACGTCCATGGCCGCGACTCGTGGCCCTGATGCTTCCGGCCCGCGCCCAGCCGCTTCGAGGCGGTCGACGATGGTCGCGAGTTCGGCGTGCAGCTCGCGCGATTCCTGCAGCGCGGCGACTACATCAGCCGCGGCGGCGTCGTCCCGCTGAGCGAGCCGCCGGCGGTAGGCGGACACCTCGCGGGCGACGAGCTTGCCGAGCGCCTCGGCGATAGATCCGCCGCCGAGCGAGACGCGGAAGGTCTGCCATCCTCGTCGGTCGTCCGGACACGGGCTTGGTGATCGCGTATGCGCGCTGCGCCCTCGGCGCGGTTTCGGGCTCTGCTCAGACGTCCCATGCAGCTTCCAGTCGCCCGAGGCCCGCTTCGGCCCCCGGCCGCGTACACGCGTGTACGTCGCTCGAGAAAATTCCACCCGGCGCGCACGCCGGTCGGCGCGTCCACTCAGTCTTTAGTGATCGAGTCCGCCTCGACGATGAGCTCGGAGTAGCCGTACTCGGATCTCACGACGTCGACGACGCGCCCGGTGACCTGGACGGGCCCGGTGCTGGGCGTGATCGTGAAGTCGGGGTCGGCGTACGTGACCTGGGTGAAGAGGAAGTCCTCCTGGGCCACCTCGACGCACGACATCGTGAGATGGATCCCGCGGCTCGAGCGTTTCGGGGCGGTGGGCCACGCGACTACGCAGCGGCTGTCGAAGGCGGCGCCCGGCTCAAGGCCGCTCTCCGGCTCCGGCTCGGGCTCCGGCTCCGGTTCGGGTTCCGGTTCGGGCGCCTCCGCCCGCGGTCGCCTGCGGATCTTCGGGAACACGTGCGCCTCGAAGGCGGCCTTGTTCAGCTTGCGGTCCGCGACCCACGTACCGACCTGATAGGCGACCCCTGCGGCCCACACCCGGTACAACGCCGCGCCCCCCTTCCCGGCGAGCCTGCCGATCGTGCGCGGGCTCTGCCCGGGGAGCGCGACCGCAAGCGCGCCGGCCGCCGCGCGGGTGATGTCGTCGGTGTTGTCGAGGACGCAGTCGACGGCGGCCTTCGTCGCGCGCTGCCACGCCTTCTTCACCAGGTGCTCGACGATCGGCAGCTGGCACTGGGCGACGGCGGCCAGGGCGACGACTGCCGCGACCCTGTTCCCGAGCGCGCCGTCGCCGGCGTCGGTGACCTTCTTGAGCGTCGAGTACGTGAACCCGGCGAGCATGTTCTCCGCGTCGAGCGACACCCGGACGAGCGGGCGCCCGGCCACGGCCCGCGCCTGGCTCTCCGTGAACCCGAAGTGCGCCTCGTCGCCGCCCATGACCGGAAGCTGGCCGCCGAAGGTGTGGCGCATCCCTTCCGGCAGCGCGTACGCCCGCGCGAGGAGCCGCGCCGCGACGTCCTCGGGCCCGCCGCCGAACAGCGAGGTGTACGACCACTCCGGCGCGATGGTCGGCCTGACCGCCACGCCGTACGAACGGTTGACGGCGAGCTTGAGGACGACGACGTCAGCGCGCTTCGGGTCGCGGCCGGCGCACCAGCGCAACGGGGCGTTCTTCGCGCCGTCCTCGTCGCCGATGCCGAGGTAGTTGACGCTGTCGACCCACTCCGGCACCGGACCCTCGCACTCGGGTGCCTGGACGCGTGTGTCGAGCAGCCAGCTCGCGCCGTAGACGATGTCGTCCCAGGTGGAGAAGTGGTGGACGCGCGCGGTGAGCGTCCGACGGTCCCGCGACACGTGCGTCGGCACGCTCCGCCACGCGTCGCGGCGCCGGTCGTAGTACGCGAGGGTCGCCTTCGCGCCGCGCGGGACCGGCTCGTCGAGCCGTCGCTGCAGCGTCGCTCCTCGCCGGTTGAGCCGCGCGCCGCGCAGCTCGATCTGAACGGGCTCGCCGACGCTGACGTCGTCCGCCTCCACGGCTTCCAGCGCGGGCCGCCAGGCCGCGTCGCCATCGCCCCGCCGGCCCAGGCGGAGCACGCTGCCGCGCGCATGGCGACCGTGCAGCTGGACGGACCAGCCCTCCCGCGCGACCTTCGCGTCGGGGACATCGGCGGGGCGCGCGACCGAGAAGGGGTCCGCCCCGCCGTCCTCGCGACCCAGGAGGAGGGCGACGCCAGCCGCGGCCGCGAGCACCGCCACCAACGCGACCGCCGCGAGGCGACGGCGCCTCGGCGGGCGCGCGGAAGCGGTCATCTCCTCACGCCAGCGCGTCGCCCCCTCAGGGTCGGGACCGCTGCCGGCAGGCGAGCCGTTGCGCATTGCCAGAACCTAACCGCGAATCCTGTCTATTGGACGTATGTTCGATTCCATCCGCGCTTGGACTGCTGCGAGTGTCGACCGACCACCGGGTCGGGCGAGAGGGGCTGAGTACACATGGCCGTCGGCACATTGGAAGCAGCGATCTGTGGATCGTGCGGCGCCGGGATCGCCCCCACCGCGAAGTTCTGCCGCGACTGCGGCGCGCCGCGCGTGGTGGCCGACCCGCCTGCGGAAGCCATGTCGATCGTTGCCGAGGCTCCAGTGCCCTCGGCTCCCGAGCCCGCCGAGCCGCCGCGCGAGCATCGTGTCTGGGCGACCGGCATCCAGCCCGGCGTCGAGGCCCTCGACGAGCGGGAGCTGGCCCGGACGCAGCTGAAGGCGTGTGCCGCCCACCTCGCGTGGACGCTCGTCAAGGTGGGCTTCGTCGCCCTCGTGTTCACCGGCGTGTTCGGTGTGCTGGGCGCCTCCGGGCTCGCGAGCGCGCTCGCCGGCGTGGCCACGATCGCGGCGATCGCGCTGGCGGCGATGCGCTTCTTCGCCGAGCGCGCGGACAACGGGCTGGCCGAAGGACGGGCGTTCGTCGAGGGCGGCGCAGACCTCGGCGACCGTGTCCTGGACGACCTCGCGGGCTCGCTCGTCGACCGGCGCGTCCCGGCGGATGCGATCGAGGTCGTCGCGGCAGGACGGGAGGGGCGGCGGCACCTCCGGGTCACCCGCGCACGGTTCCGGATCTACGTCGGCGCGACCGCCTTCGGCGAGGACCTGCACATCGGGTGGTCCATGTGGTGGTGCGCGAGCGCCGATGAGCTTCGCGGACTCGCGGCGGGGTGGTGGAACCCGCTCTCGTGGTTCGACCTCGAACCGGCGGGCCAGGGCCCGCGCGCGGACGTCCCGCTCACGAGGATCGACGACGCGCCGAAGGCGCTCCGAGACGCGATCAACAGCTGCATGCAGGACGCGCTCGACCGGCTGCGCGACGGACTCCCGCTGCGGTCGGAGGGCATCGTCGGCCGGGACGTCCGCGTCGTCGAGGTGGGGCGATGAGCGCGACCGTCGATCTCTTCAAGTACCACGACCTGACCGCGCGGCTGACGGCTTGGGGCCCCGGCCCAGAGCTGCTGCGCGGTGACGAGTCGACGCTCGCGCTCGACGGCGACGGTGAGCCCGTCCTCGGCCCGGGCGAAGAGGAGCGCGTGCGTTTCGTCGGGATGCTCCAGCTCATCGGTCCGCGGGCGACCAAGGGAAGCGACGCCGCCACGCTCGGCCTCGTCCTGCAGGCGGCAGGGGCGCTGATCGTGACCAGCGAACGGGTGATCCTCGTGGCCTCGCAGCAGGGGTCGAGCCAGCTCGGGCAGATCCGTTCGGGCTCCGAGATCCACACCTTCGTGCTGCCGTGGGACCTCGTCGACACGATCTCGATGCCGGCCCGCAAGTCGCTCACCGACCGCCTCGCGGGATCGCGCACGATCGAGCTCTTCTCGACCCAGATGATCTCGCTCCGCCTGACGCCCCATAAGGACGCCGAGATCGGGGGCACGACCCGGCGGGTCTCCGAGGACGAGGTCATGGACCGGCTCGTCGAGGCGGCGGCGACCCACCGCCTCTCCGTCAGCCCCGAAGACGACCACCCGCGACTGCGCCGGCTGCTGGCGGGCGAGTACGACTTCTCCGACGGCGAGAGGCTCGCCACGCTCACCCTCGACGACCGGCCGGTCGACGACCTGCCGCCGCACCTCGTCGGGCGCGTGGTGCTGCATGACGATCTCGAGGCGCCCGTAGAGGCCCCGGCGCCCGCGGAGCGATGCGCTAGCTGCGACGCGGAGCTCGCCGGCGGACGGTTCTGCGAGCAGTGCGGCGCGCCCGTGGCCAGCGCGGCGGACGAGTCCGCCGCGGTCGCGGCCGACGAGCCGGTCGCTGCCGACGAGCCGGTCGCCGCCGAGGAGCCGGTCGCCGCCGAGGAACCGGTCGCCGCCGAGGAACCGGCCGCTGCCGAGGAGCCCGCCGCGGATGAGGCACCCGAGCCGGCGGCGCAGGAGGCGCCCGAGGCCGACGAGGGCGCGAGCGACGAGATGAAGATCCTCTTCAAGAGCGTGCGGGGATACTCCGCGCGCGACGACGAGCTGGGGATCGAGCTGACGCGCGTGCCGACCGCGGAAGGGCTGGTCCCGGTCTCCCTCCGCCCGGACGAGGGGCAGCAGCAGACCTTCGCGGGGCACCTCCGGCTCGGGGTTGCCACCCCCTCCGGCGGCGAGGTCCTCCTCGACGGCGTGGGCATCTTCACCATCGCCGACCACCGCGTCTTCGGCGTCGTGGAAGAGGGGACCGCGCGCGACGGCGAGCGGCTAAAGGTGCGGCGCGGCGATGGCACCGCAGCGATCTTCACCATCGACCGCGGTTTCTTCGACGAAGTGGACCTGAAGCGCAACCGGCGCGGCAAGCTGACCGGGGTCGCGCTCCAGGGCGGGGTCGCCGTCCTTTTCGTCCAGCAGTTCGCCGTCATGAAGCCGGATCGGTCGTTCGCCCGGACCGACGGCGACGACCTGGTGAACGCGGCGCGCCGGTGCGCCGCGACGCCCTCGCCTTCTCCCGAAGCGGCGCCCACCCAGACGCTGCCCAAGCCCGCGCCGACGCCGGCTTCCTCTCTTCCCGCGCCGCCTTCGTCTCGCCCCGTGGCGGCTACGCCGCCGCCGCCGCCGAGGCAGCCCCGACCGCAGCCGCAGCCCCGGTCGCCACAGCCAAGGCGGAATCGCTCGCGCATGATCGTGGGGGTCGTGGCGCTCGTCCTCGCCGTGGGGGCGGGAGCGGGCGGGGCCATCCTGCTGACCGGCGACGACGCGTCCCCGGACCCGTCAGGCCCCGTCACCCCGCCGGCGGCCGACTTCCCCGCGGACGACCCCGGCGCGGACTCCGCCGAGGACACATCCGACGACTTCACCGCGGACGCAGGCGACCCCGCCAACGACGTCGTGGACGACGGCGACGCCGACACGACGGACCCGGCGTTCGACGACGAGGAGCCGGTCGTCGAGGACGACGGCACGGACACGGCCGAGCTGGTCGAGGCGACGTTCGAGGGTGGCCTCTGGGTTCAGCTCGCGTCCTTCCGCTCGCTCGGCAGCGCCGAGGAGCATGCGGCCACGGTCCAGGCCGCGGGCATCGACGGCGAGGTGCTGGCGTCGAGCGACGTCGACGAGCTGCTCCCGAGCTGGCAGCTCGTCGCGGTCGGGCCGCTGTTCTCGGCCGTCGAGCAGCGCCGGGTGATCAAGCAGGCGAAGGAGGCCGGCTTCCCCGGCGCCTTGGCCCGCACCTACACGCCAACGACCGAGCCGCTCGATCCCAGCGAGCTGGACGGCACCTGGGAGGGCGAACTCGACCAGGTGAGCCCGAGGTTCCCGGAGTTCAACAAGTCGATCCTCACGCGGGTGACGATCGCCGACGGGAGCGGGATGATCGAGTACACCGACCCCGGCTGCACCGGGACGCTCACGTTCTCGAATGCCGATCGCGGCGTGACGGCGTGGACCGAGACGATCGACTCCGGGGACTGCGTCGACGGCGGGAGATGGATCTTCAAGCTCTACGACGGCGAGCTCGTCGGGACGTGGCGGCGGTCCGGGCGCGAGGCGTTCGTCGCCGGCCGGCTCGCACCCGCCGGCTGACCAGCACCTTCGCCTTCGCGCGCCGCCGCCCCTTAAGCTCGCGTCGTCAGCGCCGCAGGCGGATCATGCGGCGCTTGGTGCTCACGTTGCACGCCGCCAGGGTCTCGAAGGGTTGGGGAAGGGTCGGGACGCCACCGCTCGGGCTCGCGCTGATTCCGACCGTGTGCCAGCCGTTCGAGGCGGTCGACGATGGTCGCGAGCTCGGCCTTCAACTCGCGCGATGCATGCAGCGCGGCGAGTACCTCGGCGGCGGCAGCGTCGTCCCGCTGACCGAGCCGCCGGCGGTACGCGGACACCTCGCGCTCGACGAGGCCGCCGAGCGTCTCGGCGATCGATCGATCGGCCAGCGAGCGAGACGCGGAATGTCCGCCACTCCTCATCGCTCACCCGGACGCGGGCTTGGTGGTCGCGTGTGCGCGGGGCACTCTCTGCGCGGGTTCGGGTCCGGCTACGACGTCCCACGCAGCTTCAGTCGCGCGGGCCCGGTTCGACCCCCGGGCGCGTACACGCGTGTACGTCGCACCAGCGGTGCAAGTGTGTGTCCGTTCTGGCGGTCTGACGTGGCTGGCGGCTGCGGCTCGCTGAGCTTCCCGTTCGGACGCTGGCCTGGTTGCGTGGGGTTTAGAGATGCGCCGAACCAGAGACGTGGACAATCTGGAGTCCGGGCTCGGCGTCGTTGGACGGACCTGAAGCTAGGATGCCGGTCCTCGTGTACGAAGCCCAGTTCCTCCTCACGGGCACACCCTCCGACGTGGAGGCGTTCCTCGGGTCGATGCGCGAAGAGCCGCTGCTATCCGCCCTCGACGTCTCCGATCCCCAGCCGTCTCTGCGCAACCAGGAGAGAGTCGGGCACGTGGAGCTCGTGGACGTGCTGATCCAAATCGGTCAGGGCGTCGCCGCGAAGGCCGCCTACGACGCGCTCAAGGCCGGCTTCGAGCGCTTCCGGCGCGGTCGAAGGAGTCTGCGTCTGGACGAGCTCCCGACAACCCCTTCCCCTCCGGTCGACTCCTAGGAATACGCCATGGATCAAGGCGCTGCGGGCCAGTTCTGGTTCGACCCAGCGACCATGATGCTTCGGCGCGCCCCCCGCAAGCCTGCAGACGCCCTCGTTCGCGGGATGGAGTTGAACCACGAACGGGCGCATTGGTACCAGTTCGCAGGGTCGACGGTCGGGGCGCTGCTATGCGCGCTTCACCGGGCCGAGCACATCCTCATCTACGCCTTCGGTGGGCCAGGAGCGCCGGCGCATGCATCTTTGGAGGCGGCGGTTGCCCGCCAGCGTGTAGTGGGAGAGGGACCTGGTCCGGCGCCGCCGCGCTCGCTCGATGCGCTCGGCAAGTTGGTTGCCTTTGTGCAGCGCCAGCGGCAAGAACTCTTGCGCTCGGAGGTACAACCTGATGCAGCGTGGCAGGAGCGATGGACCGTCGGCCAGGTACTAGCGACGCTCACGTACAAGAGCCATACTGGCTACGCCGCGAGCGCCCAGACGCTCATTCTCGACCTCGACGCAGAAAGCATTAGTGCGATACCGCCGGCTCCCGCTGGCGAGCCCGCCACGCTCTCGACGCTGCATGTTCTCGAGGCGGGCGCTCGGCTCTCGGAGTGGCTCTTATCGCTTGCCGGAGCTTGGAGAGGCGCTGACCCAGGCAACGTCTACGTTGGCCTGACGCCGGGGTCGCAGGCTTACATCGCTGACCGGCTCCGCTTCGATGCGGACTTGTATCGGCGTTGCTTTGACGCCGCGCTCGCTGGTTGGGACGAGCCGCTCTGTCTGGCGAGACCTCGAGAGGCAGCCGATGCAATAGCGCGATGGCTACCGACGTTGCTTTGTTGCGTGGACATCGCGCTCAATCCGCGTGTGCAACCGATATCGGTGGCCGAGGACATCGAGGCGCATTCAATGCATCCGGGCATCCGCTTCGAGCGTGCTGCCGAGGCGGCCGCGGTGGTAGGTCGACTCACCCGCTGGCCGACAGACGAGACCTACGCTGCTCACCGCGACGAGATTGCCGAAACCGCAGGTCTGGCGCTCGGCTTCCTCGGTGAGCGCAGCGTCCAGCACGAGCGCTTCGACGCTACCTTCTGGACCGAGGCGGAAGCCAGCGATGATCTCGTTGTCGAGGCGAGCCACTTTGACTACCTCGTCTGGGCGATTGAAAACATGCAGGTCATGCGGCGCGATCGCCCGTTCCAGTGGGCCCTCCCAGGCCTCCGCGCGATCCGACAAGGCGCTGTTGGTGCAGACGTCCGATCGTTGATCGACCCCCAGATGGTCTGGATCAACGCGCCGCTCTACTGGGTCGGCGACGAGTGGGAACACGAAGTCCGACTATCAGAGGCCGTCGCATCCGCCCTCGTCCTTGACGTAGCCGCGTGGGCATTCATCAAGCAGGCCCTGTCAGGCCGAGGCGTGCTCACACTCGACGACACACTTCCGCCGGAACTCGCATGTGACAGCGAGTTCCTCGATGCAGGTCGGACGCGGGCGGCGGGAATCATGGGCTCCGACGAGTTGATGCGCTGGGGGTTCGAGATTCCGGTCAGTAGTGAACGCGTCGACGAGCGGCCCGACGTGCAGATCCCGCAGGTTGCTCTGCCAGAACTTGAGCGGCGCATCGAGATCGAGCGGGCAGACGTCGAAGACCTGCAACTCGCGGTCCTAGCCGACGCGTTCAAGTCCCTGAGGTGCGACCCGATGGCTCACCGCTGGACGAGAGAGCTCGCATTCAACTCTTACTACGGCGACCCGCGCGAACTCTATGACATCCCCGACGTCACGCGATACCTCCGCGCGTTCACCAAGACCCATCCTGACTGGTCATGGTATTTCCGCCCGCCGCTGCCTGGCGAGATCACAGCTGGTTTCACCCTGTGCTGCTTGGCGCAGCTAGCGAATCCTCGCGAGGCGACCGAGAAGGAGTGGCAGGCGCTAGCCCTCCAAGTGATCGGCGGCTTCAACTTTGCGATGAACAGCGTCGACGGGGTCGACCCTGAGGCGGATTGGGCAGCAGCCGCGGAAGTCATCAAGGCAGCCATGATGACTGTGTCAGCGCTGCGTTTGAACTAGCGCACTCGCCTCGGCCCACGAAACCACAAGTCGCGATGTTTGGCACCCCGCCGAATCGAGCGAGCCCCGACGCAAGCCGTTCGCGATGAGAGTCGCCAGCCATGCGACCAGCCGTCCTCTGGGCGCTCACTCCGTCGCGCGGGCGCGGCGCCGCTCGGAGCACCTCGACTCGTGCTCGGGCGTTCGTTTTGTCCTCCTAGGTCCACCGCCGGCTGAAATGCCGTTCGGTGGAGCGGCATTCTCCTCGTCCTCGCGCGTGCCACTTGGAACAACGAGACTGTTTGACGTAAGACCTACGCTCTGGGACGCTCGCTGTCCGTTTCGGCGCCGATCCCTGAGATCGCCAGTCAGAGAGTGATCCACGCTGCGACCGACATACTCGCCCTCCGACGGGCACTCGGTGTGCGCGACGATCGAAAGCGCGCCGGCACGATCGGAGCCGGAGCCGGAGCCGAGGCAGATCTGTCGCGGCGGCCGCCGGAGCGTCACCCGGTTCGGCCCGTGCCAGCAGGGATTTCCTTCGAGGAGACACGGTGACGGGTTCACGCTTCGTACGAGCGGATCTCCACGTCCACACCCACAGCGATTCTGACCTCGCGCCCGCGCCGGACTTCGATCGCTACATCCAGACGGCCATCGACCAGGGCATCGACGTCCTCGCGATAACCGACCACAACCGCGTCGATTTTGTACGACCAGCACTCGCGGCGGCAGCGGGCAAGTCGATCTTCTTGCTGCCTGGAATTGAGATCTCAACGCATGACGGGCACCTACTCGCGCTGTTCGCGCCCGAGCGGCTCGATGCACTCGATGCGCTAGCCGCTCCCGGGAACCTGAAGTTGACGGTCATCTCCGATACGGAGAGGCGATCAACACGGTCGATGCTCGATCTGGTTCAGGAGATTGCCAGCGCGGGCGGCCTTGGCATCCCTGCGCACATCGATGCTGGCAAGGGAGCGGGTACAAGGCTTAGCGGCGCACAGTGGGCGGAACTACTCACGAGCCCAGCGCTCGCGGGCCTTGAGTTCGCGACCAAGGACGCGCTCACGACGTGGTTCACCGACGAGGACTCGGACGATGCGCGCCGTGCCGCGTGGAAGGCACGAGAGAAGATCGCGGGTTTGGCCGAACGCGGGCTCGCTCGATTGATGTCATCGGACGCGCACAGCCCAGATCAGGTAGGACGCGATCGAGCGTCGCGCACGCTCACGCGACTGAGGCTTGACGATGCAAACTTCACCGCGGTTCGCAATGCAATTGCCCTAAATCCGAAGGCGCGATGCAAGGCGGAAGTCGTTCTTCCGGCGACCTACCCGCGCATCGAAAAAGCGGAGTTCGAGGGTGGGTTTCTTGATGGTGTCACGCTGGACTTCACCGCGAACCTCAACTGCCTCATTGGCGGCCGAGGCTCGGGGAAGTCCACAGCGCTCCTGAGCATCAGGGCAGCGCTCGGTGCCCGCCTCAGTCCGGATGAAGACCCAGATGATGCTGACCGGATGCCGACGAAGACATCTTTGACGTTCGTCGACGCCACCGGAAGTAGACGCACTGCGATCCGCGAACGCGGACAGGATCCGGTTGATCCGACCGGCGCGCCGGTCCGCCTGCGTCTCGCTGACCTCGGCCAGGAAGAGACGGGTCGCCTCGCGCAGAACTACAACGACGACCCGGCGTTACTTCTCGAGTTCCTTGACGGATTCATAGTTCGCCACAAATACGACGAGCGCGAGGCTGAGCTCATCGGCTCGCTCGAAGAGAACGCTTCGGAGATTCTCCGGACGAGCGGGGATCTCCGAGCAGATCAAAAAGCAGGCGGAAGAGGAGTCGCGACTCGCTGCATCTCTCAAGGCCGCGACGGAGGGTCGCGTCGAGGAGATCGCGAAGTGGGCCACGATCCTCGCCTCGCAAGCACCGATGCTGAGCGAGCTTGAGGCCAGGCTGTCCGAGGCATCCGAGGTTCCTACGCCCGAAAGCAGCCTCGACGTCGATGCACTCGCGCAGGAGTTCAGCGTCGACCTGACATCTGGTACTGCGGCGCAGCACGTGGAGGGCGAGAGCGGTCTAAGGCAGGAACTTGCGAAGTTCGAGACCAAGCGCAGCGAGATAGTGGCGAAAGCCAACACCGATCTCGCGTCGGCGGCTTCACCGGTAAAGGCGGCAGTCGCCCGTTGGCGGACAGAGCACGCGAACCTCGAGGAGCGATTGAAGGCGCGCCAAGCCGAGCTTGAGAGCCAGGGTCTCAAGGTGCAAGCCGGCGCGGTGCGCGAGATCGCGACGCGGTTGGACGAGGTCAAGACCACCCTGACAGCTCTGCGCAAGCGTCAGACGGAACACGACGAAGCGCGAAAGAAGAGGAAGCGGCTGGTCGACGAGCTGCACCACAACCGAGAGACCCTCTTCCTCGAGCGCGGGGCCGTCCTGAAGCGGATCGCGCAAGAGGCGAACGCGTACGCCGACGATCTCACGATCCGCGTTTCGTTCGATCACGCCGGAACACGGGATGCGTGGGTCAACTGGCTTACGAAGAACCTTGATTTCCGAAAGCCGCGGGTGCTCCGCGTAGCGACGGCTGTAGCACCGCCGGAGTTCGCGCGACAGGTGATCAGCGCTCGTGGCCGCGAGAAGCTTCTCGCTTTGGAGGATGCGGACAACACTCCGCTGTTTACGCGAGACCAGCTGGAGCGCTCGTGGAAGTGGTCGCAGATCTTCGAGCTAGAAACAATGTTGCTCCCAGACCGTCCGCGAATCGAAGTGCAGCGTCGCGGGAGCAAGGACCCACAGCCGTTCATCACCTGTCGACAGGCCAGCAGCGTTCGGTACTGCTCGGTCTTCTTCTATGCGCCGAACGTAACGAGCCTCTCGTGCTCGATCAGCCGAGGATCACTTAGATGGCCAGTACATCGCGACTTCCGTGGTTCGGCACCTCGAAGCAGCGAAAGAGAACGTCAGGTTCTGATCGCTACGCACAGTGCAAATCTCACCGTTCTTGGTGATGCGGAGCTAGTCATCCCGATGGTCGTCAAAGATGGGAAGGGTCGGTCGAACGAGCCTGGCGCTGTAGATCGACCCGAGACACGCGACCGTGTCTGTGCCCTGCCCGAGGGCGGGGTTGAGGCGTACAAGAAGCGGGGGCGACGCTACGGACTGCGTTTCGTGGGCGAGTCGTCGTAGCTGCGTCGGGCGGGACACATCAAGGAAGCGCGATGGTCACGGTCGCGGCCTCTGCGGCAACCGAGAGCTCATCCAGCCCGACGCCTTCCCACAGTGCGACCGTCTCATCGAACACGACGTGTAGTTCGTCGACCGCGACCCTGTCCTCGAACAGCATAAGGGCGTACGCCTTGTCGTACTGGCGCGAGCGCCAGAAGAGACCGTCCGGCGCTTCGGGCAGATCATGGAATCGTTCAGCCCACTGTGCCGTGATTGGATACTCCGCCGGACCGCATTCGACGAGCGCTCTGCCGTCGAGCATCAATGCTTTGTGGGCCCAGCCCGTGAGATCGAACAACCGGAGATCGCGCATCGGAATCAGTACCGAGCGGAGCTTCCCGTATAGCGACGCCCGCGGGATCGTCCAGGTTCCGCCCCCCGGTGGTGGGACATCGTGGAACACTGTTTCTCCGAGAGCACCATCGATGCGGTTGGACCCGTACATCGTTGGGATTGGCGTTGGGGCCCCGCAGTAGATCGGGCGGAAGCGTGCGCTCTGATCGCTCGGGTTGAAGGAGTTCGGGAGATGCGCGGCGTCGCAGACGCGCGTTATAGGCCGCATCGCGGCCCACGTATAGAACTTGCCAGCGATCGGACCGCCGGCCGGCGGTGGAAGCGCCATCTACGTTGGAAAGTCGAACGTCCGCTGGGCTGCAAATGCCACACGCTCTGGTGCATCGTCCAGCGCATCGACTGGGGCTCCTCGAAGCCACTGGTTCGGCGTCGCGAACCACAGCGCTAACTCCCAGTCAGAAGCTCCATGTTCCCGGAACTGCTCGATCACCTGACGAATCACCGGCCGCGGCTCCGCGCCGACGAATTGAAAGTCAGGGCAAAGAAGCTGGTCGCCCCACTCGATGACGAAAGCGTCGCCTCTTTCGACCCAGCGCTCTATCGCGGGCGACACTGGAGCTTCCTGATGCTCAGCCGCGAACCGTCGGCGTAACGCCGCGTTGCGCTGCCGCTGCACTTGCGTCACAGGCGGCGCCGCTTCTTGCCACCTTGCGTACACGCTGTCCCACTCGAATCGTGCGAGGCGCGTGCGTTCGGAGAGTTCGGCCGCCAACTCCGCGTTGCGGAGCCGCGGCTCGTAGAGAGTGCGGATTAGCCATGCGCCGGCCAGGAATCCAATCGCGAGCCCGAGTACGCCGACCAAAACGCCGACCCAGCCGGGGGGCGACTCCTCGGCGATTGTGAGGACATAGCCAACCCCGATGAAGACTGCTGCGATCGCTGTGGTCGCGAGCAGAGACACTACGAATTGATCCGAGCTGCTCGGGGGTCTTGCAAGCCATCGCCGCAGGGGTCCGCGTCGACTCTCGCTCGGATGACGATCGTTAGGTCGCTCCCTCACGCGCTAGGCATCGTAACCCCGCTCTGCAACCGCCGGACCCTGGCCGTCGACGACATCTCGCGAACGTCAGGCGGCCAGACACACAGTCATGCTCGAGACGGTGAAGACCCGTCGGCGGGCGAGCCTACGGACCGATAGCAGCGGCTCTCGCTTCGAGGACTAGCGCAAAGTGAATCATCGCCACGCCACGGCAACCGTCACGGCTCTAGCGCCCGGGGATGCGCGTCACAACCCGCGGGTCTCGTGCAGCACGCGCGCCGCACCGATGAGCACGTCCGCCGGCTGCGGCGGCGTACGGCGGTACTCGGCGTAGACATGCGAGTAGGTCTTCAGCGTCTCCGTCGGCGCGTGGCCGAGCTGCGCGGCGAGGTCGACGATCGATACGTCGTGCTCGCGGATGCGAAGCGATGCGAATGAGTGGCGGAGGTCGTACGGCCGAGGCCGGCCGAGGTCGAGCGCGTGCGTGACCGCGTGGAAGTGGCGCTTGCGCCAGTTGTTCCAGTCGTAGGGATGCCAGAGCGCATCGTCTTCACGGCCGAACAGGAACCGACGATCGGCAGGGAGATGCTCGAGCCAGACAGCGAGGTCCTCGGCGAGGGCGTCGAGCAGGTCGACGGTGCGGTAGACGCGGCCGGTCTTCTGGAGCTTGAGCTTGCCGTAGGCGACGGCCTGCTCGACGAGCATCGTCTCGTCGCCGATGTGGCAGCGCTCGAGCGCGAGCATCTCGCCGGGGCGCACGCCGCTGTAGGCCAGGACGCTGACCATCGTCGCGCTCCGCAGGTCGCCGGCGCCCAGCATCGCTGCCCGGATGCGCTCGACAGCGTCCGGTGAGATGACGCGAATCGCCCGTGCGCGGCCCTGCCGCGGCTTCCGCACCACCGCTACCGGATTCGTCACGGCCTCGCCCCACTCGATCGCGACGGTGAACATCGCCTGGAGGAGCACCATCGCCATACGCACGCTCTCCTTGCCGATGCCCTCACCGAGCAACTCGCCGCGCCACGCCGCGACCATGCGCGGGCGGACGTCGGCCAGGGCGACCTCGCCGAACCGCGGGCCGACGAGGCGCCGCCAGAGACGGTCGTAGCCGACGCGCGTCGCCTCCGCCAGGCGTGTCTCGGCATCGGCACGCCACACCGGCCAGAAGCCGGCGACGGTCAACGCGTTCTGCGGGTCGGGCAGCTTTCCGCGGCTCAGGTCGAGCGTCAGGCGCGCGCGCTCGAGCTCCGCCTCCTCCAGCGACGAACACGTCAGCCGCTTGCGCTCACCCAGCGCGTTGATGTAGCGGACGGTCGGGACCTCCGAGACGCTGCCGTCGGCGCGCATGCGGCGGCGGATCTCCACGCGCGGCGCCCGCGACGAGACGCGTCTCATGACGGCTCCTCGTAGAGCCACCGGGCGAGGTCCTCGCGGTGGATGCGCCAGCAGCCGCGTTCGGCCGTCGTGCCGCGGACGCGCGCCGCGCGCAGCACGCCGGCGTCGATCGCCCGCGGACGGTGCGCTCGCAGACCTGCAGCTGCTCGGCTGCCTCGGCGATGGTCAGGAACGCCGGGCCGTGGTCGGGGTCGTCGAACGGGAGGGGCAGCTGGGTCATCGGAGGCTCCTGGTCGGGTCCTCCGATACGTCGCGCGACGCGCAACAGCCCCGCCCTCAGCCGACGCGCGGGGTCCTCGCGGGACGCCGATGAACTTCGTCGCGGGACCCCATCGGGACCCCATTCGGATCTTGCGGCTGGTGAGGCGAAGTCCGGACTTGCGAGCGGTGCAGGGACTTCGCGACAAGCCGACGCCCGGACTCGAACCGGGGACCCCTTCATTACGAGTGAAGTGCTCTACCAGCTGAGCTACGTCGGCGGGGCCGGGCAATCGTAGCGACCGCAAGAACGCGCGCCGAGCGACGTTTGCGCATTCGACCATGACGTCGAGAATCCGCATCGCGGCCCTTCCGGCCGCCGCCATCATCCTGGCCCTCGGCGCCTCGAGCGCCCTTGCCGCTGCTCCGAGCCTTCCGCCCGTCGAGCGCACCCTGACCACCGCGACCAAGGGCGGCTCCGCGCGCACGACGTACCGCGCGCCGATGTCCGGCTTCGTCACCGTGCGCCTGCACGCGCGCAGGGGCGACTGGGACCTCGTCCTCGCCGACGCCGCCTCGAAGCGCAGGCTGGCGAGCTCCGCCGGCTTCGGCGCGAGCGAGGTCGCGCAGACCTGGGTGCAGGCCGGGCAGCGCATCGCCGTCAGGGGCGTCCGCAACCGCGGCGCCAAGCGTGCCCGCGTCTCGATCCGCTTCCTCGACGTCGCGCCCCCGAAGAGCGGCGCCGCGTCGCTCGTGCGGGTCGCGAACCCCACCAAACTCCTGCTCGAGACGCTCGAGCACGAGGGCTTCGACGTCACCCACAACGTGCGCAAGGGCCGCGCCGACGTGCTCGTCCCCGACCAGAGCCACATGAGCCTCCTCACGAGGCTCGGCGCCAAGTTCGAGGTCATCGAGCGCGACATGGGCGCGTACTTCCGCCGCGCCCGGCTCGCCGACCGCGCGTACGCGGAGCGCGTCGCGAAGTCGCCGCTGCCGTCCGGCCGCACCGGCTACCGGCAGTACGCCGACTACCAGGCCGAGCTGAAGCAGCTCGTCGCCGACCACCCCTCGGTCGTCCGGCCCGTCGTCATCGGCGAGTCGTTCCAGGGCCGTGAGATCCAGGGCGTCGAGATCTCCGACGACGTCAACCGCGAGGACGACGGCAAGCCCGTCTTCTTCCTCATGGGCGTCCACCACGCCCGCGAGTGGCCTTCCGGCGAGATCGCGATGGAGTTCGCGTACCTGCTCGCCAACGGCCACGGCGCCGACCCCGAGATCAGCCGCCTGCTCGACAAGCAGCGCGTCGTGATCGTGCCGCTGATCAACCCCGACGGCTTCGTGGCGAGCCGCGCCGCGGCCGAGGACGGGATGTTCCCCGACCCCGCGGACACGACCGGCATCCCGAACGCGGACACGGTCGAGGGCGTCGCGGTGCCGTTCGGCGGCAACCTCGCGTACCGCCGCAAGAACTGCAACGGCCCGGTCTCGAGCTTCGAGGGCGAGAAGGACTACCCCTGCTACTACCAGTGGGGCGTCGACCCGAACCGCAACTACGGCGAGGGCTGGGGCGGCCCGGGCGCGAGCCCTGACCCGAACACCCAGGTCTACCGCGGCGCCGGCCAGTGGTCGGAGCCCGAGACGCAGGCCGTCCACCAGTACTCGCAGACGCACGCGGTCACGAACCTGATCTCGCTGCACACGGTCGCCGCGCTCGTGCTGCGTCCGCCCGGCATCCACACCAAGGGCCGCATCCCCGACGAGCACCGCATGCGCGCGCTCGGCAAGCAGATGGCGGACGCGACCGGCTACACGAACCAGTTCGGCTTCCAGCTCTACGACACGTCGGGCACGACGGAGGACTGGAACTACGCCGCGGCCGGCACGTTCGGCTACACGATCGAGATCGGCCCGCTCAACGGCCCCTTCCACGGCCCGTACGAGGAGGGCGTCGTCAACGAGTGGGAGGGCTCGGGCGCCGGCGGCATGAAGGAGGCGCTGCTGGTCAACGCCCGCTCGGCCGCGACCGACGAGGACCACTCGGTCCTCACCGGCGAGGCCGCCCCGGGCACGGTGCTGCGCCTCAAAAAGGAGTTCGACACCGAGAGCGCCGACGTGTGCGTGTTCGCGCAGGGCTACGTCCGCGCGGGCACGGTGCCGCCGCTCGACTGCATCGGCGCCGCCGGCAAGCGGATCGCCGCCGACGGGCTCGACTACACGACCGTCGTCCCGTCGAACGGCCGCTTCGAGTGGCACGTGACGCCGTCGACCCGGCCGTTCGTGGGCGGGAAGTACATCGAGGGCGACATCACGGACCGCACCGAGACGTTCGAGGGCCCGGGCGTCCCGAAGCCGCAGGCGGCCCGCGAGCGGCGTGAGTTCGTCGTCCGCGCCGAGGACGGCACGACCGACATGGACCTCCACCTCGACGTGAAGGGCGAGGACTACAACCTGTACCTGAAGCACGTCGAGCCGGACGGCTCGGAGAAGCCGATCGGCGAGGGCCAGCTCATCGACGGCGTCCTCGTGTGGACCGCCCCGGGCACCGGCGTCAACTACCCGACGATGAACGAGCACATCATCGTCGAGAACCCGCCGCCGGGCCGCTACATCGCGGAGGTCGAGTCGCGCGCCGGCGTGAAGAACGACTGGACGCTGACCGTCGACCTCAAGGGCCAGAAGGACGGCCACGCGGTGTCGACCGGCCAGACCGAGGCCTACACGCTGACGTGCGAGACGCGCGAGGGCACGGTCCTCGGCAGCAGCGAGGTCGTCGTCAACCGCGGCGAGCGCAAGCCGCTCGACCTGCCCGACGGCTGCGGCGGCGCGCCGCCGGCCACCGCCGACGACGCGCAGCCGCCGCTGTCGAACGCGCCGTCGCCGCCGGCCCCGTCGGCGCGGGCGACGAAGGCCAAGCCGCGCGCCGTGCGCGTGAGCGTCAAGCCGCGCCGCGACCGGCGCCGGCCGTACCGGTTCACGGTGACCGGCCGGGTCGTCCCGCCGAACGGGCTCAGCGCCGCGAGCGCGTGCGCCGGCGGCCGTGCGGCCGTCACGCTGAAGGCCGGCAAGCGGAACGTCGCGCGCCGCGTCGTCAAGCTGCGCGGCTGCTCGTTCAAGGTCCGGGTCACGTCGCGCAAGCGGGCGCGCAAGCTGCGCGTCGGCGTGCGGTTCCTGGGCAGCGACGGGCTCGAGGCCGCGAGCGCGCGGCAGCTCACGGTTCGCGCGGGCTAGGGGAACGGAGTGAGTGGGCGCGCCGCCTGTGGCGCGCCCACTACACCTTTTTTACGGCACTCGACGCAGCGGGGCGCGCAGCGGTAGCTTCCAGCGCCGAGGGGAACGCTTTCGTGCCCATTTTCGAGTGCTCGCGCTGCAACGACCTGACCTACTCGTCGGCCAGGGAGAACGCGGCGCCCTGCCCGGCCTGCGGCGCCGCGCGGAAGCGGCTCGTGCACGACGCAGCGTCGTTCGCCGAGGCCAAGCAGGTCCCGCGCGCGACGTCCCGCGGCGACCACTCGATCGCGGTCTTCGACGACTTCGCGCAGGTGGTCGGAGTCGCCTCGCAGTTCGTCGACGAGGCGGTGGTCGCCGGCGGCTTCGTCGTGGCGGCGGTCCCCCAGGAGCTCGAGGGCCTGATCCGCACGCGCCTGCGCGCCGACCCGGACGCGATCGCCTGGGAGCCGCCGGGCGACACCTACGGCCGCTCGTTCGAGCCCCACCCGGTCATCGAGCACTTCCGCGGCATCGCCGCCGCCGAGGACCGCCCGCTCTTCGTCCTCGGCTGCCCGGACGAGCCGATCCAGGGCTTCACGTCGCACGCCGGATGGCTCGAGTACGAGCGCCTCGCGCAGGAGACCGCGGTCGAGGACGGGATCACCGTGCTGTGCATGTACGACACGCGCCTGCACGACGAGGCGATGCTCCGCGTCGGCCTCGTGACCCATGGCCTCACCGTGAAGGGCGACCGGTTCTGCCGCAACGCGGCGTTCGAGTACCAGCCGCCGGCGGCGGGCTAACCGCCGTCCTCGCCCAGCAGCACGAACCGCACGTAGGACTCGCAGATCTCGTCGGGCTGGCGCAGCATCCAGATCTCCTCGCGCGGGAGCGGGTCCCGCTTCTCGAGCACGTGCCTCACGAAGCTCTCGCGCAGGGCGCGCGGGCGGCGGAGCATCCAGACGCGCTGGCGCATCGCCTCGTCCTCGCGGCCGTGGACCTCTTCGACGAACGACCGGCGCACCGCGCGCGGCTGGCGGAGCATCCACTTCGCCTCGCGGTCGGGCGCGAGCGGCGCCGCGGCGCGGGCGACCGTGTCGGGCGCGAGCAGCAGCTGGCGTTCGGTGGCCGGGGAGGGCATGGGCGGCGCAACACGGTAGAACCCCGGGCCGCATGAGCCCGCCCCCCACGTTCGACCTGCAGTCGCACTCGATCCACTCGGACGGCGCGCTGCCGGCGCACGAGGTCGTCGAGCGGGCGGCGGCGGCGGGCGTCGAGCTGCTCGCGCTGAGCGACCACGACACGGTCGACGGCGTCGACGAGGCGCTCGAGACGGGCGAGCGCGCCGGCGTGAAGGTCGTGCGCGCCGTCGAGATCTCCAGCGTGCAGGCCTCCTACGAGGACCTCCACATCCTCGGCTACGGGATCGACCACCGCGACGAGCACCTGCGCGCGCAGCTGCAGCGCTTCCGCGGCGACCGGGAGACGCGCGCGGCGCGGATGCAGGCGGCGCTGGAGGAGCTCGGCTGGGCGATCGACGAGAGCGTGCTCGACGCGCGGCGCGCGGCGGGCAAGCCGATCGGCCGGCCGCACCTGTCGCAGGCGGCGTTCGGGCACCCCGCGAACGCCGAGCGCATCGCGGCGGAGGGGTTCGCGACGTTCTCCGACCTGCTCGTCGCCTACCTCATCCCGGGGCGGCCGGCGTACCGCGCCCGCACGTTCCCGACCGTCGCGGAGGCGATCGACCTGATCCACGCGGCGGGCGGCGTCGCGGTGTGGGCGCACCCGTTCTGGGACATCGACGCCGACCCCGCGGTGGTGGAGACGATCGACCGCTTCGCCGAGCTCGGCATCGACGGGGTCGAGGTGTTCTACGTCGCGCACACGCGCGAGCAGACGCACCTGCTCGCCGACGAGTGCTCGCGCCGCGGCCTCCTGATGACGGGCTCCGCGGACTTCCACGGGCCGGACCACGCGCACTTCTCGGCATTCCGCGCGTTCGAGCTGCACGGCCGCGAGCCGAAGCTCGGGCCGATCGCCGACGGCTAGATCGCGCCGAGCCGGTAGGCGAGCTGCTCGAGGGCCAGCTCCTCGTTGACGTTGAGGTCCAGGCGCCGGCGCGTCTCCTCGACCAGCTCCTGCCCGCGCAGGAAGTCGCGCGGCGCGGCGTCCTCGCGGAGCTGGTCGAGGCGATCGGTGTTGTGGACGAGGTCCTCGGCGCCGGCCTCGACGCACGCGAGGTCGCGCAGCCACAGCCCGACGAGCTCGAGGCCGTGGTCGAGCGCGGCCTGGGTCGCGCGGCGCTGCGCCCGGCGCAGCCGCTCGGCGCCTTCGCGCTCGACGCGCTTGCGCTCCTTCTTCGGGACCAGCTCGACCTCCTCGGCGGTGCGCGCCTCGACCTCCCCGCCGGCGGCGGCGCCGTGCTCCCGCGCCCGCTCGAGCAGCGGCGCGGCGGCCAGGCGCGCGTCGAGCGCCTGGCGCGCGAAGCGCTCCGCCCCGGCGCGCAGGGCGGGGCCGTCGTTCAGGGCGAGCGCCTTCGCCCGCTCGTAGTCGCCGAGCGCCAGGCGCGCGCACGCCTCGGCCTGCTCCGCGGCCACGCCCTCCTGCCGCAGCCGCTCGGCGATCGCCTCCGGCGCGGGTGCGGCGAAGCGGACCCGCTGGCAGCGCGACGCGATCGTCGGGAGCACCTTGCCCGGCCGCTCGGTCAGCAGCAGCAGGTGCGCGTACGGCGGCGGCTCCTCGAGCGTCTTGAGCATCCGGTTGGCGGCCTGGTCGTTGAGCGTGTCCGCCTGCTCGATGACGAACACCCGGCGCCGCGCCTCGAACGGCGTGTGGGACGACGCGGCGACCACGGCGTCGCTGACGTCGCCCACCAGCAGCCCGGCGGAGCTCGTCGGCGCGACCCACGTGAGGTCGGGGTGCGCGCCGCTCGTCGCGCGGGCGGCGGCATTCGCCGGATCGGGCGCGCCCTCGGACAGCAGCGCGGCCGCGAACGCGCGCGCGACGTCCTCCTTCCCGCTCCCCGCCGGCCCCTCGAAGAGGTAGGCGTGCGACGGCGTCCCGTCGGGCGGCAGCGCCCCGCCCAGGACGGCGCGCGCGTGAGGGTGGTGCTCCGTCCCGGCCAACATCGCTTTCATCCTAGGTCGTGCTCATCACGATCGAGGGTGTCGACGGGGCGGGGAAGACGACGCTCGCGCGCGGGCTCGCCGAGCGGCTCGGGGCCGAGCTGCTGCGGGAGCCGGGCGGGGTCAGGCTGTCCGAGCGCATCCGCGAGCTGGTGATGGACCCGTCGCTCGACGTCGACCCGCGCGCTGAGGCGCTGCTCTACGCGGCGGCGCGCGCGCAGCTGGTCGCCGAGCGCCTCCGGCCGCTGCTGGAGGCCGGCGCGACCGTCGTGCTCGACCGGTTCGTCGACTCGTCGCTCGCCTACCAGGGCGCGGCGCGCGGGCTGGGCGTGGAGAACGTGCGGGCGATGAACGACTTCGGCGTGCGGCCGGACGTGACGTTCCTGTTGCGGATCGACCCGGCGGTCGCGCGCTCGCGTCTCGCGGGGGTGCAGCCGGACCGCCTGGAGCGCGAGCCGCCGGCGTTCTTCGACGCCGTCGCCGCCGCCTACGACGCGCTGGCGGCGGCCGAGCCGGAGCGCTTCCGCGTGCTCGACGCGATGCTCCCGCCGGACGAGCTGCTCAGCGCGGCGCTGCGCGCCCTGCCCGAAACCTAGACTCCGCCCCCGGATGCCCGAGTTCGAGGTCGAGCGGTTCGAGCGGGTCTCGGCCACGGCGGAGGTCACGCTGCTGCGCATCTCCGGCCGCTGGCGCGCCGACCAGCGCGAGCGGCTGAGCGTGCCGATGCTCGTCGTCGACGACGGCAGGCGGACGCATCGCCTCTCTCCCCTGCCCGGGCCCGACGACGCGGCGCCCCTCGCGGGGCCGGACGCGCCCGAGTGGCGGGCGGCGTTCTCCGCGCCGGCGGCGCTCGTCGCGCAGCCGCGCGTGGTGTACGCGCTCGACGCCGGCGGGACGATCGTCGACCTGCCGCAGCCGCGGGAGCGCGGCAAGGGGGCGGTGCCGCCGCGCGCGGTGGTCGAGCCGGACCGGGCGGAGCGGCGCGCACGGGAGCACGCCCGCGAGCTCGACCAGCTCACGCGCGCGCTCGCGGAGACGCAGCAGCAGCTGCGCTCGACGCGCGAGGAGCTCGACCGGACGCGGCAGGAGGCGCGCGAGCGGATCGCGGCGACCGAGGAGGAGCGGCGGGCGGCCGAGGCGCGGCTGCGGCAGGCCACGCGTGCGCTGGAGCGGGCCGACCGGGTGGCGCGGGAGCGCGACGAGGCGGTCGTCTCGGCGCGGAGCGCGCGCGACCGGCTGCAGCGCGCCCACGCGCGCGCGGAGAAGCTCGAGGCGTCGCTGCGCGAGGCGCGGGGGCGGCTCGACTCGGCGCGGGGTGCGGACGAGCGGGTCGCGCAGCTCGAGGCACGGCTGGCGCAGGCGCGGGAGCGGATCGCCGCGGCGGAGGCGGGCACGCCGGACGTCGAGCCGCTGCGGGAGCGGCTCGCGGCGGCCGAGGAGGCGCGCGCGGTCGCGGAGCGGACGGCGCAGGCGACGGCCGCCGAGCTGAAGGAGCTGCGGGCGGCGCACGCCCAGGCGCGCGAGCAGGCGCGGGCGGCGCGCGAGATCGCCGAGAAGGCCGGCGCGGGCGTCGACCTGCGGACGGACCTGGCGCGGGCGCAGGAGGCCGAGGCCGAGCTGCGCGCGCAGGTCCGCGAGCTGAGCGCGCGGGCGACGCGGCTCGACGTCGTCGCGGCTGAGGCGCAGCAGCGGGCCGAGGCGCTCGAGGCGCGGATGCACGAGTCCCGCGTGCGCTCGCGCGAGCAGGAGGAGCGCATGGCCGCGCTCGAGCAGCACGCGGCGGAGACCGAGCGCCGCGCCGCGGCGGCCGAGCGCGCGCTGACCGAGGGCCGCGGCGACGACGCCGTGATCGAGCAGCTCGAGGAGATCCGCCGGCAGCTGCACGCCGAGGCGGCGGAGGCCGAGCAGCTGCGGGCGCAGCTGCGCGAGGCGCGGGTCGCCGCCGAGCGGGCGTCGGCGGTCGAGGGCGAGATCACGTCCGCGGACCAGGCAGCGGACGAGGCCCACCGGCTGCGCCAGGAGCTCGAGGCGCTGACGGGCCGGTCGGTCGAGGCGGAGGAGCGCGCGAAGCGGCTCGCCGACGAGCTGATCGCGGCGCGCGAGGCGGGCCAGGAGCTGGAGCGAGTGCGGGCCGAGCTGGCGACGGTGACCGACGAGCGGCTCGCGCTGCTGAGCGAGCGCGAGGGGCTGGCGGGCGAGCTGGAGGCGGCGCGGCGGGCGTACGCCGAGCTGCGGACCGAGCGCGACGATGCCGTCTCCGCTGTCGACACGCTCGAGCAGGAGCTCGCTGACCGCACCCGCGACCTCGAGCTGTCGCGCGCCGAGCTGGCCGACCGGCTGCGCGACCTCGAGGCCGCGGGCGTCGAGCGCGCCGACCGCGAGCGCGAGCTCGAGACCGCCCGCGCGGCGCTGTTCGAGCGCGAGCAGGCGCTGGCGGACCTGCGCGGCCAGCGCGCCGAGGACGTCCGCGCGCTCGAGCAGCAGGGCGCGGAGCTGCGCCACGCGATCGAGGAGCGCGACGCCCAGGCCGCGCAGCTCCGCGAGACGCTCGAGCAGCGCCACGCCCAAGCCGAGCAGCTCCGATCCGCCATCGCGGAGCGCGACGCCGCGATCGAGGAGCGCGATGCGATCGTCGGGGAGCTGCGCGAGGGCGTCGCGGCGCGCGACTCCGCCATCGCCGAGCTTCGTGAAGCGGTCGCCTCCCGGGACGCCGCCATCGCCGAGCTCCGCGAAGCGGCCGGCGCGCGCGACGCCGCCGCCGCGCAGCTCCGTACGGCGGTCGAGCAGCGCGACGCCCAGCTCGCGGAGTTGCGCGGCGCACTCGAGCAGCGCGAGGAGACGATCCGCGCCCTGCAACGCCAGAGCGCCGAGCTCGGCGAGGTGCTTGGAGACGGCGACGAGCAGGCGGGCGCGCTGCGGGACGCGCTGACGGAGCGCGACGAGATGGTGCGCGCGCTGCAGCGGGAGGAGGCGGCGCTCCGCGAGGCGGTCGAGGAGCGCGACGCCCGCATCGGCGCGCTCGAGCAGGAGCGCGCGCGTCTCGGCGCGGCGGTCGAGGAGCGGGAGCGCAGCATCGGCGCGCTCGAGCAGGAGCGGGCGGAGCTCGCGAGCCGCGTCGCGGGCGAGGCGGCCGCCCGGGCGGCGCTGGAGGACCGGCTCGACGCGCTCGCGGCGGCCGACGCCGCGGAGGCCCGCGCCGCCGCGAGAACGGCCGAGCACGCCGCGATCGACGAGGAGCTTCCCGTCCCCGCGCGCCGCGAGCGCGAGCGCCGCGCCCGCCCCACGCGCGTCACCGCGATCCCCCGCGAGCGCCCGGCCCGCCGCCGCGCCCAGGCGCGCTGGCTGCCGAGCGAGCGCGCCGTCGGCCTCATCCTCCTCCTCGTCGGCCTGACGTCGGTCGTCCTCCTCCTCATCGGCCTCGCGAACGCGCTCTCGCAGTAGAGGCGCGCTCCGCGCCACTTTGCGCCCGCGCCGCGGCGCGGCCGACGCTACGGCGCGAGCGGCGTCCCCGTCGCGGTTCCGGATGCCTCCGGCGGGGTCGCGACGCCCTGCGCGCGGCGGACGACCGCGATCACATTCGGGTTCCCGGGGTCGAGTTCGAGCAGGCGCAGCGCGGCGCGGCGGGCGCCCTCCCGGTCCGCGAGGCCGAGGGCGAGACGGGCGAGCCGACCCCACGCCTCCGCCGACCACGGCGCGCGATCGACCGCCTCGAGCAGGTGCTCGCGCGCCTCGAGCGCGCGCCCGCGCGCCTCGGCGATCGACGCGGCGGCGAGCAGCGGGCGGACCGCGAGCGGGTCGAGCGACGCGGCCAGCTCGGCGTCGGCGGCGCCGTCCTCGAGCCGCTCGGGCGTCCTGGCCTCGACGGCGCGCAGGGCGGCGTCCGTCTTCGACGACGACCACGCCGGCAGCACGGCGGACGCGATCGCCGCGGCGAGGACCAACGACGTGGCGGCGAGCGCGATCCAGCGGGCGACGCCGGGCTCCACCACCGCCGCCGGAGGCTCCTCGCGGGCGGGAGGCCGCGCCGCGAGCACGCCCAGGAAGATCAAGACGGGGACGGTGACGCCCGGGATGTCCCAGTCCCAGTCGACCAGCGAGTGCGCCGCCCACGCCGCGGCCGCCGCGAGCAGCGCGACGGCGAGGTCGCGCTCGCGGGACGGGAGGAGGTCCCGCACCCGCGCGGCCGCCGCGCCGAACAGCAGCACGAGCCCGCCGAGCCCGAGGACCGCACCGACCACCCCCGTCTCCGCCATGAGCTGAAGCGGGAGGCTGTGCGGCTGCCGAACGTCCCGCGGCGTCGCCCGGTACAGGCGCCGGCTGACCGGGAACGAGCCGGCGCCCCACCCCTTGACCGGGCGGTCCGCCCAGGCGCCGAACGCCTCCCGCCACCACGCCCACCGGTTCGCGGACTGCGTGGACAGGAGGCGATCCGGGTCGAAGGTCGGGTCGCGGCGGACCTCGGTGAACTCGTCGACCGCCTCGTCGATCGAGCCGCCCAGGCCGCGGTCCGACGACGCCAGCGCGGTGATGCCGCCGACCGCGAGCGCGACCGCCAGCGCGGCCAGCGCGAACCACGCGCGCTGCGACGTCGCACGCGACCACCGCGTCCGCTCCTCGAGCCCGGCGAGCGCGACGCTCGCCGCGACCAGCGCCAGCGCGCCCGCGAGCAGCAGCGCGCCGAAGAGCAGGCCGGCGTCGATCCGCTCCGAGAGCGCGACGCCGTTCTCGACGAGCGCGTCCTCGGTCCAGCCGAGCGTCAGCGCCGGCACCGCCGCCAGCGCGGCGAGCGCGAACACCGCCAGCCCGGACAGCCGCGCGCCGCCGAGCGCGGTCAGCGCGACCATCGCGACCGCCAGCGCGACCACGCCCCCGCGCGAGTACGTGAGGCCGAGGCACACGAGGAACAGCATCAGCGCGATCAGCCCGCCGCAGCGGGCGGGCAGCGTCCGCCTGCGCTCGGTCGCGACGCGCAGGGCGACCGGCGCGCCGAGCACGCACACGAGGCCGAGCGCGTTCCAGTACTCCAGCGGGGCGCGGAGCCGGGCGACGCCGGTCGCATGGTCGATCACGCCCGGAACGACCTTCCCCGCCAGCGCGTAGACGGCGACCGCGAGCGCGATCGCCAGCCAGCCCATCGCGACGCGCTCGACCGCCCGCAGCGCGGCTCCGCCCGCCAGCAGCGCGACCGCCACGACGAGCACGTACGCGGTCACCCGGTTGACCTCGGACCAGGTGCGGTCCGGCGCGACGCTCCACGCGAGCGAGATCGCCGCCCACATGACGTAGAGCGCGAGGAGCGCGACGGCCGCGACCGCCGCCGGCGACGCGCCCGAGCGGAGCCGGCCGGCGCCCAGCCACGCGGCCGCGGCGAAGGCGGCGGTGAGCGCGACGCCGGCCTGCAGCCACGCCTCCTCCGGCGGCGCGACCGCGCCCGCCGCGAACGCCGCGTAGCCCGCGGCGACGAGCAGCGCGACGAGGAGCGCGACGCCGGCTTGCGGGCGCGCGGGGCGCCGGCGCGCCACGCGCGTCTGGATCGGAGCGGGCATCGCTTGAGCGGGCCGATGCTAGCTTGGCGCCCCGATGCGTCCGTGCCTGGCGACCCTCGCCGCCGCGATCGTCCTCCTCGTCCCCGCGACCGCCGCCGCCGACCCGTTCGACGACGTCTTCGCCGACTACCAGAAGGACGGGAAGATCGACCCCTGCTCGCACACGCCCGAGGAGCTGCAGCAGGCCAAGCGCGACATCCCGAACGACATCGAGCAGTACGCGCCGGAGTTCCCCGCGGCGCTGGACGCCGCGATGGAGGAGCGGGCGCGCGCGAACTGCGCCGGCGACGGCGCCGCGACCACACCGGACGGCGCGACGACGCCCCCCGGGACCGACACCGGCGCGGCCGCTCCCCCGCCCGGCGCCACGACGCCCAACGCGCCCGGCCAGGCGCCCGGCCCGCCGGGCACGCCCCAGACCGCCGAGCCCGCGGACGACGGCGCGATCTCCAACGCCGCGGCGCGCGACAAGGACTCCGGCAGCGACATCCCGGCACCGCTCGTCGCGCTCATCGTCACGGGCGGCCTGCTCGCCCTCAGCCTCCTGGTCTGGGGCCTCTTCCGCTTCTTCGCGTGGGAGCCCCGATGGCTCCTCGACGCCCGCCACGCGGTCGCCGAGGCCGGCTGGCGCACCGGCGGCGCGTGGGCCGACTTCACCGACTGGCTCCGCACGCGCCGGCACGCGTCCTGAACGTCACAGCTTCGTCGCTGATCAGAACCGACTTCGTGTCGCGATGCCGCCGCGAGCGCCGGCGCCATCACCATCGGCACGCGGCGCAATGCCTAGACTCCCCAACCAGAAGCGCGCGCGTGCGCTGCTCGAGCACAACGGCTGGAGCGTCGAGCGCGGCGGCAAGCACGTGATCAAGATGACCAAGCCCGGACGCCGGCCGATCACCCTCCCGCGGCACCGCGGCGCGGACTACGGCCCCGCTCTGACCGCGGCGATCCTGCGCCAGGCCGACCTGCGCCGTGACGACCTCGAGGACTGAGCGGTGGAGCTGACGATCCGGCTGCGTGCGGAGGGCGACGGCTACTGGGCTGACGTCGTGGAGCTCCCTGGATGCTTCGCTTCCGGGCAGACGCTGGACGAGCTTCGGGAGGCCCTGGAGGAGGCGGTCTCGCTCTACCTCGCGGACGGAGCGGACGAGGCGCCGGAGCCCGTGCGGCGGACCCTTCGCATCGACGAGCTGCGCGCGCTCGTCTGAGGCTTCCCGCAACGTCGGTTGCAGGCCGTTGAGCTTCGCGCCGTCCTACAATTGAAGTTGCCGCAAGGTGCAGGAAAGCCAGCTCGATCGGACCCGGTTCCGTCCGCCTCAAGCGCAACTCTGCTCAGCCCGCGAACGACCCGTTCCGAGCGCCGCAAACCGGCGGCGTGAGCAGAGGAGAGGACCCCATGGCAGCCACCCCGCAGACCGCACTCATCGACAACGGCGCCGCCGATCAGGCGCTCACGGTGCGTCGTCTGTTCACCCAGCCCGGGGTGGATCCGTTCGACTCGGTCGAGTGGGAGATCCGGGAGGCGCGCATCGGTCATGGGGATCGGGTGGCCTTCGAGCAGCCCGACGTCGAGTTCCCGAAGTCGTGGTCGCAGAACGCCACGAACATCGTCGCGCAGAAGTACTTCCGCGGGCAGCTCGGGTCCCCCGCGCGCGAGCGCAGCGTCAAGCAGATGATCGGCCGCGTCGCGGGCACGATCGCGGACTGGGGTCGTCAGCGCGGGTACTTCGCGACCGTCGAGGACGGCGACGCCTTCGAGGCCGAGCTCACGTTCATCCTGCTCCACCAGATGGCGGCGTTCAACTCGCCGGTGTGGTTCAACGTGGGCTTCGAGGAGTCGCCGCAGTGCAGCGCGTGCTTCATCCTCAGCGTCGAGGACAACATGGACTCGATCCTCGCCTGGAACACCAAGGAGGGCAAGATCTTCCGCGGCGGGTCCGGGTCCGGCATCAACCTCTCGAAGATCCGCGGGTCGATGGAGCCGCTGGCCAAGGGCGGCACCGCCTCCGGCCCCGTCTCCTTCATGCGCGGCGCCGACTCGTGGGCGGGGACGATCAAGTCCGGCGGCAAGACGCGCCGCGCGGCGAAGATGGTCGTCCTCGACGTCGACCACCCCGACATCCGCGACTTCATCTGGTGCAAGGCCAAGGAGGAGGACAAGGCCGCCGCGCTGGCCGAGGCCGGCTTCGACATGTCGATCGACGGCGAGGGCTTCTTCTCGATCCAGTACCAGAACGCGAACAACTCGGTCCGGGTGACCGAGGAGTTCATGCGCGCCGTCGAGGAGGACGCGGAGTGGGAGCTCACGGCCCGCACCGACGGCCGCGTGATCGAGACGGTCCGCGCCCGCGACCTCATGAACGACATCGCCGAGGCGGCGTGGCGGTGCGCGGACCCGGGCGTCCAGTACGACACGACGATCAACCAGTGGCACACGTGCCCGAACAGCGGGCGCATCAACGCGTCGAACCCGTGCTCGGAGTACATGCACGTCGACGACTCCGCGTGCAACCTGGCCTCGATCAACCTCATGAAGTTCCGCAGGGCGGACGGCACGTTCGACGTCGAGCGGTTCGAGCACGTCGTCGACGTGATGTTCCTCGCGCAGGAGATCGTCGTCGGGCCCTCGAGCTACCCGACCGAGGAGATCGCGGTCAACGCCCGCGCGTTCCGCCAGCTCGGCCTCGGCTACGCGAACCTCGGCGCCTACCTGATGGCGAACGGGACGCCCTACGACTCGGACGCCGGGCGCGGCACCGCCGCCGCGATCACGGCGCTGATGACGGGCCGGGCGTACCTCGGGTCGGCGCGCGTCGCGGGGGCGCTCGGGCCGTACGAGCGCTACGCGGAGAACCGCGAGGCGCACAACGGCGTCATGCGGATGCACCGCGACGCGTCCTACGCGATCCCGGACTCGGCGTGCTCCGACACGACGCTGCTCGACGCCGCGCGCACCACGTGGGACCAGGCCGTGACCGCCGGCGAGGCGCTCGGCTACCGCAATGCGCAGGCGACGGTCCTCGCCCCGACCGGGACGATCTCGTTCCTCATGGACTGCGACACCACCGGCGTCGAGCCCGACTTCTCGCTCGTGAAGTTCAAGGAGCTCGTCGGCGGCGGGACGATGACCATCGTCAACCGGACGGTCCCGCTCGCGCTGCAGACGCTCGGCTACTCCGACGAGCAGATCGAGCAGATCGAGGCGCACATCAACGAGGCGGGCACGATCGTCGGCGCGCCCGGGCTGGCGGACGAGCACCTGCCGGTGTTCGACGTCGCGGTCGGCGAGCGCGCGATCTCGCACATGGGCCACATCAAGATGATGGGCGCGGTCCAGCCGTTCATCTCGGGCGCGATCTCGAAGACCGTGAACATGCCGCAGACCACGACGGTCGGCGACATCGCCGACGCGTACACGCAGGCGTGGCAGCTCGGCGTCAAGGCGCTGGCGATCTACCGCGACGGGTCCAAGACCGCGCAGGCGCTGCGGACCGAGGCGCAGGACGACGCGCCGGCGAAGCCGGGCGCGGAGTTCACGCAGGCGGACATCGACGCGGCGGTCGCCGACGCGCTGGCGGGCGTCAAGGCCGAGATCGGCCCCGTCCGCCGCCGCATGCCGCGCGAGCGCCAGTCGATCACCCACAAGTTCTCGATCGGCGGGCACGAGGGCTACATCACCGCCGGGATGTACGAGGACGGCACGGTCGGCGAGATCTTCCTGACCGACATCGGCAAGGAGGGCTCGACGCTCCGCGGCCTGCTCAACTCGTACGCGACCGCGATCTCGATCGCGCTCCAGTACGGGGTGCCGCTCGAGACGCTCGTGCAGAAGTTCGCCTACATGCGGTTCGAGCCCGAGGGGATCACGCAGAACCCCGAGATCCCGTTCGCGAAGTCGATGCCCGACTACATCATGCGGTGGCTCGCCTCGCGGTTCCTCGACGCCGACATGCAGGAGGAGCTCGGGATCATGACCGCCGAGGTCCGCGCCCGGAAGACCGCGCAGGAGGCCGCGACCTCGCTCGCGTCCGACTCCGCCGGCCCGGCGAACGGCGGCGGGAACGGCGGCACGAAGCCGAGCGGCCCGGCGGGGGCGAGCGGCGCGACCGCCGCGCCCAAGGCGGCCCCCTCCAGCGGCGACGCCCCGCAACCCGCCGCGACCGCGTTCACCGAGACCCCGCCCGTCGTCCCGGCCCGCCTCGCCGGCCTCGACCTCGGCCCGGCGTGCCAGCAGTGCGGCGGGATGATGCAGCGCACGGGCTCGTGCTACACGTGCTCGAGCTGCGGCTACAACACCGGCTGCGGGTAGCCGGTGTTGGCCACCCCGAGCTCCGCTCGCGCTGCGCGCGGCTCTCAGCGAACGCCAGCGGCGGTGCGCGGCGGGCCGATCCGCGGACGGATCGGGTCACGACTCGCCGCTGGAGATTCGCCGGCCTCCCGGCGAGTCGGACTCGACGCGTCGAGACGGACGGACGTCGCCGTGCACGCGCCGACCCGTCTCGCCCTCGGAGGCATCCGGCACTACCCGCGGACTAGGGACGGGATCGGCGGCCCGTCGACGGCCTGGCGCGACGTGACAATTCAAGTCCCATCGCGCGATGCGCGGGCGATCAGCTCATCGAATCGCGTAGACGAAACGAAGAAACAAACACCACGAATGATGGTTCAACGGGCTTTGTCGAAACAGGCGACCGAAATCAATGCTGTTCACCCGCGTGACGCAGACGCGCTCCTTGCGCAACTTGGGCTGTCACTCTCCTACGCGAACGGTGATTTGGCTTGCGCGATCTGCGGCCACCCCGTCAACGAACGTGGCCCTGGTGCCGTGAGCAAGATTGACGGCCAAGTTCGCGTGGCCTGCGCCGCGCTCGACTGCGTCAGGCGATTCGCATGACCGCGCACGATTTCCTGCAATTCCTCTGGCCGGAGTTCACCGTCGGCGGAGCTGTACTCGGGCTTGCGGTTTGGGTGATGCTGATGCCCGATAACGCGCAGAAGGTTGCGGGATGGATCTGGCAAGGGATCGCCTCGATCCGGCGTCGCGCGGATCGCCGAGCGATCGCGCTCCGCGTTCAGGGTGACGTGAACGCCCAAAGCACCAAAGTGATGCGCACAGCGCCTAAGTTGCTGAGTGGCAAGCTGAAGGTTTCCTTTCGCGACGCAGACGAGGCGCGGGCGATCGCGGAACGCGGCGATGTGGTGGTGTTCATGCGAGAGTCGGCTCACCATCCCGACAACGTCGCTCGCGCGCTCATGGCGTACCTGCCGAAGGCTCTGATTCCACGCGCGCGGCGGTACCTCGATGACGAGACAATGCAGGCCGCCGATCTCACCGTGGCGAAGTCGGTGCTCACCAGCCAGACGGAAAGCAACAGCGCGCTCGATGTGTTGTATGACGAGCACTTTGAGCCCGCGATGCGGGCAAGCGAGAGCCTCTGCGACAAGGTTCATCTCGTCGACCACATCGACCTACATGGCTGGCTTCTTCGCGTGCTACTTGCTGAGTACAAGCTCCTCGGAGATCGTCTCTTCCCGGGCCATTGCGACCCGCGGTGCGTGGCGGAAGCCGAGCACTTCGCGCGTTGGCTTGGGGATCTTGCCAAGAGACCTCCGGGGGATACGTCGCGGTCGCTCCAGTTCGCGGGTACGTATATCCGGGTCGGCATCGTGTTCGTCGCACAGCGCGAACGGCTCGAGTCTGAAGGCCTAACCCCCTACCGCAAGCGCGCGAAGCGCCTGATCTACCGCGATCGTATGGATGCGGTCTACTTGATTGCGCGCGACGCCAACATCCCAGCGGTGGAGGCGCTCTTTCCTCGCCTCGCGGACGACGCTCTCGTCGCTGACGCCGAGATCTACAGGTATGGACTTCGCTCGGACTTCCGCGCGAGAGCGCAGCTGAACCGACAGCGAGCGATTGCAGCCTGCTTCCGCCGTAAACACTCCCGCGACGAGAACGCACGTTGGCAGCCCGGCGATCACGATGACGAGGCGACCCTGCCCGACGAGATTTTCGACGTGGCAGCCCTCAATACGGCGGAGCTGGATCCCATCCGAGCGGCTGCCGACGACGGTGATCAGTTGCAGGAGCGAACTGCAGCAGGCTCCGGGCGCTTCGAGCGATCATCGCCCGACGCGGATCCAGAGATAAACCACGAGGACGCCACGCAGGCCCGAGCCACGACGCGGACGGATTTCGGCTGAGGGTAGGCTCGCAGCCAACAGGCGAGTGTCTTCGAGGGGCGCCTCCGGGCGCCCCTCGTCGCTCCCGGCCGCCTGTGCTCTTCCCCGCCGTCGGCCCGTGGGTAGGCTGGCCGCATGCAGAAGCTCAGCGAGGGCCAGCTCGTCACCGTCCACGAGGACGGGACCACGCTCGAGGGCATCGTCTTCCACGTGGAGAGCTTCGTGAAGACGATCGTGGCCGTGCCGGACGGAGAGGGGCACGGGAGGTTCCTGACCGTGCATCGCAAGGCGCTGGCGGCGCGCAGCGAGGCCGGCGAGCACGACGAGGTCCTCCGCAAGCTGATCCGCCACACGCCGTCCGGCGCCCGGCACGGCGCGGGGCGGGGCGGCGTTGGCGGCTCGCGCGGCCACACCCGAGGCGCCGACCACCGCTCGACCGGATAGCGTCGGGGAGTCCCGCGTCAGTCGGCCGCGGCCGGGCGCTCCGCCATGTACGCGTCGAGCCGGGCCCGTGCGCGGCGCCTCACGAGCGGCTGCCCCACCGGGTTCGACCCGAGGACGATCGCGACCGGGCCGAGCGCCTGGCGCGACCAGCGCCAGAAGGAGAAGTCGTCGACGTGCTCGACCACCAGCCCGCCGAGGAACCGGAACGTCGCGTCGATCTCGTTGACGACCTTCCGGCCCGTCGCCGTGAACGTGTACGTCGCGGTCCAGTGCGCGGAGCCGCTCTCGTCGTCCGCCACCACGTCCCGCACGACGACGGAGAGGTCCTTCGCCTGCTCGGTGAGCATCGACCACATCGCGCGCACCTCGTCGCCGTGCAGCTCGCCGAAGGCCGGGTCGCGGAAGGTCGCGTCCGGCGCGTAGACGGCGTTCATCGTCTCGGCGTCGCAGGCGTCGAAGGCGCGGTAGAAGCGCTCGATCGTCGCAGCGTTCGGGTGCGCGTTCATCGCCGCAGCCTCGCCGCCGCGGGCCGGCGCGTCAAGATCCCGTCCGTGCGCAAGGGCGAGCGGACGCGGCAGCGGATCGTCGAGGCGGCGCTGGAGACGCTGAGGACGCGCGGGTTCCACGGGGCGAGCTCCCGGGCGATCGCCGAGGTCGGCGGCTTCAACCCCGCGCTGACCTTCTACCACTTCGGCAGCGTCCACGACCTCCTGCTGAGCGCGCTGGAGCACGAGAGCGAGGAGCGGCTCCAGCGCTACGCGCCCGAGGCCCGCGCGGCGCGCTCGGCCGGCGAGCTGATCGCGCTCATGCGGCGCATCTTTCGCGAGGACGTCGAGAGCGGCTTCATCCGCGTCGCCTCCGAGATGGTCGCCGGCGCAGTCGCGCAGCCGGAGCTGGGGCCGCGCGTCGTCGACCTCATGCAGCCGTGGATCGACCTCGCGGAGGAGTCGTTCGCGCGCGTCGCCGAGGGCACGCGGCTCGCCGGCCTCGCCGACCCGCGCGACCTCGCCTCCGCCGCGGTCATGTTCTACCTCGGCGCCAACCTGCTGACCCAGCTCGTGCCCGAGCGGGCCGACGTCGACCGCCTGCTCGAGACGGGCGAGCGCGGGGCGGCTCTCGCCGACCTGCTGAGCGGCCGCTGAGCACAGCCGCCGCCACGGACGGCGCGCGGCAGCGCTAGCGGCTCGGCGAGCCGCCCTGCCCGGGGCTCGCGTTGACCGACTGGCGCTCGCAGCGCTTGATCCGGTAGCGCTTCTTGTAGCGGCGGCTCGTGTAGAGGATGTCGTTCCCCTCGCCGCAGTCGATCCGCCCGCGGCCGTAGCGCGCCTTGACGAAGTCGTCGCCGGGCCCCGCCTTGATGACGTTGCGGCCCTTGCTGCCGTAGATGAAGTCGTTGCCGATGCCGCCGAAGAGCCTGTCGCGCTGGCGGCTCGGGTTGCCGGGGTGGTAGTCGCCCCAGAGCACGTCGCCGAACGGCCCCGCGTAGATCGTGTCGTTCCCGTGGCCGCCGAGCAGCTCGTTGTGGAGCGAGCGGTCGCTGACGCACCGCTTGCGCTTGCCGCACTTGACGAGCTTGCGCAGGCACCTGCCGCCGCGGTGCCTCCCGTCGCAGCGGTAGCGGCGGTCGGTGCCCATGAACGGGTCGCGGCCGGGCCGCGCATCCAGCGGACGGCTGCCGTGGTGGCTGTTGATGAGGACGAGCCCGTTGATCCGGGGCCATCCGTCGCCGCGCTGGTTGACGGAGCCGGGCGGAGCGGCGTAGGCGAGAGAGGCGAGGCAGCCCGCGACGATCGCGGCTGCGATGAGGAGTCGACGCACCGCCCAACACTATCCGCGCGGCACGCGGCCGTCCCGCCTCCGGGCGCGCAGGAACCCACCCGCCGCGGCGCTCAGCGCCGACAGCGCTAGCGACAGCGCGAGGCCGAGCGCCGCGCCTCCCTCACCGGGGTCGCCGCGGCCGATCGACCCGAGCGCGACCGTCAGCGCCATCGCGACGAAGACCGCGCCGGCGAAGAGCGGGTTGCCGATCCACCAGCCGATCCCGAACGGGAGGATCCCGACGGCGAGCACCGAGACGAGGACGATGTCCATCGCTCACCCACCGATCGGCGCGCGCGGGTTCGCGCCCCAGAAGAGCTGCGTTCCGATCATCCCGATGAGGTGGACCATGACGATGTTCGTGACCATGGACTTCGCGGTCGCCGTCCCGACGCCGACGGGGCCGCCGCCGGCCGTGTACCCGTAGTAGCACCCTACGAGCACGATCGCGGTCGCCATCGTCATCCCCTTCACGAGCGAGTACACGAAGTCGGGCGGGTTCTGGAACATCCAGAAGATGAGGAAGTAGCCGCCCGACGAGACCTCGCCGATCTGCTGGACGACCGCGAGGTAGCTCGCGAAGAACCCAGCGCCGACGGCGGCCATGTACACCGCGGGCAGCACCAGCCACGCCGCGAGCAGGCGCGTCGCGCAGAGGAAGAGCACCGAATCGATGCCCATGACCTCGAGCGCGTCGATCTCGTCGGAGATCCGCATCGACCCGATCTCCGCGACGAGCCCGGTGCCGACCTTCGCGGCCATCATGTAGCCGAACGCGTACGGGACCAGCTCGCGCAGGTCGCACCACGCGGCGAAGAGGCCGGCGAACGCCGGGGCGCCCTGCGCGCGCGTGAAGTAGGCGCCCTCGATGCCGCACTGCAGGCCGATGATGAAGACGAGGCCCCAAATGACCATCGTCGAGCCGACGATGAGGATCCCCGCCTGGCGCAGCGTCTCGCCGAAGAAGCGCAAGACGCGCAGCCCGACCACGTCGCGGACCACGTGCGCCGAGAACTTGGTGAGCCGGCCGGCGCTCTGCAGCCAGCGTCGCGGCGCTGAGCCGGGGCCTACTGGAAGCGGTAGCGGCAGTCGCGGCACAGCCGGGCGGTGATCGCCACGCGGCCGCCGCACTGCGGGCAGCTGCGGGTCGGGCCGCGCCCCGCGGTCAGGGCGAGCGTGCAGATCGAGACCGCCATGCCGACGAGCGCGAGGTAGATGAAGGTCGGGTCCATGGTCGTCAGGCCGCGATCGAGACGGGCTGCGCGCGCAGCCGGGCGTCCTCCAGCAGGGTCAGCAGCCCGAGCCAGCCGGTGAACTCGTGCTCGGTGCCGCCCTCGTCGCGGAGGGAGCCGCAGAGCGCCGCCCCGCGCGGGCGCAGCTCGAGGGAGAGGCGGAGGGGCTGGGGGTCGTGCTCCATGGGTTCGAGTGTCACCGCGCGGCGCGCCGATCACCACGGGGCACGACCCTGAGATCGACCCTGAACTCGATCGGGACCCGACCCCGAGCCGCGACCGCTGTGGCAGCCTTGCCCGTCATGGCCGTGCGCCCGGAGGTGGCCCTGCTCGAACGGGAGGCGGAGCTCGCGGCGCTCGGCGCGGCGCTCGAGGCGGCCGCGGGCGGAGCGGGCGGGCTCGTGGTCGTCGAGGGCCCGGCGGGGATCGGCAAGACGCGCCTGCTCCGCGAGGCGCGCGAACGCGCGGCCCGCACGGGGATGCGAGTCCTCGCCGCCCGCGGCTCCGAGCTCGAGCGCGACTTCCCGTTCGGCGTCGTCCGCCAGCTGCTCGAACCCGCGGTGCTCGCCGCCGACGAGCGCGAGCGCGAGGAGCTGCTCGCCGGCGCCGCCGCCCCCGCGCGGGGACTGGTGGGCGCGGAGGGGGATGCGGGGGGCGACGGCGCCTCCGCCCACCCGTTCGCGGATCCCTCGTTCGCGACGCTCAACGCCCTCTACTGGCTGGTCTCCAACCTCGCGGAGGGTGGGCCGGTGCTGCTGGCGGTCGACGACGCGCACTGGGCGGACAGCGCCTCGCTGCGGCTCCTGCGCTTCCTGCTGCCGCGGCTCGAGGAGCTGCCGGTGCTGCTGGTCGTGGCCGCGCGGCCGTCCGATCCCGCGGCGGACGTGGAGCTGCTGGCGCGGATCGCGGCGGACCCGGCCGCGCGAGTGCTCCGGCCCCAGGCGCTGACCCGCGAGCCGGTGGCGGGGCTCGTCCGCGCGGCGCTCGGCGCGCAGGTCGACGACGCGTTCTGCGACGCCTGCCTGGAGGCGAGCGGCGGCAACCCGTTCCTGCTGAGCGAGCTGCTCGCGGCGCTCGCCGCGGAGGGATCGACCGGCGGTCGCGAGGACGCGCAGCACGTCCGCGAGGTCGCCCCGGCGTCGATCTCGCGAGCGGTGCTCGTGCGGCTGGCGCGGCTGCCGGAGGCGGCGCGGCGGCTCGCCCACGCGGTCGCCGTGCTCGGCGACGACGCGGCCGCCCGCGACGCCGCCGCCCTCGCCGAGCTCGACCGCGCCCTGGCCGCGGAGGCCGCCGACGCGCTCGCCGGCGCGGGCGTCCTAGAGGCCCAACGCCCGTTGCGCTTCGTCCACCCGCTCGTGCGCAACGCGATCTACGGCGACCTCCCGCCCGGGCAGCGGGCGCTCGCGCACGAGCGCGCCGCCGCCCTCCTCCGCGCCGCCGGGGCCGAGCCGGAGCGCGTCGCGGTGCACCTGCTCGCCGCGGACCCCGACGGCGACCGCTCCACCGTCGAGACGCTGCTCGCCGCGAGCCGCCGCGCGCTCGACCGCGCTGCCCCCGAGGCCGCCGTGCGCTACCTCCGCCGCGCGCTCGCCGAGCCGCCGCCGCCCGAGCTGCGCACCGAGGTCGTCAAGCGCCTGTCGATCGCCGCGTTCCGCTCGCCGGACCGCTCCGCGTTCGGCGACGCCGACCCCATCGCCGAGCTGACCGCCGACACCGACACCCTGATCGTCGCGGCGCCGACGCTGACCGCCGCGCTCGCCGCCGACGGGCGCAACGACGACATCGCGACGCTGCTCGACCGTGCGATCGCCGCCGCGCGCGACGCCGGCCGGCTCGAGGACGCGCTCGGCCTCGAGGTCCAGCGCGTGACGTGGACGCACACGCCGCCGGCCGAGGCGCAGCGGCGGATCGCGCCGTACGTGGAGCCGCTCGCGGGCACGCACGCGGAGCCTGCGCTGTTCGCGCTGCGCGCGTGGTGGGCGATGTTCACGCCCGGCGCGCACGCACACGACGCCGCCGACCTGGCGCTGCGCGCGATCGAGCATCGCCGCCCTCTGCACGACCTCGTGGGCATCGCCCAGGGCCCGCAGGCGATCCTGGTGCTGCTGCGCGCCGAGCGCCTCGACGTCGCCGAGCGCGCGATCGAGCAGCTGGCCGCGGACGCGAACGCGAGCGGCGAGGCTCCCGCCATCGCGGGCGCGGCGTTCCTGCGCAGCGAGCTGGCCCTTCTGCGGGGCGAGGTCGCCCGCGCGGCCGCGGAGGCGGGGGCCGCCGTGGAGGCCGGCCGGCAGGGCGAGTTCCTCTGGGCGGTGCCGATCTGGCTCGCCAACCTGGTCGAGGCGCTCGTGGAGCGCGACGAGCTCGACGCCGCCGACGCCGCACTCCACGCCGACGGCATGGCCGGACCGCTGCCGCGGTCGTACTGGTTCACGCCGGTGGTCCTGGCGCGCGGGCGGCTGCGCCTCGCCCAGGGCCGGATGCGCGAGGCGGCCGACGACCTGCTCGGCGCCGCGGCGGACCTCGACGGCGTCGGGATCAGCGCGCCCTACCACCCGTGGCCCGCCGACGCGGCGTGCGCGCTCACCGCGCTCGGCGAGCAGGACGAGGCGCGGCGACTGCTCGACGCACGGCTCGGGGAGGCGCGCGTCTGGGGTACCGCGCGCCCGCGGGCGGCGCTGCTGCGGGCGCAGGGAGCGCTCACCGGCGACCTCGACACGCTCCGGGAGGCGGTCGCGATCGCCGACACACCGGCGGCGCGGCTCGAGCACGCCAAGGCGCTCGCCGAGCTGGGCGCCGCCCTGCGCCGAGCCAACCACCGCGCGGCCGCGCGCGAGCCGCTGCACGCCGCGCTCGATCTCGCCCGCGCCGGCGGGGCGCTCGCCACCGCCCGCCGGGCGCACGCCGAGCTGGAGGCGACCGGCGAGAAGCTCCGGCCGCTGATCGCCGGCGGCGTCGAGTCGCTGACGCCGAGCGAGCGCCGCATCGCCGACCTCGCCGCCGAGGGCCGCAGCAACCGCGACATCGCGCAGAGCCTGTTCCTCACGGTCAAGACCGTGGAGACCCACCTCTCCAACGCGTACCGCAAGCTCGGCATCCGCTCGCGCCGCGATCTCGAGGCGGCGCTCAGCGGATGACGCGGTAGCCTCGATCACGTGGCGCTGAAGAAGAGGTTCAACGACACGCTGACGAAGGCGACGGGCTACCAGCTGCAGAAGGTCCGCGCCGCGAAGGCGACGCCCGCGCCGACGCGACGCCGCGCGCGCCGCGCCGGGAAGGGCGACCGGCTGGTGCAGCAGCCCGCGTTCATCCTCTCGAGCGTCCGCTCCGGATCGACGCTGCTCCGGGTCCTCCTCAACAGCCACTCGCAGATCCACTCGCCCCACGAGCTGCACCTGCGGCACATCAAGGTCGGCCTCGACGCCGCCTACGCCGAGAAGGCGCTCGGCGAGATCGGCCTCGACGAGGAGCGGCTGCGCTTCCTGCTGTGGGACCGCGTCCTGCACCGCGAGCTCGCCGCCGCGGGCAAGGAGCTGATCGTCAACAAGACGCCGAACGACGTCTTCATCGCCGACGCGATCCGCCGCTGCTGGCCGGACGCCCGGTTCATCTTCCTCCTCCGCCACCCGGTCTCCACCGCCCGCTCGCGCGCCGCCGCCCGCAAGGACAAGGACACCGAGGAGCGCAACCTGGAGATGATCCTGCGCTACGCGAACGCGCTCGAGGCCGCGCGGCAGCGCTACGACGGCCTGACCGTCCGCTACGAGGAGCTGACGCAGGACCCCGAGCGCGTGACGCGCGCGGTCTGCGAGTTCCTCGGCGTCTCGTGGGAGCGATCGATGCTCGAATACGGCGAGCACGACCACGGCCGCTTCAGGGCCGGCCTCGGCGACTGGAGCGAGAAGATCAAGTCCGGCCAGATCCAGCCCGCCGAGCCGCTGCCCTCGCCGGAGGAGATCCCGCCCGAGCTGCGCGAGATCAGCGAGGCGTGGGGCTACGTCCCCGCCCGCGCCTGATGAAGGTCAGCGTCGTCGTCCCGGTCTACAACCCGGGCACCAACATCGAGGATTGCATCCGCACGCTCGTCCACGAGCAGTCGCTCCCGAAGGACGAGTACGAGGTGATCTTCGTCGACGACGGCTCGACCGACGAGACGCCGGCCCGGCTCGACGAGCTGGCGAGGCAGCACGACCACGTCCGCGTCGAGCACACCGAGAACAGCGGCTGGTCGGGGCGCCCGCGCAACATCGGCATCGGCATGGCGCGCGGCGACTTCGTCTACTTCGTCGACAACGACGACTTCGTCGGCCCGGAGGCGCTCGAGCGCATGCACGCGATGGCGACCCGCGACGACGCCGACATCGTCATCGGCAAGGTCGTCGGCCACGGGCCCGGGAAGCTCGTCCCGAAGACGCTCTTCGTCGAGAACCGCAGCGGCATCCGGCTCGGGGACTGGGCCTCGATCCTCTGGCTCCTCTCCCCCCACAAGCTCTTCCGCCGGGCGATGCTCGACGAGCACGGGATCCGGTTCCCCGAGGGCCGGCGCCGCCTCGAGGACCACCTGTTCGTCATGCACGCGTACTTCCACGCGCGGTCGATCTCGGTCCTCGCCGACTACCCGTGCTACCACTGGATGGTCCGCGAGCGGGAGAACGCGTCGCTGCGGCCGTTCGACCCGGCGGAGTACTACGGCAACGTCCGGGATGTGCTCGACCTCATCGACGAGCACACCGAGCCCGGCGAGCTGCGCGACCGCCTCTACAGCCGCTGGCTGCGCGGCAAGCTGCTCGGCCGCGCCGGCGGGCCGCCGTTCCTCAAGTGGGATGAGGACTACCGCCGCGAGCGCTACGAGGAGATCCGCAGGCTGACCCTCGAGCGCTTCGGGCCGCAGGTCGACGCGCTGCTGCCGCTCAACTGGCGGGTACGCGCCAAGCTGGTGCGCGCGGGCGACTACGAGGGGCTCAAGGCGCTGGCGGCCTACGAGGCCTCGCTGCGGGTCGTCGCGGACGTCCGCATCGACGGGCAGGAGCTGCACGTGACCGCGCGCTTCGCCAAGGACGCCGTCCGCTTCGACGACGACATGCACTGGGTCGCGCCCGAGGGCGTCCGGTTCACCGAGGACCGCGACGCGCGCGAGGACCTCGCGAAGAGCGACCTCTACCTCTTCGTCCGCGGCCCCGATCGCGTCGAGTTCGCCCTGCCCGTCGGCTTCGAGGTCGACCGCACCACGCTGCGCGGCACCGCCCGCTTCGATCCGCGGACCGCCGCGGCCGGAGCACCGCTGCCGCCCGGCGACTGGGACGTCTTCGCGACGCTCACGATCGCCGGGTTCAAGGCGACCGGAAGGGCGCGCCGCGGCCCGGGGAACCCGCTCAGGCTCCGAGTCGGGGAGGACGGCACGCTGGTCGAGGACCGCCCCGAGCTGCGCGCCCGCCTCGCCACGCGCTTCCCCCGTGCCGCGAAATTGGCAAAGCGCGCGGGCCTTTAGGCGCAAGATCGCTGACCGGCGGTCGTTGGGGCTCACATGAGACTTCGTCCTGCCGCCCTCCTCGTGGCCCTCGCCGCGCTGGCGGGCTCGCTCGCCGCGACGACCGCCCAGGGCGCCGACGCGCCCTCGAGCGCCTTCCGCGAGACCCTGACCACGACCGGGACCGCCGCCACCACGCAGTGCGCCGTCAAGCGCCTCGCCGGCCGCTCCGGCGTCGTCACCCGCACCTGGACCCCGACCGCCGGCGTCTCCCTGCACGCCGCCCTCACCGGCGCCGACGGCAGCGACTGGGACCTGGCGGTCTTCGATCGCCGCACGGGCCGGCGCCTCGGCGGCTCGTCCGCGTGGAACGCGAACGAGGTCGTCACGGCCATCGCCGCCGCCGGCCAGCCGCTCGAGATCCAGGCGTGCCGCATCCGCGGCGCCCGCACCGCGCAGCTCGAGATCGCGACGACGGTCCTGCCGGTGACCGACGCCGCGAAGCTGCCGGTCCCGCCCAAGATGGTCGAGATCGCGCTGCCGACGCGCCAGTCGCTCGGCTTCGTCCAGTCGCTCGGGATCGACACCGTCGACAGCCCGCACGCCCACGGCATCGAGGCGCTGATCTACTCGAACGACGAGCTGCGACTGCTGAAGGCGGCCGGGCTGAAGTACACGGTGCGGATCGACGACCTGCGCAAGTTCGACCAGCGCCAGGCGAGGCTGAACGCCCGCTACACGCAGCGCGTCGGCCGCGCGGGCTCGCCGATCCCCTCCGGGCGCACCGAGTACCGCCAGTACGAGGACTACCTGGCCGATCTGAAGACGCTCGCCGAGCAGTACCCGGCGATCGTCCGCCCGGTGACCCTGCCCCACAAGACCTTCCAGGGCCGCGAGCAGGTCGGCGTCGAGATCGCGGCGGACGTCAACCGCGCCGACGACCAGCGCCCGGTCTCGTTCCTCATGGGCACGCACCACGCCCGCGAGTGGCCGGCGGCCGAGCTGACGATGGAGATGGCCCTGTACCTGGCCCAGGAGTTCGGCAAGAGCGAGCAGGTCACGGAGCTGCTGCGGCACGTCCGGGTCGTCGTCGTCCCGATCATCAACCCCGACGGGTTCGTCTCCTCGCGCACCGCGGTCGACCCGGCCGACGAGTCGGGCGACCCGCTCGCCGCGCCGAGCCTCGCCGAGTCGGTCGCGATCGGCGGCTCGCTGGCCTACCGCCGCAAGAACTGCAAGGGGCCGGGCGGCCCGTCGGCGCCGTGCGACTTCAACAACGGCGTCGACCCGAACCGCAACTACGGTCACGGCTGGGGCGGCATCGGCGCGAGCACGACGCCGACCTCGCAGAGCTACCGCGGGCCCGGCCCGTGGTCGGAGGAGGAGACGCAGTCCGTCCACGAGTACTCGCAGAAGCGCGACGTCACCTCGCTGCTGACGATGCACAACTTCGGCTCGCTCGTGCTGCGCCCGCCGGGGCGCCACAACGACGGCCTGGCGCCGGACGAGGAGCGGCTCAAGCAGCTCGGCGACGCGATGGAGCGCGACACCGGCTACACGTCGCAGTACGGCTGGCAGCTGTACGACACCTCCGGCACGACCGAGGACTGGAACTACGGCGCCGCCGGCACGTTCGGCTACACGATGGAGCTCGGCCCGCCGGACAGCGACGGCGGCAACTTCCACATCACCTATGACCGCGGCGTCGTCGAGCAGTGGGTCGGCACCGGCGACCGCGAGGGCAAGGGCGTCCGGCGCGCGCTGCTGCGGGTGATCGAGGAGGCCGCCACGCGGCAGGACTTCTCCACGCTCATCGGCCGCGCGCCGGCGGGCCGGATCCTGCGGCTGAAGAAGGACTTCACGACGCTCACGAGCGCGGTGTGCCGCATCGCCTCGCCGTCCGACGTCCGGCCGAACCTGCCGTTCGACGACCCGAGCGCCTGCATCGACCCGGGTGACCCGATCGAGATCCCGGACGGGCTCGAGTACACGACGCGCGTCCCGGCGAACAGCGTGTTCTCGTGGATCGTCACGCCCTCGACGCGGCCGTTCGAGTACAAGGCCGGCAAGACTGAGTCGTGGAAGCTCACGTGCGAGGACGACGCCGGCACCGTCTACGAGTCGCACGACATCACGATGTGGCGCGGCGAGCTGCGGTCACTCGAGATGCCGTGCGGCGGCACGCTGCCGACGAGCGGGCCGGGGTCGTTCACGCCGCAGTCGTTCGAGCAGGCGCAGGAGATCCTGCTCGTCGACCGCAGCGCCCCGCAGACCACCTTCGCGAAGCGCTTCACGATGGTGTCGAGGCGGCGGATCGTCCTGGGCGGCGGCTCGCGCGACTCGGCGCCGGAGGGGCTGATCCCGCGCGTCGCGGAGGTGCGCATCACGATCGCGCGGCGCACCCGCAAGAAGTGCCGCTTCCTCGACGACCAGGGTCGCTTCAGCAAGCGGACCTCGTGCGCCAAGGCGCCGTACACGCTCGCGCGCGTGCGGCGGCCGGCGCGCGCCTCTCGCTGGACCTACTCGATCGGCACGAGGCTGCCGAAGGGCCGGTACTTCGCCTTCGTGCGAGGGATGGACGCCGTCGGCAACCTCGAGACCAAGGACCCCAACCGCAACGTCCTCAAGTTCAGGATCCGATGACCCACCGAAACAAGATCGCTCTGGGCGCGGCGGCCGTTGCGCTCCTCACCACCGGCACGGTCGCCCTGGCCGAGCCCAACCGCGAGGCCACGCTGACCCCGGGCGGCGAGGGCTTCGCCTGGGAGGGCGGCCCGCTCAGCGGCGCCGCGCTGTTCGCGGAGATCGGCGCCGTGGTCCCCTGCGGCCCGGGGAAGGAGTGCGACGACACGCTGATCCGGGCGCCGCAGCGCGGCCAGCTCATCATCGACATGGACAGCGACGCGCCGCAGCCGCCGACCGACCTCGACCTCTACCTGTTCGAGTCCGACGAGAGCGGCGAGCCCGGTCGGTTCATCAAGTCGAGCACGTCCGGCGAGTCGAAGGAGTCGGTGACGGCGGGCGTGCGCGGCGGGATCTACCTCGTGCGCGTCGTCTCGGCCGCGTCGGCGAACGCGAACTTCACCGCGCAGGCCGTGCAGGCGGTCCTGCCGCCGGTCGACCTGGACGACGCGCCGCCGGACTTCGGGCAGGACCCGCAGCCCGATCCGGGCTCCGGCTCCGGTGGCGGCGGCTCGGGCGGGTCGGGAGGCTCCGGCGGCTCGGGCGGCTCGACGCAGCCCGGGACGCGGTCGATCCCGCCCGCGACCAACGCCGCCCCGGACTCGTTCGCGCGGCGGCCGGCCCGGCGCTCGCGCAAGCTGGTCGGCACCGCGAAGGACCCCGACGGCACGGTCAAGTACGTCGACGTCGCGCTCGTGCGGGTCGTCAGGAAGGACCGCTGCGTCGCGCTGACGCCGCGCGGCTCGTTCCGGCGGATCCGCAAGTGCACCGCGCCGCCGTACGTGCGGGCGCGCGGGCGCGAGTCGTGGACGGTGAAGATGAACCGGCGGCTGCGCCCCGGTCGCTACGTCCTCTACTCGCGGGCGACGGACAACGTCGGGCTGCCCGAGGGCGGGTTCGGATCCAACAACCGGATCGCCTTCCGCTTCAAGCGCCGCTAGCCGGCTTCTGGACGCCCGCGCCCTCGCGGCGCGGGCGGTCTAGCCAATCGTTCGATTTGCAGTCGGGGGGCGGTCGCCTACCTTTTCCGCCGGGAGCACACGGAAGGCACTGAAGCCGACCGGGTCCTCCTTCGAGACGACAAAGGCAACCTCGTCGTGAGGCGGGGGCGCAAAGCCAGAGGTCTCGCTCGGTGCCGGGGGCGCCGTGCGGAGATGGCTCAGCTACCGGCTCGGCACCCGGAGAAAGTCGTCAAGGAGGACTCATATGTCGGTCGAACCGACTCCTCGTCTCGGGCGTGCCGTGCGTATCTTCACGCCGGTCGTCCTCACCGCAGGCCTTGCGGTGCCCATGTTCGCCGCGGCGGACAAGCCTGGCAACCCCGGCAACGAGGGCGCCCAGGGCAACCCCAGCAACAACAACGTCAACCACCCCGGCAACGAGGGCCAGGAGGGCCAGCAGGGCAACCCCGGCAACTCCGAGGCCGCCAACGGGAACGGGCAGCAGGGTCAGCCCGGCAACCCGGGCAACTCCGAGGTCGCCAACGGTCCGCAGGGCCAGCCGGGCAACCCCGGCGCTTCTGAGGGCAACGGCCCCCAGGGCAACCCCGGCAACTCCGACGGCAACGGCCCGCAGGGCAACGACGACCCCGGCCAGTCCGGCGAGGAGCACGGCCAGTCCGGCGAGGAGCACGGCCAGTCCGGCGCGGAGCACGGCAACAGCGGCAACGCTCCGGGCCACGGTGGCGACAACCCCGGCCAGTCCGGCGAGGAGCACGGCCAGAGCGGCAACGCTCCCGGCCACGGCGGCGACAACCCCGGCCACTCCGGCGAGGACCACGGCAACAGCGGCAACGCCCCCGGCCACACCGGCGAGAACCCCGGCCACGGCGGTGAGAACCCCGGCAACGGCAACGGCAACGGCAACGGCAACGGCAACGGCAACGGGAACGGCAACGGGAACGGGAACGGGAACGGGAACGGCAACGGCAACGGGCCGAAGGGCGACAAGGGCGACGACGGCGAGAGCTCGTCGACCACGACGATCGTCGAGAAGGTCACCGAGGTCATCGTCGGCGCGCCGCAGTTCAGCGAGTCGTCGAAGTCGACCCTGTCGAGCGCGCCCGTCCTCAAGAAGAAGTGCGTCAGCCGGCGCGTCGTCCGGTTCCGCCTGGACCGGTACTACAAGATCCGCTCGGCCCGCGTCCTCGTGAACGGCAAGGTCACGAAGGTCCGCCGCACGAAGAACGGGAAGTTCGTGACCGTCGACCTGCGCGGCAAGAAGCAGGGCGTGTACACCGTCCGCACCGCCGTCCTGACCAAGGGCGGGAAGCTGAAGCTCAGCACCCGCAAGTTCGCGACCTGCAACGCCCGCGTGAAGAAGCGCGGCTAGCGACGTCGCCGCGGCGAACAGCCGCGGCGGAGCGAGGGACTCCCCCCTCAGGCGAACGAGGGCCGCCGGGCGACCGGCGGCCCTCTTCGCGTGTGCGGCGCGGTTCGAACCGCCGGAGCGCCGAGGCCGCGCGGTGCGGCACCCTTCGCCGATGCCGGGCCGCTACCGCGCCGCTCTCGCCGTCCCGCACGTCAGGCTGCTGGCGGCGGCGGCGACGCTCCACGGCGTCGCGGCGGCGACCGCTCCTCTGCCGCTGGTCCTCCTCGTCGCGGACCGGACCGGGTCGTACGGCTCGGCGGGCGTCGTGAGCGGCGCGTACTTCGTCGGCACCGCGCTGAGCGCGCCGATCCGGGGCCGCGCGGTCGACCGTTTCGGCGCGCTCCGGGTCATCCTGCCGCTGGCGATCGCCGACTCCGCCGCGTTCGCGGCCATCGTCGCGCTCGCGATCGCGGACGCGGGGACGGGCGCGCTGTTCGTCGCCGCGGCGCTCGCCGGGCTGCTGATGCCGCCGTCGGTCTCCGCGCTGCGCACGCTCTGGTCGCGGCTGACGCGGACGCCCTCCGAGCAGCAGGCCGCCAACGCGCTGCAGTCGGTGGTCCTCGAGACCGTCAACATCGTCGGCCCGCTGCTCGGCGGCGCGCTCGCGGCGGTCGCCTCGCCGGCGGCGGCGCTCGGGGTCTCCTCGATCTGCATGCTCCTCGCGGGGCTGGCGTTCGCGCTCTCGCCGCCCGCCCGCGAGTTCCGCCCCGCCCGCGTCGAGCACAGCCGTCTCGGCCCGCTGGCGTCGCGCGGCATCCGCACCCTCGTCCTCCTCTCCCTCCCCGGCGGCGCCGCGGTCGGCATCCTCGAGATCGCCGCGCCCGCCTTCGCCGACGACCACGGCAGCGGCGCCGCGGGCGCGATTCCGCTCGCGGTCATGGCCGCGGGCAGCATCGCCGGCGCGCTGCTCTACGGCGCGCGCACCTGGACCGCCCCGGCGCCGGTCCGCTTCCTCCGGCTCCACGCCCTCCTCGCGCTCGGCATCGGGCTCGCCGCCGTCGCCACGTCGGTCCCCGTCCTCGCCGCGCTCCTCCTCCTCGTCGGCCTGACGTTCGGCCCGATCAACACGACCACGTTCGGCCTGCTCGACGACGTCGCGCCCCCCGGCACGACGACCGAGGCGCTCACGTGGCTCATCTCGGCGTTCTCCGCGGGCGCGGCCGGCGGCTCCGCGCTCGGCGGCGCCGTCCACGAGGCCGCGGGCGCCGACGAGACCTTCCTGACCGCGTCCGCCGTCGCCCTCGTGACCTTCACGCTTCTGGCCGCCCGGCGCCGCACCCTTGACGCCACGCCCGCCGCGGGTGTGTGATCCCGTCCATGGCCTATCGCTTGAGCGGGACCTACATGGAGAGCTGCAGCTGCGAAGTCGCCTGCCCGTGCGGCGCGAGCAACCTCGCCCTGCCGGCCACCTACGACCGCTGCCAGGTGCTGCTCGCGTTCCACATCGAGGACGGCGAGATCGACGGCACCGCGGTCAGCGACGTGACCGTGGCGATGCTCGCCGACACGCCGGCCCAGATGACCGACGGCAACTGGCGCGTCGGCCTGTTCCTCGACGAGCGCGCCGACGAGGACCAGCGCGCGAAGCTCACGTCGGTCTTCGGCGGCGAGCAGGGCGGGCCGGCCGGGCTGTTCGCGCCGCTGGTCGGCGAGATGCTCGGCGTCGAGGTCGCGCCGATCGAGTTCGCCGACGACGGGTTGCGGCACACGCTGCGGATCGGCGACGACATCGAGCTCGACATCGAGGATTTCGCGTCGATCGAGGAGGGCAGGCCGATGGCGCTCGAGGGCGTCGGGCACCCCGCCGGCCCGCGGCTCAACCTCGCGCGGGGCAAGCGCGCGGTGATCAACGCCTTCGGGCTGGAGATCGACAACACCGGGCGCAACGCGCACTCGGCCCCGTTCGCGTGGCAGGCGTAGCGGCCGCGCGGGAGCGCGCGCAGGCACGGCCGGTGGCGGCCGCCGCGGCGGTGCTGGCCGCCGCGCTCGTCGCGTGGATCGTCACGCTCGACCGCATGGGCGGCATGGACGCCGGCCCGGGCACCGACCTGGGCGAGCTCGGCTGGTTCCTCGGCGTCTGGACGACGATGATGGCGGCGATGATGCTGCCGGCCACCGCGCCGGTCGTCGCGCTGTTCGCGAAGACGTCGTCCGCCGCGCGCACGGTCGCGTTCGTCGGCGGCTACCTCGCGGTCTGGGTCGCGTACGGCCTGGCGGCGTACGGCCTGTACCGGGCGGTGGCCGCCGTGGACCCGTCGTTCCTGGCGTGGGACGAGGCCGGGCGCTACGTCGCCGGCGGCGCCGTCGTCGCCGCGGGGCTCTACCAGCTGACGCCGCTGAAGGCCGTCTGCCTCAAGCACTGCCGCAGCCCGATGCACGTCCTGCTCGCGCGCTGGCGGCCGGGCTCGCACGGCGCCGCCGCCATGGGCGTCGAGCACGGTGCCTGGTGCGCGGGCTGCTGCTGGGCGCTGATGGTCGTCCTGTTCGCGGTCGGCGTGATGAGCCTGTTCTGGATGGCGGTCGTCGCGGGGCTGATCCTGGGCGAGAAGGCGCTGCCGCGCGGCGAGCGGCTCACGAAGGCGCTCGGCGTCGGGCTCGTCGCGCTCGGCATCTGGATCGCCGCCGCGCCGGGCAGCGTCCCGAACCTGACCGAGCCGGCGGGCGGCCACGACGACGCCATGCCGTCGATGTCGATGTAGGTCAGACCTTCGGCACGCGGCCGCGGCGGCGCTTCTTGCCGCACGTCCGGTACTTGCGCTTGCCCTTGATCGTCCGCCCGTCGTCGAGCAGGATCGAGATCGAGACCGTGTAGCGCCCGCGCGGCAGCCCGCGGAGGTCGACCCGCGCGGTCACCCGGACGTTGCGCTTCGTCGCGACCCGCCGCCCGTTGACCTTCACGACGGCGGCGATGATCTGCGTGCCTGGCGGGTTGCGCAGCCGGATCTTGAAGTGGCGCCGGCTGCGGCAGACGCGGTTCGACGGCGCCTGCACGACGCCACCCGGCCCGAAGGCGGGCGGCAGGCGCGCCGGCGGCTGCTGCGGCGGCTGCTGCGGGGGCGGGTTCGACGGCGGCGGCGGCCCCGCCTGCCCGCGCGGCGAGAAGACGGTCAGGTGCGCGTACGAGGCCGTCGCGCCCGGCGCCACGTTGAAGTCCCAGCTGATCCCGGCGCCGTTGTCGATCCGCTCGTCGCAGCGGCACGTGTTCGGGAACGGCGCCTTCGTCCCGATGAACGACCACACCTCGCTGTAGCCGGCCTCCATGTAGCGCGCGCCGGCCGTCAGCGGATACCACTGCTCGATCCGCGCCGCCGGCGAGTTGTTGGCGTTCAGCGAGCACCCCGCGGCGGACGCGCCGCCGTCGACGAAGCCGTACCCGGTGTCCGACTCCTGCAGGTAGCAGTCGCCCGCGCGGTAGAGCGTGCCGCTCGCCGCGGACCCGCCCGTGTTCCGGATCTCGATGTCGGTCCGGTAGGACTCCTGCCCGACCACGTAGCTGTCGATCTGGGTGAGCCGCAGCGAGCCCGCGTCGGCGACGGTCGTGACGCGGAACGGGTCGCTCGAGCTGCCCGAGCCCGTCACGCCGCTCTGGCTGACCGGGGTGAACGGCGTCGTCGTGCCGATGCCGCTCGTCGCGGTGCCGCCGCCGGTGTGGTTGTTGAAGTCGGGCGAGTACAGCGTCCCGCCGGTCGTGAGGAGCGTCCCGCAGTCGCCCGGCGTCGCGCCGGACGGGAACAGCTCGAACGAGGAGTCGCCGGAGTAGGCGACCTGGCACGACAGCTCGTTGCCGAGGATCACCCGCGTGAGCGGCCCGCCGGAGGCGATCTCGACGAACGGCGTCTGCGCCGACGCAGGGGCCGCGAGCGCCGTCGCGGCGAACATCGCCATGATGGCCGTCGCGCCCCGGGCAGACATGGTGCGACCGTACGCGCACCGGAGTGCTGGTGTCAAGACGCACGAGGGGCCGCGCCGAGGCGCGGCCCCTCGCCGGGGAGGCCGATCCGGCCGGCGGCGCTACGCAGCCGGCGGGATCTCGTGGTTGGCCCGGAACAGGTTGCCCGGGTCGTACACGCTCTTGACGGCGCGCAGCCGCGCGTAGGTGGCGGCGCGGTAGAAGGTGCTCGCGTCGGCCGGGTGCTCGACGAAGTTCAGGTAGCCGCGGCCGTTGCCGAACGCGTCCACCGCCTCCTTCACGCCCGCAAGCTGCGCGCGCAGGGGCTCCGCGATCTCCGGGACCGACATGCCGGCCGCGAAGAACAGGTACTCGCCGTCGAACCGGTCGAGCGCGCCGTGCGACTGGTGCCCGCGGCCGAGCGCCCCGCCGAGGTGCCGCAGCTCGACGAGCAGCAGCAGCGGGTTGCTCTCGAACCGGTCGACGAGCGCGTCGATCAGCTCCGCGGGCGCGGCGTCGAGCATCGCGGTCTCGGAGTCGCCGGGGATCGGCTCCTCCGGATCCATGTGGATGTAGGAGAGCGCGACCGGCGGGACCGGCGCGAACATGTCGATCTCGGGCTCCAGCGCGCGCAGCGGCGCGAGGATCGCCCCGGCCTCCTCGACGCTGCCGATGACGGCGCCGTCGATGACGACGAGCGCGCGGCCGCGGACCATGTCGGGCACGCCGTCCATGTCCGGGATGTTCATGATCCGCGCCGAGGTGGTGACCTCGTCCGGGGCGGTGGCCGTCCACTCGCGCCACGCGTGCAGGACCTCGCGGGAGCGCTCGGCCGGCCAGATCATCGCGCCGGCGACGATCGACTCCAGCGCGTAGAGGCGGAACTCCATCGCGGTGACGACGCCGAAGCTGCCGCCGCCGCCGCGCAGCGCCCAGAAGAGGTCGGCGTGCTCGTGCTCGTCGGCGCGCACGAGCCGGCCGTCCGCGGTGACCATCTCGATCGCGGTGACGCTGTTGGTCGCCAGGCCGAGCTTGCGCGCCAGCCAGCCGGTCCCGCCGCCGAGCGAGTAGCCCACGACGCCGACGTCCGGCGACGAGCCGGCCAGCGCGGCGAGCCCGTGCTCGGAGGCCGGCCCGGTGACGTCCATCCACAGCGCGCCGGCCTCGACGCGGGCGATGCGGTTCTCGACGTCGATCTCGACGCCGCGCAGCTTGTGGGTCCGGATCAGGACGGTGTCCTCGGCCTCGCCGAGCGGGCCCGCGTTGTGGCCGGTGCCCTGCGCGGCGACGCGGAGGCCGTGCTCGCGGGCGAAGCGGACCGCGGCGAGGACGTCGTCGGGGCGGTCCGGCACGACGATCACGGCAGGACGCTGCCGCGCGGTCAGGTTCCACGCCAGCCGCGCGGTCTCGTAGGTCTCGTCGCCCGGGACGACGACCTCGCCGACCACGGCGGCGCGGAGGAGGTCGATGTCGTGGGCGGTGATGTCGGTCGTGAGCATGGTCCGAGGATCGGCCGCTCACGCCCCCCTCACATCGGGGGGTTCCCTATTCGTTCCCCTGCTCGTCTTAGACTCGCTGGCCGATGTTCAACCCGGTGCGCACGCGGCGGACCTTCGAGGAGGCCGCCGAGCAGATCGCCGACAAGGTCCGGGCCGGCGAGCTGCGCGTCGGGGACAAGCTGCCCGCCGAGCGCGATCTCGCCCTCCAGATGGAGATCAGCCGCCCGACCTTGCGCGAGGCGGTCAAGGTGCTCGTCGACGCCGGGCTGCTCGAGGTGCGCCGCGGGCCGGGCGGCGGGATGTTCGTGGCGACCGACGTCGTGCCCGTCGACCTCGTCCGCCGCGTGACGGAGCTGCGCCTCGGCGAGGCCGCCGCCGTGCTGGAGGCGCGCCGGATCATCGAGCCGCAGGTCGCGCGGCTCGCGCACGCGCGCGCCGGCGAGGACGAGCTCGCCCCGCTGCAGCGCACGATCGACGTCATGCGCTCGATCGTCGACCGCGGCTACCGCCCCGACGACGAGGACCGCTTCCTCCAGCTCGACGTCCAGTTCCACCTCGCACTGGCGCGCGCCGCCGGGAACCCGACGCTCGAGACCCTGCTGCGCATCGTCTTCCGCCAGCTCGAGATCCTGCGCGACATGGCGATGCACGTCCCGACCGTGCCCGAGTGGATCATCGACATCCACGAGCGGACGCTCGAAGCGGTCCGCACCGGCGAGGGCATCGACGAGGTGATGGACGAGCACCTCGGGCAGCTCGAGGACACGCTGCAGAGCGCGTAGCGCAAGTTCTTCCGATCCGCCTCGTTGGTTGGTAAAGTGGCTTGACCTATCCGGAGGAGGACGCATGGCAGGGACGATCGAGCAGACGGCAGGGACCAACGGCACCACGGTGGCCCCGGGGGCCGGCGCCCGACCCGTCAAGCTCAGTCGCCCCGAGACCACGCTGCAGGACAAGTACGTCCTCGAGCAGGGCACGATCTTCCTGTCGGGCATCCAGGCGCTCGTGCGCGTGCTGCTCGACCAGCACCGCGCCGACGTCCGCGCCGGCCTGAACACCGCGACCTTCGTCTCCGGCTATCAGGGCTCTCCGCTCGGCGGCTTCGACAAGGAGGTCATGCGCCTCGGCAAGCTCGGCGCCGAGCACGGGATCACGTTCACGCCCGGCCTCAACGAGGAGCTCGCGGCGACCGCCGTCTACGGCTCCCAGCTCGTCCAGAACCTGCCGTCGCCGAAGCACGACGGCGTGACCGGCGTCTGGTACGGCAAGAACCCCGGCCTCGACCGCGCGATGGACGCGCTGCGCCACGCGAACTTCGCGGGCACGCACCCGAACGGCGGCGCGCTCGCGCTGGTCGGCGACGACCCGAGCTGCAAGTCCTCCACCCTCCCGAGCGCCGGCGAGGCCACGCTCGCCAGCCTCCACATGCCGACCTTCTTCCCCGGCACGCTGCAGGAGGTCCTCGACTTCGGCCGGCACGCGATCGCGTGCTCGCGCGCCTCCGGCCTGTGGAGCGCGCTGAAGATCGTCACCAACGTCGCCGACGCCGCGGGCACCGCGCAGGTGTGGCCGGACCGGGTCGTCCCGCTCGCGCCGCGCGTCGAGTACCAGGGGCGCCCGTACGTCCACCAGCCGAGCGGCCACCTGCTCGCGCCGCAGTCGCTCGAGCTGGAGAAGACCCTCTTCGGCCCGCGGCTGGAGATCGCGACCCGGTACGCGCAGCTCAACCACCTCAACCCGATCACGGTCCCGACGCCGGACGCGTGGCTCGGGATCGTCGCGAGCGGCAAGGTCTACTACGAGCTGCTGCAGGCGCTGCGCGACCTCGGGCTCGACCAGGCCGCGCTGGAGCGCGCCGGCATCCGCCTCATGAAGGTGGGGATGCTCTACCCGCACGACCGCGAGGGCTTCAGGGAGCTCGGCCGCGGCCTCGACGAGATCCTCGTCGTCGAGGAGAAGCTCGACTACCTCGAGTCGGCGATCAAGGACGCCCTGTACGGGACCGCCGACGCCCCGCGCATCACCGGCAAGCGCGACCCGGAGGGCCGCGACCTCGTCTCCCCGCTCTCCGACCTCGACGCCGACGCGATCGCGCTCGCCGTCGCCCGCCGGCTCGACACGCGCGTCCACCTCGACTCCGTCCGCACGCGGGTCGAGCAGATCGAGGCGCGGCGCTCGACCACGAGCAAGACCGTCCCGCTCGCCGCGCGCACGCCGTACTTCTGCTCGGGCTGCCCGCACAACACGTCGACGGGCAACCCGGACGGGACGCTGCTCGGCGTCGGCATCGGCTGCCACACGATGGTCCTGCTCGCGCCCGAGGGGAAGGGCGAGGTCACCGGCATCACGCAGATGGGCGGCGAGGGCGTGCAGTTCGCCGGCATGCAGCCGTTCACCGACGCGAACCACTTCGTCCAGAACCTCGGCGACGGCACGTTCCACCACTCCGGCTCGCTGGCCATCCGCGCCGCGGTCGCCGCCGGCGTGAACGTCACCTACAAGCTGCTCTACAACGACACCGTCGCGATGACCGGCGGCCAGCAGGTGCTCGGCCAGCTCAAGGTCCCCGAGCTGACGAGGTGGCTCGCGCTGGAGGGCGTCAAGCAGGTCATCGTCACGAGCGACGAGCCCGAGAAGTACGACGGCCCCGAGCTCGACCCGATCGCCCGCGTCGAGCACCGCGACCGGCTGCCCGAGGCGCAGCTCGAGCTCTCTCAGGTCGAGGGCGTGACGGTGTTGATCCACGACCAGGGCTGCGCGGCCGAGAAGCGCCGGCTGCGCAAGCGCGGCAAGATCGCCGATCCGGTCACGCGCATCCACATCAACGAGCGCGTCTGCGAGGGCTGCGGCGACTGCGGCGAGAAGAGCTCGTGCTTGTCCGTCCTCCCGATCGAGACCGAGTTCGGCCGCAAGACGCAGATCCATCAGGCCTCGTGCAACAAGGACTACTCGTGCGTGAAGGGGGACTGTCCCTCCTTCCTCACCGTGATCCCGGGCGAGAAGGCGAAGAAGGTGGCGCCTTCGCCGCCCGCGGACCTGCCCGAGCCCGCGCTGCGCGTGCCGCACCGCGACTTCCTCGTGCGGATGCCCGGCGTCGGGGGCACGGGCGTCGTGACCGTCTCGCAGATCCTGCAGATGGCGGCGCTGCTCGACGGCAAGCACGCGTTCGGCCTCGACCAGACCGGCCTCGCGCAGAAGGGCGGCCCCGTGATCAGCGACGTCCGCATCTCGCGCGAGCGGATCGAGGGGTCGAACAAGGCGAGCGCGGGCGCGGCGGACCTGCTGCTCGGCCTCGACGTCCTCGGCGCCGCCAACCCGAAGAACCTGCTCGTCGCCGACCCGGAGAAGACGGTCGCGGTCGTGAACACCGCGGCGGTCCCGACGGCGAAGATGGTCAAGTCGACTGCGGTCTCGTTCCCGGCCGAGCGGCGGAACATCGCGGCGATCGAGCGGGGCACGCGCGCCGAGGAGAACGTCTACCTCGACGCGCAGGCGCTCGCCGAGGGGCTGTTCGGCGACCACATGCCGACGAACCTGCTCCTGCTCGGGGCCGCCTACCAGCACGGCTGCCTGCCGGTGTCGGCCGACGCGATCGAGCAGGCGATCCGGCTGAACGGCGCCGCGGTCGACAAGTCGCTCGCCGCGTTCCGCTGGGGCCGCGCCGCGATCTCGCACCCCGAGCTCGTCCGCGACGTGCTCGACCCCGTCGAGCCGGAGCCGGTCGTCGAGGGCAAGGCGCTTGAGATCCTCGAGGCGACCGGCGCCACCGGCGAGCTGCGCCGGCTGCTGAGCGTTCGGATCCCCGACCTCGTCGCGTACCAGAGCGCGAGGTACGCCCGTTCGTACGCCGACGCGGTGATGGAGGTCGCGGCCGCCGATCCCGACATCGCCGAGCTCTACGCCCGCGGGCTGTACAAGCTCATGTCCTACAAGGACGAGTACGAGGTCGCGCGCCTGCACCTCGACTCGGTCGAGCGGGCGAAGGTCACCAAGGAGTTCGGCGAGGGCGCGAAGGTGTACTTCATGCTCCACCCGCCGCTGCTGCGCGCGCTCGGGCTGAAGCGCAAGCTCAAGCTCGGCCCGTGGTTCACGCCGGCGTTCCGCGTCCTGCGGCGGATGAAGTTCCTGCGCGGCACGCCGCTCGATCCGTTCGGGTTCCCGAAGGTCCGCCGCGTCGAGCGCGAGCTGATCGGCGAGTACCGCGCGCTGGTCGAGCGCTCGCTCGCCGAGCTGCGGCCTGAGACGCACTCGACCGTGGCGAAGATCGTCGCGCTGCCGGACATGGTCCGCGGCTACGAGGACATCAAGCTGCGCAACGTCGAGCGCTACCGCGCCGAGGCCGAGCGGCTCGAGCGCGAGCTGCGCGAAGGGCCGAAGGCCGCGGCGCCGAAGAAGCCGCGCATCGAGCTCCCGGTCGTCCAGGCGTAGCGCGCGGCGCCCACCCCGGCGACTCCGCGACGCGCCGCCGGTAGCGTTGCGGGCGATGCGGTTCGCACGCGCCGAGCCTCTGCGCCGGGAGCTGGCCGACGCCTTCGGCGAGCGTCCCTTCACGGTCCGGTTCTGGGACGGGTCCTCGCTCCCGTCGACCAGCGGCGACGGGCCGGTGTTCACGGTGCGCCGGCCGGAGGCGGTCGCGCACGCGCTGCGGGCCCCCGGGCAGCTCGGCGTCGGCCGGGCCTACGTGACCGGCGCGCTCGAGGTCGACGACCTCGACGCGGTGATGCGCGTGCTCGGGTCGTGGCGGCCCGCGCCGCTCTCCGCCGGCCGACGGGCGCGGCTGGCGCTCGCCGCGGTGCGCGCGGCGGGGCTCACCTCGCCCCCGCGGCGTCCGGCGGCCGAGCTGGTACCGCGCGGCCGGCGCCACTCGCGCGCCCGCGACGAGCGCGCGGTGCGCCATCACTACGACGTCTCGAACGAGTTCTTCGCGCTCTTCCTCGACGAGTCGATGACCTATTCGTGCGCGATCTTCTCCCGCGGCGCGCGGACGCTCGAGGAGGCGCAGGCCGCCAAGCTCGAGCTGATCTGCACGAAGCTGGCGCTGGCGCCGGGCGAGCGCGTGCTCGACGTCGGCTGCGGCTGGGGCTCCTTCGCGATCCACGCGGCGAAGCGTCACGGCGTACACGTCACCGGGATCACCCTGTCGGAGCCGCAGGCGCGGCTCGCGCGGTCGCGGGCGCGCGAGGCCGGCGTCGCCGACCGCGTCGAGATCCGGGTGATGGACTACCGCGCGATCCCCGCCGGCGAGCGCTACGACGCGATCGCCAGCATCGGGATGGTCGAGCACGTGGGCGAGGCGCAGATCGACCGGTATGCGGCCGACCTCGCCAGGTGCCTCAACCCGGGCGGCCGCCTGCTCAACCACGGCATCGCGCGCCTGCGCCACACCGACCCGGCCGCCGGCCCGTTCTCCGAGCGCTACGTGTTCCCCGACGCCGAGCCGCTCCACCTATCGCGGACGACGCTCGCGCTGGAGCGGGCGGGGTTCGTCGTCGAGCACGTCGAGGGGTTCGCGGCCGACTACTCGCGCACGCTGACCGAGTGGGCCGCGCGGCTCGACGCCCGGCTGGACGAGGCGCGCCGGCTCGCGGGCGACGAGCGCGTCCGGGTCTGGCGCCTGTACCTCCGCGCCGCGCGCAACGGGTTCGACGTCGGGTTCACGTCGGTCTACCAGTCGCTCTGCGCAGCGGCTTCGTGAACCAGCGGTCGGCGAACGGCTCGTCGTTGAACGGCTCCACCTCGACGTAGCCCGCCGACCGGTAGAGCGCGATCGCCTCGGGCAGCACGTCGCTCGTCTCGATGTGCGCCTCGGTGGAGCCATGCTCGATCGCGAGGGCCTCGAGGTGCTCGAGGAGCCGGCGGCCGAGGCCGAGGCCGCGCGCGGACTCGGCGAGCCACATCCGCTTGATGTCGGTGACGTCGCCGGGGTGGTGCTTGACGGCCCCGCACCCGATCGCCTCGCCGCGCAGGTAGGCGACCACGAACGCGCCGTGCGGCGGGCGCACCTCGTGCGGCTCGGCGGTCGAGCCCTTCGTCGGGTCATAGCCGCGCTCGGGCGCCCGCCGGTTCAGCTCCTCGACGTACGCGCGCAGGCAGCGCTGCGCGTCCGGGGTCTCGGGGTCGACCTGGCGCAGCTCGACGAGCGCCGCGTCCGCGTGTCGTGCCACGGCCGCGATCCTAGGCGCCGCCGATGGCGCTCGTCAGGCGGACCATCAACGCGACGGCGGTGCGGTCGTCGAGGTCCTCGCGGCGGCAGAGGGTCTGCCAGGTCCGGAAGTCGACGGCGAGGCCGACGACGGCGCGCAGCAGCGGCCGCCTCGCCCGGCGCTTCGGCCACGCGGCGAGGAGGACGTCGCGCGCCTCGCGCAGGTACGCCAGCCGCCGCTCCTCCGCCATCTCCTTGACCAGCGGCGCGAGCTCGGCGTCGCGCAGGACGTTCGACCACCCGGGCTCGGTGCGGCGGAAGTAGTCGTAGAGCTGCGTCAGCGCGACCTCGGTGCGCCGCTGCGGATCGTCGATCCGGCGCCAGCGGTCCAGGTCCGGCGGCGGGTTGAGCTGCCGCGCGTGCGCCGAGCACGCCTCGAGCAGCGTGCGCGCGTCGGGGAAGTGGCGGTAGACCGTGACGCGGTTGACGCCGGCGCGCTCGGCGATCGCGTTGATCGAGGTGTGCGCCGGGCCGCGCTCGAGGTGCAGCTCGACCGCCGACTCGATGATGCGCCGGCGCGTGTCCGCGTGGCGCTCGGCCCGCACCTTCTGCCGGTACGGCCGCGCCTGATGATTTCGCGCAACAGCCATGTCACACCAACCTTGCGTCCGTCGCCATGCCGCAAGCATACTCGTTCACGCAACAATGGTGTTGCGTGAAATCCGAAGGAGCAGAGATGGCGACCGAGCAGAAGATCGTGACGGAGGCGGGCGAGGGCCACTCGGTGTGGCTGGGCGGGCTCGGGGTCGACTTCAAGATCCCCGGGGAGATGACGGGCGGGGCGTTCTCGATCGTCGAGCACCCGATCGACCCCGGCCGGCTCATCCCACCGCACATCCACTACCGCGAGGACGAGCTGACGTACGTCGTCAGCGGCCGCGTCGGCGTGCGGATCGGCGACCGCGACTACCTCGCCGGCCCGGGCAGCTACGTGTTCAAGCCGCGCGGCGTCCCGCACACGTTCTGGAACCCGGGGCCCGAGCCGGCGCACATGCTCGAGCTCATCACGCCCGCCGGGTTCGAGCGGTTCTTCGCGGAGCTGGGCGAGCTCGCCGAGACCTGCCCGCCCGAGGAGTTCCCGGAGCGGCGGGCGGAGCTCGCGCGCGAGTACGACCACCACTTCGTCCACCCGGAGTGGGTCCCCGAGCTCGAGGCCAAGTACGGCCTCAGGATCATCGGCGACGAGTAGCGCGGCGCGGCGGCACGGCCAAGACCGCCGGCGCGCACAGCGGCGCCCCGCCGACCCGCACGCGCAGGGCGCCGCGCCTCGGAGCCAGCCGGAACCGGAACCGGCCGGCGCTCGATGCGCGCCCGCCGGCGACGCGCGTCCAGCGGCCGCCCCGCCGCCGCTCCAGCACGACCGGCGCCCCGGCGACGCACAGGGGCCGCGCCGACGTGACGCGGCCGCGGAGCCACCGGCGCGTGCGGGTGAGGACGATCGCGCGCTGCGCCGCGCCGGTGCGGTCCGCGCCGCCTCCGTCCGGAGGCGGACCCGAGCCGGCGCCCGCGTCCTCGCCGGGCCCGACCTCCGACCCTGCGGGCGGCGAGGTGGTCGTCGCGTCGGCGGCGCCGCCGCCCGCTGCGCCGGCGCCCGTGTCCGGGTCGCCCGAGTCGTCTTCGCCCGGCGGCGGCGCGGGCGGCTTCGCCTCGTCGATCCGCGCCAGGAAGCCGTCGGAGCACGCCGGGAACTCGAGCGAGTCGCGCATGATCTCGCAGTTGCCGCCGGCCCAGCCTTCCGCCGTCGAGGGCAGGTCGTCCGAGTGGGTGAAGCCGCCGATCCACGCGTCCCCGCCGCTCAGCGCGACGCCGTACGCGATGTCGTGCGAGCGCCCGCCGTAGAGCGTGCCGTACTCGGCGTGCGCCTTGCTCGCGTCGAGCCGCACGACGAACGCGTCGGCGCAGTCCGACCGCGCCGCGCACCAGTCGTGGTCGTACGGCGTCGTCGACTGGAACGGGTCGGCGAGCGGGAAGCCGAGGCCGGCGGAGGCGGAGCCCGCGACGTAGGCACGGCCGGCGCCGTCGAGCGCGAGAGCGTTCGCGCTGTCCCACCCGTAGCCGCCGACGAACGTCGACGAGCGGAGCGTCGAGCCGTCCGCGGAGAGCTCGAGCGCGAAGCCGTCCGGGTCGCCGTAGCAGTCCCACTCGTCCCCGCCGCCGCCGCACTCGCGGTCGAGTGCGCCGTCGGTCGTCGGGAAGTCGAGCGAGCGGGTGAAGCCGGCGACGTGCACGTCGCCGTCGCCGTCGAGCGCGACGTCCTCCGCCATGTCCGGGTGGTGGCCGCCGAACGCCGTCGCCCACTCGAGCGCGGAGCCGTCGGCGGCCAGCCGCGCCGCGAACATCTCCGTCCCGGACGGCGCCGGCGAGGGGTCGTAGGTCCCGGGCGTCGCCGGGAAGTCGGTGCTGCCCCAGCCGGCGGTGTGGCCGACGATCACCGGCCGGGCGGCGCCGTCCAGCGCGAGCCCCGTGACGTACTCGTCGGACTCGTCGCCCCCGAAGAGGGTCGACCACTCCAGCGCCCCGCTCGCGCCGAACCGCGCGACGAAACTGTCGTTGCAGAAGCCGCCGGGCTCCGCGCACGTGCGGTCCGCCGCGCCGTCCGTCGTCGGGAAGTCGAACGCGTCCGTCTCGCCGGAGACCACGGCGCGGCCCTGGGCGTCGACCGCGATCGCGCGGCCCGCGTCGCCGAACGTGCCGCAGCCGCCGAGGTAGGTCGAGTACGCGATCGCGTCGCCGTCGGGCGACAGCTTGGTCACGAACGCGTCGCCGAGCGGGTCGCCGCAGCGCCACTCGGGCTGCGCGGCGGCGTGGGTCGGGAAGTTCGGCGACGTCGTGAACCCGGTGACGAGGAGGTTGCCGTCCGCGTCCGTCGCCAGCGCCTCCACCTGCTCGGCCCGCGCCCCGGAGAGGAACGTGATGTGGACGAGCTGCCCGGCCGGCGAGTACTTCGCGACGAACGCGTCGTCGCACGGGCTGCCGATCGAGGTGCCGCAGGTCGCGTTGCGCTCGTCCCAGGTGTCGAGGGTCCCCGGAGGGGCGAGGTCGCGCGAGAACGTCAGGCCGCCGACGTACACGTTGCCGTCTTTGTCGGCGGCCACGTCGCGGATGGCGTCGTCCACCCCGCCGCCGACGTGCGTGGCCCACTCGAGCACCGGGTCGATGACGAGCGGTCGACGTCGATCGTGGCGCCCGACCGCGTAGCCCACGCCGCCGTCGCCGATGAGCCGGAAGCGCGCCGGCACCCGGACCTTCCTCGCCCCGACGCGCTGGTAGGCGATCGGCGCCGGCTGGCTCAGCGGGCCGGCGGGCGTGTCGAGCACCAGCCGGCCGTCGGGGTCGAGCCGCGGACGGCCGGCGCCGTGGAAGTCGACGACCACGTCGTCCGGGTCGGCGCCCGGCGCGAGCACGAGGTCGTAGGAGAACCTGTGTCCGCGTCCGTCTCGGAGCACGAGGTCGACTCCGGGGAGCACGCCGTCGAGCCGGACGCTGCGGTGGCGCCGCAGGCCCGGCCGCCAGCGTCTCGGGTCGGAGCCCGCGAAGTCGTTGACGATCCCGGGCAGCGCTCCCGCGGCGCGGACCTTTCGCGCCGGGCGGCCGCCGCGCACCCGCAGCTCGATCGACGTTTCGGGATCGAGGGGTGAGCGGCGCGGGCTCGCGAGCGTCAGCGTCGCGCCGCTCCTGGTGACCAGCAGCGCGTGATCGCGCCGGCGTGCGGCGAACAGCACCGCGCTGTCCCGCTCGCCCGCGACGAAGCCGCCCGGCTCCGCCACCCCCCGGGGCGCCGTCGAGTCGCCGCCGATCGGGTCCGTGTAGCGCGGCACCGCCGTCTCGTGGAACCGGCACCCGGGCGTGCCGCCCTGCTCGAGCGCGACGAGCTCCCCACCAACCGGCAGCAGCAGCACGCCGTCCCCGATCGCCATCCCGTGCGGGTGGCCGCCGTAGTTGACGGTGTCCGTCCGCGCGCACCAGGTCGGGCGGCCCGTCGTGCGGTCGAGCGCGTACAGCACGCCGTTGGCGCCGAGCGCGTAGACGATGTCGCCGGACACCAGCGGGTAGCTGCTGACGCCGTTCCACGCTCCCCACTCCCACGCGGTCGACCCGGTGGTCACCGAGCGGGCCTCGAGCACCGCGCCGTCGTACATCGGCTGCCCGGAGAGCGCGTACGACCGCGCACCGTCGACGGCGAACAGCGAGGCGGCGGAGATCGGCCGCAGCAGCTCGCCGGTCGCCGCGTCGTACACGCCGCCGTTCGACGAGGGGACGTACACGCGGCCGCCGGCGACCGCGGGTGGCGCGGCGCTGAACGGCCAGCCGTCCGGCGTCGGGGTGTGCCAGGCGATGGTGCCGTCCGAGCGCCTGACCGCGACCAGCTCGCTGCCGGCGTTGACGTAGACGGCGTCGTCGCCCACGGCGATCCCGTTCGTGTTGCCGACCGCCCGGTGCCACTGCTCCGCGCCGGTCGCGGCGTCGACCGCCCACAGGTTCGAACCGTCGCCGTAGTACGCGACGCCGTCGTCGGCGATGGCGCTCTGGTCCACGCGGCCGGTCCGCGACCACGCCGTCTGTCCCGACGCCGCGTAGAGCGCGTAGAGGCCGTCGTCGGTGCTGACGAGCACGCGGCCGCTGCCGTAGCCGAGGCTGCGGATGAAGCCGACGAGGTCGGTGCGCTGCCACAGGGGCGCCCCGGTGGCGGACGCCATCGCGTGCACTTCGTTCACGGTGTTGTCTCGCGTGCGCGAGACGAAGACGCGGCCGTCGGCGACGAGCGGCGTGCGGATCGTGTGCGAGATCGGCGCGTCGCCGTCGAACGTCCGGCGCCACTTCTCGCGCAGCGGCGGCGGGAGCGACTCGTCGGCGACGCCAGTGTGCGCGGGATCGACCTGGTCGGTGACGCCCGTGGCCCACGCGCTCGGCGCTCCGCCCGCCAGGAGCAGCGACACGATCAGACCGGTGAAAGCGGCCCTGAGCGCACGCATGCCGCTCGTGATACCGCAATCGCGGCGTCCCCGCGCTACATCAGGTCGTAGATGGAGCGCCCCGCGCCGGGCGCGGCGTTCGCGGGGTACGGCGCGACGTCGTTCATGTGGCGCGGCTGCTCGCGCACCCGCTGCCGCCATGCGTCGAGCCGACGGTGGGCGTGCAGCTCGTACCCGGCCTCCTCGGCGACGTGGAGGTAGCCGTAGAGCGCGATGTCGGCGATCGAGTAGCGGTCGCCGACGAAGTAGTCGCCCGCCGCCGCGAGATGGCGCTCGAGGGTGTCGAGGACGAAGCGCCCGGCGCGGCGGCGGCTCTCGGCACCGGGGTCGTCGGGCGCGAGCCGCCCCGTCTGCAGCCGGAAGCGCAGGCCGGCGACCGCCGGGATGACCTCCGCCTGCTCGTAGGCGAGCCAGCCGACGACCTCGGCCTTCTGCAGCGGGTCGTCGGGCAGCAGCGGCGTCCCCATCGCGAGGTACGTGAGGATCGCCGCCGACTCCGGCAGGTTGCGGCCGTCGTCGAGTTCGAGCACGGGCGTCGTGCGCGCTGGGTTCCTCGCCGCGAACTCGGGCGTCAGCGTCTCGCCGGCGAAGATGTCGGTCGGGACCAGCTCGCACTCGCGCTCGAGCTGCGCCAGCAGCAGCCGCACCTTGTAGCAGTTGCACGACGCCGCGTAGTCGAAGAGCCTCATGGCGCCGAGAACGCCGCGGCTCGGCGGTTCGTGAGGTCGCGGGCGTCAGGGATGGCCGTACGCGCGCACGGCGCGCCGGCCGCGGACGCAGACGACGAGTCCGCCGCCGTTCGGGTCGTCCTCGTCGACCGCGACGTTGCGCTGCGTGCAGCGGAACCTGCGGATCCGGATCGGCCCGGTCGTCGCGTCCGAGCGCAGGAACCCGCGCACGACCCGCCGAGCCTCGGCGCACGCCGTCCGCTTCGCCTTGATGTGGCGGTAGAACCCACCACCGCGCTCCCCGTTCGGGCCGAAGGTGCCCGAGCACGAGCGGTAGCCCGGCGGTGTGATGCGAGGATCGAAGGCGGCGGCGCTCGCCGCGGCGGACGAAGCCAGGACCGCCCCGAGCAGCACCGCGCGCAGCAGCGAAGACACCGACACGACGCGCACGCTAATGCCTCGCGACGAAGCGAGCGATCCCGACGACGTGCCTGGCACCGCAATGTTCACGTGCCTGGCACCGCAATGTTTACGTGCCTGGCACCGCAATGTTTACGTGCCTGGCACCGCAATGTTTACGTGCCTGGCACCGCACCTCGGGAGCTCGGAGCTTCGGGGGTACGCCGCACGGCCGGACCTAGAGGTCGCCGGTGACGTTGAGCCAGGACTCGACTCGCCAGGAGGTCACGAGGCCTTCGGTGACGTACGGGTCGATCCGGACCCACTCCTCTGGATCTCCCGTCTCGCGGAAGATGATGAGCGCGCCCGAGGGTGGGTCGCCCGTGGCGCCGCCGGCGACGGCGCGGCCGTCGGCGACCCACTCGCCGATGAGCCCGAGGTGCGCCGGGCGGAACGGCGCTCGGCGCTCGACGATGTCCTCGACGTAGTCGTAGAAGAGCAGCTTCAGGTGCTGGGCCATGCACCGAAAGCTAGTCGTCAGAAGTGGGCGCGTCAGCACCAGAAGTGGGCAATCCGAACCGAGTAGTCCTCGCGTAGGAGGAAAGGTTCGTCCTTCAGACCGACGACATGGCGGACCGCAGAAGGCAGGCTACGCATCGTCAAACAACCCAAGACGCACAGCGTTGAGCAAGAGCCGGCGGCGCCTCACCTGAAAAGCCCCCAAGGCCCCGCGACCGCCCCGCCAAGTCCTCCGCCCCCTCTCCATCGGCCGGCCGGCCCGTCTCGCCCAGGACGGGCCGGCCGCCTCCCTTGCGCGAGGGGGACTGTCCCCGCGACATGAAGGGGACTGTCCCCGCAATGTGAAGGGGACTGTCCCCGCAATGTGAAGGGGACTGTCCCCGGATTGTTAAGGGGACTGTCCCCCTGACTCGCGGTCACGCTTGAACGGCCGCGTTTGCTTGCCGCAAGTGTCGGGAACGTGGCGCGTTGGGAGGGATTGGATGCGCCGTCTTGTCCTCGGGCTGGCTCTGATCGCGTCGCTGGGCGTCGCGCCGTCCGCGCATGCGGCCGAGGGGCAGGCGTACGCGGCGGCGATGACGTACGCCACGCCGGTCGTCGCGCTGGCCAAGGGCGACACGCTGAAGTTCACGAACCTCGACCAGCTCGCCCAGCACGACCTCGCGTCGGACGACGGGAAGTTCCAGTCGGACCTCGTCTCCGCCGGGCAGTCCTCGCCCGTGCGCGGCGTCGAGAGCCTCCCGGCCGGCGCGTACCCCTTCCACTGCACGCTGCACACGTGGATGCGCGGGGTCGTGAACGTCGCGCCGGTGGGAACCGGCGGCGACGGTGGTGCCGCCCCGCCGACGATGAACGACCTCAGCGGCGCCGGGAGCACGGGGAACGCCGCGCCCGACCCAATCGACCTCGCGCCCCAGGCCGAGGTCAAGCCGCTCGGCGACGGCGAGTGGCCCCTCTACGGCAAGGACCTCTTCAACAGCCGCGACGGGGGGAAGGCCGGGCCGGCGCCCGCGGACGTCCCGAGCCTCGGCCCGGTGTGGAGCTACTTCTCCCCGAAGGGCGACTTCACGGGCACGCCGGTCATCGCGCAGAACACGCTCGTGGCGGGCACGAACCAGGGCTGGGTCCACGCGCTCAACGCGACCACCGGCAAGGTCAAGTGGACCCGGAAGGTCAACGCGCCCGTGAACGGCACCGCGGCGATCGACGGCGACGTCGTCATCGTCCCCGTCGCCCAGACGCACAGCCCGCGCGTCGTCGCCCTCGACCTCCGGACCGGCCGCGTCCTCTGGGACCGCGTCATCGACGAGCAGAAGAACTCGGACGTCTACGGCAGCCCGACCGTCTTCGACGGCACCGTCTACATCGGTGTCTCGGCGCTCTTCGGCGAGACCGGCGACCCCGAGGTGAACGTCCGCGGCGCGGTGGTCGCGCTCGACGAACGGACAGGGCGGCCGAAGTGGAAGACCTACATGGTCCCGGACGGCCACGACGGCGGCTCCGTCTGGACGACCCCCGCAGTCGACCCCAAGACGCGCCGCGTGTACGTCGGCACCGGCAACGCCTACCACGAGCCGGCGGCGAACACGACCGACTCGATGGTCGCGCTCGACGCCGACACCGGCGTCCTCCTCGACCACTTCCAGGCAACCGCGGACGACGTCTGGAACGGGACCGAGAACATCGTCGGCGCCGGCCCCGACTACGACTTCGGCGCCTCCCCGCAGCTCTTCAACGGCCCCGGCGGGAAGCGGCTCCTCGGCGAGGGCCAGAAGTCCGGCACCTACTGGGCCCTCGATCGCGAGACGATGGACCCGGTGTGGAGCGCGATGACGGCGCCGCCCGGCATCTTCATCGGCGGGATCATCGGCTCCACCGCGACGGACGGCGACCGCGTCTACGGCCCGGACACCGTCGGCGGCGAGCAGTGGGCGATCGACGAGGCGGGCGGCTACAGCTGGCTGAGCGCGGACGGCGGTCCGCTGCACTTCAACGCGACGACGGTCGCCAACGGCGTCGTCTACAACACCGACATGACCGGGCACCTGAACGCCCGGGACGCCGCGACCGGCCTGCTGCTGAACAAGCTCCCGCTCGGCTCGCCGTCGTGGGCGGGCGTCGCGGTCGCGGGCGGCTCGGTCTTCACCGGGACCGGCACGCAGGGCGGCTCCGGCTACCTCGTCGCCTACCGCCCGCGCGCTGGGCTCGGGGACGGCGGGAACGCGAACGAGGGTGACGAGCCGCGGTCCGAGCGCGTGCGGCGCGGCGAGTGCCAGCCCACCGACCGCGTGCGCCAGGGCCGCGCGACGAAGGCGCGCGGGAAGAATGCACGGGCGAAGAAGCGGCGCGGGGCGGCGAAGCGGCGCGCGACGGCGAAGCGGCGCGTGAAGGCGAAGCGCGGGGCGAAGGCGAAGCGCAAGCGCCGCGCGACCGAGGAGCGCCGCCGCACCGACACCGTCGAGCGCAGGCGCTGCACGCCGCCGCCGGACGAGATCCCCGAGCCGTACGAGGACGAGCCGCACGCGCACGCCGACCACTCGCACTCCGCGCCCCCGCAGGGCGGCGGCCTGACGAAGGGCGTGCTGCGCCGCGGCGACCGGTACGTCCCCAAGCCGCCCGGAACGAAGTCGAACTACACGTGGTACTTCGGCCCGTACACGGTCCCGCCCGGCCACGACATGAACCGCGCCGACATCGAGATCCCCGCGCAGAACGGCTTCATGGTCTCGGTCGAGCCCTCCATGCGCCGCGTCCAGGACCTCTCCGAGCCCTCGCACATGGAGGGCCACATCCACCACGCGCACTGGTTCGCCGCCGACCCCGGCAACGAGGAGGACAACTACACCGGCGGCAACACCGAGTGGATCTTCGGCAACGGCGACGAGGAGACCAAGGGCGACTTCCAGGAGCGCTCCGCCGCCGACCCGAACGGCCCCGTCTACGGCCAGTACATCGAGCGCGGCAACCCGCAGCTGATGATCTACATGCTGCACAACAAGACGGCCGCGCCGCTCGAGGTCTACATCGTCCTCGACGTGACGTTCATCCACGGCAACGCGGAGCAGCTCAAGGAGGTCACCGGCCGCGAGCACCACGACGTCAGCGGCATCCTGTTCGGCCAGACCTACGACGTCCCGCGCGACCCGAACGGCGACGGCGTCCACGAGTACGCGAAGGAGAGCGGCCGCGTCGAGGAGTGGACCTCGACCGTCGACGGCACCATCATCGGCATGGGCGGCCACCTCCACCCCGGCGGCATCTCGCTGAAGGTCGAGAACTACGGCCAGAAGGACGACCCGTGCCCCGACGACGGCAAGGGCTACGGCGGGACGACGCTGTTCAACTCGGACGCGATCCCCCGTCAGGCGCCGCTCTCGGAGGACTTCCAGATGGAGGTCACGCACCCCGGCTTCCGCGCGCCGATCCGCAAGGGCGACCGCATTCGCATCAGCGCGACGTACGAGAACAAGGACCACGCCTGGTACGCGGTGATGGAGCACCTCGGCATCTACGTCGACGAGCAGCAGAAGCCCGAGGGCAAGTGCACGAAGAAGGTCATCGGCGTGCCCGACAGGCCGGCGGAGTCGACCGAGCAGCGCGTCGAGAAGCGCAAGAAGCGCGTGTGCAGGCAGGTGCGCGTGCGCGACAAGCGCAAGACCAGGTGCACGACGAAGGTCGTCCGCACGCGCGTCACGCGGAAGGTGACGACGCTGCCGATCGACCCCGAGGAGGGCGTGTTCAACCGCGCGTGGCGCTTCCATCCCGACCCGCTCTGCGGGCCGGAGTGGGGCCGGCCGTGCGACGTGCCGGAGAACGGCGAGCCGAAGAAGGTCGCGGCCAGGCAGGTGACGATCACGAACTTCGCCTACCAGCCGGGGAACCGGACGGCGGGCAGCAGCGCGCCGGGGGAGATCGCCACGATCAAGCAGGGCGAGTCGCTCGTCTTCGTCAACGGCGACCAGCCCGCGAACATCCGCCACTCGGTCACGACGTGCCCGTGGCCGTGCAACGGGCCGTACGTCGGCAACTACCCGCTGCCGGACGGCCGGTGGGACTCGGGGACGCTCGGCTACGACGCGGTCGACGGCGGCAACCCGAACCCGCGGGCCGAGACGCCGAAGGACCTGCCGAAGGGCAAGTACGCGTTCTTCTGCCGCATCCACCCGTGGATGCGCGGCGCGTTCGCGGTCGAGTAGCTCACGGGCCGAAGTAGTCGACGGCCTCGGCCGGGGCGCCCGCGACGAGCGTGTACGCCGGCACGGGCTCGCGGACGACGCTGTTCGCGCCGACGACGGCGCGCGTCCCCACGTCCGCGAGGATCACCGAGCTCGAGTGGATCTGCGCGTCGTCGGAGATCGTGATCGGGTGGTACTTGTAGCCCTGCTCGAGGAACGGGATCGTGACGTCGCGGAACCGGTGCGTCGCGTCGTACACCCCGCAGTTGAACCCGATCCCGCACCGCTCCCCGATCGCGATCGACCGCGAGCACGCGAGGATCACGTTGTAGGTCAGATACGAGCCGTTCCCGATGGTCACACGGCCGTCGCCGACGATCTCGACGCGGCAGTTGCGGCGGAACTCGCAGTCGTCGCCGACGATCAGCGTCCCGTTGCCGGGGATGTCGACGCTGAAGCCGGGGCCGACGTAGACGCGGCGGCCGAAGCGGATCGTCGCGTCGGGGTGGCGGAAGATCACCCAGCGCTGGCGCAGCAGCGACATCAGGCGCCGCCCGACCCGGTACTCGAAGCGATGCGCCAGCCGGCCGATCACGCCGCGGCGACGAGCTCGCCGTAGAGCGCCTCGACCTCCGCGACGTGCGACGCCATCGTCTGCACGTGCTCGTCGCGGCGCTCGCGGACGGAGCGCCGCAGCCGCTCGACCTCGGCCGGGTCGTCGACGAGGCGCGCCATGATCGCCGCCAGCTCCTCCGCGCCCGCTGAGCGGTTGAGCCAGCCGGTCTCCCCCTCGATCACGTACTCGGGGATGCCGCCGAGCGCGCTGCCGATCAGGGGCAGGCCCGAGGCGAGCATCTCGATCCCGACGAACCCGTGCGCCTCCTCCCACACCGACGGGACGAGGCCGACGTCGCCGTCCGCCAGCTCGAAGTCGAGCTTCTGGCGCCGGTGCATCCCGCCCCACACGAGCGACGGCTCGGCCTCGACCGTCTCGCGGAGGGACGGGGCGATGTCGCCGACCGCCCTGACTCGGTAGCGGCCACGCAGGCCGGCCGCATCGAGCCGGCGGACGGCGTCGACGAGGACCTCCGAGCCCTTCGTCGGGGTGCTGAGCGCGCCGACGGTCACGAACGTCAGCGGCGACCCGGGCTCGGCGCCGCGGCGCGGGCGCAGCCCGTCGAAGTGGGGCTGGGAGAGGCGCTGGACGACGATGCGCGCAGGGTCGACGCCGAGCTGCGCGTAGATGTCACCCAATCGGCGGGAGGGCGCGATCAGGCGGTCGCAGCGGTTCAGGCGCTCGACGTTGACGTCGCGGCGGCGCTGGTAGTCGGCGGGCGGGGCGACGAACCCGCCGTTCGCGCCGCCGGCCGCCGGGACGTCGCCCGCGTGCAGCGGCCGGCTGCCGAGCGCCGCGAGCGTGCCGCGGATCACCGGCTGGCGCGCGCGCCGCGCGAGCGTCGCCAGCCGCGGATGGGCGCGCTTGATCCGCTTCAGCTCGTAGCGCATCGTGGCCTCGACGAGGTGGCCGTCGCCCTCCGGGGCCGAGGCGCAGTTGCGCGCGCAGTCCTCCCCCACGTCGCGGCGCAGGCAGCGGCGGCCGTCGCCGCGCACGAGCCGCACGGTCGCGCACAGCGGCGCGTAGTCGTAGAGCCCCATCACGACGCGCGCACCCGCGTCGCGGGCCTGCTCGATGAGCGACGACGTCAGGCCCGCGAGCTCGTGCACGTGCACGAGCTGCGGGCGCGTCTCCCGCAGCGCCGTCGCGAACAGCCGCTCGACCGCGGGCTCCGCGAGGTCGCGCAGCGGGTACCGGGTGCCGGCGGTCCAGTGCGGCGCGTTCGGCGAGGACAGGACCTCTAGCATCGGCAGCCCGTCGCTGTCCCAGCGGCGCAGCCGCGGGCGCCGCAGCTTCGGGTAGTGACGGCCGGCGAAGAAGTACGCGACGTCGTGCCCGGCCTCGAGCTGCGCGCGCATCAGCGCGTCGGAGTAGAGGGTCAGGCCGCAAGGGCGCAGGTCCGCGAAGTCCCTCCCGATGTGCAGAACCCGCACGGCGGCGAGTGTACCTTTGGCCCGGTGCGCGGGACCTACTACGACCAGTACTGGTCGGCGCCGCGCACGCCGCGGTACGAGCCCGAGCCGGAGCTGCGCGCGCTGCTGCTCGAGCATGCGGGCGGCGCGCGGGTGCTCGACGTCGGCTGCGGGGCGGCGAACGGCTACGCGCCGGAGGTGGCGGCCGTCGCCGCGTCGTACCTCGGCGTCGACGTCTCCGAGCGCGCGGTGGCGCTGGCGCGCGAGCGGGGGCTCGAGGCGCAGGTGGTCGAGGACGCCGCGCAGCTGCCGTTCGGCGACGCGAGCTTCGACGTCGCGGTGTGCGTCGAGGTCCTCGAGCACCTCTTCCGGCCGGACGACGCCGTCGCGGAGATCCGCCGCGTGCTGCGCCCGGGGGGCCGGCTCGTCGCCTCGGCGCCGAACGCCGCGTACTGGCGGCTGCGGCTGTTCGCGCTGCGCGGCACCTGGCACCCGCACGGCGACGAGCTCGCGCTGGAGCAGCCCTGGCGCGACCCGCACATCCGCTTCTTCACGTGCGCGACGATGGAGCGGATGCTGCGCTCGGTCGGCTTCCGCGACGTCGTCGTCGGCGCCCACGGCGGGCGCTTCCGCGACCATCTGACGACGAGGCCGACCGCCTTCGGCCGCAGCGGCCTGTATGCCGCGCTCGAGCGCCGCCGCCCAGCGCTCCTCGGCGCGACGCTGCACGCGGTGGCGGTGCGCTGAGCCGTGCCGGACCTCGGCGAGATCCGCGCGACGTGGGACCGCCCGGAGGGGTGGACGTCGGGCGGCGACGAGTGGTCGGGCGCATGGGGCGGGACCGAGGCGCTGTGGCGCGGCACGCTGCTGCCGCGGATCGAGCGGTACCTGCCGGCGCCGGCGATCCTCGAGCTCGGCCCCGGCCAGGGAAGGTGGAGCCGGTACCTCGCGGGAGCGTGCGAGGAGCTGGTGCTCGTCGACGTGGCGCCGTACGCGCTCGAGGCGTGCCGCGACCGGCTCGCCGGTCACGGCCACGTGCGCTACGAGGTCGGGGACGGCCGCTCGCTGCCCATGGTCCGTGACCGCTCCGTCGACTTGGCCTTCAGCTTCGACTCGCTGGTCCACGCCGAGGCCGACGTGCTCGCCGCGTACGCGCACGAGCTCGCGCGCGTGCTCGCGCCGGACGGCGTCGCGTTCCTGCATCACTCCAACATGGGCGCGCTCCGCCGCGGGGCGGCGGTGGCGCGCGCGCTGCCCGAGCGGCTCCGCCGGACGGCGACGCGCGCCGGGCTCGTGCCGAGCCTCTACGCCTGGCGCGCCGAGTCCGTGACGGCGGCGTGGTTCGCGCGGGAGTGCGAGCGGGCGGGGCTGGCGTGCCTCGGGCAGGAGCTGGTCCGCTGGGAGTACGGCCGGTTCCTCACCGACGCGATCACCCTGCTCACGCCGCGGGGCTCGCGATGGGAGCGCCGCCCGGTGGTCGTGCGCAACCGCGCCTTCACGCGGGGCGCGCCGCCCGACCCGCGGCTGTACGGAGCATCTCCACGTAGCGCGGCTTCAGCCGCTCCCAGCTGAAGCGCTCGTACGCGTCGCGGTGGCGCGCGGCGGCGGCCCCGGGCTCGTCGACTCTCCGCAGCACCTCCGCGAGCGCCCCGGTCTTCGTCATGTCGGCGAAGCGCCCGTGCTCGCCGAGCGCGAACCGGGTGACGGCGTAGTCGTGCGCGACGCACGGCAAACCGGCGGCATGGGCCTCGATCAGCGCGCGCGGCAGCACCTCGCCGAGCGAGGCGAGGACGAACGTGTCCGCGGCGCGCAGCAGCGCCTCGACGTCCGCGCGCGACACCGTGCGGATGCCGTGCCCGTCCTCGCCGAGCCGCCCGCTCGCCAGCGCGCGGATCCCCGGCGTCTCCTGCTCGACCTCGCCGAGCAGGAGCAGGAACGGCCGCGTCCCCTCGAGCCGCGCGATCTCCTCGATCAGGTGATCGAGGCGTTTCTCGCTGCGGTTCAGCGCCGCGACGCTCAAGACGATGTGCCGGTCCGGCGGGAGATCGAAGCTCCGCCGCAGCGCCTGCTTCTCCGCGGCGGTCGGCGGGTCGAAGCGCGGCGGGATCGCGAAGCCGAGCGGCAGCAGCACCTGCCGCGCCGGGTCCGCGCCGCGGGCCAGGCTCGCCTCGAGCGCGACCGGCGTCAGCTGCTGCACGACGTCGAGATGGCCGAAGTTCGCCGTGGCCGGCGTGCCGTTGCAGAGGACGAGGCGGAAGCGCTGCCACAGCGGCCGGCGGAGGGCCGCCAGCACGCGCGCGGTGTCCCACTCGCTCAGGTACACGACGTCGGGGTCGCGCCGCCGCAGCTCCCGCTGCAGGCTCAGGCCGAACGCGGCGTGCTCGAAGCGGAACGGCCGGCCGCCCGTGAGCCGCCCCGCGGCGCGGGCGACGGCGTGGTCGCGCCGCAGCGTCCGGACCGCCCGCTCGCCGTCCCCGGCCGGGCCGCTGCCCTTCACCAGCTCGAGCTCGATCCCGTCCTCGTCGCGCAGCGCCTCGAAGCACTCGCGGGCGAAGGACTCGAAGCCGCGCCGCGCGTGGTCGAGGCCGGCGCACGCGAGCAGCACACGGGGTCGGGAGGCGGGCGGCATGAGCGGCGGGCGCCGAGCGTAGCGGCCAAGATTCCATCGCCGCGAAGCGGCTGTGACGCGATGCCGCGAAGCGGCCGTACCATCCGGCCATGGCGGACGCCGCGACCGACGTGCGACCGTTCGCGGGCGGGGACGTCGGCCTGCGCACGCGGGCCGCGCGCGGCACGATCGTCAACGGGGCGTTCCTCGTCGGGGTGAACGTGCTGGGCGTCGTCCGTGGGCTCGCGGCGGCGAGCATCCTCACGACGACCGAGTACGGCGAGTGGGGGCTGTTGATGGCCGCCTTCATGACGCTGATCGCGCTCGGGTCGGTCGGGATCGACGACCGCTACGTCCAGCAGGACGAGCCCGACCAGCGGCGTGCGTTCGAGGTCGCGTTCACGCTCCAGATGGCGCTGGGCGTCGTCTTCCTCGCCGTCCTGCTCGTCGGGATGCCGCTGTTCGCGCTGCTGTACGGCCGCGAGGAGATCATCGCGCCGGGCCTCGCGCTCGCGCTCGGCCTGCCCGCGCTCGCGCTGCAGATGCCGCTGTGGGCGCACTACCGGCGGATGGACTTCGCCCGCCAGCGGCGGCTGCAGGCGATCGATCCGGTCGTGTCGCTCGTGTTGACCGTGGTGCTGGCGCTCGCCGGGCTGGGAGTGTGGTCGCTCGTCATCGCGACGATCGCCGGCTCGTACTGCACGGCGGTCGCGGCGATCCTGTCGTCGCCGTACGCGCTGCGCCTGCGGTGGGAGCGCCGGGCGCTGCGCGACTACACCGACTTCTCGTGGCCGCTCTTCCTCGCGGCGCTCACGACGATCGTGATGGTCCAGGTGCCCACGGTGGTCACGGCCCACGACCTCGGCGTGAGCGCGGTGGCGGGGATCGCGCTCGCGGCCTCGCTGTCGGCGTTCGCGCGCCACGTCGACGACGTCGTGACGACGACGCTGTATCCGGCGATCTGCGCGGTGAAGCACCGGACCGACCTGCTGTTCGAGTCGTTCTGGAAGTCGAACCGGCTCGCGCTGCTGTGGTCGACGCCGGTCGGCTGCGGGCTGGCGCTGTTCGCGGGCGACCTCGTGCCCGCCGTGCTCGGCGAGCAGTGGCGCTTCGCCGTCGGGCTCGTGACGGCGGTCGCGGTGGCGGTCACGCTCGACCAGGCGGGGTTCAACTGGACGGCGTTCTTCCGGGCCCGCGGCGAGACGCGCCCGATCGCGGTCGCCGGCGTGCTCACCCTCGTCGTCGTGCTCGCGGTCGCCGTGCCGCTGCTCGTGACCGAGGGCCTGACCGCGTTCGGCGTCGCCCTCGGCGTCGCGACGCTGGCGTCGGTCGCCCTGCGGCTCTGGTACCTGCGGAGGATCTTCCCCGATCGCGCGGTCGTGCGACAGCTCGTGCGGGGCATGCTCCCGACCCTGCCGGCGCTCGCGGCGGTGCTCGCGGTGCGCCTCGCGGCGCCGGACGTGCCCGCCGGCGCCGAGGCCGCGCTGTTCGCGGTGCTCGCCGCCGCCGTGACGTGGCGCGCCGACGGGCCGCTGCTGCGCGAAGCGGTCGGCTACCTCGCGCCGCGGCTCACGCCGCCGCCGGGCGCGGAGGGGGCGCGCATGGTTCCGCCACCTCCCGGAGGTGCCTTTCCACCTCCGCGTTGAAGCGCGCGGCGGTGTGGTCGCGCGCGGTCGCGGCGCCGCCTTCGCGCAGGCGACCGCGCAGCTCCGCGTCGCCGACGAGCCGCTCCACGGCGGCGGCGAGCGCGCCCGGGTCCTCGGCCGGGACGAGCAGGCAGTTCTCGCCGTCGCGCAGGTACTCGCCGGACCCGCCGCGCCCGGTGGCGACGACCGGGCAGCCGCAGCCCATCGCCTCGAGCGGGACGAGCCCCCACGGCTCCTCCCACCGGACGGGGAACAGCAGCGCGTCGTGCTCGCCGTACAGCGCCGCGACCTCCTCGCGGGAGCGGCGGCCGAGCAGCGTCACCCGCGAAGCGACGCCGAGCTCGTCCGCGAGCCGGGCGAGCTGCGATTCCTCGCGCGGGTCCCACGCGCCGGCGAAGGTCAGCGTCGCCTCCTCCGGCAGGCGGGCGAGCGCGGCGACCGCGTCGTGGGTCCCCTTGTCGGGGTGCAGCCGGCCGACGTGCAGCAGTCGCCACCGCCACGGCCGGTTCGGGGCGGCGTGCAGGAACACCGGGTCGATGCCGGAATGGGCGACGGCGGTGTCGGCGATGCCGAGGCCGAGGTCCTCGACCCTCCGGCGGACCGACTCGCTGACGAACACGTAGCGCCCGGCGGAGGCGTAGTCGACCTTCGCCGGCGCGACGACCCGGTCCGCGACGGGCGCGGCGACCCGCCGGAGCGGCGTACGGAACATGCGCGTCCACTGGTCCGTGTGGCGGCCGTAGTCGAGCCAGACGTCGTGGACGAAGAGGACGGTCGGCAGCCCCGCGCGGCGGACGCGCTCGATCAGCGAGTGCGACATGCCCCCCATCGACCAGAACGCGACGACGTCGGGGCGCTGTTCGTCGAGGTGCCGGCGCAGCGCGCGGTGGTTGCGCCGCTCGAGCTTCACGCGCTCGCGGAGGTCGAGGCGGACGAACTCGTGGTCGCGCCAGTACCAGTCGAGCGCGCGGTCGACCTGCGGCTCGTCGCCGTCGGGGACGCCGGGGTGGCGGAAGCCCGTGCACAGCACGCGGACGTCGTGGCCGTGCTCGCGCAGGTGGGCGACCGCGCCCTGCCACACCTGCTCGTAGCCCCCGAAGTGGTGCGGCGGGTAGAGGTTCCCCACCGTCAGGACGCGCACCGCGGCGAGTATAAGAGCGGCCGTGCACCCCGCCCCGCCCGTGGTCGTCGCCGTCGTGTCGTGGAACACGCGCGATCTGCTGGACCGCTGCCTGCGCGCGCTGCGGCCGTCGGTCGACGGGGGGCTCGCCGAGGTGTGGGTCGTCGACAACGCCTCGGCGGACGGCTCGCCGGAGCTCGTGCGGGAGCGCCATCCGTGGGCGCGCCTCGTCGAGCCGGGCGAGAACCTCGGCTACGGCCGGGCGGTCAACCTCGTCGCGTCGCGCACCTCGTCGCCGTGGCTGGCCGCGTCCAACGCCGACGTCGCGCTGCGGCCGGGCGCGCTCGAGCGGCTCGTGGCGGCGGGCGCGGCCGACCCGCGGGCGGGCGTCGTCGCGCCGCGGCTCGTGCTGCCGGACGGGAGCACGCAGCAGACGGTCTGGGGGCTCCCGACCGTGCCGATGACCGTCGCGCAGAACGCGGGCGCGCGCGTGCTCGGGCGCCGGCTCGGCGCGCGGCTGGCGCTGCGCGGCGCGTGGGACCCGGACCGCGGCCGCCGCGTGCCGTGGGCGGTCGGCGCCTTCCTGCTCGTGCGGCGGTCGGCGTGGGACGCGGTCGGCGGCTTCGACCCCGAGCTGTGGCTGTCGGCCGAGGACCTCGACCTCGGCTGGCGGATGCACCGCGCCGGGTGGGCGACGCGCTACGAGCCGGCGGCCGTCGCCGACCACGAGCTGTCGGCGGCGAGCGGCGCCGTCTGGGGCGACGACCTCCCCTTCCACTGGCAGCGCTGCGCGTACGCGTGGATGCTCCGCCGGCACGGCCGCGCCCGCACCGCGGCGATCGGAGCGCTGAACGTCGCCGGCGCCGGCGTGCGCCTCGCCGCGTATGCGGCGCTGTCGCCGGTCAAGCCGCACCTCCGCGGCCGCCTGCGCCCGCAGGCGAAGTGGACGCTCGTGCACGCGTACGGCCTGGCGCCGAAGCGGGTGCTGGCGAAGTACCGGTAGGGCGGCGCGGCGGAGCGGGGCGGCGGGCGGCGGCGGGCGGCGGAGCGGGGGCGGCGGAGCGGCGGCCCCGTCAGAGGATCGGCGTTCGGTGGCGGATGCTCGCGGCGGCCATCGTCGCGACCTCCGCGGCGTCGATCGCGGCGTGCAGCGGGGCGGCGCGCGCGGCCGCGCGCAGGTCGCCTCCGTGGCGGGCGCGGAGGCTGAGCGCGTACGGGATCGCGAGGAGCGGGCGCCGCGACACGACGGCGGCGACGGCGAGGAGCAGCGCCGGGTGGGACGGGCGGAAGAACAGGCGCGCGGTGAGGAGCTCGCGCAGCTCGGGGTGCAGCGCGAGCGCGCGCGCCGCGTCGCCCCACTTCGCCGCGTGTCGGAGGTGCTCGCGCAACGTCAACCGGCGGACGTCGTGGTGGACGAGCGCGTCCGGCGCGAAGCGCGTCACCGCGCCCGCCTTGGCCGCGCGGGCGCCGAGCTCGACGTCCTCGCCGCAGGCGCGGCGGAACCACTCGTCGAAGCCGCCGAGCCGCTCGAGCAGCGCGCGCGGATAGGCGATGTTGGCGGTCATCGCGTACGGGCTCGGGCCGGCGACGTCGAGCGTGTGGCTCAGCGGGCCGAGGAGCTCCCGCTGGTCGGGCCGCGGCGCGATCGGGCCCTGGACGACGATGCGCTCGTCGGCCCCGGAGGCGGCGACGAGCGCCTCCAGCCAGTGGGCACCGGGCGTGCAGTCGTCGTCGGTGAACGCCACGAGGCCGCCGCGCGCCGCGCGCCAGCCGGTGTTGCGCGCCGCCGCCGGGCCCCGCGGCGCGTCGTGGCGCACGACGCGGACGTCGAGCCCGCCGGCCGAAGCGAGCGCCGGCGGCGAGGACCCGTCGTCCACCACCACCACCTCGAACCGGCCGGGATCGAGCGTCTGGGCGCGCAGCGCGTCGAGCGCGGCGGCGAGACCGGCCGGGCGGTCGCGGGTCGGGATCACCACCGTGACCTCCGGGGCCATCGGGCGACAGACTACGGCCCGGTGAGCTCGCTCCGCCTGCGCCGCGCCTACAACCGCCTGTGGTGGGCGCCCCGCGCGCGCAGCGTGCTCACCGGCCGCTTCTTCCGCCGCGACGCGCTCGACACGACCCACCTGCACGCCTTCCACGAGGGCGGCGAGGTCATCGGGCCCCTGCAGCGCGACGAGGCGCTCGTGCTCTTCGCGCTCGTGCGCGCGGTGCGGCCCCGCACGATCGTCGAGTTCGGCTTCGACCAGGGCCGCAGCGCGTTCAACTTCCTGCGCGCGCTCGACGCGGACGGGCGCGTCTACTCGTTCGACGTCCGCGACGAGCCGGCCCGCCTCGCCGAAGCGCTCTTCGGCGGCGACGAGCGCCTGCGCTTCGTCCGCAAGTCGCAGGCCGCGTTCGAGCCGGCGGACGTGGACGGCCGGCCGGTCGACCTCGTCCTCCTCGACGCCTCGCACGACCTCGGCCTCAACCAGGAGACGCTGCGCCGCGTCCTCCCCACGCTCGCGCCGCACGCGATCCTCGCGGTGCACGACACGGGCACGATCAGACGCTCCGCGCTGACGCCGCGCCAGCAGGCCGAGGCGGACGCGGGGTGGAGCCGGCAGTGGGTCACCGAGGACGAGTTCGAGCATCAGCCCGGCGAGCGCGCGACCGTCAACTGGCTGCGGACCGAGCACCCCGAGTTCGCCCAGATCCACCTGCACACCCTCCGCGTCCCCCGCTGGGGGCTCACGCTGCTGCAGCGCAGCGGGCGCCTGCCCACGTGCCTCGACGAACCCGCGCCGTGAGCTGGCGCCGCATCCTCCGCCGCGCCGCGCACCGCGCCGGCTACGACGTCGTCCGGCGCGGGCCGGTCAGCCCGGTCCCCGAGGTCCCGCCCGACGACGACCCCGTGTGGCAGCGGCGCTCCGCGCTCACCTTCGACCTCGACGAGCAGCTCGCGCTGGTCGAGGGCGCCTTGGCGCCGTACGTCGCGGAGTTCGCGAAGACGGTCCGCGCCGGCAGCTTCGAGCTGTGGAACGGGCTGTACCAGGCCGGCGACGCCGAGACCCTCTACGCGCTGCTACGGCACCTCCGGCCGCGGCGCATGATCGAGATCGGCTCCGGCCACTCGACGCTCGTGAGCGCCGCGGCGTTCGCCGCGAACGCCGCCGAGGGCGACGACGGTCACCTGGTCGCAGTCGACCCCGAGCCGCGGATCGAGCTGCCGCGCCCGCTGCCCGGCCTCGCGCACCTCGAACGCGCCGACTGCCGCGACCTGCCGCTCGAGCGCTTCACCGAGCTTCAAGCCGGCGACGTCCTCTTCGTCGACACGTGGCACGTCGTCAAGCTGGGGGCGGAGGTCAACTGGATCGTCCTCGACCTCCTGCCGCGGCTCGCGCCCGGCGTCTGGGTGCACTTCCACGACGTCTTCCTGCCGCACGAGTACCCCCGCTACATGTTCCTGACGGCCGGCTACCTCACCGAGCAGTACCTGCTCGAGGCGTTCCTGCTGGGCGGCGACTGGACGGTCGAGCTGGCGCTGGCGGCGCTCTTCCGCGAGCGCCACGACCGTCTCTGCGCGGCGATCCCGAGCCTGCGCGAGCCGGTCCCCGGCGTGCCCGAGCTGCGGACGTGGCTGCCGAGCGCGCTGTGGATCCGGCAGCGCTGACCGGGATATCCGTCATGCTGCGCGGGTGCGTAGTGTTTCGGTCGTCGTCCCCACCTATCGACGCCGCGACGCGCTGCCCCGGTTCCTCGACGCGATCCTGCGCCAGCCGGCGGCGGAGGTCGTGGTCGCGGTGGACGGCTCGCGGGACGGGTCGGTCGAGCTGCTGCGCGAGCGGGCGCGGCGCGACGAGCGGATCGTCGTCCTCGACCTGCCCCACCGCGGCGCGGGCGGGGCGCGGCAGGCGGGCGTCGTGGCCGCGTCGGGCGACGTGGTCCTGCTGCTCGACGACGACGTGATCGCCTCGCCCGGGCTGATCGAGGGCCACGCGCGCCACCACGTCGACCTCGAGCCGAAGCTCGTGCTCGGCTACATGCCGAACGACTGGCGGACGGTGCCGCCGGCGCACCGCGCGAACGCCTGGGTGTACCGCTACTGGTACGAGGTCCACTGCGCGCGCTACGCCGCCGAGCCCCGCTTCGTGCTGACGAACCTGTGGGGCGGGAACCTCTCGATGCCGCGCGACGCGATGCTGCGGATCGGCTTCGAGAGCCTGTCCGTGCGCCGCGGGCAGGACGACCGCGACTTCGGCCTGCGCTGCGCGAAGGCGGGCGTCGCCTCCCTGTTCGACCGCTCGCTCCACGGCCTGCACCTCTACGACCGGCCGGTGCCCGCCTTCCGCGAGGACTCGCGGCTGCAGGGCGAGTGCCGGCGGCTGCTGCGCGCCGCGCACCCGGACCTCCTCGGCGATCCCCGCGAGTCGTCGAAGCTCGACGACACCGTGGGCATGCGGCTTCCGGGGCCGCTGCGCCGGCTGCTCCCGATGGCGGCGAGCGACCCGCTGTACGAGCCGGTCACGCGATCGCTCGAGGTGGCGCACCGCGCCGGCGTGCGGATCGGGCACCTCGGGCTCGAGGTCCTCGCCACGCGCGGGCTCGCGTCACTCGACGTGATGCGCGGGATCCTCGACGTCTCCGCGCGCCTGCGCGACCAGCCGCCGCCCCTCAAGCACGTGCATGGCGGCGTTGTGGCCCGCGACGCCGCTGACGCCCCCGCCGCGCCGAGCCGCCGCGCCGCATAGGACGATCCGCGGGTCGTCCGTCGCCACGCCCCACGGGTCGGCCGGGTCGTCGGCCCACGGCCAGGCCAGCTCGCCGTGGAAGATGTTGCCGGCGGGCAGGCGCAGCTCGCGCTCCAGGTCGAGCGGCGACTTGACCTCGACGCACGGCTTGCCGTGCGCATCGCGGGCGAGGCAGTCGCGGATGGGCTCCTCGAGGCGTGCGTCGAGCGCGGCGAGGTAGCGCCGCAGCAGCAGGCGCTCGACCCGCTCCTCGTCGGTCCGGAACAGCGCCGCGGGCGTGTGCAGGCCGAAGAGCGTGAGCGTGTGGCGGCCGTCCGGGACGATGCTCGGGTCGGTCAGTGTGTGGCAGTACAGCTCCGCGGGCGGCCGGTCGGGGACGTCGCCCGCCGCCGCCTGCGCGTGCGCCGCGTCGAGCTGGTCGTCGCGCTCGTCGAGGCGGAACGTCCCGGCGAACGCGTCCTCCGGCGCGGCGCCGCCCTTCGGCCGCGGCAGCCGGTCGAGCAGGAGGTTCACCTTCGTCTGGCAGCCCTCGGCGACCGGCGGCGCCTCGGCGCCCCTCAGCCGCGCGAGCTCCTGCGGCGCGACGTTCGCGAGCACGAAGCCCGCGTCCACCGCATGCTCGACGCCGTCCTCGATCCAGGTGACCTCGCCGCGGTCGATGCGGAGCACCTCGGCGCCGGTGCGGATCTCGGCGCCGGCGCTCAGCGCGGCGCGCGCGAGGGAGCGTGTGAGGCCACCCATCCCGCCGACCGGCACCTGCCACGGCCCGCCGATCACGTGCCAGAGGAAGCAGCGGTTCTGCGCGAGGCCCTCGTCGTCGAGGCTCGCGAACGTCCCGATGAGCCCATCGGTGGCGACGAGCCCGCGCACGAGTGGGTGGTCGAACCGCTCGCGCAGCGTCGCGCCGAGCGGCCGCTCCGCGAGCAGCGGCCAGGCGTCGCCGAGCAGCCCCCGCGCCTCGTCGCGGGTCGGGAGCGGCTGGGTGAGCGTCGCGAACAGGCGCGGCGCGTGCGCCTGGAGCTCGGCGGCGAGCCGCACGAACGCCGCGTGATCGCGGTGCGCGCCGAGCGCCGCGAACGAGCTCTCGGTGCGCGCGGAGCGCGGGTCGGCGTCGATCACCAGGCCGTCCGCGTACGCGGCGACCCGCCGCTGCGCGAGCTCGAGGCGGATCCCGAGGTCGCGCGCGATCGCGGGCGGGAACAGGCTCACGAGGTAGGCGTAGCGGGAGACGCGCGCGTCGTGGCCGGCGAACGGCCGCTCGCTGACCGCGGCGCCGCCGGGCTCCGGCCGCCGCTCGAGCACCAGCACCGACCGGCCCGCGCGAGCGAGATAGGCGGCGGCGACGAGCCCGTTGTGGCCCCCTCCGGCGATGACGACATCCACCGACATGACGTCCCCGTAGCCTGACACGGAGTGACCGCGACGCCGCTCGCCCCCCTGACGACCCTCCGCCTCGGCGGCCCCGCGCGCCGGCTGCTCAGCGCCACGACCGACGAGGAGCTGATCGAGCTCGTGCGCGCGGCGGACGCCGCGGGCGAGCCGCTCCTCCTGCTCGCCGGCGGGAGCAACGTGGTGGTGGCCGACGACGGGTTCGACGGGACGGTCGTGCGGGTGGAGACACGCGGAGTGATCCCCGACGGGCCCCTCCTTCGCGTGGCGGCCGGCGAGCCGTGGGATCCCTTCGTGGCCCGCTGCGTCGAGGAGGGGCTCGCGGGGATCGAGTGCCTCTCGGGCATCCCCGGATCGGTCGGCGCGACGCCGATCCAGAACGTCGGCGCGTACGGCCAGGACGTCAGCGAGACCGTCATGTCCGTCCGCGTCCTCGACCGCCGCACCGGCGCGGTGGAGGAGCTGCCGCGGGCGGCGTGCGGGTTCTCGTACCGGTCCAGCGTCTTCAAGCGCGACCCGTCGCACCACGTCGTGCTGGCGGTGACGTACGCGCTCGACCGCGACGCGCTCAGCCGGCCGATCCGCTACGCGGAGCTGGCGCGCGCGCTCGGCGTCGAGCTCGGCGACCGCGCGCCGCTGGCGGACGTCCGCGAGGCGGTCCTCGCCCTGCGCCGCCGCAAGGGGATGGTGCTCGACCCCGACGACCCGGACTCCGTCTCCGCCGGGTCGTTCTTCACGAACCCGATCCTCGCCGCCGAGGACTTCGCGCGGCTGGAGGAGCGGGCGGGCGACGGCGTCCCGCGCTGGCCCGAGCCCGACGGCCGCGTGAAGACCTCGGCCGCGTGGCTCATCGAGCGCGCCGGGTTCACGAAGGGCCACGGCGACCCGGCGACGATCGCGATCTCCTCGAAGCACACGCTCGCGCTGACGAACCGCGGCGCCGGAACGACGGCCCAGCTCGTCGCGCTCGCCCGCGAGATCGCGAGCGGGGTCCGCGAGCGGTTCGGGGTCGAGCTGCACCCCGAGCCCGTGTTCGTCGGGCACGAGTGGGAGGGGGCGGAGGAGGCGCGCGCCGCCGGCGAGGCGGCGCCGTACGAGGGCGCCGCCGACGAGCCTGTGCCGCACGCCGGCGGCGCCGCCGCTGCGCCGCACGCCCCCGGCCGCCCTGCTCCGCCGCCGCGGTCGTCGCCTCACAGCTCGCGCACGTAACGCGCGTGCAGCGCGTTGCGCTCGCGCTTCTCCGCGCCATCCGCGCGCCAGCCGTGCTTGACGTAGAACGCCGTCGCCTGCTCGCTCTCGCCGAAGGTCCACAGCGACGCGCGCTCGTAGCCCGCCGCGCGCATCTCCTCCACCGCCCGCTTGAGCAGCGCACTGCCGATCCCCTCGCGGTGACGGTCCGGGTCCACGTACAGCGCGTAGACCTCGCCGGTGGCCGGCGGCGCGTCGTCGTCCCGCACCTGGCCGGCGGCGATCACCCCGAGGATGAGCCCGTCCTCCTCGGCGACCCACATCGGCGCGCCCTTGCCGCATGCGAACCCCTCCCACTCCGCGACCCGCTCGGCGAACGGCCGGCTGGTGATCCAGCTCGGGTCCGCGATCGCGGCGTGCGTGATCGTCCACCCGCGCTCGTGCACGCGCGCCAGCGCCTCGCCGTCGCCCGGGCGCGCCTCCCGGACGATGAGGCCCATCAGCCCCCGCGCCGCCGCGGCCACCGCCGCGACTTCGTCGGCTTCTTCGCGCACAGGCGGTACACGCGGGTCTGGCGCACGACGCGGCCGCGCCGCGTCCGCCCGACGACCCGCACCACGACGCGCCCCTTCGGCAGCCCGCGCAAATCCACCCGCGCGCGCAGCCGGCGCCCGCGGATGACGCGCCCGCGACGGCCGGCGTACGTGACGCGAGCCGAGCGCATCCGGCGCGGGAGGCGGATCACGAAGTTGCGCCGGCTCGTGCACGCGCGCGGGCTCGCGGGCGCCTGGAGCTGCCCGCCGCAGTCCTGGCCGCGCCCGATCGTCGTCTGCAGCGGCAGGTCGCGCGACGACTCGCCGACGCCGATCCGGTAGCACCCGCGCGCGACGCGCCAGCCGCCGGCCGCGGCGTCCCAGTACGAGAACGCCCGGTCGTCCAGCGCGAAGCGCACGCGGCGGCGCTCGCCGGGGTCGAGCGTCACCCGCTCGAAGCCCTTGAGCTGCCACGGCGGCTGGACGACGCCCTCCCGCGGCGACGGCATCCCGACGTACAGCTGCGGGACCGCGGTCGCGCGGCGGCGGCCCGCGTTGCGGACCTCGGCGCTGACCGTGGCGTCCGCGCCGACCCGCAGGTCGCTCAGCGCGAACGGCGACCACGTCAGCCCGTGGCCGAACGGGAACGCGACCGCGAGGTTCCTGGCGTCGAACCAGCGGTAGCCGATGAGGACGCCCTCCTTGTAGACGACGCGCTCCCCGACGCCGGGGTACTTCTCCGGGTCGCCGGCGGTCGGCTCGTCCTCCTCCCGCAGCGGGAACGTCGCCGGCAGCCGGCCGCCGGGCTCGGCGTCGCCGAACAGGACGCGAGCGATCGCCGTCCCGCCGTTCTGGCCCGGGTACCAGGCCTCCAGCAGCGCGGCCGGCTTGTCGCGCCACGGCGTGAGCACCGGCCCGCCCGTCTGCAGCACGACCGCCGTGCGGGGCTGCGCGTCGGCGACCTGCTCGATCAGCGCGTCGCGGTCGACCCCGTCGGTCTGCCCGCAGGTCAGGCCCATGCACGGCTTGTCCGACCCCTCGCTCATCTTGTCGCCGACCACGACCACGGCGACATCGGCCTCCTTCGCGACGTCCGCCGCGCGCGCCGGGTCCGAGCCGTCGTCGAAGACCACCTTCGCCGCGCCGATTCGGGCCTCGATCCCCTGGCGCGGGTTCGTCGTCATGTACGGCTTGATCGCCGACGAGCCGCCGCCGTTGCGCAGCGCCTCCGCCTCCGGGCCGATCAGCGCCAGCTTCGAGATCGCGCCGGCGTCGAGCGCCAGGAGCGCGTCGCGGTTGGTGAGCATCACGATGCCCTGCTCCTCGAGCGCGCCGGCCGCGTCGTGGTGCGCCTGCTTGTCGACGCGGCTGTCGTCGTCCGGATACGCGTCGCGATCGAAGAACCCGAACTTGAACAGCGTGCGGAGGATCCGGCGGATGTGCTCGTCGACGACGGCCTCCGTCACCTGGCCGCTCGCGAGCGAGGCGTTGGTGAACTCGGGCCGGTAGGCGATCGCGGGCCAGATGTCGAGGTCGAGGCCGTTGTTGAGCGAGTTGGCGTTGCTCTTCGCGGCGCCGTAGTCGGTGAGCACGAAGCCGTCGAACGCCCACTCCCCCTTCAGGATGTCCTCCAGCAGGTGCTCGTTCTCGCATGCGAACGCGCCGTTCACGCGCGGGTAGGCGCACATCACCGAGCCGACGCCGCCCTCCCTGACCGCGGCCTCGAACTGCGGCAGGTAGATCTCGCGCAGCGTGCGCTCGTCGAGGTGGGCGTCGACGGTGATGCGCGACCCGACCACCGCGCCGCCGACGGGCGCGCCCTCCGGCTTGCCCCCGATCCCCTCCTGGTTGTTGACGGCGTAGTGCTTGACGTTGCCGATGACGCCCTCGGACTGCACGCCCTTCGTCCACCCGACCGCCATGCGCGCGCTGAGCCACGGGTCCTCGCCGAAGTACTCGAACGTGCGGCCGTTGAGCGGCGTGCGGAGCATGTTCACCGCGGGCGCGTAGACGACGTCGTTGCCCTTCTTCCTGACCTCGTCGCCGATGAGCGCGCCGTGGTCGAAGGCGAGCCGCGGGTCGAATGTCGAGGCGAGCGCCATCGGCGCGGGCATCGCGGTGGCGCTGCCCTGCCGCGGGCCGACGGGGCCGTCGCTGAAGTAGACCGGCGGCAGCCCGACGCGCTCGACGCCGTTGAGCGTCCCGGTGTGCGTGCCCTCCTGACCGAGGACGCCGAAGTACTCGTCGCCGGCGAGCAGGTCGATCTTCTCGTCGCGCGTGAGCGCCTGGAGGAGCAGGCCGGCGCGGTCGTCGCGCGGCAGCGACGTGTCGCACCACGGGTGGTCGCCGCAGCGGCCCGCGGCGGCGGCCGTCGCTGGTGCCGCGAGCACGAGGATCGCGAGCGTGAGCGGGACGATCGCGCGCATGCCCGGATCTTTGCGGGTAGGCCGCCCGGCATGAGCCATTCCCACGAAGGCGCCGACCGGGTCGGCCACGGCGAGGCCTCGCTCGGCGAGGCGCAGGCCGCCAACCCGCCGGACGACCCCGAGATGATCAACGAGGACGCCGCGCCGCTCGACACCGACGTCGAGTTCGAGGGCGAGGCCGCGCCCCCGCCGGAGGAGCGCGGGAACGAGGACCCCGCCCCCAACGCCCCCTGACAAACCCTCCACACGCCCCATCCACCCCCTTCGCGAGGGGGAGGGTGTCGAGCGGGGGTCACTCGGTCCGCACGAGCCTCACGAACCGGTGCCCGCCGGCGAGCGGGCGGCGCCACGGCCCCTCCCCGTCGGGCAACTCCGGCGCGTCGAGCAGGAGCGCGGCGAGGCGGCGCGCGTCGTCGAGCGGCTGCGGCGGCGACGTGTACGACGACCCGACGCGGCGGCTGAGCGCGGAAGACAGCTGCTCGGAGACCTCGACGACGTAGAGCGGGCCGAGCGCCATCTCGAGCTGCCGGTCCATGATGCAAAGGATGCACGACGCCGCCGCGGGCTCACTGCTCGGCCTCTTCTGCGGGGACGCCCTCGGGATGCCGTACGAGACCCTCCCCGCGAGCGCGATCCCCGAGCGGCTCGAGATGCGCGAGGCGCGCCTCGGCCGCGGCACGTACACCGACGACACGCAGATGGCGATCGCGCTGGCGGAGTCGCTGGTGCGATGCGGGCGCGTGAACGAGCAGGATCTCTCGAAGACGATCGCCGACGCGTTCGACCCGCGGCGCGGCTACGGCCCCGGCACGACGACCGTGGTGAGGCTCTGGGAGCGCGGCGTCCCGCACGACGAGGCGGCGCTGACGCTCTTCGGCGGCCAGGGCTCGGCCGGCAACGGCGCCGCGATGCGGGTCGCGCCCGTCGGGCTGCTCTTCGCGCACGACCCGCGACAGTGCGTCGAGGAGGCGCGCAGGCAGGCCCGGCTCACCCACGCCCACCCTCTCGGGGTGGATGGAGCGGCCGCGGTGGCGGCGGCCGTCGCGGCGGCGGTGCGCGGCGACGACCACGTCGAGGCCGCGCGCGCGGCGGTGGAGACGGACGAGTTCGCGCGGCGGCTCCGCGACCCCACTCTCCACATTGCAGGGGTGGAGGCGATCGAGTCGGTCCCTCAGGCGCTCCTCGCCGCGACGGCGCCCACCTTCGAGGACGCGGTCACCCGCGCGATCCGCTGCGGCGGCGACACCGACACGGTCGGCGGGATGGCCGGCGCGGTCGCGGGCGCGCGGTTCGGCGCCGGCGCCATCCCGAGGCGGTGGCTCGACGCGCTGGAGGACGGCGAGAAGGGGCGGACGCACGTCGCGGGCCTCGCGCGCAGGCTCGCGGAGCGCGCGCCACGCCGTGACACCCCCGGCCGGGTCTGACAGGATCGACCGGATGCCCGAGCTGCGGACGCGTCGCATGCCGGTCCTCGTCCAGGACTGCGGCATCCGGCGCGACGACGGCCTGATCCTGACCGCCGCGGTCCAGGTCCCGTGGGAGCACCTCCTCGACGGCCCGACCGGCCACCGCGTGCAGCTCGTGGACTACGACGCGACGACCGACACCATGTACCGGGCCGCCCGGATGCCCGACGGCGACGTCCCCGAGCCGACCGACAACGACCAGATCCTCACCGACCCGGCCTTCCACGCGCGCAACGTCTACGCGCTCGTGATGCGGACGCTCGCCCGGTTCGAGTACGCGCTCGGCCGCCGCGTCTCGTGGTACTTCCGCGGCCACCAGCTGAAGGTCGTCCCGCACGCGTTCGAGCAGATGAACGCGTTCTACTCCCGCGAGGCGGAGGCGCTCGTGTTCGGCTACTACCGCAGGGACGGTGAGCCCGCGTTCATGTGCCTCTCGCACGACATCGTCGTGCACGAGACGGCGCACGCGCTGCTCGACGGCCTGCGCAGCCGGTTCATGGCGCCGTCGTCGGCCGACCAGGCCGCGTTCCACGAGGGGTTCGCCGACATCGTCGCGCTGCTCTCGGTGCTCTCCCTCCCCGACGTGCTGCGGCTCCTCGTCAGCCGCGACCAGGAGCAGGACGGCACGATCCCGCGCGAAGCGGTCAGCGTGCAGAGCCTGAAGGACTCCGTCCTCTTCGGCCTGGCCGACGAGATGGACTCGGAGTCCGGCGCCGCCCGCGTCAACGCGCTGCGGCGCTCGGTCCTCCTCGAGCCCGACCCGGGGATCCTCGACCGCATCGAGTTCGGCGAGCCGCACCGCAGGGGCGAGGTCCTGGTCGCTGCGACGATGCGCGCGTTCCTCGACGCGTGGATCCACCGCATCGAGGCGCCCGAGGCGACGCGGACGGAGCGCGTCGAGGTCCGTCGCGTCGTCGACGAGGGCACGGACGTCGCGAGCACGCTGCTCACGATGGCGATCCGCGCGCTCGACTACACGCCTCCGATCCACCTCGAGTTCGGCGACTTCCTCAGCGCGATGCTGACCGCCGACAGCGAGGTCCGCGCCGACGACACCCGCTACGGCCTGCGGAGCGGCCTGCTGGAACGCTTCGCGGACTACGGGATCGCGCCCGCCTCGGGGACGGAGGACGGAAGCTGGAAGCCCTCCGACCACCCGCTCGCGAGCGAGGGCGTCCGGTTCGGCAGCCTGCAGACCGACGCCGTGGAGATGTTCAGGCTCGTGTGGGCGAACCCCGACAAGCTCAGCCTCACGCCCACCGCGTACACGCGGATCGCGAGCGTGCGGCCGTGCATCCGCACCTCCCCGGACGACGGCCTGCCCCTGCGCGAGACCGTGGCCGAGTGCCTCCAGTACGTCAAGCTCTTCGCCGCCGAGCTCGGGGCGTACGGCCTCGAGAAGCCGCTGGGGATGCCCGACGACACCGAGATCCCGCTCGAGGGAGGCAGCACGCTGATCCTCGACGACTACGGGCGGCTCAAGTACGAGGTGCACAACCGGCTCCCGGACCCCGAGCGCAGCCGCGACGTCGCGAAGGCGCAGAAGCGGCTCGAGTACCTCTGGGAGCAGGGCCACTTCCAGAAGGGCGCGTCGTTCGCGGCGCGCCTGGCCACGATGCACCGGCTGCGGGCGAGCGAGCCGTCCGTCTCACGCGCGGAGAGCTGGTGATGTCGGCGGCGCCGGGCCGCGCGCGCATCCGCTCGTACAACGTCGGCTTCGGCGACTGCTTCCTGCTGACGTTCTTCTACGGCGAGGACGAGACGCGCAACGTCCTCATCGACTTCGGCTCCACCAAGACGTCCAGCTTCGGGCCTGCCGGGGGCCTGCTCGACATCGCCGAGAAGATCCGCGACGACAGCGGCGGCAAGCTCGACGTCGTCGTCGCGACGCACCGCCACGCCGACCACATCTCCGGCTTCGGCGGCGAGCCGGGGAAGGTCATCGCCGCGCTCGAGCCCGAGATCGTCGTCCAGCCGTGGACGGAGGACCCCGAGATCGCGCCGAAGGCGCGTGCGCCCCGGCCCGCGACCGGCGGGCGCGGCGCCGGCGGCGCCCCGCGCGCCGCCGCCCACCTCGCACGGCTCGAGGACATGCACGCGATCGCCGCCGCCGTGCACGCGCAGATGCCGAGACTGGAGGCCTCGACCTCGGTGCGCAAGACGGTCCGCGAGCAGCTCGCGTTCCTGGGCGAGACCAACATCAAGAACGAGCCGGCCGTCCGCAACCTCATGGAGATGGGCAAGCGGCCGGCGGTGTACGCGAGCTTCGGCGCCGAGCTGCCGCTCGCCGACCTCCTGCCCGGCGTCCGCGTCGACGTGCTGGGCCCGCCGACGCTCGAGCAGTCGGACGCGATCAGGACCGAGCGGCACACCGATCCGGACGAGTTCTGGCACCTCGCCGCGGCGACGATCGCCGCCGGCGACGCCGAGCGGCCGGAGCCGCTGTTCCCCGACGCCGCCGTCGACCGCGACAGCATCCCGCAGGAGGCGCGCTGGGTCATCCCGGAGATCGAGCGGCTGCGCTCGGAGGAGCTGCTGTCGATCGTGCGGATGCTGGACGGCGTCCTGAACAACACGAGCCTGATCCTGCTCTTCGAGGTCGGCGACACGCGACTGCTGTTCCCGGGCGACGCGCAGATCGAGAACTGGAGCTACGCGCTCTTCGCGGCGCCGAACCACGCCGAGATCCGGGAGCGCCTCGCGACCGCGAGCTTCTACAAGGTCGGCCACCACGGCAGCCTGAACGCCACGCCGAAGACGCTGTGGAACGCGTTCGAGCGCCGCGCCCCGGCGCCGGAGCCGGGCCGGCTGACGACGATGGTCTCCACGCTCGCGGGGAAGCACGGCAGCGTCGACCGGGGGACCGAGGTCCCCCGCAAGACGCTGCTGGCCGAGCTCGCCGCCCACAGCGAGCTCCACGACACCGAGACGCTGCGCAGCAGGCGCACGTTCTGGAACGACGCCCTCTTCGACTTCTGACCGGCGTCAGGCGTGCCGGATGGTCACCGTCCTCGCGGCGGCGGTGTCGAGCCCGCCGAGCGTGTCCTCGATCGCGGTCGCCGCCGGCCCGGCGAACGGCCGCGAGAACGGGTAGCCCATGTCGCGCGCGTCCGGGTACCGGTCGACCGCGCCGCAGTAGCTCATCGACCCGCAATGCTCCGGATGCTCGACGCCATCGATCGACGCGTCGGTGCACAGCACGAGGAGCCGGAACGGCATGCCGTCCGGCGTGCCGCGCGGCAGGAGCAGCGTGTACGGCCAGCCGCAGTCGCAGTACGAGCGCTCGTCGGGATCCCCGTCCGAGGGGATCACCGCGGCCGGGCTCTTCTCGGCCGGGCGCTTGATGATCGAGGACTCGGTGTCCGGCCGGTGGATCACCTGCCGGCCCGGCTCGAGGTCGACCAGGAACTTGTCCAGCTCCATCCACATGCGCCGGTCGGCGGCCTCGGCCTCCGGCGCGAGGAAGATCCGCACCGTGACGCCGACCGGATCGTCCGTCGTGTTCTCGAGCCGCAGGAAGTACGAGAACGGCTCGTGCGTGAGGAACCTGATGCGCGAGCCGCCGAAGTTCGCGCTCGCCATCGTCGTGGTGAGCTGGTCGATCGTCTCCAGCGACGCGTCGCCGTCCGACGCCTGCCCGGCGGCGAAGTCGGTGTCCCAGTTCGCGCCGCCGAAGAGCTGGGTGCCGAGCGCGCCGGGGTCCGCCACGCCGGCCAGCGCCGACGTGCGGGCCAGGATGACGTCGGTGTCCCGGACGAGGACGGGCGGCGCGTCCTCGAACGTGTACGGCTCGAGCGTGTCCTGCCAGCGCACGTTGAGGTCGTCGATCGCCTTGTGCCACTGCCAGAAGACGGGGTCGCGGATGGCCGTCACGGGCGAGATCATCACGCCGGCGTCGGGCGACCCGAGCGCGGCGATGTCGACGTGCCCGCTGCCGTGCAGCCCGGGGTAGCGGTCCTCGGCCAGGTCTCGCAGCTGGGGCGCCGTGGCCTCGACGGCCTCCCCGAGGTTCGTCCGGTCGATCGGCACGGTCCCGCCACCGAGCGCGCGCAGGCGCCCGTCCTCCAGCGCCGTCTCGATCTCGTCCCACATCTGCCGCAGCGACGTCACGTCGTCCGCGGCGATGGCCTCGTTCTCCTCGCGACGCCCGAAGCCCTCGACCTCGATCGGGTCGTGGCCGGCGGCGATCGGGTCCTCCCACTGGTCCGGGCCGAAGGGCGCGACGCGCGCGAGCCCGTGCGACAGCAGCTCGGCGTCGTAGCGGGCCAGCATCTGCGAGTGCATGTAGAAGAACAGCTCGCCCTGGCGGTCGTTCAGCCGGAACAGCTTCGTGTACAGCTCGCGCGGAAGGTCGCGGGCGAAGCGGAGGACGTCGCCGAAGAGCCCGGCGAGCTCCTCCGGGCTGAGGGTGGGCACGATGTCCGCCCACGCCTGGCTCGGGTCGAGCGCGGTCAGGATCTCCACGAGCTCGTCCGTCGAGTGCGCGTCGAGCCAGTCGGAGAAGCTGCTCGGCGGGATGCCCGGCCACGGATAGACCTCGTGCCAGTGCTTGTGGTGCTCGTTCGCGAGGACATCCTCGCGCCAGTAGTCCAGCCCGGGCGAGAGCCCGCCGATGGAGATCGCCGGCTGTCTTCCGCCGGCGCGCGGCGGGCTGAACAGCTCGGGCGCCGCCGCGACCGTGCGCGGCTTGGCCAGCCGCCGGCCGGCGCGGTTGTGCGTGACGAACAGCGCGAGGGCGATCTCGACGGCCTCCTGCGAGGCGGTCTGCCGCTCGTTCTCGGCGTGGTCGAGCGCGGCGGCGAGCCCGTCCTCCGCAGTCGCGCCCGACGCGGCGAGCGCCGAGAGCTGCAGCGACAGGACGGCCGCCGCGACGCCGTCCTCGGGGTCGAACCACGAGAAGGCATGCTCGCGCGGGCGCGGCCTCAGAAGCTCGGTGAAGAGCGTGTTGCTGCGCTCGCGCAGCTCTTCCAGAGTGGCCAAGGTTCCTCCCGGATTCGGTCCCCGCCATCTTCCAGGATCGCGCGGCGGGCGACAAGCGTGTCAGCCCGCTGACGACCGACCGCTCCGGCACCCGCCGCGCCCGGTTACAGGTCGGATGCCAAAGACGAAGCTGACCCTGCTGACGATCGTCGTCAGCCTCCTCGTCGCCGCCCCCGCGCACGGCGCCTACAACGTGCGCGTCGGCATCGGCGACCAGCAGGCGAGCATGTTCTCGCACCCCGACTTCAAGAAGCTGAAGATCAAGCGCGTCCGCTACTTCATCCCGTGGGACGCGCTCGACAAGTCCTGGGAGATCCAGCGCGCGACGGAGTACGTGAACGCCGCCAATGCCGCGCGGGTGTCGGTGTTCATGCACATCTCGTCGGACAACCTGCAACGCAAGAAGGCGAAGCTCCCCTCGAAGCGGCGCTACAAGCGGATGGTCGTCCCGCTCATCAAGCAGTTCCGCGCGATGGGTGTGCGCGAGTGGGGCTCGCGCAACGAGGCCAACCACGACTCGCAGGCGACGTGGAGGTCGCCGAGCCGCGCGGCGTGGGAGTTCAGGGTCGTGAAGTCCGCGTGCAAGCGCTGCACGGTGGTCGGCCTCGACGTCCTCGACCAGCGAGGCGTGGGTCGCTACATCAGCCGCTTCTACCGCGCGCTCAGCCGCAAGTGGCGCAAGCGGGTGAGCATCGTCGGGATCCACAACTACTCCGACATCAACCGCAAGCGCACGCGCGGCACCCGCGAGATCATGCGCGCCGTGCGCCGCTACAACCGCCGCGCGACGTTCTGGCTGACCGAGACCGGCGGCGTCGTCAAGCTGAGCACCAGCTTCCGCTACAGCCCGCGGCGCGCCGCGGCCCGTCTCGGCTACCTGTTCAAGGTGACGAAGCGCTACCGCCGCAGCATCAAGCGGCTGTACATCTTCAGCTGGAGCGGCGTCGGCCGCCATGCGCACATGGACACGGGCCTCATGAACGCCGACGGCACGCGGCGGCCGGGCTACCGCGTGGTGGCGAAGAACCTCAAGCGCTTCCGAAGGTAGGGCGAAGGGGGACGCGCCGGAGCGGCGGCGGCCTCAGCGCCGCCGCTTCGTCGCGCACCGCGGCGCCTTCGCGCGCAGCCTCACCCGCTTGCCGCCGCGCATCACCGCGACGGCGCGGATCCGCCGCGACACCGTCCGCGGCATCCTCACCCGGAACGGGCGCCGGCGGTCGACGCGCCGCCGCGTCCCGCGCCGCGTGACGATCAGCCGCTTCACCTTCCGCACGTCGGTCCCGCGCAGCGACACCGTCCGGCACGCCGCGACGAGGCGCAGGCGTCCGCGCGTGCGCCGCTTCGCCACCGGCGAGGTCCGCACGCCCGGCGCCGCCTGCTGCCCCGGCGGCAGCGGCAGCGGGCCGGGCGTCCCGACCATCCCGCCCGGCGGCTCGAGCGTGGGCAGCCGCAGCTCGAGGTTCGACACCGTCACCTCGAACTGGCCGTTGGACGCGCGCGCGTACGGCGCGTCCCGTCCGAGCAGCTGCAGCTTCGGCACGTGCTCGGCCGCGAAGTGCCACGCGTTCGGGTGCAGCTGGAAGACCTGCCGGCCGCTGGGATCCGGCCGGAAGATCGTGCGCGCCACGAGCGTCTGCTTCCCGTCCGGCCCGACGTCGAGCAGCCGCGCGGCGATCTCTCCGAACGCGCCCGACACCGCGATGTCGGCCGTCACCAGCGGCGAGCCCATCAGCGTGAACCCGTCGCCCGCGGCCGGAGGCAGGCGGTAGTTGGCGGTCCCCGGCTCGTCGGCGCCGTCGGTCGTCGCGCACGCGCCGCCGCCGCCGATCGGGTCGAACGTCGCGGCCACGGACGGGTTGCCGCCGGCCGACGCGAACGACTTCTCGGCGGGCTCGGCGTACGTCACCTCGCCCGGATGCAGGCCCGCCCACGTGTCGGCGTGGAACGGCCCGCCGGACGGCGCCTCCTCCGGGCACGTCTGCGTCAGCACCTCGACGCCGGACGGCGCCGGCGCGGAGGCGTCGCCCTTCACGTAGCGGTCCATCCAGGCGACGACGTGCTCGCGGTAGCGGTCCTCGTCGGCGTCCTTGCCCTGCCCGCGCTGGTGGCCGAAGTCGAAGTGCATCATCGCGAACGGCACCGCCGGGAACTCCGTGCGGAACACGTTGTACATCCGCAGCGCCTCGTCGACGGGGAAGAGGTCGTCCGTCCACCCGTTGGCGACGAAGACCGGCGCGGGCTCGCGGTCGCGCGCGATCGAGATCGACGACTTGTGGTCGTAGATCTCGTTCGCGATCCCCTCGACCACCGGCTCGCCGTCGTACGGCTCGCCGGCGTTGATCCGGTTGTACCAGGTGGTCAGGTCCGCCTCGGAGTCCGCGCCCGGCGGCGCGTAGAACCCGCTCGCCTGCCCGAGCGCGAACAGGCCGGACACGAACGACTGCTTCATCACGCCGCCCGGCACGCGCGAGGCGTCGGCCGCCGGGATCGTGTAGTCGAGCTCGCGCCCGTTCGGCTGCAGCGCGTAGACGAGGTCGGTCCACGGGATGCACGGCGCGGAGGCGGCGAGACGCAGCGGCGTCCCCTTCGGCGAGACCCACGGCTTGTACGAGCCGTCGGTGTCCATGATCCGGTCGCGCAGCATCGCGAGGCCGAACGACACGCCGCCGCCGTACGAGCAGCCGTGCACGCCGATCTTCGCCGGCGCGACCAGCCCGTCGTCGACCAGCAGCCCCGCCAGGTGCTGTACGTCGCGGATCTCGTAGCGCGTGTCATCGAGCTTGATCCAGCCGCCGGGGCACCGCGGGTCGAGCCGGTTCTCCGGCGTCCCGCACGACTCGTTGAAGCCGCGCGATGTGATCGACAGCACCGCGTAGCCGCGGTCGGCCCACGGCTTCGACGAGTTCGACGGGTTGCCCGTCAGCCCCATCTTGGAGCCGCCCCAGCCGTGGCTGAGGATCATCAGCGGAAACGGGCCGTCGCCGCTCGCGGGGAGCGTCACGTTGGTGTCGACCATGTGGCCGTCGAACGTGTCGACGATCCCGGAGCAGAAGCGAACGCCCTCCTCCGGCTTGCACTCGAGCGAGCCGAACGGCTTGGCGGCGGCGGAGGCGGTGGCGGGCAGCGCGCAGCAGAGCAGCAGCGCGAGGGAGAGAAGGCGCTTCATCACGACCCATGGTGCCACCGCGTGGCAGCCTCTCGCGCCGGTCTGCTGTACTTAGGGCACCCTAATACCGACTCCCGCGATTGGAATTATGCCGAAGACCCTCCTGACCCTGCTCGTGCTCACCGCGACGGCCCTCGGCCTCGCCGCGTGCGGCGGCGACGACGACGGCGACGCGCTCGTCGTCTACTCCGGCCGCAACCAGGACCTGGTCGGCGACCTGCTGGAGCGCTATCAGAAGGACACGGGGTCGAAGCTCGAGATCCGGTACGGCGACTCCGCCGACCTGGCGGCGACGCTGCTGGAGGAGGGCGACAACAGCCCGGCCGACGTCTTCCTCAGCCAGGACGCCGGCGCGCTCGGCGCGCTGGAGGCCGAGGACCGGCTGCAGGCGCTCCCGCAGTCCGAGCTGGGCAAGGTGAAGCCGCGGTTCCGCTCGCACACCGGCCACTGGGTCGGCCTGACCGGCCGCTCGCGCGTGATCGCCTACGACAAGCGCGAGCTGAAGGAGTCCGACCTGCCGCGGTCGGTCTTCGACGTGCCCAAGCCGGAGTGGAAGGGCCGCGTCGGCTGGGCCCCGACGAACCCGTCGTTCGAGTCGTTCGTGACCGCCATGCGCAAGCTCAAGGGCGAGGACGTCGCGCGCAAGTGGCTCGAGGACATGATCGCCAACGACGTCAAGACGTACACGAACAACATCGCGATCCGCGACGCGATCGCCAACGGCGAGATCGACATCGGCCTGATCAACCACTACTACGTCGCCGAGGCCGTCGCCGAGGAGGGCCCGGACTACCCGGTCGGCGTGTTCTTCCCGCCGAACCGCGACCTCGGCTCGCTCATCAACGTCTCGGGCGTCGCGATCCTGAGCAGCTCCGAGAAGGCGGCGCAGGCGCGCAAGTTCATCGACTACCTGCTCTCCAGGCCGGGCCAGGAGTACTTCGCCGACGTCACGAAGGAGTACCCGCTGGCCTCCGGCGTCCAGCCCGATCCCGCGCTCGAGCCGTTCGACAAGATCCAGGCGCCCAAGATCGACCTCGCCGACCTGGCCGGCCTGCAGGACACGGTGAAGCTGCTGCAGGAAACGGGGGCGCTGTAGCGGCCCGCGGCCGCCCTCCCGCCCGCCTGCTCGTCCCCGCCGCGGCCGTCGCGGCGGTGGCGGTGCTGCCGCTCGTCTACCTCGTCATCGTCGTGGCGGGCGCGCCGGAGACCGCCCGCGACGCCATCTGGTCGCGCGACGCGTTCGAGCTGATGCTGCGCTCGGTTGGCCTCGCGGCGGCGGTCACCGCGACGACGATCGCGATCGCGGTGCCGCTCGCGTGGCTCACGATCCGGACGGACCTGCCCGGCCGCCGCGTGTGGGCGGTGCTGTGCGCGCTGCCGCTCGTGATCCCGAGCTACATCGGCGCGTACCTGATGGTGTCCGCGCTCGGGCCGAGCGGGCTGGCGCAGGACGTCCTCGGCGTCGACGAGCTGCCGTCGATCTACGGGTTCACCGGCGCGTGGCTCGTGCTCAGCGCGTTCACGTTCCCGTACGTGCTGCTGCCCGTGCAGGCCGTGCTGCGCAGCGTCGACCCGCAGCTCGAGGAGGCCGCGCGCGGGCTGGGGCGCACGCCGCGGCAGGTGTTCACCTCGGTCGTCCTCCCCCAGCTCGCTCCGGCGATCGGCGCCGGCGGCCTGCTCGTCGCGCTGTACGTCCTCAGCGACTTCGGCGCTGTGTCGATCCTGCGGTTCGACTCGTTCACGCGCGTCATCTACACGAACTACCGCTCGTCGTTCGACCGCGAGAGCGCGGCGGCGCTCGCGTGCCTGCTCGTCGCCGTGACGCTGGTCGTGCTGTGGCTGGAGGGCAGGACGCGGCGGGCGCGCGCGTACCACCGGATCGCGCCGGGCGCACAGCGGCGCGCCGTGCTCGTCCCGCTCGGGCGCTGGCGCGGGGCCGCGCTCGCGTTCACCGGCGGCGTCGTGCTGGTGGCGCTCGTGCTGCCGGTCGGCGTGCTCGGCTACTGGGCGACGAAGAGCGTGGCCGGTGAGGTGGAGTGGGACACGGTCGCGTCGGCGGCCGGCCACTCGCTGCTCGGGGCGGCGCTGGCCGCGGCGGTCGCGGCGGCCGCCGCATTGCCGGTCGCGCTGCTCGTGGCGCGCCATCGCAGCCGGCCGTCGACCCTGCTCGAGCGCCTCTCGTTCGCCGGCCATGCCCTGCCGGGGATCGTCGTCGCGCTGGCGCTCGTGTTCCTCGGCACGCGGGCGTGGCCCGTGCTCTACCAGACGCTCGCGATGCTCGTGGCGGCGTACGCGATCCTCTTCCTGCCGCAGGCGATCGGCGCGATCCGCGCGGCGCTGCTGCAGATCGACCCGCACGTCGAGGAGGCCGCGCGCTCGCTCGGGCGCTCGCCGCTCGCGGTGCTGCGCACGATCACCGCGCCGCTCGCGCGGTCGGGCGTGCTGGCCGGCGCGGCCCTCGTCTTCCTCACCGCGGTCAAGGAACTGCCGGCGACGCTCCTGCTGGCGCCGATAGGCTTCGAGACCCTCGCCACCGAAATCTGGAGGCTCACCAGCGCCAGCTTCTACGAGCGTGGCGCGGTTCCCAGCCTCGTCCTCCTCGCCGTGTCCGCCGTCCCTCTCGCGACCCTCACCCTCCGAGGCCACTCCGAGCCATGAGCGCCATCCGCGCCATCGCCGTCCACAAGCGGTTCGGCGACTGCCGGGCGGTCGACGGCGTGACGCTCGACGTCGCCGAGGGCGACGTGTGCGCGCTGCTCGGCCCGAGCGGCTGCGGCAAGACGACGATGCTGCGGCTGCTCGCGGGGTTCGAGCGCCCCGACAGCGGGTGCCTCATGGTCGGCGGCGAGATCATCGCGGGCGGCAAGACGTTCGTCGCGCCGGAGAAGCGGCGGATCGGGATGGTGTTCCAGGACTACGCGTTGTTCCCGCACATGACGGTCGCGGCGAACATCCGGTACGCGCTCGGCCGCCGGGCGGAGCGGGCCGGCGAGCGCGTGCGCGAGGTGCTCGAGCTGGTCGGGCTCTCGGAGCTGGGCGAGCGGCACCCGAACGAGCTGTCGGGCGGCCAGCAGCAGCGCGTCGCGCTCGCGCGCGCCCTCGCGGGCACGCCGAAGGTCGTGCTCCTCGACGAGCCGTTCAGCGGCCTGGACGCCGGGCTGCGCGCGCGGGTCCGCCAGGAGGTGCGCCAGATCCTGCTGGCGGCGGGCGTCACCGCGCTGTTCGTCACGCACGACCAGGAGGAGGCGCTGTCGCTCGCCGACCACGTCGCGGTGATGCGCGACGGCCGGATCGAGCAGGTCGGCACGCCGGAGGAGGTCTACGGCCGGCCGGCCTCTCGGTGGGTGGCCGAGTTCCTCGGCGAGGCGGACGTCCTGCCCGGCACGGTGTCCGAAGGCTGGGTGGAGTGCGAGCTGGCGCGCGTGCCGGCGGAGGGCGTCGGCGCCGGCGAGGCGGAGGTGCTCGTGCGGCCGGAGTCGGTCGCGCTGTCGATCGGCCCCGCCGCCGGCGGGCGCACGCAGGTCGAGGGCGTCGTCGTCGAGCGCGAGTTCTTCGGCCACGACCAGCTCGTGCACGTCGAGCTGCCGAGCGGCCGGCGGCTGCGCTCGCGCTCGCTCTCCTATCCCGTCTGGCACCCGGGCGACCGGGTGCGCGTGCAGCTCGACGGCCCGGTGAACGTCTTCACTGCGGGCCGCTCGTGACGCCGCGGGTCTCGCCCTCGGGCATCATCCCGTCGCGGCCGACGTAGCCGCCCTCGCCGCCGACGATCACGTAGACGACGTCGCCCTCGCCGACGTTGCCCATCCGGCGCACGGTCGCGGCGTCGACGCGCACGAGCGTGCCCTCCTCGGCCCGCAGGCGCTCGCCGTCGCCGAACTCGAACTCGAGCGTGCCGCGGTGGACGAAGTACAGCTCCTCCTGGCGTTCGTGGTAGTGCCGGTTCGTCCAGATGCCCGGCGGCAGGACGATCGCGTTGACGCCGAACGCGGTGACGCCCAGCTCCTTGCGGACCTTGCGGAAGCCCGGCCCGTCGCCGAGGTCGTCGATCGTCGCCGCCGCCCAGCCGTCGCCCTGCGCCCGCGCCATGCCTACCTCCTCGCCATCCTGCGTCCGCCGCCCCCCGCCACGCCTACCTCCGCGGCGGCTTGAACTCGCTGTCGCCGTCGGGGCGGTCGCCGGGCTCCTTGGTGTCGGGCCCGGCCGCGATGCCGCCGCGCGGCGCGTCCTTCTCCTCGCCGTCCGCGCCCGACCCGTCGGCGCCGCCCAGCTCGTACGGCTCGCCGCTGGTCACCGCGGGCGCGCCGCCGCTGCTCGGCTCGGGCTCCTTGTCCCCGCAGCCGCCCGCGAGGAGGCCGGCGGCGAGCAGGGCGGCGAGCAGATGGCGCGACATGCAACGCGGCAGCCTACACTCGCGTCGGCCATGCCCGTCCGGGTCGCCGCGCTGTCCGCCGTCCTCCTCGCGCTGCTCGCGGCGCCTGCGCTCGCGCAGTCGCCGTACCTCGAGCTGCGGGGCGCCATGCATGAGCACAGCGCCTACTCCGACGGCTGGCCGGGCACGCGGCCGGCGGACTTCTTCGCCTCCGGCAAGGGCTACGGGCTCGACTTCCTCGGCGGCGCCGACCACTCCACCAACATGGGCCTGCCGAGCACGTTCAGCGAGGCGTGCTACGGCGACGGCCGGGGCGGCGAGGGCGAGGTGCTGCTCGCCGACTGCGCCGTCGCCGACGGGACCAACGGCTTCCGCAAGTGGGAGGCGACGCAGGAGCAGGCCGACGCGGCCACCGACGGCAGCTTCGTCGGCTTCCGCGGCTTCGAGTGGAGCAGCGACCGCTTCGGCCACATCAGCGTCTACCTCTCGAGCAACTGGACCAACGAGGCGACCGCGGCCGGCTACGCCTCGATGGAGCCGTTCTGGAGGTGGTTCACGACCGCGCCCGCGCTCGGCGGCGGCTCGGACGGCCTCGGCACCTTCAACCACCCCGGCGCGAAGAAGCTCGACGGCGGCGCCGTCCTCAACTGGAACCGCTTCGCGTACGTGCCGGAGGCGGACGAGCGGATGGTCGGGATCGAGGTCTTCAACGACCGGCGCGACTACGGCGCCGACGGCGGGCACGCGGCGGAGGGCGGGGCGTACGCGTTCGCGCTCGACCGCGGGTGGCACGTCGGCGCGATCGGGGCCGAGGACCTCGGGCACCGCAAGCCCCCGCTCGACGACTGGGGCGGGCCGACGTGGCCGAAGACGGTGCTCCTCGCGAGCGCGCGCACACGCGACGGGATCCGCGAGGCGCTGCTGGCCCGCCGGTTCTACGCCGTCGGGCCGGAGGAGAACGCGCTGAGGCTGACGTTCGCGGTCGACGGCGACGGGATGGGCAGCCGGCTGCAGCGCGCGCCCGGGCGGCCGCTGTCGATCAGTGCGACCGTCAGCGATCCGGCGCTCCGGCTCGAGGTCGTGACCAGCGGCGGGACGGTCGTCGGCGCCGGCACCGGCGGCGCGCTGCGGGTCGACCGGCCGGCGTCCGCGGGCGAGCGGTGGTACTACGTACGCGCGCTGCGCAGCGGCAAGCCGGTCGCCTACTCGAGCCCGGTGTGGGTCGAGCCCGCGGCGGTCTCCGGCGAGTGGCTGGCCGGCGACGGCCACGTGCACACGTGCTACTCGCACGACGCGTACTGCCCGCCGGACGACGACAACACCGGGCCGGACACCTTCTACTCGTCGGCGGGCACCGTCGCGCAGCGCTTCACCGAGGCGGCGCTCAAGGGGCTCGACTTCCTCGTCATCAGCGACCACGACGACATCCGGGCGTGGAGCGACCCGGACTTCGGCTCGCAGGGCGTCGTGGGCGTCAAGGCGTACGAGTGGTCGGCGCGCGGGCACGCGCAGATGCTCGGCGCCAAGCGCCACTACGGCGACGACGAGGCCAACCCCGGCGCGGTCGCGGACGCTCTGAACGCCGACGGCGGGCTCTTCCAGGCCAACCACCCGAGCTACCGCGCCGGGACGCTGCCGACCTCGTGCGACGAGGCGATGGGCCCGGACACGCCGCTGCACTGGCGCTACGGGTTCTCGGTCCGGCCCGACACCGTCGAGGTGTGGAACCCGACCGCGCTGATCCCGCCGGGCGAGCTGTTCTGGGAGTGCTGGCTGCAGCGCGGCGTGCGGATGCCGGCACTCGCGGGGTCGGACTCCCACGGCGGGACGCAGCCGACGCTCGGCCTGCCGACGACGTGGGTGTTGGCGCGCGACCGCCGGCAGCGCTCGATCCTGCAGGGCGTCCGGCTCGGGCGCACGACGCTGTCGCGCCTGCCGCCCGCGCTCGGCGGCGCGCGGCTGCTGCTCGAGGCGGACGGCAACCGCGACGGGACGTTCGAGGCGACGATGGGCGACGCGGTCCGGCCCGGGACGCCGATGCGCGTGCGGGCCGACGGGCTCACCACGGGCGGCCAGGTGCGCGTGCGGGCGAACGGCGCGACGCTGCTCGACGGCCGGGCGCTCGCGCCGGGCGGCGAGGTCCGGTTCACCGCGCCGGCCGCCGCCGGCTGGGTGCGCGCGGTCCTCTACCAGCAGCAGCAGTCAGCCGACGTCGACCCGTTCTGCCGCCCGCCGGCGAGCAGCGAGTCGCCGATCGTGCTGTGCAGCGGCGACCTCGCCGTCTCCGCGATGACGTCGCCGATCTACCTCGAGGTGCCTGGCACCGGGCCGCCGTCGAAGACCGGCACCGTCACCAAGGCCGCCGCGGCGGCGCCCGCCGACGAGCCCGACGACGACCCGGCGCTGCCGCCGGCGCTGCAGTCGCTCGGCGGCGCCGGGCTGCCGGCGATCCCGCCCGCCGCGCCCCCGCCCGCGATGCGCTCTGGAAACGCGCTCGACGGGGTCGCGTTGCGCCTCCACGGGCGCAGCGCGCGCTGGTCGTCCGCGGCGCCGCGGTTCGACGTCGAGCTGCGGGTCCGTTGCCGTCCCTCGACGCGCCGCCGCCGCTGCGGCCGCTGGCGCTCGGTCGCGATGTCGACGACGGCGCGCTCGCTCCGGCTGCCGCGGCGCGCCGCCGGCGTCCGCGTCCGGCCGCGATCGGCGCACGGCTCCGCGGGGCCGTGGAGGATGCGCCGATGCGCCTGACCCTCCTCGCGATCCTCGTCGCGCTCCTCATCCCGGCGGCCGCCGCGGCCGAGGACGACTACGACGTCACGATCCAGCGGACCGACCACGGCATCCCGCACATCACGGCGAAGGACTACGGCAGCCTCGGCTACGGCTACGGCTACGCGCTCGCCGAGGACAACCTCTGCGTCATCGCCGACCAGTACGTGACGGTGCGCGGCGAGCGGTCCAAGTACTTCGGGCCGGACGCGACGTGGTCGATGCGGTCGAACGGCACGACGCAGACCAACCTCAACTCCGACTTCTTCTACAAGAAGATCATCGTCCAGCAGACGATCGAGAAGCTGCTGGCGCAGGAGCCGCCGAACGGGCCCAAGCCGGAGATCCGCGAGGCGGTCCGCGGCTACGTCGCGGGCTACAACCGCTACCTGCGCGACGTCGGCGTCGCCAACCTCCCCGACGCGGCGTGCCGCGGGGCCGAGTGGGTCAAGCCGATCGAGGAGATCGACGCGTACCGGCGCTTCTACCAGCTCGCGCTGCTGGCCTCGAGCGGCGTCGCGATCAACGGCATCGGGGGGGCGGAGCCGCCGACGCCGGCGATGGGCGGCGGCGGTGTCCCGGTTCCGACGCCCGAGCAGCTCGCGACGCTGAAGGAGCAGCTCCCTCTCGGCGGCATCGGCTCCAACGCGTACGGCATCGGCAAGGACCAGACCGACAACGGCAAGGGGATGCTGCTCGGCAACCCGCACTTCCCCTGGGACGGCTCGGAGCGCTTCTACCAGGCGCACGCGACGATCCCCGGGAAGATGGACGTCTCCGGCGGCTCGCTGTTCGGCGTCCCGGTCGTCCTGATCGGCCACACGCGCGGGCTCGCCTGGAGCCACACGGTCTCCACCGCCTACCGCTTCACGCCGTTCGAGCTGAAGCTCGTGCCGGGCTCGCCGACGACCTACCTCGTCGACGGGCAGCCGAAGCAGATGACGCCGACCGAGGTGACGGTCGACGTCAAGACCGACAGCGGGATCGAGCAGCAGAAGCGGGTGCTGTGGGACACCGAGTACGGGCCGGTCTTCACCGAGATCCTCGGCCTGCCGCTGTTCCCGTGGACGCCGGCGGTCGCGTTCGCGATGGGCGACGCCAACGCCGCGAACTTCCGCTACCTCAACCACTTCTTCGAGACCAATCACGCGCAGAGCGTGCGCGAGTACGACCAGGTCCTGCGGCGCAACCAGGGCATCCCGTGGGTGAACTCCATCGCCGCGGACTCCAGCGGCGAGGCCTACTACGCGGACATCTCGGTCGTCCCACACGTGACGAACGAGCAGGCGGACGCGTGCAACACCGAGGTCGGCCGGGCGACGTACGGGGCGCTGCGGCTGCCGACGCTCGACGGCTCGCGGTCGGAGTGCAAGTGGGGCAACGACCCGAGCGCGGTCCAGCCCGGCACGTTCGGCCCGGACGAGCACCTGCCGAGCATGTTCCGCCCCGACTACGTGATGAACTCGAACGACTCGTACTGGCTGGGGAACCTGAAGCACCCGCTCGAGGGCTTCCCGCTGATCGTCGGCGACGAGCGGACGGAGCGGACGCTGCGCACCCGGCTCGGGCTGCTGATGGTCGACGGGGAGACGTTCTCGCTGCGCAAGCTGCAGGACACGGTCTTCAACAACCGCCAGTACACCGGCGAGCTGTGGATGCCCGAGGTGCGCTCGCTGTGCGAGAGCGACTCGTCGCTGGCCGAGCCGTGCGCCGCTCTGGCGAAGTGGGACGTCCACGACGACCTCGGCTCGCAGGGCGCGCTGCTGTTCCGCCGCTTCGCCCAGCGGCTGCTGAGCGGGCCGACGGGGGTCGCCGACCCGCCGCCGCCGTGGCGGAACTCGTTCGACGCCAACGATCCGGCGCGGACGCCGAACGGGCTGGACACCGACGACCCGCGGGTCAAGCAGGCGCTGCAGGACGCGACCGACGAGCTGAAGGGGCTCGGCATCCCGCTCGACGCGCCGCTCGGCGACGTGCAGGCCGAGGTGCGCGAGGGCGAGCGGATCCCGATCCACGGCGGCCCGGGGACCGCGGGCGTCTTCAACGCGATCAACGTCGGCGCGCCGGGCGAGGGCGGCATCAAGAACGTGCCGCACGGCTCGAGCTTCGTGCAGGCGGTGCAGTTCGTCGACGGCCCGTGCCCGGTCGAGCCGCGGACGATCCTCACGTACTCGCAGTCGACGAACAAGGCGTCGCCGTGGTTCTCCGACCAGACGCGGATGTTCTCGCGCAAGGAGTGGGTGGACACGCCCTTCTGCGCGCCGGACGTGCAGCGCGAGACGATCGCGACGACCGAGCTGCGCTCGAGCGACCGGCCGGGGCCGCCGCCCGAGCAGTGCCGCTCCCCCGCCGGGTTCCGCCGCGTGTCGGCTCGGTCGCGCGGGCGCCGCGGCGTGACGTTCCGCTGGGAGACCCGCGCCGGCGGGCCGGTGCGCGTCGACGTGTTCCGGCTGACGCGGGGCTCGCGGATGCTGCGCAGGCCGCGGCGCGTCGCGCGCTTCACGGCGAAGGAGTCGCTGTCGGGCGCGAACTTCAACGGCCGCCGGCTGCGCGGCGCGGGCGTGTTCGTCGCGCGCTTCCGCGCGCGAGGCGCCTTCGGCGGCACGGACACCCGCCGGCTGGCGTTCCGCCGGACGCGGTCCGGGCGCTTCCGTCCGCTGCCGAAGTTCGAGGCGAACTCGGGCTGCGGCTTGGTCCGCGCGTTCCGCCTGAGCGCGCCCGTCTTCGGCCGCCGCGGGGTCGTCGCCTCCTTCCGGGTGGCGGAGGACGCGCGGTTCACGCTCTTCCACGGGCGCGAGACCGCGAGCAAGGTCTCCAGCGGCATCGCCGAGGGCACCGTGAAGGCCGGACAGACGAGGCGCCTGCGCCTCCGGCCGACGGTCCGCGGCACCTACCCCTTCCGCCTCGAGATCGAGGCCGGCGGGCGCACGGTCACCGTGACGCTGCGCGCCCGCCGGATGTAGGCCGTCTACGCGGTCGCGCCGGTCAGCTTCGACGCCTCGGCGATCTCGTACGGCTTGCCGGGCACGCCGCCGATCGCGATGAGCTTCAGCCCCTCGGGGCCGGAGTAGATCTTCCGCGGCTCGTTCGGGGCGACGCGGACGTAGACGTCGGGCTCCAGCGCGACCTCCTCGCCCCCGATCACGATCCGCCCCGAGCCGGCCAGCACGCCGAAGACCTCCTCCTGGCCGCTGTCGGCGTGGTCGTGCTCGGGGTACTGGGTGACGTCGGGCGGGATCTCGATGACCTGGACGCCGAAGGAGGTGACGCCGAGCTCGGCGCGGACCTTCTTGAACGCGCCCCCGAAGGACGCCTCCATCTCGTCGAGCCGCTTCGCGGTGTAGTCGGGCATGCCCGGAAACGTACCCGAGGTATGTAGAACGCTTGTGTGACGATCAGCTCAGCTGAGCGCCTGCTTCAGGAGCGCGCGGATCTTCTTCTCCTCGGCCGCGGTCAGCTTCTTGAGCGCGAAGACCGTCGGCCACATGGCACCGTCGTCGAGGTTCGCCTCGTCGCTGAAGCCGAGCGTCGCGTAGCGCGCCTTGAACTTGCTGGCGCTCTGGAAGTAGCAGAGGACCTTGCCGTCCCTCGCGTACGCCGGCATGCCGTACCAGGTCCTCGGCGCGAGGTCGGGCGCGGCGTCCCTGATGACCGTGTGCAGCCGCTCCGCCATGACGCGATCGGCTTCCGGCATCTCCGCGAGCTTGGCGAGGACGTCCGGTTCGCGGTTCCCCTTGCCCGCCTTCAGCTCCCGGGCGCGCTCCTTCATCGCGGCGCGCTCCTCCGCGCTGAAGCCGTCGGACTTCTTCTTCGCCTTCGTCGTGCTCATCGTGGTCCCTCCATCCGGCGCGTTGCTCACCTGATAGTTTGTATCACAAATGATTCGCGGAGGTGACGAAAACGCCGTGGCCGAGTTCGCCGGCCAGCTCTTCTTCCGGCTCTGGCGCGGCACGCACACGCGCACCGCGGAAGCGCTCGGCACGATCGGCCTGACCCCGGCGCTCTTCGCGCTGCTCAACGTCATCGCCGCCCGCGAGGGAGCCACGCAGCAGGAGCTCGGCGCGCTGCTCGGCATCGACCGCAGCACGATGGTCTCGCTGCTCGACCGGCTCGAGGATGCAGGACTCGCGCGACGCCAACCGTCTCCCACCGACCGCCGCGCGAAGCAGATCTCGATCACGCCGAAGGGCCGGCGGCTGTTGCAGCGCGCCCGCGCGCTGATCTCCGAAGTCGAAGACGAAGTCCTCGCGGGCCTCACCGCGACGCAGCGACGCGAGCTCATGACGCTCCTCCGCCGAGCCCTCGAATCCGCACCCCCGCAGCCGCCCTGGAGCGCCGCCGAAGGCGACTAGGCGCAGCCGCCGATCCTGTTCACGTGCCTGGCACCGCAATGTTCACGTGCCTGGCACCGCAATGTTTACGTGCCTGGCACCGCAATGTTCACGTGCCTGGCACCGGCGGGCCGGTCGCGGCGGCCGCGCCGGCGAAGACGGGTGGTTGGCGGTCGGCCCAGGGGGCTGCCTCCTCGATCTGCGCCGCGACGCGCAGGAGGACGTCCTCGCGGCCGTATGGTGCGGCGAGCTGCACTCCGATCGGCAGGCCGTCGGCCCCGATGTGGAGCGGCAGCGAGATCGCGGGCTGGCCGGTCATGTTCAACCCGCTCGTGAAGATCGCCATCGGTGTCGCGACCGCGATCGGGAGCAGAGGCTGGTCGGGCGGGTGGTCGAAGGAGCCGAGCGGCGGCGGAGGGACCGCCATCGTCGGCGTCAGCATCAGGTCGAAGCCGCCGCCGAACCAGCGCTCGATCGCGAGACCGAGGACCTGGTGGCGCTCGACCGCGCTCAGATACTCGCCGGAGCCGTGCGAGCGGCCCATCTCGGCCAGCGCCCACGTGGACGGCTCGACGTCGTCCGGCGTGCACGTGCGGCCGGTCTTGCGTTCCCAGTACGCGATGTTCCACGCGACGCCCCCGCTCCACCGGATCAGGAACTGCGGGATGAGGTCCTCGGCGTCGAGGAACGGCAGCTCGACCTCCTCGACGACGTGCCCGAGCGACTCTAGAAGCCGCGCGGCGCTCTCGGCCGCCTCGACGCACTCCGGGTGCGCCGAGAGCTGCCGCCCCGGCGGCTCCGTCCGGATGCCGATCCGCAGCCGGCCGACGGAGGCGCCGACCTCGTCCGAGTACGGCCGCGCGGGCGCCGGCGCCGTGTACGGGTCGCCGGGGGCGTAGCCGCTCACGGCGTCCAGGACCGCGGCGCAGTCGCGCACCGACCGCGTGACGACGTGCTCGTTGACGAGCCCGGTCATGATGTCGCCGACGTCCGGGCCGAACGGGGTGCGGCCGCGCGACGGCTTCAGGCCGACGAGGCCGCAACAGCTCGCCGGGATCCGGATCGAGCCGCCGCCGTCGTTGGCGTGCGCTAGCGGCACCATGCCCGCCGCCACCGCAGCGGCGCTGCCGCCGCTCGAGCCGCCGGTCGAATGACCGGTGTTCCACGGGTTGCGCGACGCGCCGAACTCCGCCGGCTCGGTCGTCGAGAGGATCCCGAACTCGGGCGTGTTCGTCTTGCCGCAGAACACGAACCCGGCCCGGCGGAAGCGCGCCGCCAGCACCGTGTCCTCCTCCTCGACCCACCCCGCGTCGCGGAGGAACTTCGACCCCTCGTACATCGGGTCCCCGGCCGAGTGGCATGCGAGGTCCTTCAGCAGCATCGGGACGCCGCGGAACGGACCGTCCGGCAGCTCGCCGGCGGCGACCGAGCGCGCCTTCTCGAACAGCGGCGTGATCACCGCGTTCAGCTCGGGGTTCAAGGCTTCGATGCGAGCGATCGCGCCGTCGACGAGCTCGGACGGCGAGACCTCGCCCCGCCGGATCAGCTCGGCCTGCGCGGTCGCGTCGAGGAGCGCGACGTCGTTCATGCGTGAACCCTCTCACACGCCGTCGGCCTGAGATCTAAGCCCCGTTCGCTAAGATTGCTCGCGCAACTTTCCACGTTGACAAGGATCTTCATGGACCAGCAGACGCTCCTCCTCGTACCGCTCGACGACACCGTCGTCTTCCCCACGTGGGACGTCACCCTTCCCGTCGACGTGGCGGGCGAGGATCGCGTCCTGCTCGTCCCGCGCCATGAGGGGCAGTTCGCCTCGGTCGGCACCATCGCGAAGGTCGTCGAGACCGTCCGGCTGCCCGGCGGCGCCCGCGGCGCGGTGCTCGAGGGCGAGGCCCGCGGGGTCATCGTCGGCGCCGCGACTCCCGACGGCCGCGGCCGGCTGCGCGTGGCGGTCGAGGAGCACAGGGACGCCGACCCGGCGGACGGCCGCACCCGGGAGCTGGAGCGCGACTACCGCGCCGTCGTCGAGGAGATCCTCGAGGAGCGCGGCGCCGACGAGCGCGTCTCCGCGTTCCTGCGCAGCGTGGTCGAGCCCGGCCCGCTCGCGGACACGTCCGGCTACGCGCCCGATCTGACGTTCGAGCAGAAGCTCGAGCTGCTGGAGACGGTCGACGTCACCGAGCGGCTGGCCAAGGCGCTCGAGATGCAGCGCGAGCGGCTGACCGCCCTGCAGGTGCGCCGCAAGATCCGCGACGACGTCGAGTCCGGCGCCCAGAAGCAGCAGCGCGAGTACTTCCTGCGCAAGCAGATGGATTCGATCCGCCGCGAGCTGGGCGAGGACGACGGATCGGTCACCGACGACCTGCGCAAGCAGATCGAAGAGGCAGGCATGCCCGACGACGTGCGCGAACAGGCGGAGCGCGAGCTCGCCCGCTTCGAGCGCATGGGCGAGGGCGGCGGCGGCGAGGGCCAGATGCTCCGCACGTACCTCGAGTGGCTCGTCAGCCTGCCGTGGAGCAAGCGGTCGGTCGAGGTGCTCGACCCGGTCAAGGCGCGCGAGGTGCTCGACGCCGACCACGCCGGCTTGGAGGACGTCAAGGACCGCATCGTCGAGTACATCGCGGTCCGCAAGCTGCGGCTCGAACGCGGCATCGAGGCCGACAAGAAGGCGGGCGCCATCCTGACCCTGATCGGCCCGCCCGGGACCGGCAAGACGTCGATCGGCGAGTCGATCGCGCGCGCCACCGGCAGGGAGTTCGTCCGCATGTCGCTCGGCGGCGTGCGCGACGAGGCCGAGATCCGCGGCCACCGGCGCACGTACATCGGCGCGCTCCCCGGCCGCCTGGTCCGCGCCCTCCGAGACGCCGGGACGATGAACCCGGTGATCATGCTCGACGAGGTCGACAAGGTCGGCGCGGACTGGCGCGGCGACCCGAGCGCGGCCCTGCTCGAGGTCCTCGACCCCGCGCAGAACCACTCCTTCCGCGACCACTACCTCGACGTCGAGCTCGACCTGTCCGAGGTGATGTTCATCGCGACGGCGAACATGGCCGAGACGATCCCTGGCCCGCTGCTCGACCGCATGGAGGTCATCCGCTTCGACGGCTACACGGTCGAGGAGAAGATCGCGATCGCGCGCGACTACCTCGCCCCCCGCCAGCGCGAGCGCAACGGGCTGAACCCCGACGAGGTGACGATCGCCGACAACGTGCTGCGGACCGTGGTGCGCGAGTACACGCGGGAGGCGGGCGTCCGGAACCTCGAGCGCGAGCTGGGGACGATCCTGCGGAAGGTGGCGACGTCGATCGCGAGGGCGAAGCGCGCCGCCCCGGTCGACGTCGACCTGGAGATCGTGCGCGACGCCCTCGGCCGGCAGAGGTTCTTCCAGGAGGCGGCGATCCGCACCGCGGTGCCGGGCGTCGCGACCGGGCTGGCGTACACCCCGGTCGGCGGGGACGTGCTGTTCATCGAGGCGAACGCGATGAAGGGGTCGAACGGGCTCACGCTCACCGGCCAGCTCGGCGACGTGATGAAGGAGTCGGCGCGGATCGCGCTCACGTACGTGCGCGCGCACGCCGACGAGCTGGGGATCGACGCCGACGCGTTCGAGGAGCGCGAGTTCCACGTCCACGTCCCGGCGGGCGCGATCCCGAAGGACGGGCCGAGCGCCGGCGTCACGATGACGACCGCGCTGGCGTCGCTCCTGAGCGGCCGCCCGGTGAAGCACTCGGTGGGCATGACCGGCGAGGTCACGCTGCAGGGCCGGGTGCTGCCGATCGGCGGGCTCAAGCAGAAGGTGCTCGCGGCGCACGCGGCGGGGCTGACCGACGTCGTCATCCCAGAGCGCAACCGCGGCGACCTCGACGACGTCCCCGCCGAGGTCCGCGAGCAGATGACGTTCCACCCCGTCATGACCGTCGGCGAGGTGCTGGACGTCGCGCTCGAGCCGGCCGCCGTGGCGGTGTAGCGAGGCGGGCTGGACGGGGCGGCTTGAGGAGCCGCCCCGTCCATGGACCGATGTCCGATTCCGCCCGCCGTTTTTCCGGGCAACATGCAGGACGAGATGCGGCACGGACGCCCACTTCTCGCGGCGCTCGTCGCCGCCCTCGGCACGCTGCCGGCCGCTCCCGCGGGCGCGGCGCCGCCCGACCTCGCGCCGGGCGCGCCCTCCGCCGTGCGCGACGGGCCGCGCCTCGCCGTGGGCGCGACCGCGCGCAACGTCGGCGACGGCCCGCTGCTCGTCGACGCGTCCCGCCCGGACGCCGAGCGGCCGCGGATGCGGGCCGACCAACTCGTCGAGGGGGACGGACGCGGCTACGCGGTGCGGCGCGGCGTGGGGACGCTCCGGTTCGGCGGCGGTCGCGACGAGGCGCGCCGCGGCGTCCGCGCCGCTCGCTCCGACGACCTGTGGCGCCTGCGCCGCTTCGCGCGGTTCGAGCTGCGCCGCGCCTCCGACGACGCGGTCGTGCGCTCGACCTCCGCGGCCGCTGCCTGCACGGGGTCGCGGTGCTCGCTGCCCGGCCTGCTCGCGCTCCGCTTCGCCGTCGGCACCACGGGGCTGCGCGGTTCGCTCGACGTGGCAGGGCTCCCGCGCGGCCACTACCGCCTCGTCGTCCGCCTCAACCCCGGCGTCGCGCTGCTCGAGAGCGACTACGCGAACAACAGCGCCTCGACCGCCGTCCGCCTCGGCGCCGCGCGCGCCCGCGCCGCGGCGGCCTCGGGCACGCCGGGCAAGACGCCCGGCGCCACCAAGGGCAGGCCGCCCGGCGACTCCTCTTCCGAACCCCCACAGGCCTCCACCTCTCCGGGTGGGACGGAGCCGGCCTCCGGGACCCCGACGACTGGTCCCGGAGCGCCGGCTTCGGAGGCGGAGGCCGAGCCCGCCTGCGACGAGCGCTCCGCCGCGCGCACCGCGGTGGGAGCGCTGCGGCGGATGGGCTTCGTCCGCCCGCTCCTGACGCGAGAGGCGCGCGCGTTCGGGATCCGGGTCGCGCCGTGCCGCGCGGCGACCGTGATGCTGACGGTGGCGCTCGCCGACGGGACCGTCCTGTGGCGCGCGCGGCGGGAGCTGCGGACGGCGCGCGCAGCGACGCTCAGGCTGCGCCTGACGGCGGCGGGGCGCCGGCTGATCGCGCGCGAGGCGCGCCGGCCGGGCAGCCGGAGGGTGCGGCTTCGCCTGCGGGCGAGGATCGCCGCGGCCGGTCAGGCGCCGGCATCCTCAAGCGCGTCGACGAGCGCCTCGACGTCGTAGAACCCCCGGTGCCGCTCGCCGGCGACGAAGAACGCCGGGGTGCCGGTGACCCCGCGCGCCTCCCCCTCCGCACGGTCTGCCGCGACCGCGTCGGCGTGCGTCCCGTCGCGCAGCTCACGCTCGAAGCGCGCGACGTCCAGCCCGAGACGCTCGGCCAGCGCGACGGGTTCGGGCTCGCGCTCGGCGAACAGGAGGTCGTGCATCTCCCAGAAGCGCCCCTGGGCCGCCGCCGCCTCCGCCGCCTCGGCGTACTCCTGCGCGCGCGGATGCTTGCCGGTGACCGGGAAGTGGCGGAAGGCGAACCGGATGCGGCCGTCGAGCCGCGCGCGGACGCGCTCGATCGACCTCACCGCGTCCCGGCAGTACGGGCACTGGAAGTCGCCGTACTCGAGCAGCTCGACCGGCCCGTCGCCGCGCACGTGGTCGGTCATGCCGTCGCGAGCCTCCTCCCCAGCCGCTCGAGCTCGAGGTCGATGTCGCGCTGCACCGCGACCATCTGCGGCGTCGTGATCTCGCCCTCGTCCCGCAGCTGGGTCAGCCGCGAGCGCTCGACCTGCAGCAGGTTGACGCGCAGGCGCAGCCACTCCGCGGTGTCGGACTCCGGCAGCGGGACGCCGTCCGCGCACTCGCCCGCCAGCTGGTGCGCACGCTGCGCGTAGAGCGACCGCGCGCGCTCGATCGCCGACTCGCCGAACCCGTCGCGCTCGAGCGACACCTGGCCGATGTGGTCGAGCGCCGCCTCGATCGTGCGGAAGCGGATCATCGCCTGGTGGCGCTCGTCCGGGACCTCCTCGACGAAGCGCATCGCCCGGATGAGCGCGGGCAGCGTCAGGCCCTGGACCGTCAGCGTGACGACGATGACGACGAGCGTGACGAAGATGATTTGGTCGCGGCCCGCGATGTCGAGCGGGACGGCGAGCGCGACCGCGAGCGACACCGCGCCGCGCATGCCCGCCCAGCCGACGACCACACGCTCGCGCGCCCCGATCGGCTCCCGCCCGCCGATCCGCTCGTCGAGCTCGAGCACGGTGAACTGGTGCGCCATGCGCACGGCCATGACGACGAGCGAGAGCACCACGCCGGCGACGAGCAGGTTCTCGACCGCGTCGCCGCCGAGCTCGTCGACGAGCAGCGGGAACTGCAGCCCGACGAGCACGAACAGCAGCGACTCGACGAGGAAGACGAGGATCTCCCAGAAGCCCCAGGCCTGCAGGCGCGTGCCGGCGTCGGTGAGGAACGGGTCGCGGGCGCCGAGGTACAGGCCGCTGACGACCGCCGCGAGGATGCCCGACATCTCCAGCTGCTCGGCGGCGATGAACAGGACGTACGGGGTCAGGAGCGTGACCGTGATCTCGACGAGGGCGTCGTCCATCCGGCGGCGCAGCCACGCCACCGCGTACCCGCCCGCGAGGCCGACGAGCGTCCCGCCGCCGGCGACGAGCACGAGCTCGACGGCGGCGTCCGCGGCCGTGAACACGCCCGCGCCCGCGGCGGCGACCGCGACGCGCCACGCGGTCAGAGCGGTGCCGTCGTTGACGAGGTTCTCGCCCTCGACGAGGTTGACGACGCGGCCGGGCGCGCCGAGGCGGCGGAACACGGCGGTGGCGGAGACGAGGTCGGTCGGCGCGAGCACGGCCGCGAGGACCCACGCCGCCGGCCAGCTCAGCCCGTCGACGAGCGCGTGCGCGGCGACCGCGACCGCGGCGATCGTGACGACCACCAGCACGATCGCGGCCAGCGCGATAGGCCGCGCGTCGCGCAGCAGCCGGCGCGGGGACGCCTGGTACCCCGCCGCGTGGACCAGCGGCGGGACGAACACCAGCAGCACGACGTCCGGATCGAGGTCGATCTCCGGCACGCCGGGCAGCGCGCCCAGCCCGAGCCCGCCGAGCACGAGGAAGATCGGATACGGCAGCTCGAGCCGCCGGGCAAGCGGGACGAGGAGCACCACCGCGACGAGAAGCGCGAACAGGAACTCGATCTCGCCCACGTCTTCACACTACGAAGACCCGCGCGGCGGGGCGCGGTGGAGGGCGGCGGAGCGGCGCGGCCGAGGGCGCCGGAGCGGCGCGCTCTACGCGGCGGCGGCGAGCCGGCGCTCGGCGGCCCACGCCGCGAGCGTCGTGCCGTCGAGCGGGCGGCTGAAGTAGTAGCCCTGCCCGAGGTCGCAGCCGAGGCGCGCGAGCTGGTCGCAGACGCGCCGGTCCTCGATGCCCTCCGCCACGACGCGCAGGCCGAGGTTGCGGGCGAGGTCGATCGTGGAGCGGACGATCGTCGCGTCGCTGTGGTCGCTCGCCATCCCGACGACGAACGAGCGGTCGATCTTGATCTCGTCGACCGGGAGCTGCTTGAGCTTGCCGAGGGACGAGTAGCCCGTGCCGAAGTCGTCGATCGAGAGGCCGACGCCGAGCTCGTGGAGCGCGTCGAGGATCTCGCGGGCGCGCTGCGGGTCGGCCATGATCGTCGACTCGGTCAGCTCCAGCTCGAGCACGTGCGCGGGGACGTCCCACTTGCCGAGCAGCGCCCCGACGTCCTCGATCAGCGCGCGGTCCAGCAGGCTGCGCATCGAGAGGTTGACGGCGACGGTCATGTCGAGGCCCGCGCGGCGCCAGTCGCGCGCCTGCTCGAGCGCCGTGTCGAGCACGTGCAGCGTCAGCGGGCGGATGAGCCCGGTGTGCTCGGCGTGGCCGACGAAGCTGTCGGGCAGGACGAGGCCGCGCAGCGGGTGCTCCCACCGGACCAGGGCCTCCGCGCCGCGGACCTCGCCGGTCCGCAGGTCGACCTTCGGCTGGTAGAGGACGCCCAGCTCGCCGTCGGACATGCCCCGGCGCAGGTCGCCGACGACCGCGAGCGGATCCGGCCGGCCGCCGGCGGCGTCGAAGAGCTGATGGCCGTGGCGACCGCCCTTGGCGACGTACATCGCCATGTCCGCGCGCTGCATCAGCGTGTCGACGTCCTCCCCGTGCTCGGGGAAGCAGGCGATGCCGAGCGACGCGCCGACCTCGAGCTCCGCGTCGTCGACGACGAACGGCTCCTCGAGGGCGGCGAGGATCTTCTGGCCGACCTCGGCGCCGGCCTCCGCGTCGGGCGCGGTGGGCAGCAGGACCGCGAACTCGTCCCCGCCGAGGCGCGCCACCGTGTCGCTCGACCGCAGGACGCCCCCGATGCGCGGACCCACCAGCTTCAACAGCTCGTCGCCGCGGTGGTGGCCCAGCGTGTCGTTGACCTCCTTGAACTTGTCGAGGTCGAGCAGCATCACGACGGGGTTGGAACCGTCGCGCTGGGCGGCGGAGAGCGCGCGGTCGACGCGGTCCTGGAAGAGGGCGCGGTTGGGGAGGCCGGTCAGGACGTCGTGCAGGGCGCGGTTCTCGCTCAGCATCGCGGCGCGGCCCGCGGCGTGGAGCGCGGCGAGCGGCAGGATGAGGACCGGCAGCAGCGCGCCGGAGAAGTCGCCGACGAGGACGGCGATCGGCGCGAGCCCGATCGTGCCCGCGCCCGCGACGACCGTGAACGGCAGGTCGTCGTTGCGCGCGCCGACCGCCCGGACGCCCAGCAGCGAGGCGGCCGCGGCGAAGACCGCGGGGAGATCGGCGGGCGTGAACGGCGAGCCGCTCGCGTGCGGCACGTCGCCGAGCGCGGCGAGCGTCAGCGCCGCCGCGGCGATCGCGACGAGGTTGCCCGCCGTGCCGGTCGCGAAGTCACGCGCGCTCGGGCGCGTGCGTGCGCCGTGCACCGCGCACGCGGCGACCTGCGCGCCCGCGGCGACCCACGGCCCCGCGAAGAGCAGCACCGCGAAGACCACGGCGGCCGCGACCGGCGCCTCGCGCTCGGCGCCGTGGCGCGGCACCCTGACGGGCCACGCTGCGGCGAGCGGCGCTGTGAGCGCCAGGGCGAGCTGTGCGGCAAGGCTCAAGCGGTTCCCTCCATGGGCTGGTGCGTGCGTCCGTGCATCGCGCCGCGAATGATGGGGAAGGTGTCGGCGGCCCGGGGCGCCTTCCGGGCCGACTCAACGCATGTGGGGGCCGGGACTCCCCAGAACTGGTGAGGCCGACGGGTCCACCTCGACACTTGTACGAGGCGAGAGCCGGCCGGCCGCGGCGACCGCGAAGAGCAGCGCGAGCCACGCCGCGGTCGCCACGAGGATGTGCAGCCAGACGATCTCCGCGGGCAGCTCCAGCTCGTACTGGGCGAAGCCGATGACGCCCTGCGCGGCGACCGCGACGCACAGCGCCGTCAGCGCGGTGCGGACCTGCTTCGTCCCGTTCCACCGGCGCGCGAGGAACCAGACGGCGAGCGCGGAGAGGCCGAGGAGCGTCCCGGTGCGGCCGTGCCAGTGGATGACGTCGTCGAGCGTCCCGAACGCGTCGAGGCGGGAGACCGGCTCGTTCTCCTCGTTCTCCCCCGCGTGCGGCCCGGCGGCGGTGGCGAGCGTGCCGGCGAAGATCGCGAGCGCGCCGATCGGGATGAGCGCGCGGGTCGCGGTGACGAGGCGGCGGTCGTTGGCGGGCTCGGCGAGCTGGTCCGGCTCGTGGCGCGCGCGCCAGTACAGCGCGACCGCCGCGCAGAGGATGAGCATCGAGAGCAGGAAGTGGCCCATGACGAAGCCGGGCTTCAGCTCGAAGAGCACGGTCAGGCCGCCGAGGACGCCCTGCATGAGGACGCCGACGGGCAGCAGCGTCCCGATGACCGCGAGGTCGCGGCGGAACGGGCGGCGGCGCCACGCCGCGAAGCCGGCGACGAACGAGACGACGCCGACGAGCGCGGAGGCGAGCCGATTGCCGTACTCGATCCACGCGTGCGTCTCCAGCGGCGCGACGACGCCGTCGCCGCACTTCGGCCAGTTCGGGCACCCGAGCCCGGAGCCGCTGAGGCGCACCGCGGCGCCGGTCAGGACGATCAGGCCGAGCGCGGCGAGCGCGAAGAGCGTGAGCTGCTCGACGCGGCGCGGCGAGAACGTGGGCAGGCGGCGGCGCACGGCTCGGAAGGGTAGGGGCCGCTCGGTTTAGAGTGCGCTCGTGCGGCTGTCCGTCGTCGTCCCCGCGTCCGACCGCCCGGCGACGCTCGGCGCCTGCGTCGAGGCCGTCGAGCGGGCGATGGCGCCCGGGGACGAGCTGCTCGTGATGACCTCGCCTCTCGGCGCTTCGCCGGCCCGGCTGCGCAACCTCGGCGCCATGCGGGCGGAGGGGGACGTCGTCGTGTTCGTCGACGCCGACATCGTCGTGCACGCGGACGCGCTCGACCGGCTGCGGGACGCGTTCGGCGACCGCGAGCTGGCGGTCGCGTTCGGCTCGTACGACGACACGCCGCCGGGCGGGACCGTCGCGATGTTCCGCAACCTGCTGCACCACCACGTCCACCAGATGGCGGGCGGCTCGGCGACGACATTCTGGGCGGGGCTCGGGGCGGTGCGGCGCGACGTCTTCCTCGGCGCCGGCGGGTTCGACGACCGCCGCTACCCGCGCCCGATGCTCGAGGACGTCGAGCTCGGGCTGCGGCTCACCGACGACGGGCGGCGGATCCTCCTGATGCCGGACGTCAGCGGGACGCACCTGAAGACGTGGAGCCTGCGCCAGATGGTGCGCAGCGACGTGCGCGACCGCGGCGTCCCGTGGACGCGGCTGCTGCTCGAGCGCCGCCGCGCCCCGGCCGTGCTGAACCTGGGCTGGCGCCATCGGGTGTCGGCGCTCGCGGTCGCGGCGCTGCCGGTGCTCGCGGTGCTGGGGGCGGTGCTCGGCGTCGTCGCGGGCCTCGCCGCGTTCCTGGCGTTGAACGCGCGGTTCTACGCGCTGCTCGTGCGGCGGATGGGCGTGGCGCGCGGCGTGGCCGGCGTCGGGCTGCACGCGCTCCACCACGGGATCGCGCTCGTCGCGCTGGGCGTCGGCGTCGCGGCGCACGTCCGCCGCAGCCACGCGCTGCCGCGCCCCTCGCCGCTCGGCGTCGAGCCGCAGCCGGCGCGCGAGCGCCCCTGAGGGCGCGCCTCCGCCGCCGTGCGCCGCGCGAACCTTCGGGCCCCCGGCGGCCTCGTCCGCCCGCCCGCGCGACCCGGCGCGCTTCAGTCCCCCTTCGGGTGCGCCCGGTATTGCGCGACGACCTCGTCGAACGGGCCGTCGCGGACGACGCGGCCGTCCTCGAGGTGGACCGCCCGGTCGCAGAACGTCGCCAGGAGCGGGTGGTCGTGGCCGGCGGCGACGACGATGCCGCCGCCGGCGGCGAGGTCCCGCGCGCGCTCGGCGATGAGCGTGCGGAACTCGTGGTCGAGCGCCTCGTGGACCTCGTCGAGCACGACGACGCTCGCGCCCGCGGCCTGGCCGACCGCGAAGCCGAGCCGCGCGCGCATCCCCTGCGAGTAGGTCGCGACCGGCCGCTCGAACGCCGACCCGAGCGCGGCTTGGTCGCGCACGTCGTCGAGTCGCTCTCGCATCTCCGCGCGGGGCACGCCGGCGAGCACGCCGATCAGCTCGGCGTTCTCGCGGCCGCTGAGGATCCCGACGAGGCCGGCGTCGACCGACAGCAGCGCGCGGACGCGGCCGCGGACCTCGATCTTCCCCTCGTCGGGGATCACGACGCCGGCGATCGAACGCAGCAGGGACGTCTTCCCCGACCCGCTGCGCCCGACGAGCGCGACGGCCTCTCCGGGGAGGAACGTCAGGTCGACGTGGCGCAGGGCCCAGACGCGGTCCCGCGGCCGGCGCAGGCGCAGCGCCCGGAGGGTGGGCGTGACGGGGCGCTGGTGGCGGTCCAGCTCGAACTCGAGCCCGAGGTCGCGGGCGGCCACGAGCACGCGCGCCGAGTCCACGTGGGGCGGGCTGTCGGTGGCGTGGGCCACGGGGGTCCCAAAGCCTATGCTGGCCGCCGCGATGTCGCGGACCCTGCCCTCCGCCGCCCGGGCCGCCGGCGCCGTGGCGCTGCTCGCCGGCCTCGCGGCGGTCACGCGGCTCTCGAGCTGGCGCAAGCCGCTCGCGACGGACACCGGCCAGTACCTCTACATCGGCGACCTGGTCCTCGACGGGGGGACCCCGTACACCGACGCGGTCAACAACAAGGGCCCGATGACGTACGTGCTGTTCGCGCTGATCCGTCTCGGCGCGGGGACGTCGATGACGGCGGTCCGGGTTGTTCTGCTCGCGTTCGCGGTACTCGCGGCGCTGGCGCTCGGCGCGTATGTCGCCCGGTTCACGGACCGGGCGACGGGCGCGGTGGCCGCGGCCGGCTTCGCGGTCTTCGCCGCGCTCCCCGCGTTCCAGGGGGACGACCCGAACACCGAGCAGATCGGGATCGCGTTCGTGGTCGGGTCGTGGTGGCTCGCGACGCGCCCGCCGGCTCGGCGCGCGTTCGCCGCCGGCGCCGCCGCTGCCGCGGCCGTCGCGATGAACCCGGCGTTCGCGGTCGTCCTGCCGTTCACCGCGTGGGAGGTGTGGCGCGCGCGCGACGCCGCAGCGCCCGGCGGCACGAAGCGGCTCGCCTCCGCTCTCGCCGGCGCGGTCGCGGTCGCGGCGCCGCTCCTCCTCTGGCTCCTCGCCCGCGGCGCGCTCGACGAGATGTGGCACCACGTGGTCGAGTTCGCCCGCGGGCGGGCGGACGGGTCGATCTCGGAGGACGCGGTCCCGGCGCGGAGCGTCGACGCGAGCGGCGAGCCCGGGGCGTTCGAGGTCCCGGCGCAGGGGTTCTGGGTCGTGGGGATCGCGGGACTGCTGCTCGCGCTCACCGACGCGCGGGCGCGGCGGGTCGCGGTCCCGATGCTCGCCTGGGTGGTGGTCGGCTGGGCGCGCGTGAAGGGCGCGACCTACGAGTTCCCGCACCACTACTACCCCGTGCTGCCGGGTCTCGTGGCCGGCCTCGCGCTCGGCGCCGCGCGGCTGTGGGCGCTGACGTCGCGTCCCCGGGTGCGGTACGCGATCGCGGCGGTCGCCATCGCTCTGCCCGCTGCGCAGTGGGTCGCGCGGCCGGAGCGCGACGCGCTCGACGTCCCCGCGCGGCTGCGGTGGGGAAAGGAGTTCGGGTCGTTCGCGCTCGCGTACCCGGTGGCCGCGTTCGTGCGCGCGCACACGGCGCCGGGCGACCGCATCCTCGTCGCCGCGACCGACCCCGAGGTCTACTGGCTCGCCGACCGCCGGGCGAGCACGCCGTACTTCGACGTGTTCCCGCTCCGGCGCGAGCGGCGGCTGGTGGGCGCGCGGGCGAACGACGTGGCGTACGACCCGCCGAAGGCGATCGTCGCGATGCCGGACGCGGAGGAGTCCGACCCGTGGTTCCCCGCGCTCCTGGACCTCCACGAGTTCCCGCCCGCGTACGAGGCGGACGGCGCCCGCGTCTGGCTGCTGAAGCGGTAACTACTCTCGGGGCGTGGCGACGCACGACCTCCCCGCGGGCCGTCCGCTTCCCGGCCCGTCCGCGCTGGGCGGCGACGCGCGGCGCTTCTGGCGCCTGACGTGGACGCTGGCCGTCACGAACTTCAAGCTGCGCTTCTACGGCAGCGCGCTCGGCTACCTGTGGCAGCTCATGCGGCCGCTGCTGCTGTTCGGCGTGCTGTACGTCGTCTTCACCGAGTTCGTGCGGCTCGGCGACGACATCGAGTTCTATCCCGTCGTCCTGCTCACGGGGATCGTGCTCTTCACGTTCGTGAGCGAGGCGACGAGCTCGGGCGTGACCTCGCTGCTGGCGAGCGAGGCACTGATCCGCAAGGTCGAGTTCCCGCGGATGGCGATCCCGTGCTCCGTCGTGTTGACGTCGCTGTTCAACCTCGGGCTGAACCTGGTCGCGGTCGTCGTGTTCGCGGTGATCAGCGGGGTCGACCTGCACGGGTCGTTGATCCAGCTGCCGGTCATCATCGGCGGGCTCGTCGCGTTCGTGCTCGGGATCGTGCTCGTGACGTCGTCGATGTACGTGAAGTACCGCGACGTGCAGCCGATCTGGGACGTCGTCCTGCAGATGCTCTTCTACGGCACGCCGGTCCTGTACCCGATCGAGATCGTGCAGGAGACGAGCCCGTCCGCGGCGGAGTGGCTCGTGACGCTGAACCCGTTCGCGGCGGTCGTGCAGCAGGCGCGGCACGCGCTCTTGGATCCCACCGCCGACTCCGCGGCCGTCGCCGCCGGAGGCTGGAGCCACCTGTCCATCACCGGGTTGATCCTCCTCGCGATCCTCGGCGGCGGGTTCGTCGTCTTCCACCGCCGCGCGCCGTACGTCGCCGAAGAGCTCTAGCCGACGTCGCGCAGGAAGTCGTGGAGGACGCGCTCCCAGACGTGGGTCGCGCGGAACCGCTCCGCCTTGAGGCGGCCGCGGACGCGGATACGGCGGAAGAGGTCGGGCGCGGTGCGGATCGCGTCGAGGGTGCGGGCCAGGCCGTCGGGGGACGGCGGCTCGAGGAGGTCGAGGCCGGGTTCGAGGCCGTGCTTCGGGTGCGGCGGCTCCGCGACGACGAGGTGGCCGGCGGCGAGGTGCAGCGCGATGCGGTGGTCGAAGGTCGGGCGGTCGGTCGCCTGCGGTACGACGCCGACGTCCGCCTGGGCGAGCAGCGCGGGGAGGCGGTCGGGCGTGAGGCCGTGCGCGATGTGCCTTACGTCGTGGAGGTGCTTCGCCGGGCCGAGCCACCACTCGCGGTGGTCCGTGGAAGGCGCGGCGCAGACGATCCGCGGCGGGCGGCTCGCGCGGGTCACGGGGCGGAAGAGGGCGTCGTCGATGGGCGGCGCGATCGTGCGCCACAGCCGTGCGCCGACGGCGTCGAGCGGATCGAGCGCGACGAGCCGGTCGCACGCGGCGCCGGGCGACCCGGGCGCGTAGAGCCGCGCGCGCTCCTCCGCCGCCGCGGCGTGGAGGAGCGCAGCCGGAGGAGGCTCGCCCGGCGGCGCCGCCTTCACCGCCCACACCGGCGGCCGCTCGGCCGGCACCGCGACGCCCAGCACCGGGACGCCGGCGGCGGAGAGCGCCGCCGCGTCGTGCGCGGCGACGCCGAGCGCCACGACGACATCCGGCCGCGCCGCGCGGAGGAGCTCCGCGACCTCGTCCGCGTCGGTGGCGCGCGTGTCGACGAGGTGCGGCTGGAGGCGTGGCGCGACGCCGTTCGGCGAAGCCGCGCCGCTCGCCGCGCCCGCGCCGCTCGCCGCCGCGACGCCGCCCGGCACCCATGCCGCGAACCTCGTCGCGTCGCCGGCGAACGCGACGCGGAGGGGGCGGCCGGGGGTTGGCGTGGCGCGGCGGGGCGCGCGCACCGGCGCGGGATGCCGGGCGGTGGTCACCCCGCTAGGCGGGCCTTCGCGCGCCTCTTCAGCGCGGCGGCGGCCTTCCGGAGCGGGTTCGGGCGGGGCGCGTCTCGGAGGCGGTGGATCTCGGCGGTCAGCGTCGCGTGCTCCTGGTGGAAGACCGCCGCGCCGCCGATGGCGTCGCCCATGAGGCGGACGGGCCACCGCGCCGCGGCCGGCGGGTCCTCGTCGAGGATCCGGCGGAGCGCGGACTCCATCTCCGCGGCGGCGTCGTCCCACGTCGGCCAGGACTCGCCCCTCGCCCACGCCGCCTCCTTCAGCCGCGCGAGCAGCTCGCGGTCGCGCGCGAGCAGGTCGAGGAACCGCGCCGCGCCCCGCGTGTCGTCGGCGTCCGCGACGAACCCGTTTTCGCCGTGCACGACGAGGTCGGTGGCGTCGTGCGCCGGCCCGACCACCGCCGTCGCGCCCGTCCGGAACCCCGCGAGCGGCACGTCGAGGACGCCGTCGACCGTTGAGAGCATCAGCACGACGTCCGCGTCGGCGAGGGAGGTGGTGGTGGCCGGCTCCGTCATGGCGTCGAACGCGGGGCGGTCCTCGTCGCGCGCGAGGTGGACGCGGAGGGGCGCGGGGGAGGCGCCGGCGGCGGAGGCGCTCGACGCCGCGGCCGCGGCAGGCGGCGGGCCGCTCGTGACGAGGAGGCATCTCGCTTCGGGGCGCAGGTCGGCGAGGGTCGCGGCGATCCATGGGGCGGCGGCGACGAAGTCGACGGGGAGGTCGTACGCGAGCTGGGCGGCGAAGCGCTCGGCCTGCCAGGTCCCCATCCGGCGGTACGCGAAGTGGTCGACCCAGAAGGCGTTCCTCACCGCGTCGGCCTCGAACAGGCGCGCGCACGCGGCCCAGTCGCAGGCGACCGCGACGTCGACCCCCTCGGCGGGCGGCGCGACGGCGACGAGCGCGTCCAACCTCCGCGCGTACTCGGCGATCGCGAACGGCGCGGGCAGCTCTGAGGTCAGGAAGCAGACGCGCACGGCGGGGAGATCCTAGGGTGACGGGCCGTGCGACTCGCGTTCGTCGGCCAGCGGGAGTACTTCGGCTACACGTCGCTGCAGGCGCCCGCGGGCGGGGTCGAGCCGTCGTTCGTGCACTTCTATCCGGAGGCGCCGGTCGAGCCGCTGCTCGCCGAGCTCGAACGCCTCCAGCCCGACGTCGTGTTCGTCTGGCGGCCGGAGCTGATCCCGCCCGAAGCGTTCGCGCAGCTCGAAGCGATCACCGTGGGCTACCTGACCGAGCCGCTTCCCCGACCGGGGACAGTCCCCCACCGCGATCTGGCGATGCGGTTCGAGCACCTCAAGCGCGCCGACCCGAGCAACTTCGACCGGATCGTCTCGTTCGACCCTCTCGTGGCCCCCACCGTCGACGCCCACATGCGCGTCTGGCGCTCGTTCCCGATCCCCGTCGGCGACGCGTACTACACCGACGTCCGCGCGCCCCACGACAGGCCGCGCGTCCTCTTCACCGGCCGCTCGACCGCCCACCGCGAGCGCTTCCTCGGGCCCGTCAAGAAGGACTTCCCCACGGTCCACCTCGCCCACGGCGTGACCGACGAGCAGCTCCTCCCCTTCCTCGGCGAGGCCGACGTCGGCGTCAACCTCCACAACGAGCCGTACCCGACGTTCGAGAACCGCGTCCCCGCCTACCTCGCCGCCGGGCTGCTGGTGATCACCGAGCCGCTGTCGCCGCGCCACGGCCTCCAGCCCGGCCGCGACCTCCTCGAGGTCACCGAGCCGTACCGCCTGTACGAGCTCGTCGAGCACCTCGCGAAGGCGCCGCACGCCTTCGACACGATCAGGCGCAACGGCCGCCGCGCCGCCGAGCGGTGGCGGGCCTCCCGCGTCTATCCGCGATTTACCAAAGACCTGATCCACGACGTCCGCGCCTTCGGCCGCGGACGACCCGCCAAGGACGTCCCCGCTACCCTCGGAGCCGCATGACCGAGCCCTTCGAGCCTGCGGAGGGCCGCCAGAACGGCCTCGCCCCGCAGGCACCCAACCCCGACCAGACCATCCTCGTCGCGGGGGGCGCCGGCTACATCGGCTGCGTCCTGATCCCCCGCCTGCTCGCCCGCGGCTACCGCGTGCGGCTGCTCGACCGCCTGTACTTCGGCGAGGAGGCGCTGGCGTCGTTCCGCGACCAGATCGAGCTGGTGGTCGCCGACGTCCGCGACATCCCCGACACGGCCTTCGACGGCGTCGACGGCGTGATCAACCTCAGCGGCCTGAGCAACGACCCGACCGCCGAGTTCGATCCCGACGCCAACTGGCAGATGAACGCGATCGCGACCGAGACGCTCGGCCAGAAGTGCGTCGAGCGCGGGATCGAGCGCTACGTCTTCGCCTCCTCCTGCTCGCTGTACGACGGCCTGCCGCCCGGCATGCACGACGAGACCGCGGACATCCAGCCGCGGGCCGCGTACGCGACCTCCAAGCGCTACGGCGAGGAGGCCCTGCTGAGGCTCGTCGACGACGGCCTGACGCCCGTCCTCCTGCGCAACGGCACCGTCTACGGCTGGTCGCCGCGGATGCGCTTCGACCTCGTCGTCAACACGTTCGTCAAGGACGCGCTCCTCAATGGCCGCCTGATGCTCCACGGCGGCGGGTGGATGTGGCGCCCGCTGGTGGACGTCCGCGACGTCTCGGACGCGATGATCGCCGCGTACGAGGCGCCGGCCGAGCTGGTCCGCGGCGAGATCTTCAACGTCCTGCACTCGAACTACCAGATCCGCGAGCTGGCGATGCTCGTCGCCGGCACCGTGCAGCTGACCGGCCGCACCGTGTCCCTCGAGGAGGTCCCGGCGCCTCGCCTGACCCGCGACTACGAGTGCTCGAACGCGAAGCTGTCGACGACGCTCGGCTTCATCCCGCGCCACTCGGTGCTCGAGGCCGCGACCGACCTCGTCCAGCGGATCGAGACCCTCGACAAGGCCCAGCTCACCGACCCGCGCCACTACAACATCCGGTGGCTCGAGCTGATGAGCGAGCTCAAGCCGCAGCTCGAGCGGTTCGAGACCGTCCTGTGAGAGCGCTGATCACGGGCGGCGGCGGCCAGCTCGCGTCCGACCTGCAGAACCTGCTCGGCGACGACGCGGTCGCGCTCTCGCACGCAGAGCTGGACATCGACGACCCGCGGCAGGTCGACCGGGCGTTCGAGGAGCACCGCCCGGACGTCGTCTTCAACTGCGCGGCGTTCCACAACGTCGACCAGTGCGAGCGCGAGCCCGACCAGTCGTGGGCGACGAACGTCCGCGCCGTCATGGAGCTCGCGAAGCGCCCGGCCAAGCTCGTCCACCTCTCGACGAACTACGTCTTCGACGGGCGGCGCGAGGAGCCGTACGGCGAGGACGACCTGCCGTCACCCCGCTCCGTGTACGCGCTGACCAAGCTCGGCGGCGAGTACGCGGCGCTCGGCTACGCGGAGGACTCGCTGGTCGTGCGCAGCGGCGGGCTCTACGGCTTCGCGGGGAACGCGAACAAGGGCGGCAACTTCGTGCAGCGGATGATCGGCCGGGCACGCGAGCAAGGCCAACTCAAGATGGTCGCCGACCAGCGCCTGCAGCCGACGTTCACGGAGGACCTCGCGAAGGCGCTGATCGAGGCCGCGGAGCGGGACGTCGCCGGCGTCCTGCACCTGACGAACGAGGGCGCGATGTCCTGGTACGACTTCACCGTCGCGATCATGGAGAACGCGGGGATCGACGTGCCGATCGAGGCCGGTACGACGACCATCCCCCCCGGCGGCGTCGACCGGCCCCTGAACGGCGTCCTCGCCAGGCCGCGCGCCGATGCGCACGGCCTGACGAAGCTCCGGCCCGTGACCGACGCGCTCCACGACTACATGGCGCGCGCCGGCCTCTCCGCCGGCGCCACCGCGTAGAGGAACTCGCCTACGGCGGCGCGCAGCGTCGCGTGGTCCTTCTTCAGGCCGTGGTCGCCGTCGATCTCGACGACGGTGCGGTTCGGGCCCGGACCGGGCATGCCGAAGCGGTCGTTGCGGCCCTGGACGATCAGGACGGGGACCTCGACCGCATCGAGCTCCTCCTGCCGCGAGGCGCCGCGCGGCGTGATCAGGGGGAACGCGAGGCACAGGACGCCGGCGGCGGCGGTCTGACTAGCGGTCCGGCAGGCGACGCGCGCGCCGCTCGACCGCCCTCCGGTGACGAGCGGCAGGCCGGCGAACGGGAGAGCCTCGATCGCGGCGATCCACGCCGCGTCGAGCTGGTTCGCCGGCGCGGGCGACCGGCGGCCCGCGACGCGGTAGGGCTGCTCGACGAGCGCGACGGCCCAGCCGCTGTCGAGGGCCGCGGCGCGCGCGGCCTTCAGGTCGGGCGCGTTGACCCCGCCGCCCGCGCCGTGGCCGAGGACGAGAGCGCCCCGTGCGTGCTTCACGTGGTCGACGTGGGCGCGCGCGATCCCGTGAGGCGTCTCGATCTCCACGCGTGGAAGCATGGCGGGATGCGCGTCGACAAGTGGCTCTGGGTCGCGCGGCTGATGAAGACGCGCTCCGCCGCCGCGGAGGCGGTCAATGGCGGGCGCGTCCACGTCAACGGCCGGGCGGTGAAGCCGAGCCGCGAGGTCCGGCCGGGCGACGAGCTCGAGATCACCCGCGGGCCGGCGCGCCAGACGGTCGTGGTGCGCGGGCTCGCCGAGCGCCGCGGGCCGGCGAGCGAGGCCGCCCTGCTCTACGAGGAGACGCCGGAGAGCCTCGCCGCCCGCGAGGCGAACCGCGAGCAGCGCCGCCTGGAGAGGCTCGCCGAGCCGGACTTCGGCGGCCGCCCGACGAAGCGCGACCGGCGGAAGCTCGCGCGGCTGCGGCGGCGGTGAGCCGCGCGGCTCGGGCGCCGGCGCGCCTACGCCGTGCGCCGCTCGATGACGCGGTTCGCCTCGAGGGCCGCCTCGGCGGTCGCCGCGAGCACGATCGCCTCGTTGGACTCCTGGCCCTCGATCGCCGACTCGAGGTACGCGTTGATCGCGGGCAGCTGCGGCGACACGGCGAGCCAGAACGCGGCCAGCTCCTCGGTCGACGCGGCCTCCAGCCTCCGGTCGCGCTCTTCCTCGTCGGCCATCGACCAGGTCCTGATCAGCGGCGCCAACTCGTGCAGCTCAGCGGGAAGACGGCCGAGGTCGACCTCGAGCCCCTGGATCTCCTCCATGTGTCAACGATGGCAAACGCGCCGGTCGGCTCCGGCGGAAGTGGCGTGAACGGGGCTCAGCGGCGGTCGAGGAGGTCCTCGTCGGGCACCTCGCGGACGACCCGCGCCGGCACGCCCATGACCACCGCGCGCGGCGGCACGTCCTTCGTCACGACCGCCCCCGCGGCCACGTAGGCCTCCTCGCCGACCTCGACGCCGGGCACGAGCACGGCCCCGCCGCCGATGCGGCACGCGCGGCGCAGCACGGCGCCCGCGAGCGTCCCGCCGCGGTTCATCGTGTCGTCGTTGGTCGTCACCGCGCGCGGCCCGAGGAACACGTCGTCCTCGACGATGGAGCCCGCGGTGACGTACACGTCGGTCTGGATCCGCACGCGCGCGCCGATCGTCACGTCGTTGTCGATCGCGCTGCCGCGGCCGACGACCGTCCCCGCCCCGATCCGCGCACGCTCGCGCACGTACGCCTGGTCGCCGACGATGACCTCGTCGCCGATCTCCGCCCCGGCGAAGACGACGCAGCCCCAGCAGAACGTCGCCCGCGCGCCCACCACGAGCGGCCCGACCGGCCGCCCGGCGGCCGCCGACGTGCGCGCGAGCCGCGGCCGCTTGCCGAGCACGACGTCGCCCTCGACCACGCAGCCGTCCCCGAGGACCGTCCCGTCGTGGAGCGTCACGCGCGGGCCGAGCGTCCACCCCTCGCCGAGCTCGACGTCCGAGCCGAGCATCAGCCCGGCCGCGAGGTTCGACTGGGCGAGCACGGCGCGCGAGTCTAGTGCTAGGCGCCGTCGTTTCGTCCGGCACGACAAAGCGCCGCGCCGCCCTTTGCCGCACCGAACAACTCGCGCGGCGGCCGGCGGTGTGATCCTGTGCGCATGGGCGGGAGGACCTGTGCGGCCGTGCTCGCCGGGGTGGCGCTGGCGGCCGGCGCGGCGCCCGCATCGGCCGCCGAGGTCGAGACGCTGCCGTTCGAGGCGATCGCCGACGACGGCGCCACGCTGCGCGGCCACGTCTTCCTACCGAAGCAGGCGCCCCGGCCGCTCGGGACGGTGCTCTCGTTCAGCCCGTACTTCTACGGCGCCGGCGCCGAGTTCGAGGGGACCGACGAGCAGGCCGACAACGACGAGGTCGCGTTCCTGCTCGACGCCGGCTTCGCCTACGCGGCCGTCAACCTGCGCGGCACCGGCCACAGCGACGGGTGCATGCGGTTCGGCGACGAGCGCGACTGGCGCGACGCGGCCACCGTCATCCAGGCGATCGCCGCGCAGCCGTGGAGCAACGGCAGCGTCGGCATGTACGGCCACAGCTTCCCGGCCTGGTCGCAGATGATGGCGATGGCCGCCGATCCGCCGGCGCTGAAGGCGATCGTGCCGACGAGCGGCGCGTTCGACCTGTGGTCGCTGCTGATGCGGCGCGGAGCGCCGCTCAACGCCGAGGGCAGCACCGCGTTCGGGCCCATCTTCACCGCGGTGACCCGGCCGACCGACGAGGCGGTGGCCAACCACATCTGCCCGGAGCTCCTCGACTGGTACCAGTCGTTCTCGGAGAACTCCAACAGCGGCGACCGCACCGACTTCTACCGCGCTCGTGACCTGCGCGAGCGCGTGTCCGGCAGCCGCGTCCCGATGATGGGGTCGCTGGGCATCATCTCGGGGATCAACGACGGCCACACGCTGCAGTTCGAGGGCATGTGGGATCGGCTGCGCCACGACCGCACGCGCTTCGTGCTCGGCCAGTGGAGCCACGAGATCCCGACCTCGCACAAGGAGGACTGGCGAAGCCAGGTCGTCGGCTGGTTCGACCACTACCTCCGCGGCGGCCCCGAGACGGTCCCCGGCGGCGTCGTCGAGTACCAGGACGACGCGTTCGACTGGCACGTGACCGACCGCTGGCCCCCGCTCGCGCGCACGCAGACGCTCCAGCTGTCGGGCGACGAGGTCGTGCCGCAGGGGGAGCGCGCCGAGCCGGTCGACGCGAGCTTCCAGTCGGCGGACAACGACCCCGGCCTGCGGACGGATCAGCCCGACGAGCAGACCCGGCTCTACAACTCGACCTGCGGCCCGCACCAGGCCCTCTTCGTCTCGCGCCCGCTCGCGGAGGACGCGCTCCTGGCCGGCAACTTCGACCTCGACCTCGAGCTGTCGAGCACGCTGCCCGGCGGCAACCTGTCGGTCTTCCTGTGGCGCACGACCGGGGACGGGTCGTGCCCGGACCAGACCGCCACGTGGTTCGGCCGCGCGCTGATGGACCTCCGCCACTGGGAGACGCCCGGCGAGAGCAGGGACTTCCCGGTCGGGGAGCCCACGCACGTGCGCTTCCGCAGCCACCCGTTCGCGGCCCGCGTGCGCAAGGGGGAGCGCATCGTCGTCGCCGTCGGCGGTGGGTCCTCGGAGATCGAGCCGGACCCGCGCCACCCCGTGATCACGATCACCGGCGGGTCGCTCGCGCTGCCGGTGCCGACCACCGCCGGCGAGAGCCCGGCGGGCGGCGGCGGCTCGCCGCCCGGCGCCGAGGCCGGGCCGCCGCTGCGCTTCGAGCCGCCGGCGCCCAGCGCACGGCGCCGCTGTGCCAGCCGGCGTCGCTTCCCGATCCGGCTGCGCCGGTCGTTCGCACGCGCCCGCGTGACGGTCGGCGGCCGCCGCGTGCGCGTCTCGCGGCGGCGCGGCCGGCTGCGCGCGGTGGTGGACCTCCGCGGCATGCCGCGCAGGACCGTCCGCGTTCGGATCGTCGGCGTCACGCGCGGCGGAAGGCGTATCGTCGCGACCCGCAGCTACAGGCCCTGCGCGAAGAAGCGCAGGACGTCCAGGAGGTGGCAGCGCTCATGAGGGGGATCTCGAGGCGCGGCGCTCTCGCGCTCGCCGTCGTGCTCGCCGGCTCGACGGCCGGCGGTCTGCTCGCGCTGCCGGCCGACGAGCCGGAGACGCCGCTCGAGCGGCACGCCGAGCAGGAGGAGCACGAAGAGGAGCTGATGGAGCACATGCGGCTCCAGGCCCCGCCCGACGGCGGCGGGCGCTACGACGGGCCGCCCTACGACAGCAAGAACACGGACGGTCAGGCCGGCTCCGGCGGCCGCGCGGTCGCGTACCGGTCCGGCGGGCGCGTGGACGAGTCCGCCGAAGCGCGGTCCCTCGCCCCCGAGTCGCGGCTGTGGCGCACGGGGTACGGCTCGTGGGAGCCCACGATCGGCATCAACCGCGCGGGCACCGTCTTCTTCAGCGCGCGCAACACGAACGCCGACCCCGGCGTGGCGCTCTCCCGCGACGGCGGGCGCACGTGGGAGCGCAGCGTCCCGCCGCAGCACCAGGCCAGCCTCGACCCGTACATCTGGGTCGACGAGAACACGGGCAGCATCTTCGCCAGCGACATCGACCCGCCGGTGACGTGCACGCCGATCTCGCGCAGCGACGACGAGGGGAAGACGTGGCGCTACAGCCGCGCGTGCGGGGTCACCGACCACCAGAACCACTTCGGCGGCCCGCCGCCGCCGGGCGGCGCGCAGCCCTCCGGCTATCCGAACGTCCTCTACTACTGCGCGATCAGCGGGGGGACGCTCTCGGACTCGTCCACGTTCACGGGCTGCCTGAAGTCGCTCGACGGCGGCGTCGTCTGGACGATCACCGGCGACCCCGCCTACCCGCCGAAGACCGACGAGGAGCAGACGTACTGCGACGGCGCGGGCGCCCACGGGATCGTCGCGCCGAACGGCAACGTGCTCGTGCCGCGCGGCTGGTGCGGCCCGCCGATGATCGCCGTCAGCGAGGACGAGGGCGCGACGTGGACGCGGCGCCGCGTGTCGCCCCGCGACATGGCGCCGTTCGAGCACGAGACGACGGTCGCCGCCGACACCGCGGGCAACCTCTACTACGGCTTCGTCGCCGACGACTACAAGCCGTACCTCGTCATCTCGCGCGACGGCGGGAACACGTGGGGCGAGGAGCGCGAGCTGACGCCGCCCGGGGTCGCGCGCGTCGCCGGCTTCGCGATCCACGCCGACGCCGGCGACCCCGGCCGCCTCGCGGTCGTGTTCATGGGCACCGGCGACGCCGAGCCGAACGAGAACACGGTCTGGAGCGCGTACATGGTCACGAGCCACGACGCGCTGTCGGCCGACCCGCTCTTCTTCGCCGCGCCGGCCAACGACCCGGCGACGAACGCGCTGTGGAAGGGCAGCGACTGCGGCCCGCTGCGCTGCGGGAACATCGGCGACTTCCTCGACGTCGAGATCGGGCCGGACGGCGCGGTGTGGACCGCGCTCGTCGACAGCTGCCCGGGCGACGACGAGTGCATCCTCGACCTGACGATCACCACGCCGCGCGGCGAGGGCGTCGTCGGCCAGCTCGTCGGAGGCGAGCCGCTGGTCGGGACGACGGAGGAGCAGCGGCCCGAGGTCGTGCTGCCGCCCGCGTCCGACGCGGCCCCGCCCGCGCCCGGCGCGCCGCGCGGCGCGCCGTGCCGCAGCCGCCGCCGGTTCGTCATCCGTCTGCGCGAGCCCAAGCGCGGCCGGATCGTGTCGGCGAAGGTCTACGTGAACGGCAAGCGCGTGCGCGTGATCCGCGGGAAGCGGCTGCGCGCGAGGGTGAACCTTCGCGGGCTGCCGAAGGGTCGCTACACGGTGAAGGTCGTCGTGGTCACGAGCACCGGCCGCCGGATCACCGAGAAGCGGCGCTACCGGACGTGCGCGCCGGCGCGGGGGAAGGGGCGGCTGCGGTCGTGAGGGGCGCGGTCGTCGTGAGGGGCGCGGTCGGCCGCGGGGGGCGGCTGCGGTCGTGAGGGTGGCGGTCGTGGGCGGCGGCGTGATCGGGCTCGCGGCGGCGTGGTCGCTGGCGCGCCGCGGCGCGGAGGTCACGGTGGTCGAGCGGGAGCGCTGCGGGGCGGGGGCCTCGGCGGGGAACGCCGGCTGGGTCACGCCGGGTCTGTCGGCGCCGATCCCGGCGCCGGGCGTCATGCGCCAGGCCGCGCGGTGGATGCTCGACGCCGACAGCCCGCTGCTCGTCCGCCCCCGCGCGAGCCTCGACTTCCTGCGCTGGAGCGCGCGGTTCGCGCGCAGCTGCCGCGCGGGCGCGCACCGCGCCGGCACCGCCGCGACGCTCGCCCTCGCACGCGAGACGACGTCCCTCTTCGACCTGCTCGCCGAGGAGGGCGTCGAGTTCGAGATGCACGAGGACGGCCTGCTCTACCTCGTGCGCGACGAGCGCCACCTCGACGAGTGGCTCGCGGCGTACGCGCTGCTCGAGGAGCTCGGCTTCGACGGCGAGATCACGCCGCTCGACCGCGCGGGCGTCGCGGCCGTCGAGCCGGCCGCCGGCGAGGCGGTCGTCGCGGGCCTGCTGGCGGGTCGCGAGCGCCACGTGCGGCCCGAGACGCTGACCGCCGGCCTGATGGCCGACCTCCGCCGCCGGGGCGTCGCGATCGAGGAGGGCGTCGAGGTGCGCGGGCTCGGCCCGACCGGCGACGGCGGCTGGCTGGTCTACGCGTCCGGCGGCGCGCTCGACGCCGATCGGGTCGTGGTCGCGGCGGGCGTCTGGTCGTCGGAGCTGCTGCGCGGCTGCGGCGTCCGCGTCCCGCTCGAGGCGGCCAAGGGCTACAGCGTGACCGCGCGCGGGCCCGACCCGCTGCCGCGGCGGCCGCTCTACTTGACCGAGGCGAAGGTCGGCGCGAGCCCGTATGCCGACGGCACGCTGCGCATCGCCGGCACGCTCGAGCTCGCCGGTATCGACTTGGACCTCAACGGGCGCAGGGTCGACGCCGTCGCGCGCAACGCCCGCGACTACCTGCGCGACTGGCGACCGGAGGGCGCCCGCCGCGACTGGTGCGGCCTGCGCCCGCTCGCGCCGGACGGGCTGCCCGTCGTCGGCGAGGCCCGGCCGGGGCTGTTCGTCGCGACCGGCCACGCGATGCTCGGCGTCACGCTCGCGCCCGCGACCGGTGAGGCGCTCGCCGGCCCGGTGCTGGGCGAGGAGGAGCTGGCGCCGGCGCTGGCGCCGCTCGGCCCGGCGCGCTTCGACCGCGCGGCTCCGACCAACGGGGAGGTGGAACGGTGGGGACACGATCGACGCGACTCGCGCGTGGTGGTGGGACGGTGAGGACGCGGGGCGGTGCGCCCTCGAGACTTGCCGCGCTCGCCTTCGCCGCGTGGCTGCTGCTCGCGGGCGGGCAGGCGTCCGCGCACTACGACGTGCTGCCGTCCTGCGGCGGCGAGCAGCCGCCGCCGTCCTTCGAGGGGAACGTCGAGACCTCCCCCAACGTCGACCACCTCGGCTGGCTCGCCGGTGAATCCGCTGACCTGACGCCGGGCGGCCGCCGCGTCGGCGACCGCTTCTACGTCACGGGCCAGACGCACTTCTCGGTCTACGACATCAGCGACCCGCCGAACCCGAAGCTGCTCTCGCGCGTCAACTACCAGTGCCGCTTCGAGAACGAGGACGTCGCGTCCGACGGCCGCTCGCTCGTCTACAGCGACTTCGCGACCAGCCGCAGCCTCTTCGTCTACGACGTGCGCAACGCGAAGGACCCGAAGCTGCTCGCCGAGGTGCCGGAGGCGGGCACCCACACGGCCACGTGCGTCCTCGACTGCCGCTACCTCTTCGGCAGCTACAAGGTCAACTCCTCGGCGGGGCCGAACGCCACGGGCCAGGTCGTGGACCTCAGTGATCCCTCCTCCCCGAAGGTGCTCGGCGACTGGACGGACAACGGCGTCCTCCCGTCGCGCAAGGTGCACGACGTCACCGAGATCGCGCCCGGCCTCGTGCTCACCGCGTCCGCGCCGATCGAGCTGCTGGACGTCCGCCGCGATCCGGTCAAGCCCGACGTGCTCGCCCAGTCGCCCGAGCCCGAGAAGCGCTGGCACTCGGTGGAGTGGCCGCGGCAGGGGCTCGACCGCTTCGTCCTGGCGACGTTCGAGACGAACGCGACGCCGCGCTGCGAGGCCGGCGGCGGCGACTTCGCCGTCTTCGACACCAGCAGGACGGCCGAGACGGGCGAGCTCGAGCGGCGCGGCACCTGGCTGCTCTCGAACACCAACGACGACCGCTCGAGCGGCAACCCGTCCGTGAACGCCGGGCTCGGCTGCTCGCCCCACTGGTTCAACGTGCGGCCCAGCTGGCACGACGGCGGCGTGGTGGCGATGGGCGCCTACGACCACGGCGTGAAGTTCCTGCGCGTCGACCCGATGGGCGGCGTCACCGAGATCGGTCACTTCCGCGCGCCGGGCACGAACGCGTCGGCCGCGTACTGGATCACCTGCGACATCGTCTACGTCGTCGACTACACGCGCGGCTTCGACGTCCTGCGCTTCCGCGACGCGGCCTCGGCCTGCCCTGCCGGAGGCGGCAGCGGCGGCGGGAGCGGATCCGGCGGTGGCGACGGCGGCGGCGGAGCGGGATCGACGCCCTCGGGCGGCGGCGGACCGGGGGCCTTCCCGACCGGCCGCCTCGAGCCGCTCGGCGCGCGCGTCCGCGCGCGCTGGCGCGTGCGGCGGCGCTTCTCGCAGCTGCGCCGGCTCACGGTCACGGACCTGCCGCTGGCGTCGAGCGTGCGGATCGTCTGCCGCGGACCGCGGTGCCCGCTGCGCTCGCGCGGCGTGAAGGTGCGCCGCGGCCGCGCCGCCACGCGGAAGCTGCGGCGCGTGCGGTTCCTCCCTGGCTCGCTCGTGCAGGTCCGCATCAGCCGGCCGGGCGCCGAGACCCAGCTCGTCGGCTGGCGGATCCTCCGCGGGAAGCCGCCGCGCCGGACGCTGCCGGGCTAGCCGACGGTCCGCGGCGGCGCCGCGGGCGGCGTGAAGAAGCTGCTCGCGGGCGGGTCGACGAGCGCGAGCCGCAGCGTCGCGCGGCCGGCCCCGAGCGCCACGCGCACCGGCGCGGGCGGCTGCCCGGGGCTCTGACCGCCGCTCTGCCCCTGGCCGAGGATGAGGACGACCTGCTCGCCGGGCTCGACGACGGCGTCCATCGGCTCCATCCGCACGGTCACGTCGACCGGCACGCCGGGCTCGATCGGGCGGGGCCGGTCGCCGTACGCCCCCTCCCCCTCGGGGAAGCGCAGGTCGGTCATGCCCCACCCGATCCGCTTCAGGCCGAGCTCGGCGTCGCGGCGATAGAGCGCCGCGGTGACGTGCCCGGTCCGGCCCGTGGGCGTCGCCCGGACGCGCACCTCAGGCAGCCCCGAGATGCGCAGGCCGTCGCCGGCGTCCCAGCTGAACGCCGCGCACGTCACGCACAGCTCGTCCACCGGGCCGGGCACCGGGAGCCAGTCGGTGGTGGTCTCGAGGCCCGGCGCCTCGCTGACGAAGTAGTACCGGCTGCGCGTGTCGGGCGCGAGGAGCGGATCGCTCGGCGCGTCGCCGCCGATCCCCCACTCTGTGTCGTTGGCCGGCGGCCACGAGGCCTCGGCCCGCCAGCGGCCGCTCGCGTCCTCGATCTCGACCGGCGGGCCGGTGTCGACGTCTCGGCCCTTGAGGTGGCGATCGAACCAGTTGAGCGCGACGTCGGCGAAGTCCCAGCGCGAGTGCCCGTTCTCGACGTCCGGGACGGAGTGGCTCCACTGGCCGAGCAGCTGCTTGACCTCGATCCCGCGCCGCGCGAGGCGCGGCCCCCACGGGATGTTGCTCGCGGGCCGCACGTTCCAGTCCTGCAGGCCCTGGATGAGCAGCACGCTGCCGCGGTACCTCCGCTCGACGTCCCTTCGGTGCGAGCGCTCGGTCCAGTAGCCGCGGCTGTCGGGCGCGCCCGTCGCGAAGCTCTCCACGGTCGCCTGGTACGCGGCATCGAGGTCCGAGCAGTTCGTCGCGCCCTCCAGCCAGCGGTCGGGCTCGCGCCCCGCGGCCGGGTTGCTCTCGCCGAAGCCGTACAGGTGGTAGTAGCCCGGGACGAACAGCCACCAGCGCCAGTCGTACGTCCCGCCCGCGTACGCCAGGTCGTAGAGGTCCGGGACGCCGCTGGCCGGCACGATCGTCTTCAGGTGGCGGTTCCCGGTGGCGGCCGCCGACCACTGCGTGCCGCCGTCGTACGACGCGCCGTACAGCCCGACGCGGCCGTTGCTCCACTTGCGCGTCCCGAGATAGGTGATCGCCTGGGAGAGGTCGGCCTGCTCGAGGTCCCCGAGCAGGTTGTGACAGCCGCCGCTGTTCCCCGTCCCGCGCACCGAGATCAAAGCGACCGCGTACCCGTGCGGCACGAAGTTCTCGACGAACCACGGCGCGCACTCCGACAGGTCCTCCTCGGCGAAGTCGACCGGGAGGTAGGTGCTGGCCAGGCCGATCACCGGCGCGCGGTAGCCCTTCGGCGCCTTCGGGCGGACGATGCCGATCTGGATCGCGACGCCGTCGACCTTGCTGCGCAGCTCGGCGACCTCGTCGGGCCGCGCCTCGAACGTCCCCGGGCTCGTGGTGCCGGAGGTGCCGTACTGCAGGCAGCTGGACGCGTCGACGCCCTCCTGGGCTCCGGCCGTCCCCGCCGGGGCCAGGAGCGCGAGCAACGCGGCCAGCAAGACCGTGCCGCGACCCCTGCGCATCGACCGCAACGCTACCGCCCGGTCGCGGCGGCATTCCTGTTCGAACGGACGAAGCGCGACGGCCCGATTGGTGCGATGGGACACTTAGAGCGTGGCGGGGCCGACGCTTCAGGAGGTGCTCGGGTCGTTCGACGCGACCGTGCTGCGTCCCGTCGCGGGCCCCGACGGCAGCGAGCGGACCGAGGTCTCCGACGTCGTCATCCTCGACTGGACCGATCCGCACGTCCTCCGCCCGGGCGTGCTCGTGCTGGCGGTCGGCGTGGAGCCCGAGCGCCCGGCCGCGGCGACGCTCGTCGACCGCGCGGGCGCGGCCGGGGCGGCGGCCGTCATCGTGCGCTGCGAGCACGGCCTGCCGCCCACGCTGGCCGCCGCCGCCGAGCGGGCGGGCGTCGCGATCGTGGCCGCCCCGGCCGGCGCCGCGTGGGGCCAGCTGTACGCGCTGCTGCGCACCGCGCTCGCCGGCGTCCGGCCCGGGAGCGGGACCCGCGCGGCCGGCGTGCCCGTCGGGGACCTGTTCTCGCTCGCCGACGCGATCGCCACCGCCGTCGGCGGCCCGGTCACGATCGAGGACCCGCAGTGGCGGGTGCTGGCGTACTCCAACGTCGGCCACGAGATCGACGACGCGCGCCGCCACACGATCCTCGGGCGCACGCCGCCGCGCGAGTGGCAGGACCGGCTGAACGCCGCGGGCGTCGACCGCGCCCTGCGCCGCGGCGACGGCGTCGTGCGGTTCGAGAGCGCCGGTCTCGTGCCGCGCCGCGCAGTCGCGATCCGCGCAGGCGGGGAGCTGCTCGGGTCGATCTGGCTCGCCGCGGAGGACGACGAGCTGGCCCCCGACGCCGAGGAGCAGCTGCTGCGCGCGGCGGAGCTCTCGGCCATGCACCTCGTCGCGCATCGCGCTTCGGAGGACGTCGAGCGCCGGGCGCGCGGCGCGTCGGTGCGGGAGCTGCTGGAAGGGCTCTCGCCCGCCGGCCATCGCGAGCCGACGCTGCCGCTCACGGTGACCGTGTTCGACGCGGTGGCCGAGGACCGGGCTCGGTGGCTCACCTCGGCGGAACGCGTGCTCTCGGTCGTCTCGCTGTTCTCGGAGGCGGCGCATCGCGACGCGACGTGCGCCCTGGTCGACGACCGTATCTGGTCGCTGGTGCCCGGCGACGCGGGGGCGAAGGAGCAGCTCGTGGCGCTCGCCGAGCGCATCGCGCGCCGCGTGGCGGACGTCCTGGAGCTTCGGCTCGTCGCGGCGGTCGCGGGCAGCGCGGCGCAGGTGCGCGACCTCCCCGCGGCGCGGGCCCAGGCCGAGCGCGCGCTCGCCGTGCTCCACCGCCGGCCCGGCGCCGCCTCGATCGTGCACGTCGACGACGTGCGGGCCGCGTGCGTGCTGCACGAGCTGCTCGAGGTCGCCGCCGAGCGGCCGGGGCTGCGCCGCGGGCCGCTGCAGGATCTCGCGGCCGGGCGCCACGGCGCGGCGCAGCTCGCCACCCTGCGCGCCTACCTCGACGCCCACGGCGACGTCGGCCGCGCCGCGCGCGAGCTCGGGATCCATCCGAACACGCTGCGGTACCGGTTGCGGCGCGCGGCCGAGGTGGCGGGCGTCGACCTCGGCGATCCCGACGAGCGGCTCGTGACCGAGCTGCAGCTGCGCCTGCTCGACGCCACAACGTGAGGGGCGCGATCTTGTCCGACCGTACGAAGTCCGGCGCGGTGCGGGGTGCCATCGTGCCGGGGGTGAGGGTCGCCCTGCTCGCCGCGCTCGTCGTCACGCTGCTCGCAGCCGACGCCCAGGCGACGCCGGTCGCCTCGAACGAGCAGGAGCGCGCCGTGCTGGGCCGCGTGTTCCCCGAGCCCGTGCGGTCGGTCGACTACATCAACCACGGCCCGACGAACGGCCCGGAGGAGCTGAAGACGGGCTTCGAGCTGCTCGAGAAGCTCTATCCGGGCTACCTGGAGTTCACGACCGTCGCCGAGGAGCTCGGGGATCCCAACGCCGTCAGCCTCGGGCCCGACGGCAAGCCCGCGTGGGACCCCGAGGACGCGAAGGACGGCTACCCGTTCTACGTGGCGAAGGTGACCGACGAGAGCGTCCCCGACCGCGACAAGGCCTACGTGCTGCTGCTCAACGCGCACCCGGCCGAGCCGTGCGGCCAGGAGGGCAGCCCGCGCTTCCTCGAGGACCTCCTCATCTGGCGCGACACCGACCCCGATCACGTGCTCGACGACGCCGGCGGGCTGTTCGACGAGCCGCACCGCATCACGGTCGGCGAGCTGCTGAAGAAGGTGAAGGTCTACTTCGTCTCGCCGTCGCCGGACGGCTGGGCGGGCGGCGACGGGCCCGGGCCGGCGGACAACGCGAACAACGCCGGGTTCAACTCCAACCGCGTCGCGTACCAGGACGGCTGGGTCTTCCCGGCGAGGAAGGAGCTGTTCGACCGCGGCTACTCGTCGCTGACGCAGCCGGAGGGGGCGGCGGTCTCGCGGTACCTGCGCCAGGTGCGCGACCGCGAGCTGGGCGGGCGGCCGTGGGCGGTCGCCAACGACCAGCACGGGCCGCTGCCGACGAGCGGCGCGATCATCTTCCACGACCAGGGCAGCGACGCGGCGAAGGTCGACCGCGTCCACGACTACGGGCGGCGGCTCGAGCAGAACATGGAGGAGGTGCTCGCCCGCTACATGACGGGCGAGGGCGTGAACGCCTCGCAGCAGGCGGCGCGCGAGGCCGGCAGCGTCCGCGACACGCTGCTGCAGATCCACACCGAGCACGTCGGCCCGGTCTCGGAGAAGGCGGCGTACCTGACGCTGGAGTACGCCGAGTACGCCACCGCCTGGGAGCACCTCGACTACACCGTCGTCAGCTCGTGGGGCGGGTGGGCCGGGAGCCGCTCGGGGCTCGGCGCCGACTCGATCTCGTTCGAGACGGCCTGCCGCCCGTTCGCGGCCGGCTTCGATCCCGCCCTGTTCCAGCTCTTCGTCGACACGGTGCGCGCCGCGAACGAGACCGGGGTCGTGCAGGCCGCGCAGCGCGCGGGCCGGACCGACCACCCCGAGCCGGTGACGCGGCACGACCTGGGCGGGACGGTCGGGTTCGTGGAGACCGGCAGGCGCGTCACCGACCGCGACGGCAACCCGTCCCCGCCGCCGCTCGGGCACCCCGGCACGCCGCTGCTCCCGCAGGTGGGCCAGGCGCCGTACGACGTCTCCAACACCGACTGGTTCCGCGACGCCCAGTCGATCGTGCAGAGCCCGATCGTCGAGGTCCCGGCCGCCGAGGTCGGCCGGCGCGCGGCCGGCCTCGCGACGCTGGCCGTGGCCGATACCACCGACGTGGACGCCGCCGCGCTGCGGCGCTTCGCCGAGGAAGGCGGCAACGTCGTGCTGACCGACGGCGCGCTCCAGCTGCTGCCGGCGATCGCGGGGCTTCCCGGCGACAGCGTGCGCACGAACACCGCCTACGTCGGCTACAGCGACCTCGACCGCGGCCATCCGTGGACGAAGGGGATGTACAAGCGCGCCCGCCAGACGTTCGATCCCGTCGGGCTCGGCTACCCGCTGCTCATGGAGCGCGACCAGTACTGGCCGTGCGAGCCGACGTGCGACGAGTCGGGGACCGAGAACTCCGCGCGGATCTGGACCGTCGACCGCAAGGCGTGGGAGGAGCGGGGCGGCACCACGATCGCCACCGCCGACCCGCTCGGCGGCAAGGCCTACGGCGAGGGGACCAAGCGCGACAAGACCTCGATCGGGACGCTCCCCCTCGGCAAGGGGCGCGTCGCCGTCCTCGGGGCGATCCTGCCGCAGCCGAGCGAGAGCTTCGACCACTGGTTCGGGGTCGACCCGTACACGGTGTCGATCCCCGGCCAGCAGCTGCTGTTCCACGCCCTGCGCTGGGAGGGCGGGCCGCCCGGCGCCTCCCTGGGCCTACCTCCCGTCCCTACCAGCTGCGTCAGCCGCCGCCGCTTCGTCATCCGGCTTCGCGCTCCGCGGGGCCAGCGGCTGCGCAGCGCGCGGGTGTACGTGAACGGCAAGCGCGTCCGCGTGTTCCGCCGCGGCGGGCGGCTGCGCGCGGTCGTCGACCTGCGCGGCCTGCCGAAGCGGACGGTGCGCGTGCGGGTCCGCGGCGTCACCACGCGCGGGCGGAGGGTGACGGAGACGCGGACCTATCGCACGTGCATTCGCGACGACGGGCGGTGGCGCAGGGTCAAGCGGCCAGGGCGGCGCCCGCGGGCCGGCTGAGCGCGGCGAAGCCCTCGCGCCACGTCGGCCACTTCGGCGTCCATCCGAGCGCGCGCTTCGCCTTCGCGTTCGACGCGCCGCGGGACTCGCACATCATCGCGACGATGTGCTCGCCCATCAGCCGCGCCGCCCAGCGCGGGACGCGCCGCGGCGGCTTCGCCCCTGCGGCCGCCGCGAGCGCCGGGAGCCACTCGCGGACGGGCGCGGGCTCGTCGTCGCAGACGTTGTAGACCTCGCCCGGCGTCCACGTCTCGAGCGCGGCCAGCGTGGCGAGCGCGGCGTCCTCGATGTGGCAGAACGACCAGACGCCCCCACCGTCGCCGACGAGCGGGAACTTCCGCGCGCGGACCATCTCCCACTGGTCGGCGCCCGGCGCCATCCCGGTGCCCGGCCCGTAGAAGCCGCCGTACCGCAAGACGACGCCGCCGGACTCGGTGACCGCCGCCTCCACGTGGCGGATCGCGTCGAGGGTCGTCCGCATCTGGCGCGGCGGGGTCGGGTCGAGCGGATCGTCCTCGCTCTTCACGGGCCCGCCCGTCCGCGCGTACGGCCAGCCCGCGTAGCTCTGGGCGACGACGCGCTCGACGCCCGCCCGGCGCGCCGCCTCGAGGAGGTGGTCGGTCCCCTCCGTCCGGAGGCGGTTCGTCTGCGCGAACGCCTGCTCCAGGCGGCGCAGGTCGTTCAGGCCGGCGAGCGCCGTCATCTGGTGGACGATCGCGTCCGGGCGCGCCGCCGCGACCGCCTCGATCACGGCGGCGCGGTCGAGGCCGTCGACCACGACGGGCTCGGCGCCGAGCTCGCGCAGCAGCGCGGTCTTCGCCGGCGTCCGGGTGGTGCCGGCGACGGTGTGGCCGTGCTCGATCAGAAGGGGGATCAACGCGCGACCCACGGCCCCGGTCGCGCCTGCGAGAAAGATCTTCATGCCCCCTCGACGGGATGGCCTGCCATGTTGTGACAGGTGCAGGACCTCCGCCGGCTCGCCTTCTCCGTCGCGTACCGGATGCTCGGCAGCGTCAGCGAGGCCGAGGACGTCGTCCAGGAGGCGCTGCTCCGGCTCCACGACGCGGAAGGCGTCGAGAACCCCGAGGCGTTCCTCACGACGGCCACCACCCGGCTGGCGATCGACGTCCTGCGGTCCGCGCGCGTCCGCCGCGAGAGCTACGCCGGCGAGTGGCTGCCCGAGCCGGTCGTGAGCGACGACCCGCTCGAGCGCGTCGAGGACGAGGAGACGATCTCGCTCGCCTTCCTCGTCCTGCTCGAGCGCCTCACGCCCGAGGAGCGCGCCGTGCTCGTGCTGCGCGACGCCTTCGACTACGACTTCGACGGGATCGCGGAGATCGTCGGGACCTCGAAGGCGAACTGCCGCCAGATCCTGTCCCGCGCGCGCAAGCGCATCGACGACGGCCGCCCGCGCTTCGACGCCGACCCGCGCGAGCGCCGCGCGCTCGCCGACCGCTTCCTCGACGCGGCGCGCGGCGGCGACATGGCGGGCCTCGTCGCCCTCCTCGCCCCCGACGCGGTCCTCACCGGCGACGGCGGCGGCAAGGCCCGCGCCCTGCCGCGGCCGCTGGTGGGCGCCGAGGCGATCGCCCGCGCGTTCGTCGGCTTCGCTCGGCTCGCGGAGCGCTGGCGCGTGACCTTCGACGCCGTGACCGTCAACGGGCAGCCCGGCTTCCGCGTCCTCGCGCCGGACGGCGGGCTCGTGGACGTCGTCGGCGTCGACGTCGCCGGCGGCCGCATCGCCCGGATCCACTCGATCCTCAACCCCGACAAGCTCGGCCACCTCGGCTCGGTCTCGGACCTCGGGCTGCGGCCCTCCGCGCGGCCGCTGTAGCGGCCGCGCGCGGCTACGGGCGCGCGATGCGGAGCGGGGACGCGCGACGGCCGTCGGCCCAGCGTTCGGCGACGTTGCCCTGAGTGTCCGTCGCGCGGATGAGCGCGCGGTACGTGCCGGGCGGGAGCCCGCGGCCCAGGTCCAGCGTCCAGTGCCGCGTCGCCCCGGCGGCGCGGTCGAGGCGCGCCGAGCGCCAGAGCGGCTCGCCGCAGCGGCGCGGGCGCGAGAGGCGGCCGGCCCGCAGGACGAAGCCGCACCGGCGCGGCCCGCCGCGGCGCAGGGCGAGGCGCAGGCCGCCGAGCCCCGCGGGGTCCACGGCGACGCCGGTCAGGCGCCGCCGGCCGGCCTTCAGCAGCCGGACCTCCGGCCCCGTCCGGTCGGGCGGCGGCGGCTCGAGCAGCGGGACGAAGGGCGGCGGGCCGGCGGGCGGCGGGAGCTCCGCCGGCGCCTCCTCGGGCGGCCCGATCGGCCCGGCGTCCTGGTAGACGGCGGTGAGCGTGATCCCGCCGGGCGGGACGCGCACGACCTGCGCCTGGTCGCCGCCGTTGGACCAGTGGTGGAACCACCACGCGCGGCCGCGGGCGCCGAACTCCGCCGCCGCCGAGATCGGGGCGTCGAAGCCGCGCGCGGCGGTGATCAGCCAGGGCGCGCTCTCACCGCGCCCGTCGTACGAGAGCGGCGCGCCCGGCGGCTCGCTCAGCAGCCGGACCTGCGCGGTCCGCGGCCGCAGATCGAGCGCCTCGGAGGTCGTCGCCAGGCCGCGCGCGTCGGCGGCGGTGAGCGTCACCGCGTACCACGAGTCGGCGTCGTGCGTGCGGAGCGTCCTGAACCCGCTGTTCGCCCCGCGGAAGCGCCCGAGCCAGTGCTCGTGGTCGGCGTGATGCAGCCGGACGTCCCACACCAGCGCCTTCCCGGTGAGCGGCTGGCCCTGGTCGTCGACGGCCGACCCGCTCAGCCCGATGCGGTCGCCCGCGTCGAAGGCGGCGCCCACGGCCGGCGCCGCAACGTTCACCTCCGGCGGGTCGAACCCCGGGGCCACGGCGACCTGCGCCTTCGCGCTGCGCCCACCGGGATCCGTCACGGTGAGGCGGGCGACGTACGTCCCGGGCGCGTAGGCGTGGGTGGGGTCCGGCGCGGTCGACGTCGCGCCGTCGCCGAAGTCCCAGGCGTACGTCACCTCCTCGCCGAGCGGGTCCCCGCTGCCGGCGCTCGAGAACGCGATCTGCGTGACGTCCTTCCCATACCGCGGCGCAGCGGAGGCGGCCGCGACCGGCGTGCGGTCGTCCGGCGCGTAGCGGATCCGCGAGACCCGCCCCGCCGCGAGCTCCACGACGACGAGGTCGCCGTCCATCGACGCCGGCCCCTCGACGATGTCGGTCGGGTACGTCAGCATGCCGGGCGCCATCACGTCGGTCTCCGGCTCCACGGTCCGCAGCCAGCCGCGGATCGTGTCGGCGTACATGACCCGGCCGACGTACTCCGCGGGGTAGCCGGTGCCCTGGTACGTCGGGCCGCCGACGACGGCGGCGCCCGGCGCGTCGCCCTGCGGCCGCGTGTGGTTGAAGTAGACGTGCGTCGGCCACGCGAACGCGCTCGGGCCCTTGGCGTACTCCTCCTGGCACCGCGCGGTGTCGGCGTGCCACTGCGTCCGGTCCATGCCCTCGTAGCACGGCCACCCGTGGTTGCCCGGCCCGGTGACCGTGTTGATCTCCTCCCACGTGATCTCGCCCACGTCGCCGACGTTCAGCCCGCCCGCCGGCCGCAGGCTGAAGCGGAACGGGTTGCGGAAGCCCATCGCGAAGACCTTCGCGCAGATGCGGTCGTCGTCGGCCTCCGGGCAGTACGGGTGGCCCGGCACCGGGCTGCCGTCGCGCCGGACGTGGAAGACCTTCCCGCGGTAGCTGTCCGGGCTGTAGGTCTCGTACGACTCCGCGCTGCCGACGTTCCAGCCGGCGCCCCCGTCGCCCGTGCCCGCCCACAGCGTCCCGTCCGGCGCGGAGCGCACGGTGCCGATCGAGTGCATGGGCAGCGTCGACGGGATGCCGCTCACGATCACGGTCTCCTCGCCGACGACGTCGTCGGAGCCGACGGGCACGCGCGAGAGGACCGACGACTTGACGCCCTCCGGCTCCTCCTCGCCTCCCTCGTGCTCCCGCGTGTAGAGCAGGTAGAGGAACGAATGGGCCGGGTACTCGGCGTCGACCGCGAGCCCGAGCAGGCCGCGGTCGCCGAACGAGGAGACGCGGTCGGTGATGTCGAGCAGCGGCTGCGTGCGCAGCACGCCGTCCGCCGAGACGACGCGCACGCGCCCCTCCTTCTCCGCCACGAACATCCGCCCGTCGGGCGCGAACGCGACCGCGGTCGGCACGTCGAGCCCCTCGGCGAGCGTGATCCGCTCGAAGTCCTGCGCGTGCGCGGGCGCCGCGATCACGGCGGCCGCGCACAGCCCGGCGACGCTCACCCGTCGTAGCGAAATGGCAGGTCGTCCTTGACCTCGGCGAGCGTCGGCGCGTCGGTGTCGCGCTGCGAGGGGATCAGCTCGTCCACGGGGACCGGCCACTCGATGCCGACCTCCGGGTCGTCGTACTTGATCCCGCGCTCGCGTTCGGGAATGAAGTAACTCGACTGCTTGTAGAAGACGTCGGCCAGGTCGGAGACGACGCAGAAGCCGTGCGCGAAGCCGATCGGGCAGTACACCATCCGCCCGTTCTCGTCCGACAGCTCGAACGCCTCCCATTCGCCGAACGTCGGCGAGCCCTTGCGCAGGTCGACCACGACGTCGACTATCACGCCTCGGCCGCACCGGATCAGCTTCGCCGCGCCCTCGCCGATCTGGAAGTGCATCCCGCGGACGATCCCGCGCTTGGAGCGCGAGTGGTTGTCCTGCACCATCTCCTCGGGGAACCCCAGCTCCGCGAACTCGTTGCGCCGGTAGGTCTCGACGAAGAAGCCGCGCTCGTCGCCGAGCACCTTCGGCTGGATGAGCCCGACGCCCTGGATCCTGGTCTCTAGTCGTTCGAATCGCGCCATAACGGGCGGTCACCCTACGACACGCGCGACGTCCCGAACGCCGCGAGGTCGGCCTGGAGATCGTGCACGAGCCGCGGCCAGACGCGCGACGCGCGGAACTGCTCGGCCTTCAGCCGCCCGCGCACGCGGACGCGGTGCCAGGTGCGCGGGAAGCGCTCGAGCTGCGTGAGCAGGAACGAGATCGCGCCGCCGTGCGAGACCTCGAGGTAGTCGATGCCGCGTTCGAGGCCGTGCTGCGGCGACAGCGGCTCGCTCAGCACGAGGTGGCCCGCGGCCAGGTGCAGGCAGACGCGGTTCTCGAACGACCAGTACGTGTCGTTGTGGAGGTTGATGCCGACGTCGTGGCCGTCGAGCAGATCCTCCAGATCCCCGGCGCCGACGCCGAACGCCTCGTGCAGGAGGTCGGGGTGCTCGGCCTTGGCGGCAGCGAGCATCTGCTCGCGGTGGGGCGTCGAGCGGCCGACGAAGAGCACGCGCGGCTTGCCGGTCACCGGCTGGACGTCGCGGTACAGGCGGTCGCTCACCGGCAGCGGGGCCGAGCGCCACACGGGCAGGATCGCCTCCGCGGTGGGCGCGATCAGCGGGTCGAACGAGACGATGCGGTCGAACGACGACGCGTCGACCTGCTCGAGCTCCCACCGCCGGCGGTCGAGGTCGTGGTGCCCGCCGGCGGCGTCGCGCGGGATCGGCTCGGTGAGGAACCCGAGCGTCGCCGCGCGCAGGCCGTCGAAGGTGCCCGCGGGGACGATCTCGGGCCGGAACACGACGACGACGTGGGGCGCGAACGCGTCGAGGTCGCCGCGCAGCGCGGCTGGGTCCGCGTGGCGGCGGAACTCGAAGAAGCGCGTGTCGAAGTCCCGCCGCTCGTCGCCGAGGGCGCAGACCTCGAAGAAGGTCCTCTGCCCCACGAACGCGAGACGCACCGGCAGTACGATAACCCGCTCCATGCCCGACTGGCAGGAGCGCATCACGCGCGAGACCAACCCGGCGGTGCGGGTCGAGCACGACCTCCGCTACCGCCTCGCCGAGCCGCTCATCCTCGGCGCCCGCACGTGGGCGGACCTCGGCTGCGGCAACGGCGTCGCCGCGGCGGACGCCGTCGGCGGGATGTACGCCGGCCGTGTGGTGCTGGTCGACGCGGAGGAGCGGGCGGTCGAGACCGCCGCCGAGGAGCTGCGCGCGCAGGACACCGTGAAGCTCGTCGCGGATCTGGTCGAGCGCGAGCAGCTGCAGCGCGTGCGCGAGACGATCCTCGACGGCCCGGCGCCACGGACGGTCACGTGCTTCGAGGTCGTCGAGCACCTCACGACGTTCGTCCCGCTGGTCGAGCTGCTCTCCGAGCTGGCCGAGGCCGGCGAGGCGACGGTCCTGCTCAGCGTCCCCAACGACGACTTCTGGGCGATCGAGAACCCGTTCCACGAGACGACGTGGGGCGAGGGATCGTTCGCCGAGCTGCGCAGCCTCCTTCCGGGCGGGACGATCGTCGCCCGCCAGCTCGCGCTGCAGGGCTCGGCGGTCGTCCCCGAGGGTCACGACGGCGAGAAGGTGACGGTCGCCATCCAGCCCGACGCCCAGGGCGCCGTGCCGACCCACTTCCTCGCCGCGATGGGCCCGGGCGCCGTGACGCTGGAGGTGCACGCCGGCGTCGCGCAGACCGACCTCGACGAGCAGCGCGCGTGGGAGCGCCAGCGCGAGTCCGACCTCGCGCACATGGAGGCGCTGCACCGCCAGATCGACAAGCTCCAGGGCGAGAACGACGCCTTCCGCTCCGAGCTGCGCGGCAACCACAAGGAGTTCGAGGACTGGCGCCGGTACATCCACGAGCTCGAGGGCAAGCTCGGGCTGCCGCTGTCCGGCTCCGGCACCAACTCCGATTCGTGAAGGTCTGCTTCCTCGTCAACGACCTGCAGCTCTCCGGCGGGGTGGGCGTCGTCGTCGAGCACGCGCGCCGCCTCGCGCACGACCACGGCTTCGACACCGCGCTCGTGCTCGTCCGCGAGCAGGAGCTGCCGAGCTGGCGCTACGAGGCGCTGGCCGACGTCCGCGTGCTGCCGTTGGAGGACGCGCGGCGCGAGCGCTTCGACGTCGCGGTCGCGACGTGGTGGGAGACCACGTTCTCGCTCTTCGACGTCCCGGCCGAGCGCCACGCCTACTTCGTGCAGTCTTTGGAGGACCGCTTCTACAGGCACGACCAGGCCGAGCGCGTGGGCGCGGCGCTGAGCCTGGACCTCCCGGTCGCGTTCATCACCGAGGCGCGCTGGATCCAGCGGACGCTGCAGGAGCTGCGGCCCGGCGCGCCCGTGCACCTCGTGCGCAACGGGATCGACAAGAGCGTCTTCGGCTCGCCGGCGCGGGTCGAGCACCGGCTCGACGGCCCGCTGCGAGTCCTGGTGGAAGGGCATCCCGGCGTGTGGTTCAAGGGCGTGCCGGACGCGGTCGCGAGCGTGCGCGCGATGCGCGAGGCGCACCACCTGACGATCGTCACCGGGTGGCCGGAGGAGCTGGGCGAGCTGGCGGACGCCGCCGACCGCGTCGCTTCGCAGCTGACACATCGTGAGATGGCGGGCGTGTACGCGGAGAGCGACGTCGTGTTGAAGTTGAGTCACGTGGAGGGCATGTACGGCCCGCCGCTGGAGGGGTTCCACATGGGCGCGACGACGGTGACGACCGAGGTCACCGGCCACGACGAGTACGTGCGCCACGGGTGGAACGGCGTCGTCGTGGACTGGGACGACGTGCGCGGGACGGCCCGTGCTCTCGATCTGCTCGCGCGCGACCGCCGCTACCTGCACTTCCTGCGCCACAACGCCCTGGCGACCGCGCGCGGGTGGCCGTCCTGGGAGCAGGCGGCGCAGTTCATGGCGCTCGCGCTGCTGCGCATCCGCCGCGAGGCCGCGCCGACCGCGGACGACAGCGCCGCGGCGCTGATGAGCGACCTGCGCGGCGGGATCGAGGCGTACCGCGAGCACCTCGTCGAGCGCAACGACTTCGCGCGCCAGGTCGAGCGGGTCGAGCGGTTCAAGCGCATCGGGCCCGTCGGCCGCGCGCGGGCGGTGTGGCGCTCGCCGGCGGTGCAGCGCACGGTCGGCCCGCACGTGCTCCGCGCCGCGAAGCGCGTCCTCGGCCGATGAGGCTCCGCCGCCGGCGCGCGGCGCCGCTCCGCGTCGAGGCGCCGCCCGCGCTGCTGGAGTGGCGGCGGAAGGGGACGGCGCCCCTCGAGCCGCGCCCCGCTTCGGCGCGCCCCTCCGGCGCCTCCGGAGGAGCCCCCTCGGCGGTCCCGACCGGCGCCTCCGGAGGAGCCCCCTCGGCGGCCCCCACGGGACCCCTCCGCGTCGCCCTCGTCGTCCCGTGGTTCTTCGAGGGCAGCGGCGGGCACTCCACCATCGCCAACCTCGCCCGCGGGCTCGGCGCTCGCGGCCACGATGTGTCGGTGTGGCTGGAGGAGGGCTCCGCGAGCGACTTCGAGGCGTTCTTCGGCCCGGCCGGGAAGGTGGTGGAGGGGTTCGGGGCGTGGGACGGCGCGGACGTCGTCGTGGCGACGGGCTGGCAGACCGTCCATCGCACGCTGCTCCTGCCGGGCGTCGCCGCGCGGGCCTACCTCGTGCAGGACCACGAGCCGGAGTTCTACGGGACGAGCGCGGAGCGGACGTGGGCGGAGCAGACGTACGCGTTGGGGCTGCACTGCGTCTGCGCGTCGCGGTGGCTCGCGGCGCTCGTGAGCGACCGTTACGGCGCGAGCGCGACGTCATTCGAGCTCGGCGTGCGGCACGACGTCTACCACCCGCGCGACGTCGCCCGCCGCGACGACCTCGTCCTCTTCTACGCGCGCGCCGTGACGCCGCGGCGCGCGGTGCCGCTCGGGCTGCTCGCCCTCGAGGAGCTCGCGCGCCGGCGCCCGCAGGTCGACGTCGCGCTGTTCGGCGAGCCCCGACCGCTGGCGACGCGCTTCCAGCAGCTCGGCGTGCTCCCGCCGGACGAGCTGGCGCGGCTCTACGGCGAGGCGGCCGCCGGCGTCGTCCTCTCCCTCACCAACCCGTCGCTCGTGCCCACCGAGATGCTCGCGTGCGGGCTGCCCGTCGTCGACGTCCGCAGCGACGCGATGCTGAGCACGTTCGGCGCCGACGGCCCCGTCCGGCTCGCCGATCTCGACCCGCTGGCGATCGCCGACGCGATCGAGGCCGCCCTCGACGCGCCGCGGTCGGGCGACGGCGTCGAGTGGGTCCGGCAGCGCACGTGGGAGAACGCCGCGGCTCAGGTCGAGGCCGGGCTGCGCGCGGCCTTCTCGTAGACCTCCCAGAGGTCCTCCGCGCAGCGCTCCCACGTGAAGCGCTTGACCCGTTCGCGGCCGCGCCGGACCAGCTCCGCCGCCCGCTCGCGGTCGGAGAGGAGACGGCGCACCGCGGCGGCGATCGCGCCCGTGTCGAGCGGGTCGAACAGCTCGGCGGCGTCGCCCGCCACCTCTGGCAGCGACGTCGCTGTCGAGCAGGCGAGCGGCACGTCGCGCGCCATCGCCTCGAGCACCGGCATCCCGAACCCCTCGAACAGCGATGGGTACACCGCGCAGGCGGCGAGGCGGTAGAGGCCTTCGAGGTCGGCGTCGTCGATCCAGCCGGTGAACGTGACGCCGGGCTGCTCGCCGAACGTCTCGCGCCCGGCGTGGCCGACGATCACGAGGTGCGCGTCGACCTCGCGCATCGCCTCGATCAGCCGGCGCAGGTTCTTGTGCGCGAGCGCGGCGGAGACGCAGAGCACGACGCGCGCGTCCGCCAGCCCGAAGCGCTCGCGCAGCTCGGAGGCGGGCGTCGCCCGCGGCGCCGGTGCGTTGCCGTAGCCGAGCAGCACGACGTCGACGCGCTCGGCGGGCACCCGCAGCCGCTCGACGATGTCGCGCTTCGTGTACTCCGAGATCGCGACCACGCGCGTCGCGCGCCGCGCGCTCGGCCCCACGATCGCCTTCAGCCCGAGCCGCGCGGCCGCCGGGAACGTCGCCGGGAAGTGCTCGTAGATCAGGTCGTTGACCGAGACGATGCTCGGGCACGGCGTGACCGGCGGCGAGGTGGTCCCGAGGCTGTGCAGCACGTCGACGCGCGCGCGGGCCGCCGCGGCCGGCAGCAGCGTGCACTCCGCGGCGATCCGCAGCGGCTTGATCGCCGCCCGCACGGGCAGCCGCCGCACCTCGACGTTCGCCGGGAAGTCGAACGTCGGCGCGGCCTCGGAGGCGGCGAACGCCACGAACTCGTCGTCCGGCCGCAGCCGCGCCAGCGCGGCGATGAGGTTGCGCGCGACGATCTCGGTCCCGCCGACGCGACCCGGCAGCACGTAGAGCAGGTTGAGGCCGATCCGCACGGCCCGAGAACGTAGCCGAGCCGCTGCTACGTTCCCCGCCCGTGCACCAGGGCGAGTCGGTCAGCGTCGTCTTCCCCGCGTACAACGAGGAGGACGGGATCTCCGAGGCGGTCTCCTCCTTCCTCGCCGTCGAGCCGGTCGACGAGGTGATCGTGGTCGACAACAACTCGCGCGACCGCACGGCGCAGCTGGCGGCGGCGGCGGGCGCGCGCGTCGTCACCGAGACCCGCCAGGGGTACGGCTACGCGCTGCAGCGCGGGCTGGCCGAGGCGCGCACGGACCTCGTGATCCTGTCCGAGCCCGACGGCACGTTCTCCGCCACCGACGTCCACAAGCTGCTCGCCTACTCCGGCGACGTCGACCTCGTGCTCGGCACGCGCACCACCCGCGAGCTGATCTGGGAGGCGGCGAACATGGGCTGGTTCTTGAAGTGGGGGAACTGGCTCGTCGCGAAGCTGCTCGAGCTGCTCTACGACACGCCCTCGCTGAGCGACGTCGGGTGCACCATGCGCCTCGTCCGACGCGACGCGCTCGAGCGCTTCCGCGAGCAGCTCACGGTCGGCTCCGGCCACTTCCTGCCCGAGATGGTGGTCCTCGCCCGCCTCGCCGGCGTGACGATGCTCGAGGTGCCGGTGAACTACCGCGCGCGCAGCGGCGAGTCGAAGATCACCGGCAGCCTGCAGGGGACGCTCAGGACCGGGATCAACATGGTCCTGCTGATCCTGCGATATCGGTTCGGGTCCGCACGAACGCGGAGTTGAACGCCTGCTGCGCGCCGAAGCACTGCTCGAGCGCGATCGACATCTGTGGCGGCACCGGCGGGCCGAACGAGTCCTGCACCCACACCTTCAGGCGCGGCTCCTCGCGCATCAGCCGCGCGGTCAGCTCGTCGCCGCGGTAGACGGTGTCGTGCCCCTCCACCACCTTCGCGTAGGGCTTGATGTAGAAGCCGATGTCCTTCGAGACGAGCGCGATGTCGCCGGGCGCCAGCGCGCGGTTGGCCGCCTCCACCGCGGCGTTGAAGTCCTCGGTGTCGGGGATCGGGTGCAGCGGGGAGGTGTTCGCGTCCCGGGCATGGACGCTCTGCGCGACGAAGACGGCGGCCGCGACGAGCAGCGGCCCGGCGGCGAACGCGCGCGTGCGCGGCACGAACCGCCACGCGACCAGCAGCGCCAGCGCGGTGCCGCACAGCACGGCCGTGCGGAAGATCGTCTCCTCGTTGATCCAGGCGTCGTTCAGCGTCAGATCCGGCATCGCGGTCCCGGCGATCACCGCGACGGCGGTCGCGGCGGCGAGCGCGAGCAGCGGCGGGCGCTCGCGGACGTCGCGCAGGCACATCCAGGCGACGGGCAGGATCAGCAGCGGCAGCGCCGGCAGCGCGTACTTGCCCTGGTAGATGCTCGCGTTCGGCGACGCCCACGCGTACATGAGCAGGATCGCCACGCCGGCGCCCCACAGCAGGTCCATCGGGCGCGGCCGGCGCGTGCGGACGAACGAGACGATCGCGTCGATGCCGTACGCGGCCGCGAGCATCATCAGCGCGGGCACGAACCAGCCGACCTGCCAGCGGAAGACCCACTCGCGGGCTTCGGGCGTGCCGCCGAAGCGGTCGCTCTTCTGGGCGAACGTGACGTCGAACGTGTAGCGGAACGGGATGTCGGTCGCCCAGCACCAGAGCGCGTAGGTCGAGAGGAAGAGGGCGGCCCCGCCCGCGACCACGATGAGGATCTCGAGCACCGCTCTCTTCAGCGGCCTGCTGAGCAGCCACCACAGCGCCAGCGCGGGGACGACGACCGCGATCGTCGTGAGCTTCGTCCAGCCGACGAGGGCCAGCGCGGCGGCGAGGATCGCGAGCTCCTTCGGGCGTAGGAACGCCTCGCGCTTGGCGAAGCGCAGCGCCAGCCACAGCAGCAGCAGGATGACCGGCGCGTAGATCGAGGTGTCGATGTCGAGGAACGTGCTGCCCTGGCTCGCGTACGGGTGGAGCAGGAGCAGCGCGACGCCCGCGGTGCCGAAGAGCGGCCATCGTCGCCGGTCGATCTCGCGGGCGATGAGCATGAGCAGGACGCACGCGGCGAGCATCCCCGCGATCCCGACGCCGCGCAGCGAGTACGACGCGTCGGTCCCCAGCACGACCATGGACGCCGCCGAGACGTACTGGTACAGCGGCGGGTGCCAGGCACCGATGTACGGCTCGTCGTCCCACCGCAGCGGCTCGCCGGGCCTGACGGAGGTGTCGAGCCGCAGGCGCTGGCTCTCCTGCGCCGAGATGTAGGGGCGGCCGTGCTCGTAGATGGCCTTCGCCATCCGCGGCCACTCGTTCTCCTCGATCCGCAGCGGCTGCCGGGCGAAGTGCACGGCGTTGACGAGGTAGAAGGCGAGGGCCCCCAGCAGCACGACGCCCAGCAGCACTCGGCCGCGTGTGGCGGTCGCTGTCACGGGGCCACACGGTATCGTCGCCTACCGATGGCACACGGTGCACCAAAAACCCGTGCGTTGGTCACGGGCGCCGCCGGGTTCATCGGCTCGCACGTCGTCGACGAGTGCCTCGCTCTCGGGATGGAGGTCGTCGCGACCGACGATCTCTCCGGCGGCTTCCGCTCGAACGTGGCGGACGACGCCCTCTGGGTTCAGGGGGACCTGCGCGATGCCTCGTTCGTGCGCTCGCTGTGGGCTGCTCGGGGTGGCGGGCGGTTCGACTTCGTCTACCACCTCGGCGCGTACGCGGCGGAGGGGCTCTCCCACTTCATCCGCGCGTACAACTACCGGACCAATCTCGAGGCGAGCGTCAACCTCATCAACCAGGCGATCCTGCACGACTGCTCGCGGTTCGTGTTCACGTCGTCGATCGCGGTCTACGGGCGCGGGCAGGTCCCGATGACCGAGGACCAGGTCCCGCAGCCGGAGGACCCGTACGGCGTGTCGAAGTACGCGGTCGAGCTGGACCTGCGGGCGGCATCCGACGTGTTCGGCCTGGATTGGACCGTGTTCCGCCCCCACAACGTCTACGGCGAGCGCCAGAACATCGCGGACCCGTACCGGAACGTGATCGGGATCTTCATGAACAACGTGCTGCGCGGGCAGCCGATGCCGGTGTTCGGCGACGGGCTGCAGACCCGGGCGTTCTCGCACGTGGTCGACGTGGCGCCGGTGATCGCGCGGTCGCCGCTGGTGGAGGGCGCGCGGAACGAGGTGTTCAACATCGGCGCGGACGTGCCGTACACGATCCTCGAGCTCGCTTCGGAGATCGCCTCGGCCTTCGGGGTCTCGCCGGACGTCGAGCACCTGCCGGCGCGCAACGAGGTCGTGCACGCGTTCTCGGACCACGCGAAGGTGCGCGACGTGTTCGACCCACCGGAGCCTCTCGACCTCCGGACGGGGATCCGCCGGATGGCCGATTGGGTACGCGCGCACGGCGCCCGCGAGCCCGTCCCGTTCCGCGAGGAGATCGAGGTCGCGCGGAACCTCCCGCCGAGCTGGCGGGAGCGCGTCGCGCAGGGCTGAGTGCGCGTCCTCGTCGTGACGCCGGAGCTGCCGTACGCGCCGGGGGGCAGCGGCGGCTCGACGCGGCAGTTCCACCTGCTGCGGCGGCTGGTCGAGCGCGGGTTCGACGTGGACGTCGTCGCGCCCGTGCACGCGTCGCAGGACCCGTCGTCGTTGGGGGCGGCGGGCATCGCGCTGCACGGGGTTTCGCGGCCGCAGTCGCGCTTCAGCGAGACCCTCCACGCGCTGCGGACGCGCCCGCGGCTTGCCCTCGGGCCCCTCCGCGAACCGCTCCTCGCGTGGCAGGTCGACGTGTTCTGGACCGCTCTGCGCCCGATCGCCGAGCGCGTCATCTCCGCGGCTCCGCCCGACATCGTTCTGGTGGAGCACGACTGGGCCGCGTCCTGGGCCCGCGACCTCCCGGCGCCCCGCGCCCTCACCCTCCACAACCTCTCGTGGCGCTACTACGAGAACCGCGCCCGCGCGGCTCGCGGCGTGCGCCGCGCCGCCCTCGCGGCCGAGGCGCGCCGCTTCGAGCGCCACGACCGGCGGTGGCTTGCGCACTACGACCTGCTCCTCGCGGTGTCCGACGAGGACCGCGCCGCGGTGGCGGAGATCGCGCCGGGCGTGCGCTGCGAGACCGTGCCGAACGGCGTCGCCGCCGCGAGCCTCGAGCTGCCGCCGCCGTCCGGCGATCCGGTCGTGCTCTTCACCGGCCGGCTGTCGTACCCGCCGAACGCGGAGGGCCTGCTGTGGCTGCTGCGCGAGGTCTGGCCGCGCGTGGAGCCCGCGGCGCCGGCGGCGCGGCTGCTCGTCGTCGGCCCCGACCCGCCGGAGGAGGCCCGGCGCCTCGGCGGCCCGCGCGTCGAGCTCACCGGGTGGGTGGAGGAGATGGCGCCGCAGTTCGAGCGCGCCCACGTCGTCGCCGTGCCGATCCTCTCCGGCGGCGGGACGCGGCTGAAGGTCGTGGACGGCCTCGCCAGCGGCCGCCCGGTCGTCGCGACGCCGATGGGCGCCGAGGGCATCGCCGCGCGCGACGGAGAGGAGATCGTCCTCGCCCACGACCCCGACGGCTTCGCGACCGCGCTCCTCCACCTGCTCGCCGAGCCCGCCGAAGCCGCCCGCATCGGCGCCGCCGGCCGCCGCCTGGCCGAGGAGCGCTACGACTGGCGCACCATCGGCGACCGCCTCGCCGACCTGCTCGAGGAGCTCGCGACCGACCACCGGGGACTGTCCCCCCAATATGAAGGGGACTGTCCCCGAAATATTAAGGGGACTGTCCCCCCCGGTTCTGCAGGCGGCTCGGCGTGAGTGGCGCGGTCGCGGTCGTCGTCGTCGCGCACGACTCGGCGGGCGAGCTCGGTGGGTCGCTCGGGGCGCTGCGCGACCAGCTGCGGGAGGGTGACGAGGTCGTGGTGGTCGACAGCGGGTCGAGCGACGGCTCGGCGGAGGTCGCGCGGCGGGTGTTGCCGGAGGCGCGGGTCGTCGACGCGGGCGGGAACGTCGGGTTCGCGGCGGGGTGCAACCGCGGCGTCGGGGCGACGAGCGCGCCGCTCGTGCTGCTGCTGAACCCCGACTGCGTCGCGCAGCCGGGCTTCCTCGACGCACTGCGGGCCGCGGCGGCCGACCGGCCGGGGTGGGCCGCGTGGCAGGCGCTCGTGACCCTGCCGGGCGGCGACCGCGTGAACACCGCCGGCAACGTCGTGCACTTCCTCGGCTTCGGCTGGGTGGGCGGGCTCGACCGGCCGGTCGCGGAGGTCCCGCGCGAGCCGCACGAGGTCCCGTTCGCCTCGGGCGCGGCGATGATGGTGCGGCGCGAGGCGTGGGAGCGCGCGGGCGGCTTCGACGAGCGCTACTTCATGTACGGAGAGGACCTCGACCTGTCGCTCCGGCTGCGGCTCGCCGGCCACGGGATCGGCGTCGTCCCGGACGCCCGCTGCGAGCACGAGTACTCGTTCACGAAGGGCGACTACAAGTGGTTCTACCTCGAGCGCAACCGCTGGTGGACGATCCTGCGCACGTACCCGGCCGCGGTGATCGCCGTCGCGCTGCCGGGACTGCTCGCGTTCGAGGTCGCGCTGCTGGCGTGGTCCGCGCGCGACGGCTGGCTGCGCGCCAAGCTCCGCGCCCAGGCCGCCGTCGCCCGCGAGCTGCCCGCGATCCTCGCCCGCCGCCGCGCCATCCAGGCGACGCGCGCAGAGAGCGCGACCGCCTTCGCCTCGCACCTCACCGCCTCGCTCGATTCTCCCCACCTCGCGGGCGCCGCGAAGCTGCCGGGGGTCGTCCGGCTCCTGCGCCTCTACTGGCGCATCGCCCTCGCGCTGCTCCGCGCGATCGCCGCGCGGTAGACGGCCTCGAGGCGCTCGGCGACGTCGCCCCACGCCGGGATCTTCGGCGGAGGACCGGGCGGGGGCGTCGCGGCGAGCTCGCGGAACGTCTCGACGACCTCGCCGGCCCCGGAGACCACCCGGATCCAGCCGGGATGGCGCCCGGCGAGCTCGCGGTGGACCGGGAGGTCGCTGACGATCGCGGGCGTTCCCGCCGCGAGCGACTCCAGGACGGTCAGCGGCAGGCCCTCGTTCTCGCTGAGCAGCGCGGTCGCGGCCGCGGCGGCGTGGAGGCCGCGGACCTCCTCGGGATCGCGCAGCTCGCCGAGCCAGCGGGCGCCGGTCTCCGCGACGACGCTCTCGAACGCGCGGCGCTCGTCGTCGCGGCCGAGGACCGATCCGGCCACGACGACGGGGATCGCGCCCGCGACCGCGCGCAGCACCGCCACCTGCCCCTTCCGCGCGGTCACGTGGCCGACGAGCGCGAGGAACGGCTCGCCGGGAAGGCCCGCCGGTGGCTGCGGCTCGACCGGGTCGACGCCGTTGGGGATGACCGCCGCGCGCTCCACCGCCGCGCCGAAGACGCGTTCGACGAGCGCGCGCTCGTGGTCGGTGAGCAGCACGAGCGCGTCGGCCCGCGCGAAGACCGTCCGCCGCATCCGCGCGGAGGTCACCGGCGCGGGCAGCCACGCCGCCGCGCGCAGCAGCCGCTCCTCGCGGCCGGGCGCGACGCCGAGCACCGGCGAGACGACCAGCGGCGCCTTGTTGCGCTGCCAATGATCGAGCAGCTCGTAGAGGAGCAGCTCGGCGCGAAACGCGTGCAGGACGTCGAACGACGCATCGGCGTCGAGGCGCTCGACCCGCTCGACGGCGTGCCCCCGCGCGCGGAGCGCCGCCGCCGTGGCCCCCATCTGCCGCTCCAGGCCGCCGCCGCCGAGCGCCGGCGGGACGCCCCCGAGGAACGCGATGCGAAGGGTCGCCTCGTCGCCCACGTCAGTCCCTCGCCGGCGCGGCCAGGACGCGCTCGTACAGCTCGGCGAGCGCGGTCCGGATTCGCCGATGGTCGAAGTGCTGCTCGGCGCGGCGGCGGTTCCACGCGCCGCGCTCCGCGCGGAGCCCCTCGTCGCGCACGAGGGGCTCGAGGGCGTCGGCGAGGGCGAGCGGGTCGTGCGGGGCGACGAGGCTCTCGCGGCGGCCGACGACCTCCGGCAGCGACCCGGACTCGCCGACGAGCACCGGCAGCCCGGACGCCATCGCCTCGACGACCGCGAAGCCGAACTGCTCGCGCCAGTTTCGCGTCGGGCCGCTCGCGAGCACGAAGACGTCGGCGGCGCGGTAGGCGCACTCGATCTCCCCCCACGGGACCCGCTCGAACCGCACGCGATCGCGGACGCCGAGCTCGGACGCGACCGCCTCGAGCCTCCCGCGGGACGGGCCGTCGCCGACGAAGGTGACCTCCGCGTCGAGGCCCCGTCGCGCCAGCAGCCCGACCGCGATGACGAGATCCTCCACCCCCTTTCCCGGCTCGAGGCGGGCGACGCTGAGGAGTCGGGTTCGCGCGCCGGGGGTGGTGGCAGAGGAAGGGCGGAAGCGGTCGAGGTCGGTGCCGACGGGGAGCAGCGTGATCCGGTCGTCAGGGACGCCGGCGAGCTGCAGGTACAGCCGCGCGCGCTCCGTGATCGCGACGCAGTGGTCGACTCCCGCGACCGTGGCGCGGAGGGTTCGGCGCACGGGCGGGGGCTGCGGCTTCAGCGGGATGTTCTCCATCACGCTCGCCACGACCCGCCTGCACCGGCCGGCGCGGCGCGCGCGGATCGCCTGCACCGTCGTGAAGTTCTCGAGCTCGACCGTGTGCGCGACGTCGTAGCCCTCCAGCGCCTTCTCGAGCCCGACGAGGTACTGCAGCGGCCCCGCCACGAGCTCCAGAGCGCCCCCGAAGCGCGGCCCGAGGCGGCGGCGCAGGTCCGCGGGGCTCGCGAGCCGCCGGACGCCGAAGCCCGGCCCGACGTCGCCGGCGAACCCGCGGCTCACGAAGACGTCGCCGGGCGGGTAGTTCGGCAGGTCCCAGGCGCCGAGCTGGGTGCCGCGGACGAGGGCCAGTCGCACCGCGGCGAGGCTAGCGGGACCGGCTACTGTGGCGCGGCGTGCCCCGCGAGATCACGATCGTCGTGCCGGTCTGGGACGACTACGTGCGCTACCTCGACACGTGCGTGGCGTCGCTGCGGGCGCAGACCCCGACCCCGGAGATCCTGATCGTCGACAACGCGTCCGCGACACTCGTCCCGGAGCCGCCGGGCACGACGGTCATGCGGCTTCCGCAACGACTCGCCGTCGGCGACGCGCGCAACGCGGCGCTGCAAAGCGTCGACACCGAGCTGGTCATGTTCTGCGACGCCGACGACGAGCTAACCGAGGGAGCGCTCCAAGCGCTCTACGACACGCTCCGCGAAGACCCCGGGCTCGGGTTCGCGGGCGGCGGGATCGCCAAGCTGCCCGCGAACGGCGGCCCCGCCGAGCCGATCGACTGGCCGCCGCCGTACGTCCGAAGGCTCGCCCGCCATCCGCGCCTGCTGGCGATGCGCTCGCTCTGGCTCTCGAGCCTTCCGGCGACCTGCACGCTCTACCGCACCGAGATCGCGAAGGCCTCTGGCGGGTTCGGCGAGGGCCAACTCGGCGAGGATTGGAGCTTCGTGACCGCGGTGGCGTTCCGCGCACGCGGCGCCTTGATCGACCGGACCGTCCGGCGCTACCGCCTCACCGAGGACTCGCTCTTCCAGCGCGCGCGCTCGCTGCCCGCGCGGCAGAAGGCCCACAAGGCCGTGCGGAGGAGGATGCTCCACGACCCCGCCGTCCCGCTCTACGTGAAGGCGCTGATGCCGCTCTTCGCCCTCCACCACTGGTGGTTCTTGGGGAGGGAGGAGGAGTGACCGAGGGGTGGGCGCGCGAGGGGCGGATGGCCGTGAGCACGCTGATCACGAGCATCGCTCAGGCGATCGCGATGCTCGGCGGCGGCGTGCTCGCCGCGCTCGTCGGCCTGAAGTACGGCACCGGCCCGACGACCGACGGCTTCTTCGCCGCGTACGCCGTCTACGCGCTCGTCGTCATGCTCGCGCAGACCTCGCGCACGTCGATCGTCGCGCGCCTCACCGGCGACGACGACGCCGAGCCCTTCGAGGAGTTCAACCGCTTCTGCGGCGCGGCGCTGCTGCTCTTCCTCGCCTCCGGCCTCGTGTTCGTCCTGCTCGGCGACGAGCTGGCGCAGGTGATGACCGGCGACCTGCCGGACGAGGCGCGCGACGTCGAGCGCCGCGCGCTCCTGATCCTGTGGCCGGCCGGCGGCGGCCAGCTGCTCGCCGCGCTCGGTGCCGCGATGCTCGCGCTGCGCGACGACTACGGCCACGCCGCGGTCGGGTTCGGCGGCGGGGCCGCGCTCTCCATCGCCGCCTTCCTCGCCCTCGAGCCCGCGCTCGGGATCGACGCGCTGCCGGTCGGCATCGTCATCGCCACCGCGTTCACGGTCGCGGCCGTCGCCGTCGGGCTGCTCAAGGCCGGCTGGCGCCCGGCGCCCCGCGCCGCGCTCCGCATACGAGCGGCCGCCACCCGCGCCCGCCTGATCCTCGTCGCATCCCTCACCCTGCTCCTGAGCCAGATCGCGAACGTCGTCGCCGTCTCCGTCGCCGGCCAGATGGGGTCCGGCGCGGTGACGATCTACAGCTACGCGTTCTTCGCGATCGGGATCGTGGTCGCGGTGCTCGCCTCGTCCGTGTCGATCACGCTCGCCGGCCCGATCGCCGCGGTCTGGGACCGCGACCCGAAGAGCCTGCGCCCGCAGCAGCGCGAGGTGGTGCGGACCGGGCTCGTCCTGCTCGTCCCGATCCTCGCCGCGGCCGCGCTCGTCGGGACGGACCTCGGCGAAGCGATCCTCACGAAGTTCAGCGACGGCGACATCGCCGACACGGTCGCGTCGTTCCTCATCCTCGCGCCGACCATCGTCGGCGCGCAGTCGATCGCGATCCCGGTCGTCGCGCTGTACACGCTCGGCCGCTACCGCGACATGGCGCTCATGAGCGCCGGGACCGTCGCGCTCCACGCCGCGCTGGCGATCGCCGCGGCCGGCACCGACGACGTCCGCGTGCTCGCCGCCGCGGCGACCGTCGCCGGCCTCAGCTCGACCGTCATCACGATCGTGCTCCTGCACGGGCGACAGGCGAGCACGCCGCTCCGTGACCTCCTCACGGACGTCGCCCAGGTCGCGGCGCTCGCCGCGCTCGCGTTCGTCCCGCTCGGCCTCGCCCTCGACGGCCTCGGCGCGGCCGGGCACGCCGCTGCCCTCGCCGGCGGCATCGTCCTCTTCGCGATCGCCGCCCGCGCCGCGCTGCCCGCGCACTGGGCGCTGATCCGGCGCCTCGTCGGCGTCGTCGTGCCCGCGCGGGCTAGGCCGGCAGCTCCGTGACCGCGCTGACGTGCACCGACGCCTTGCCCTGGCTCAGCGGCCGGCGCTGCTGCACGATGGTCACGATCGTCGGCGCGCCGTCGGCGCTGACCGGAGGACGCACGACGATCTTGCGCTCCTCGCCCGCGGCCAGCACCCCGCGCTGCTTCCGCGTGCCGTCGTCGACGCCGTAGGGCACCTCGACCTTCCCCTCCTCGGGCGGCGCCGCCCCCACGCCGAGCGTCAGCTCCACCGCCGGCGCCGCGACCCCCGGCCGCTCCGGGTACAGGTACAGCCGGAGCGGCCCGGTGTCCTCGCGTGACTGCTCGAGCGACCACTTGGCCCGCAGCGGCCGCGCCGGCTGCACGACGACGGCGTTGTACGTGGAGTGCGCGACGACGCGGCCGTGGATCGCCAGCACGGGGTCGACCTGGCTGGCGACGAGGTAGTCCGGCGGCTCGTCCGTCGCGAGCCGCCCGGTCCGCCGGTCGAGCGTCCACCGGTTCGCCGGCCAGACGCTGTGGGCCATCGTCCCGTTGAAGGCGTAGCTGCGCTGCACCTTCTCGTTCCAGAACGTCGTCCACAGCCACTGGTTCTGCTCGTCGGGGACGTCGAGCGTCCCGACGTGCAGGCCGACGAGCGCGTCGTCCGGCGTCGCCCGGTCGATCCAGTCACGCGGGATCTCGCGCACGCCCGCCAGCGAGTGCGGGAAGCCGCTGTCGATCCCGAGCACCGCGCGCGGCACGACCGACCGCGTCGCGTCGAACGTGAACGCGAGCGCGAGCAGGCACAGCGCGGGGACGGCGAAGCGCCGCCACCGGATGCCGAACGCGACCGCCGTGATCACCGCCAGTGCGAGCGCGATGACGACGAGCGCCTCGCCGGTCGAAAGGTCGCGGCCGGGCAGCGGCCGGGTCAGGTCGACGACCCACGGGCCGAGGCGGAAGATGTAGGCCGCGCTGCCGTTGCCGACCGTGTCGAACGCGTTGCTCGCCTCCGCCTCGGAATGCGGAGCGCCCGCCACCGCCGCCGCGGCGATCACGCCCGCGACGAGGATCCCGATGCGCGGCGCGACGCGATGGCGCTGCGCCGCGAACGCGGCCATCCCCACGAAGAGGATCGGCGCCGCGTACGACACATAGCGCTCCTGGAGCACGGCGCCGACGTTCTGCATGAAGAACGCCGCCTGGTAGATGAGCAGCGCGAGCGTCACCGACCCGACGACCGCGAACGCCAGCGGCCCGCCGCGCGCCGGCGGCGTGCTCGCCAGCCCGAGCAGCCACGCCCCGAACAGGATCGCCGGCACGATCCCCACGCCGACCACGACATGGCCGAGGTGCAGCCCCGCCGCGCCCCACAGCCCGCCGGGGAAGAGCGGGAGCCCGGTCACGGCGCTGTACCCCCCGAGGAACTGCGAGTCCGCGAGCGAGATCGCCAGCACGACGAGGGCGCCGGCCCCGAACAGCGCCCCGACGACCCAGTGCGACCGCAGCGAGCGCCACCACGCCCGGCCGGGCTCGCGCAGCGCGAGCGCATACACGACGATCGCGAGCACGAACGCGCCGAGCAGGAACACGAACTGCGTCCGCGCCGAGATGCTGACCACGATCGCGAGCAGAGCAAGCGCGTCGTTGCGCGGCCGCGGCGACGCGACGGCGACCGTCATCGCGTACAAGGCCCACGCGAACGCCGCATAGGCGACCGCCTCCGTCATCAGCACCGTCACCGCGACGGCCCACGGCACCCAGACCGCGAGCGTCCCCGCCAGCAAAGCCCACGGCCACGCCGCTCCCACACGGCGCGCGAGCAGGTAGACGGGGAACAACGTGCTCGCCCAGACGACGCCGTTGAGGATGTGCGCGGCCGTGAACGCGTCGGGCCCGCTCAGCAGCGCGTAGAACGGCGCCACGAGCATCGGATAGAGCACGTTCGGGACGCCGTGCCGCTGCCCCTGCACGTGCGGGAGCAGGCCCTGCAGGTCGGCGTACGCCTGCGCCTCCTTCGCGTACAGCCCCTCGTCGATCATCCAGATGAACGAGTTGACGTGGCCGGCCTGCCACGCCAGCCAGAACGCGGACCCCGCGAACACGAGCGGCAGCAGCAGCCGCGGCACCAGGAGCCGCTCGGCCAGCGGCCGCAGCCGCGGGACGGCGCGCGTCACCGAGGCGGTCGCGCTCAACGCCGGCCGGCGAACACGTCGGGCGCCGGCTCGGAGCGCGGCGCCTCGCCGGAGGAGGCGGCGGCGGACGCGGACGCGGCGGCCTCCGCCTCGAGCTGCTCGACCCTCTGCTGCAGGAGGGAGACGCGCTGCGCCAGCACCTTGGCCTGGTCGGCCAGGCGCGAGATGACGAGCGAGAAGTGCAGCAGCAGCACCGAGATGAAGCCGAGAGCGATCGCGAACAGCGCGGACGGCGCGTAGTAGATCCCGACCGCCGACGCGAACTGCTCCAGCGCGTCCTTCCACACGGCGAGCCCGAGCAGCACCGCCGTGCAGAACAGCCACAGCAGCGCGTAGCGCTCCATCAGCCGGCGGCGGCGCACGGCCTCGAACACGACGAGGAAGAGCGCCGCCGTGGCGAGGATCGCGACGAGCTGGATCCGCGTCTCCATCAGACCGCGTGCTGGGCCCGCACGGGGGCATCGTCGCCGGGCTCGACGCTCGGCCGGGCGCGCAGCAGCCCGACGAAGATCGCCAAGAGGACCTTGATCATGTAGTAGACGGAGCGGGTCGCGTTGATCGACGAGACGCCCGACTGCCGCTCGCGCATCCGCACCGGCAGCTCCTCCGCGACCAGGCGGTGGTGGTGCATCAGCAGCACCGCCTCCACCTCGGGGTAGTCGTGCGGGTAGTCGCGCGCGAACAGCTCGATGCCGCGCCGGTCGCTCATCCGCAGCCCCGATGTCGGGTCGGTCACCTCGCGCCCGACGACGAGCGACAGGATGCGGCCGAAGATGCGGATGCCCAGGCGGCGCGAGGCCGAGGAGCGGTACCCGTGGCCGTCGGCGGCGAGGAAGCGCGAGCCGGTGACCATGTTGAGCTCGGGCCGCGAGCGGAGGTGCTCGAGCATGACCGGCAGGCAGCGCGGGTCGTGCTGGCCGTCGCCGTCGACCTGCACCGCGACCTGGTAGCCGTTCTCGGCCGCGAAGGCGTAGCCGGCCTGCACGGCGCCGCCGATCCCGACGTTGAACGGCAGCTGCAGGACGCGCGCGCCGGCGCGCCGCGCGATGTCGGCGGTGCCGTCGGTCGAGCCGTCGTCGACCACCACGACGTCGAAGCCCGGCGCATGGCGGCGGATCTCGGCGACCGTGCCGGCGATGGCGCCGGCCTCGTTGTAGGCGGGGACGATGGCTAGGAGGTCGCTCACGTCGGCTCCTGCGTCGGAACGGCGCGCGCAGGGAGAAGTTGCGCGCGCGCGACGGCCACAAGGGTAGAACACGGTCCGGCCGCGGCCGGGCACTAGTCTGGCGCGCCATGTCGTGGCGGGAGCTCCCGAAACGCGCGTGGCGGCGCCTACGCGGCATGCCCGCGCCCCTCGCGGCGCTGCTCGTCCTCGCCGCGGCGAACGGCATCGCGTGGGCGGCCGTGACGCCGCCGATCCAGGGTCCCGACGAGCTGACGCACGTCGCCTACGTCCAGGCGCTGGTCGAGACCGGCGACGGCCCGAACCGCGACAGCGGCAGCGGCCAGTACTCGCGCGAGCTGGAGATCCTCGGGTCCGGCCTCTACGTCCTGCCGATCACCCAGCACTTCGAGGGCCGGCCCGCCTGGCACCGCGTCGACGAGGTCGAGGCCGAGCTGAAGCGCGCGGGCTCGAGCGCGCGCAACGCCGCCACCGGGCCGAACGCGGCCGCCGCCAACCCGCCCCTCTACTACGCCTATGCGGCCATGGTGTGGGAGCTGACGCCCGACCGGTCGCTGCTCGGCCGCCTGATGTCGGTGCGGCTCGCGACGGTCGCGCTGTTCGTGCTCACCGTCGGGCTCGCGTGGCTGATCGCCGCCGAGCTGTTCTCGGCGTGGTGGGCGCGGCCGCTCGTCGCCGGGATCGTCGCGCTCAACCCGAAGCTCGCGTCGATCGCCGGGAACGTCAACCCCGACGCGATGCTCGTCCTGCTGAGCACCGCGACGCTGCTCGGCGCGCTGCGGCTCGTGCAGCGCGGCCTGACGCCGTGGCGCGTGGCGGGCGTCGCCGTGCCCGCGGTGCTCGGCGTGCTCACCCACGGGCGCGGCTACTTCCTCGCGCCGCTGGCGGCGATCGCGGTGGGCATCGCGCTGTGGCGCGCCCGGCCCCAGCGGCGCGCCGCGCTCATCCTCGGCGGCGGCGCGGCGGCCGCGCTGCTGGTCAGCGTCCTGCTCGGCATGGCGTGGACGCGCGGGCACGCCGGCGGCGCGGCCTTCGGCGGCGCGGCGCCCGCGGCGGGATCGTTCGTGCCGAAGGAGTTCCTCTCCTACGTCTGGCAGTTCTACTTCCCGAAGTTCGGCTTCCTGGAGGCGTCGGTCGGCCAGGGCTACGGCTACAAGCAGCTGTTCATCGACCGGTTCTTCGGCGGCCTCGTGAACCTGGAGATCGACGTCGGCAACGACGTCTACGAGGCCATCCAGATCGGCGCGTGGCTGGGGCTCGTCGCGCTGTGGACGGCTGCGATGCTCCGCTGGCGCTCGCTCGTCGCGCGCTGGCCGGCGGTCGTCGTGTGCCTGTTGATGTTCCTCGGCATGGTCGCGCTGCTGCACGTCGTCAGCTACACGTCGATCAAGGCCGGCGGCGGCCTCGTGATCACGGGCCGGTACCTCCTGCCCGGCATCGCGCTGATGGGCGCGGCGGTGGCCTTCGTGGCGACGTCGCTGCCGCGGTGGCTCGGCGTGCCGCTGGCCGGCGCCGCGCTCGCGCTCGCCGGTCTGCACTCGATCGTGATGCTCGGCCTCGGGACGGAGCGGTTCCTTGCGTAGCCGCCGGCGGATCGCGCTCACCGCCCTCGCGGTCGGCTCGGTGCTCGTCGTGACGCTCTGGCACGGCCAGGGCGCGTGGCGCGGCGCCCGCGCGCTGCGCGACGCGACCACCTCCTCGCCCACCCTCGCGCCGCTCTTCTCGCGGGCGGTCGTCAAGCTCGAGAAGGGCGACGAGGCATGCGTCGAGCCGGTCACGTACTACGCCGACACCGCCCGCGGCCGGTTCCGGATGCGGGTGCCGCGCGCGCCCGCGCCGGACCTCGTGATGAAGGCGACCGCTCCGGGCTACGACGCGACCGCGACGGTGAAGCTGCCGGTGCAGGTCGAGGGCACGGTGAACGTGGAGTTCCGCGAGCCGGGGCGCGAGGTGACCGGCCGCTGGTGCTGGCAGAACCGGGGCCCGACGCCGGTGCAGCTCATCGGCACGAACGAGGGCCGGTCGCTCACGATCGCCGACCTGACGGTCAACGGGCGGCGCCGCGACGGCGAGGAGCTCGAGCTGGTGCTCTTCGAGCGCGGCGGGCACTCGCTGCGCTCGCGGCGCGGGGAGCTGATCGACCGCGCGGCGTCGATGACCGGCGGCCTCGCGCCGGAGTGGGTCCTGTGGCCGGTCGCGCTGCTGCTGTTCGGCTCGCCGCTGATCGTGGCGGCGCTGTTCGGCCTGTCGGTCTGGCGCAGCGAGGACGAGGCGGCCCGCGCTAGCAGGGCTCCAGACGAGCCCACACGAGCCGCGCCCCGCTGAACCGATCGCCGCCGACCTGCGCGGCGTTCTGCAGCTCGATGCGGCCGCTCACGACATCGTCGCCGCACGCGGCGACCGTCACGCGCCGCTCGGCCGGCTGCCCGTCGCCGAACTGCAGGTCCCGCCGCGTCCCGGCCAGCTCGACGCCGACCTTCGCGTACTGCCCGCTGCCGGTCGGCTGCTGGAAGAGCATCGTCACCCGCCGCCCGCGCGCCATCCGCAGGTCCACGTCGCGCACGACCTGCCCGTCGACGTCGAGCCCCTGCGCGACCCACGTCGCGCGCACCGGCTGCGCGGGGCGGATCACGCCGAGCCCGCCGTCCGGCGACTGCCTGACGATCTCGCCCTCGACCTGCCACAGCGGCGAGTCGACCGCGGTCACCGCCTGCTCGGGCAGCGGGATCGTGAGCGTCAGGTCGGGCTGGACGTTGGCCGCGACGATCGGCAGCGTGAAGACGGGGAAGCCGGGCGACGCCAGCCGCAGCGGCCCGAGCGTGTAGAGGTCCGACACCTCGTCGTTCCAGAACACCGTGTTGCGCTGGTAGCCCTCGCGCCCCTCGGACTGGTTGTCGAGCAGCGGGACGTGCACCTTGCCCGGCGTCGCGCGGTCGACCCAGCCGAGGTCGCTGAACGCGACGTCCGGCGTCAGGCCGCCGATGCCCTCGAGCTTCCCGTAGACGCCGGAGAAGGCGTAGGCGCCGACGAAGAGCTGCAGCGCGACGGCGGGGACGAGCGCGAGCATCCGCGCCCGCGGCCCGCGGCGCCAGGCGAAGGCGGCGCCGGCGACGAGCAGCAGGCAGACGAGCCCGAGCAGGTCGCGGCCGCTCAGCGCGCCCGCGAGGCCGAGCGCCTCGCCCACCTCGCGCTCGATCCGCGGGAGGACGTGCCCGGCCGACATGCTCACCGGCCCCAGGAACGCCTGCTCGCCGGTGGCCTGCACCGCGATCGGCACGGTGACGAGGACGAACGACAGCGCGATGCCGCCGACCACGAGCTGGCGGCGCGGGACGTCCCGGCGCTCGAGCGCGGCGACCGCGCCGATCCACAGGAACGGCACCGCGTAGATGAAGTACCGCTCCTCCGAGCGCCAGTCGAGGAACCCGCCCTGCGCCCACAGCGTGCCGGCGAACAGCACCGCGACGACCGTGACCACGAGCGCCGCGAAGCGGAACGCGTCCTCGCCGTCGCGGCGCGACAGCGCACGCTGGAACCACGCCGCGGCGAGGATCGCGGGCAGCAGGCCGACGCCCAGCGCGAGCATCTCGATCTCCCACAGCAGGCCGAGGCCGAAGTTGCCGGGCACGGTGTCGCGGTTGGCGATCTCGTAGTACGGGCCGGCGAGGTCGCGCAGCCGGCCGCTGAGCAGCCCGACCGCGATCAGCCCGGCGCCGCCGATCAGCACCAGCGCCGTCAGCCCGCCGGTCACCGGGAAACGTGCGCGGCCGCCGGCGAGCGCCGCGCGCCAGCCGCCCGCGCGGCGCCGCTCGCTCAGGGCGACGAAGGCGACCCACGCCGGCGCGAGCACGATGAACTGCACGCGGGTGACGACGAGCGCGGCGATGAGCCCGATGACGAGGAGGTCGCGCCGCCAGCCCGGCGCCTCGAGCGCGCGCAGCATCGCGAGCGACGCGCACGCGAAGAGGAGGTACGCCAGCGACTCGGAGAACATGATCGTCGCGAGCGTCAGCCACGGCACCGCCACCGCGAGCACGCCGGCGGCCGTCGCGCTCCACCGGGAGGCCGTCACCCGCCGCGCCATCAGCGCGACCGGGATCGCCGTGCCCGCGAAGAAGAGCCCGTTCAGCGCGCGCGCCAGCCGCACCGCGACGTCGCCGTCGAACGCCCAGAACAGCGGCGAGACGATGAACGAGTACAGCCGGGCGACGCCGCGGGAGGTGTGCTCGTGCAGCGGGCCGAGCGGGAAGTCCATCGCGTGCTGGACCGCGGCGAACTTGTAGACGGTCTCGTCGAGCGCGGCGACCGTCACCTGCAGCCCGGTGACCACCGCGACGAGCGCGACCGCGAGCGCCCCGGCCACCAGCACGCTCGCCGGCGCCACCTCGACATCCGGGCGTAGCCGCGCCCGGGTGCGCTCGGCGACGAGCATCAGCGGACGCGGCGGAGCCCGAGGATGCTCAGGAGGAACGACGAGAAGAAGACCTGGACGCCGACGATGATCAGCGTCGCGGCGCCGACCATCAGGCGCTCCTCCGACAGCTCGCCGAAGCCGCGGTCGATCCACTCGATCACGATCACCGCGGCGATCACGAAGCCGACGAACCCGATCGCGCCGCCGAGCATCAGCCCGTGCTCGAGGCGGAAGCGGGCGCGCATGCGGTCGAACCACGGGTCCTTCTCGCCGAGGAAGTACGTCCCGTAGGCGTGCGCGCACAGCCCGAGCGCGAGCACCTGCGTCCCGACGATCATCGCCAGCGCGGCGGCGACCATCGCGTGCAGCTGCCACTCGCGGCCGAAGACCTCGATGCCGGTGAGCGAGATCACCCCGGCGACGAGGCCGAGCACGAACAGCGCGGCGCCCGGCACGACGAAGAGGTGGGTCGGCGAGTGGACGAGCAGGAAGCGCAGGTGGCGCCAGCCGTCGCGGAAGCTCGAGAGCTTCGACTCGCCCCCCCGCGGGTGGTACTCGATCGGGAACTCGCGGATGTCGAGCTTCTCCTTCGCGGCCCGGATGACCATCTCGGAGGCGAACTCCATGCCGGTCGTGCGCAGGTCGAGCCGGGGGAGGACGTCGCGCCGCACGGCGCGCATGCCGCAGTGGGCGTCGCGCACGCCCGTGCGAAAGAAGAGGTTGAGCGTGCCGGAGAGCACCGGGTTGCCGATGTAGCGGTGCAGCCACGGCATGGCGCCGGGCTGGATGCCGTCCATGCGGTCGCCCATA
>DASVPR010000041.1:0-17188 GCA_036389485.1 Solirubrobacteraceae bacterium
GGTCGCGCAGCCCGGCGGTCACGCGCTCGATCGCCCAGTGCGCCTTGCGCAGGAGCGGCGAGGGGTCGCCAACCGGCGCCTCGGACCGCTCGGTCCGCTCGGCGGTCTCGGCCGCGAGCCGCCACAGCCGGCTGAGGAAGCGGTTGATGCCGCTCACCCCCTCGTCGGACCAGTCCGCCCCCTGCTCGGGGGGGCCGATGTAGAGGATGTAGCAGCGCGCGGTGTCCGCGCCGTAGGGCTCGACGTACTCGCGCGGGCTGATCACGTTGCCCTTCGACTTGGACATCTTCGCGCCCTCGCGCGTGATCATCCCCTGCGTGAACAGCCGCGCGAACGGCTCCTGCACGTCGAGGTGGCCGAGGTCGGTCAGCGCCTTGCAGAAGAACCGGGCGTACAGCAGGTGCAGGATCGCGTGCTCGACGCCGCCGATGTACTGGTCCACCGGCATCCAGCGATCGACCGCGTCGCGCGACCACGCGGCGCTTTCGTTCGCTGCGTCGCAGTAGCGCAGGAAGTACCAGGAGGAGTCGACGAAGGTGTCCATCGTGTCCGTCTCGCGCCGCGCAGGACCGCCGCACCGCGGGCAGGTCGTCGTCACCCAGTCGCGAGCCGCCGCGAGCGGGGACTCGCCCTGCGGCGCGTAGTCCTCGACCTCGGGCAGCACGACCGGCAGCTCGGACTCCGGCACCGGCACGATCCCGTCGGTCTCGCAGTAGACGACCGGGATCGGGCAGCCCCAGTAGCGCTGACGGGACAGCAGCCAGTCGCGCAGCCGGTAGTTGATCGTCGCGTGGCCGCGACCCTCGCGGTCCAGCCAGTCGACGATCCTCTGCAGCGCCTCCCGGTTCCCCAGCCCGTCGAACTCCGGCGACGAGTCGACCAGCGGCCCGTCGCCCATGTACGGCAGCTCGCCGTCGCCGCCTTCGATGACGCGCCGCACCTCGAGCCCATACGCCTGAGCGAACGCGAAGTCGCGCTCGTCGTGCGCCGGGACGGCCATGATCGCGCCGGTCCCGTACTCCATCAGGACGTAGTCGGCGACGTACATCGGCAGCCGCTCGCCGTTGACCGGGTTCACGACCGTCCGCCCCAACGGCACGCCGGTCTTCGGCCGGTCGGCCGCGCCCCGCTCCTCCGCCGTCTCGGTCGCCGCGTGGTTGACGTAGTCGCGGACCTCGTCGTACCGATCGGTCCCCTCCGCCAGCCGCAGGACGTCCGGGTGCTCGGGCGACAGCACGAAGAACGTCGCGCCGAAGAGCGTGTCCGGCCGCGTGGTGAAGACCGGGTAGTCGATCCCGAGCTCCTCGCAGTGGAACGTGACCTCCGCGCCCTCGGAGCGGCCGATCCAGTTGCGCTGCATCGTCTTGACGTAGTCCGGCCACTCGATCGTGTCGAGGTCGCGCAGCAGTCGCTCGGCGTAGTCGGTGATCCGGAAGAACCACTGCTCGAGCTGCCGCACCTCCACCTCGCTGCCGCACCGCTCGCAGCGCCCGTCGATCACCTGCTCGTTCGCGAGCACCGTCTGGTCGACGGGGCACCAGTTGACCGCGGCCTCCTTGCGGTACGCCAGGCCCGCGTTGAAGAGCTGCAGGAAGATCCACTGCGTCCACCGGTAGTAGCGCGGCTCGTGGGTGCCGAACTCGCGGTCCCAGTCGATCGAGACGCCCCACCGGCGGAACTGCCGCTGGAACTCCTCGATCGCGGCGTTCGTCGAGTCGCGCGGGTGCTGCCCCGTCTTGATCGCGTGGTTCTCCGCCGGCAGCCCGAACGCGTCGTAGCCCATCGGCTGCAGCACGCGCCGCCCGAGCCGGCGGTTGAAGTGGGCGACGGCGTCGCCGACCGAGTAGACCTTCAGATGGCCGATGTGCGGCTCGCCGCTCGGGTACGGGAGCATCACCAGGACGTACATGCCGTCGGTCACGTCGTTGGAGACGTGCCACGTGCGCTCGTCGGCCCACACCTTCTGCCAGCGGGGCTCGATCTCGTGGGGGTCGTAGCGGTGGTCGGCCATCGATCGCAGAGAGGATAGGGTCGGCCGATGGATCTGTCCCCGCGCCAGCGCCGCGCGCTCGCGGCGATCAGCGACACGTTCGCCCCCGGTGGCGACGGCGTGCCCAGCGCCTCGCAGCTGGGCGTCCCCGAGGCCATCGCCGAGGCCATCGACCACAACCCGCGGGAGGCGGAGCGAAAGCAGCTCGGGCTGCTGCTCACCGCGTGGGACACGAAGCTGCTGACGGCCGTCGGCGGCGGGGGCTACGCGCGCTTCAGCGCCCTGCCGCCGGAGAAGCGCGAGGCCGTCCTCCTCTCGTGGGCGGATTCGAACCTCAAGGAGCGCCGCGGCGCGTTCCACCAGCTGCGGCGCGCGGTGCTGGTGCACTACTACGCGCTGCCCGGCGCCAACGGGCACTCGCCGGTGTGGGACGCCATCGGCTACCCGGGCCCGCTCGGCAAGCGCGACGACGCGCCGCCCAAGCCGCTCAAGCCGCTGACCGTGAGCGGCGTGACGAACCTGGAGTGCGACGTCGTCATCGTCGGCTCGGGCGCCGGCGGCGGGACCGCGGCGGGCGTCCTGAGCGGCGCGGGGCTGGACGTCGTCGTCGTCGAGGCGGGCGACTACTACGACGACGAGGACTTCGACGGCGGCGAGCTGTCGGGCCTGCGCCGCATGTACCTGAACGCGGGTGGGATGGCCTCCGACGACGGGTCGCTCGGCATCGCGGCGGGCGCCTGCCTCGGGGGCGGCACCGTCATCAACTACTCCACCTCGTTCCCGACGCCCGAGCGGGTGCGCGAGGAGTGGGCGTCCACCGGCGTCCCCGACTTCGCCGGCGACGCGTACGAGGAGAGCACGCGCGCGGTGATGGAGCGCCTCGGCGTCAACGCCGAGCACAGCGCCGCGGGCGCGCGCGACAAGGTCATGGAGCGCGGGCTGCGCGAGCTCGGCTGGCACGTCGAGCCGATCATCCGCAACGTCTCCCCGGAGTGCGACCAGGGCGTCGACTGCGGGCGCTGCGGGTTCGGCTGCCGGCGCGGCGCGAAGCGGTCGACGGCGAAGACCTGGCTGCAGGACGCCAGCGACGCCGGCGCCCGGATCCTCGTGCGCACCGAGGTCGAGCGCGTCATCGTCGAGGGCGGCGCGGCGCGCGGGGTGATGGCGAAGACCGCCGGCGGCGACGACGTGACGATCCGCTCTCGGGCGGTGGTCGTCGCCTGCGGCGCCCTGCACACACCGGCGCTGCTGAAGCGCTCGAAGCTCGAGAACAAGAACATCGGCAAGTGGCTGCGGCTGCACCCCGTCGGCCTCGTCGGCGGCGTCTTCGACGAGGACATCGAGCCGTGGGACGGGACGATGCAGGCCCGCTACTCCGACCAGCACGCCGACCTCGACGGCGACGGCTACGGCGTCAAGTACGAGACCGGGCCGCTGAACCCGTCGCTCATGCTGCCGTTCCTGCCGTGGCGGTCGGGCAGGCAGCACTTCCAGATGATGAGCGAACTGCGGTTCAGCGCCCCGGTGGGGATCATCGTCCGCGACCGCGACTCCGGCGAGGTGCGCGTCGGGCGCGACGGGCGGCCGATCGTGCGCTACCGGCTCTCCGACTACGACGCGCGCCACCTGCGCGCGGGGATCGAGGGCGGCGCTCAGATCCTCGAGGCCGCCGGCGCGCAGCACGTCTGGTCGGCGCAGACGGCGATGCCCGCGTACCGGCCGGGCTCGCCCGGCAACGGCTCGCGCGCCTCGTTCATGGCCGACGTCGACCGCGCCGGGTTCGCACCGGGGCAGGTCGCTCTGGGCTCGTTCCACATCATGGGCTCGGCGCGGATGGGCGGCTCGCCCGCGATGTCGGCGTGCACGCCGGCGGGCGAGACGTGGGAGGTCCGCGACCTCTTCGTCGCCGACGCCTCGACGTTCCCGACGGCCTGCGGCGTCAACCCGATGATCTCGATCGAGTCGACGGCGCACATGGTCTCCCGGGGGATCGCGGCGCGGTTGGCCTAGCCGCCGCACGCCTGGGTGGCCTCGGCCTCCCGGGCGCGGACGTCAGCGGCGGCGCTGCCGCGGACACGGTTAGCGCTGCGAAGACGCGCGCGCGCACGGCGCAGGCGCCTTGCGTTGCGGCGGCGCCCGGCACCACGGGTGCGCCGGACCGCCGCGGCGTAGCGCTTGACGGCGCGGCGACGCCGGCTGACCAGGTTGCGCGCGGAAGCCAGCGCGCCGTTCGCCACCGTCAGCGCGTCGCGGGCGACGACGCACGGGTCGGGCCCGACCTCGAACTCCGTCGAGGCCGTCGCCTCCGGAGCGAGATCGCCGCCGCTCTCCTGGACGTACGCGCAGAGCAGGTACCGCCCCGGGGTCTCACTGGCCGCGACGCTCCTCTGGACGGTCTGGGAGCCCTGTACCTGCTCCTCGACGATCGTCGTCGACTGCGGGTCGTCGGCGCGGAGGTTGGCCTCGCAGCCCCGCCCGCCCACCGGCTTGACCGTGACGTAGACGCGACGGGACAGCTCGGCGGTCACGGGAACGGCGAGCGTGTACCGCTGCTCGGCGTCGACTCGCGTCGGCACCTGCAAAGCAACCGTCGCCCGCGCGGAACGCACCGTGAGCGTCACGGGCCCCGTCGACTTGCGGGCGGCGGTGTCGCTCGACGAGTTCTGGAGATATCCGCAGAACGTGTAGTCGCCGGGATCCTCGAACGTGCGGTTGACGCTGACACTGCCGTTGTTGCCCCGCCGAGTGTCGATCACCGTCGTACTGTTCGGATCGTCTTCCGAATGGCTGTCCGCACAGCCGAGGCTGCCAGCCGGCTTCACCGTGACGAAGATCGAGTTCTCGCTCTGATCCGACGTCCAGCTCGCCGTCACCGTCACCGGCACCTCCTCCGTCGGATCGTCTCCGAAGCTCAGCGAGATGCTGTCAGCGGCGAGGGCGGGCGAGGCGAGCAGCGCGAAGAAAGCGACACCCGCGCTAAGGACGCGCAGTAGTCGAGACATCGTCGGCAAGGCTACACACCGTGACGTACGTCTTGCAGGAAAAGGCTGCGTACGGCTTACTCTTCGCCCATGGAGAACGAGGTCGCTGCGGCGTCGGCGCGGGTGGCCGACATCGTCGCTGCGGCGGAGCGCGCGGCCGACGAGCTCTACGCGCAGGCCGAGAAGCGCATGCGCGAGCGGATCGCCGAGGGGGACCGGGCGGCGGGTCTGCGGGTGGAGGCGGCCGAGAACGAGGCCCTCGAGATCCTCGCCAACGCGCAGGAGCAGGCCGACCGGATCGTGCGCGAGGCCCAGGAGCGGGCCGACGAGGTCCGCGACGCCGCCCGCCGCGATGCCCGCGAGATCGTCGGCGAGGCGTCGGCCGCGTCGCGCGGCGTGCTGCGCGACGGGACCGAGCTGAGCGGCCACCTGCGCGAGCTGTCGGACTCCCTGCGCGCGAACGCGGAGCTGCTTCTCCGCGACGTGCGCGTCGCCCACGCCGAGATGAACGCCCGCCTCGACCAGGTCGTCCCGGACGCGACGACGTCGAAGCTGACCACCGACCTCGACGTCCCCGAGTTCCACCCCGGCCGCCGGTAGCGGCCCCTTCTCTACGGCCGGCCGGCCTCCGGCGCCTGGAGCCGGCGCACGGCCTGCCGGAAGAGCGGCTCGTCGCACCAGTCCGGCGCGAGGTCGAGGGCGACGTCGATCGCTCGCGGGTCGCCGGCGCGCGCGAGGCCCCGCACCGCCTCGACGCGGATCTCGTCGCACGCGTCGGAGAGCCGGGCGGCTAGCGCGTCCCGCACGCCGGCCGCGTTCCCGAGCCGCTCGTCGGCCAGCGCGAACGTCGCCCAGCTGCGGACCTCGTCGACGCGGTCATGGGAGAGCAGGACGAGCGCGGCGATCGTCGCCGGGCTCGTGTCCTTCAACTCGCCGAGCGCCTGGGCGACCGCGACGCGCACCTCGGCCTCGGCGTGCTCGGCCAGCGGCGCGAGCTCGTGCGCCATCGCGGGCAGCCCCGACCGCCCCAGCGCGCTGACCAGGTCCGCCACGACCGCGCCCTGGGTGTGGACGAACCACTGCAGGAGCGTCGCCGCCGCCCTCACCACGTCGCTGTCGATCCCGTGTCTCATCCCCGGTCAGGCCCCCGATTGCTCAGCGCGCTGACCATACGCGGCCCGCGCACCGGAATCAAGAACGACAACGCCTGTACGAGGCGCAAGTAGCGCGAAGTCCTCACGGACGGACGGTCGAAGCCCCCGGAACGCTGGCGCGCGGCGCGGACGCCGGCCTACGCGGCGACGGGGAGGGGGCGCGGCGCGGCGTGGTCGCGCACGCGGGAGTCGAAGGCCAGCTCGGCCTCGAAGTCGGCGTCGTCGGCGTGGCGGAAGGCGACGCCCTTGGACTGCAGCATCGCCACGAAGGTCTCGACCAGCTCGCCGTCGAGCTGCTTGCCGCTCACGCGCCGCAGCTCGGCGATCGCCTCGGCCGACGAGACCGGGTCGCGGTAGGAGTCGCGCGCTGTCATCACGTCGTACGTGTCGGCGATCGAGATCATCCGGGAGAAGCGCGGGATCTCCTCGCCCTCGAGCCCGCGCGGGTAGCCGCGGCCGTCGATCCGCTCGTGGTGGGCCCAGATGATGTCGGCGATCGGCCCGTAGCCCTCGACCTCGCGCACCACCTTCGCGCCCTGGTACGGGTGCATCTTGATGAGGCCCCAGTCCTCCTCCGACAGCTTCGTGTCGGCGAGGAGGATGTGGTCCGGCAGGATGAACTTGCCGATGTCGTGCAGCAGGCCGGCGGTGTGCACGAGGTCCTGCTCCTCCTTGGTGCAGCCGGCCGCGGCGGCCAGCTCGCGCGCGTACCGGGCGACGGCGGCGGAGTGGCGGGCGGTCATGCGGTCCCGCATCGAGAGCGTGCGGAGCATCGCGGTGAGGACGCCGACCTGCAGCGCGGCCAGCTCCTCCGTGCGCCGCTCGAGCAGCTCGGCCCGCTCCTCGGAGACGAGCAGCGCCCGCAGCAGGTAGAGGTAGAGGAAGAAGAGCGCGATCAAAAGGGCGAGCGCGGGCCGCCCGAGTTGCGCCTCCGCGTACACCACGATGCTCGCCAGCAGCGCGATCGCCGCCTCGGAGGGCAGCAGCGGGACGAAGACCGTCTTCAGCCGCTCCCCCATCGAGACGCCGTCCAGCATCCGGCCGATCGCGAGCGTGAGGAACGTGTTCGTCGCGTGCGCCGCCGTGAAGCCGACGACGACCGCGACGGCGAACACGAACTCCTTGGGCTCCGTCCCGAGCGCCTCGGCCATCGCGGCGATCACGATGCCGCCGACGAGCGGGAACGTCGCGAAGTTGGCGACGTTCGCCAGCGCCGCCGAGGCGCGCGGCCGGTAGCGGACGATCCAGACGAGGTTGGAAAGCGACGCGATCGCGGCGGCGGGAGCGGGGCCGAGGAGCGCCATCGCGATGACGAGGCCGAGGAGGGCGCCGGAGAGCGAGACCCGCTTGTACTCCAGCTCGAGGAGGTCGGCGCCGACGACGAGGATCAAGAGCAGACCGACGATCGCGGGGTCCCAGTGACCCGTCTCAGCGATGCCGACGGCGACGCCCGCTGACGCGATCGTCAGACCGGCGGCGAACGCAACGGCCAAACGTGGCGTGCTGCTCACCCCCGCTCTATCGGCGCTCGGCCGAAAAACCTGAGGAAAAGCAAAGCGGGGCGCCCCTTCTCGGAGCGCCCCGCTGCTCATGGACTACTTGAGGCGCGAGACCACTGGAATCCCCCTTCCCCTGTACGAACAGAACGACCGCTGATGGGAATCCTCCGCATCACTTGAGTCGACCGCAAGAGGTTGGACACATGTACGAGCGTCTGCGCGGCTCAAGCTGGGAAGCCGCCGGGCCGATGTGCCCTCTGTGCACACGATGTTGCACTCGCTGAAGGTCCCTGGGTTCGCGCGGCTCGCGACGACCTACACCCTGAACGAGCTCGCCGACTGGCTGGCGACGCTGACCCTCGCGATCCTGGTCTGGGACGCGACCGGCAACGCCCTCGCCACCACGGCCCTCTTCGTCGCCGCGAAGCTCCTCCCGGCCCTGGTCATCCCCGCCGTCGCGGCGAGGCTCGACGGGCGCCCGGTCGCGCGCGTGCTCGGCCGCGCCTACCTCGCCGAGGCCTTCGTCTTCGGTGCGCTGGCGCTGGCCGCGGACAGCGCGTTCCTGCCGCTCGTGCTGGCGCTCGCGCTGCTCGACGGCACGCTCGCCGCCACCGGCCGCGCGGTCACGCGGGCCGCCACGGTGGCCGTGCTGGAGCCCGCCGGGCGACTGCGGGAGGGCAACGCGCTGCTCAACGTCGGGTTCGCGGTGATGTACGTCGGCGGCCCCGCCCTCGCCGCGCTCCTCGTCGCCGCGCTCGGCCCGGCCGCGGTGCTGGCCGGGACGGCCGTCGTGTTCGCCGTCCTCGCGGTCCTCTGCGGCCTTTCGCGCGACCTGCCCGCGGGCACGCAGAACCGGCCGGCGACGCTCGTCGCGCTGCGCGAGGGCCTCGCCTACGTCAAGCAGCACCGCGCGCTGCGCACGCTGCTCTCCGCGCAGGCGCTCGTGATCCTGTTCCTCGCCGTCGTCACGCCGATCGAGGTCGTGTACGTCAAGGAGGAGCTGCAGGCGGGCGACGCGGGGCTCGGCGTCCTGCTCGCCTCCGCGGGCGCGGGCGTCCTGATCGGCAGCGCCGTCTTCGCGCGCGCCCGGCGCGGCGCGCTGCCTCCGCTGATCGCGTTCCCGACGGTGTGCATGGGGCTCGGCTACATCGGGCTCGCCGTGGCCCCGAACCTGCTCGTCGCGTGCCTCGTGGCCGGCGCCGTCGGGATCGGGAACGGCATCCAGTGGATCGCGGTGCAGACCGCCGTGCAGGAGACGACGGCCGAGGAGTTCCAGGCGCGCGTCTCGGGCGTCCTCGAGGCGATCGTGACCGGCGCCCCGGGGATCGCGTTCATGCTGGGCGGAACGATCACCGCCGTGTTCGACGCGCGGACCGCGTTCGCGGTGGGCGGCTTCGGCGTGCTGACGGTGGTCGTCCTCGCGGCCGCGTTCTTCCTCCGCGGCCGCACCCGTGGCGTCGCGCCGTCGCCGGCGCCCGCCCCGGAGCCCGCGCGGCTCTAGTCCCGCGGCTCCTCGCGCGGCGGGATCAGGACCGGGATGGGCTCACCCGGCGGCGTCTGGAGCATCACGAACGGGCCGTTGCGCTCGGCGCGCTGCTCGCCCTCGTAGAAGCCGATCGTGACGTTCATCTCGGCCGCGTCCTCGCCCGCCTCGGCGCGCAGCTCCTCCTCGAGCGCGCGCAGGCGTTCGTAGAACGCGAGCATCTCGCGGAAGAGGCGCTCGCGGCCCTCCTCGCTGACGCGGAAGTGGGCCCGGCTGAGCACGAAGTCGGGGTTCCGCGCTGCCCCGCGGCCGACCGCGTCGAGCGCGTCGTCGGCGAGGTCGCGCACCATCGCCTGGGCGAAGAACGCGACGACCTCGGGATCGGCCTCCGCGATGACCTCGTCGCTGATGTCGGGCGTCGCGATCGCGCGGTAGTGCGTCTCGATCGCGCCGCGGCGCCGCGTCTGGCGCACCGGCCGGAGCAGGCCCGCGTCCGCGAGCGCGCGCATGTGGTAGCTGACGCGGGCCAGCGGCTGCTCGAAGCGCTCCGCCAGCTCCTTCGCGCTGAGCGCCTCGCGCACCGCCGCGACGTAGATCCGCATGCGCGTCGGGTGGGCGAGCGCGCGCAGGACCGCCGGGTCGCGCAGCAGCTCGAGGCCGCTCCCGGGGGCGGTCTCGCTCACGACGATCCCCGCGCGAGAGCCCGGACGGCGAGCTCGATCTCCTGGTCGCCCGCGAACGCCTCGAACGTCAGCCCGATCGTCTCGGGCGCGTCGAGGCAGGCGACGAGCACGGCGGCCACGTCGTCGCGCGGGATCGGCCCGCGCGAGCCGAGGTCGGTCGACAGCTTCACGCGCCCCGTCCCGGGGTCGTCCTGCAGCGACCCGGGCCTCACGATCGTGTGGTCCAGCCCGCTCGCGAGCAGCGCCGCGTCGGCCTCCGCCTTCGCCTGCAGGTACGGGCGCATCGCCTCCGGGCCGGCGTCGGGGTCGTGCGCGCCGATCGAGCTGACCATGAGGTAGCGGCGGATGCCGGCGCGCTCGGCGGCGCCGATGAGCTTGACCGCCGCGCCCAGGTCGACCGTCCGCTTGCGCTCGGGCCCGCTGCCCGGCCCGGCCCCGGCCGCGAAGACCACCGCGTCCGCGCCCGCGACGTGCTTGGCGACGCCCCGCGCCTCCTCCCGCTCGAGGTCGCACAGGACCGGGTCCGCGCCCGTCGCGGCGACGTCGTCGAAGTGCTCGGTAGTGCGCACCAGCGACCGCACGCGATCGCCCCGATCGGCCAGCAGCCGCGCGAGGCGCAGAGCGACCTTCCCGTGCCCGCCGGCGATCGCGACGTCCATTGGGCCAACGCTACAATGCGCGGGGCTCGGGGCTATAGCTCAGCTGGGAGAGCGCCTGCATGGCATGCAGGAGGTCGCCGGTTCGAGCCCGGCTAGCTCCACCTCGTGAAGCCCTCGCGAAAGCGGGGGCTTCGCGCTTGAGCGCAACCTTCGCGAGCGCGATCCGTCTCACCGCCGTCACGTCAATCTGGAGGAGATGCAGCGGTGAAGAGACTTCGATCCGCGCTGCTCGCAGGCGCAGGCGCCGCCGCGCTTGCATGCGCCCCGGGCGCCCACGCGGCCGTGCAGAACAGCCAGTCGGGATGGGCCTGGGGCAACCCGCAGCCGCAGGGCAACACGATCGTGGCGATGGACTTCGCGGGCGGGCGGACGTATGCCGTCGGGCTCGCGGGCACCGGTCTGCGCAGCGACGACGGCGGCACCACGTGGAGCGGGCTCTCCACCGGCACCTCCGCCGACCTCTACGCCGTTCAGGCCGTGACGCCGGACGTCGTGCTCGCGCTCGGCGGCGACGGCTGCGTCGTGCGTCGCTCCGACGACGGCGGGCGGACGTTCCGCAGGATCTACGTCCTGGCCGAGGCCGGCTGCCCCGACCGCGTGCAGATCGCGCACTTCGTCGACCCGCTCGTCGGCTACCTGATCCTGCGCGACGGCACCGTCCTGCGCACGACCGACGGCGGCGAGACGTTCGGCCGCACCCAGACCGCGGTGCCCGAGACGCAACAGCGCGGCGGTAGCGCCACGCCCGCCGACGCGGTCTTCACGGCCCCCGACACCGGCGTCGTCTTCCTGCAGGGCGGCACCGTCGGCTTCCGCACCACCGACGCCGGCACCTCGTGGCAGCGGGTCGACGCCGACCCGGGCGTCGTCCGGCGGATCGAGCGCGTCGACGCCGACAACATCTACGCGGTCGGCCCGGGGACGCTCCTGCACTCGGGCGACCAGGGCGCGACGTGGCGCGCCCGGCCCGGCGCCGCGGGCGAGGACGTCACCTCGATCAAGTGCGCGACCCCGCTGCTGTGCCTCATGACCGTCGGCAACGGCGAGGCGATCCTGCGCACCGAGGACGGCGGCGCCACCGCGCCGCAGCGCATCAGCACGACGCAGGGCGTCAACGCGGCCGGCTTCGCCTCGGCGACCCGCGCGCTCGGCGTCGGCCGCGGCGGGGCGACCGTCGTCTCCGACGACGAGGGCCGGACGTACGCGCCCGTCGGCGGCGACATCGGCGGCTCGTACCCGTTCGGGCTGCGCGCCGGGCCGACGCGCGACATCGCGTTCGCCCTCGGCGCCCGCGGCGACCTCGCGCGGACGACCGACGGCGGCGCGACGTGGCGGCAGCTGCGCGTCTCCACCACGGCCGACCTGGAGGACGTCTCGTTCACGTCGGCGGACACCGGCTACGTCCTCGACCAGCGCGGCGGCCTGTTCCGCACCGCCAACGGAGGCCAGAGCTGGCAGACGCTCGACCCGGGCGCCGGCACGGCGTTCTCGGTCCTGGCGCTGCCGGGCGACGTCGTGCTCCTCTCCGGCACCGGCGTCAAGCGCCAGGTCGGCGCCGGGCGCTTCGAGCAGGTCTCGAGCCCCGTGCTGCGCGGCGTGGCGAACCTCGACCGCGCCGGCGACGCCATCGTCGCGTACGGTCCGGCGCGGGCCGCGATCTCGCTCGACGACGGCGCGACGTGGCGGCGCGTGCGCACGCCGACGGTCCGCGTCGGGCGCAGGAAGGTCGTCCTCTCGATGATCGAGGTCGACTTCGTGTCGCCGGCGCGCGGCTTCGCGCTCGACACCGCCAACCGGCTGTGGTCGACCCGCAACCGCGGCCGGACGTGGAGCGAGGTCGGCTCGATCGGCACCGGCTCCGCGCTCGCGCTCGCGATGACCGACGCGGCGACGGGGTACCTGACGCTGGCCCGGTTCGAGGGCGACCCGTCGGGCGCATACGTGCTGCGCACGAGCGACGGCGGGCGCACGTGGCGGCCCCAGCGCGTCTCCACCGGGCGCTTCCCCGAGTCCGACGCCGTGGTGGCGGCCGACGCGGGCCGCGCGTTCGCGGTGGCGAGCACGCCGGCGGCGGGCGACAACGTGTTCCGCAGCCTGTTCACGACGTCGACCGGCGGCGACGCCGGCGCGCCCTCGCAGATCACGGTGACGACCCGGCGGCGGACGCTCACGCGCAGGCAGCTGCGCCGGGCGGGCTACCAGGTGACCGTGAACGGGACGCTCCCCGGCGCGCAGGGCGGCGAGACGATCGTCGTCGCCATGCGCCGAAGCGGCTCGGCCCGGTGGACCACGGCCACCGTGCTCGCCGGCGCGAACGACGGGTCGTTCACCGCGACGTTCCCGAACGTCCGGTCGAGCATCGACGTCGTCGCGCAGTGGGCGGGCGACTCGGGCCGCCAGGGCGCGGGGTCGGCGCTGCTGAGGATCCGCGTCAGGCGGTGAGCGCCCGCGCGGGAACCTCGCCCCAGAGCCGCTCGAGCCCGTAGAGCTCGCGCGTCTCGGGCGTGAAGACGTGGACCACCACGTCGAGGTAGTCGAGAAGGATCCACCTGGCCTCCTGCAGCCCCTCCACACGGCGCGGCAGGAGGCCATGGTCCTTCTTCATCCCCTCGTGGATCCCGTCGTGGATCGCCTTCGTCTGCCGGTCGGTGTTGCCGCTGCAGACGACGAAGAAGTCGGTGTAGCCGAGGACGCCGCGCAGGTCGAGCGCGACGACGTCGATCGCCTTCTTGTCCGACGCGTAGCCCGCGATCGCCTCGACCAGCTCCTCGGGGCTCACCGGTACCACCCGTTCGCGCCGATCGCCCGCACGACGTCGTCCGGGACCATGTACCGGATCGGCAGCGCGTGCCGCACGCGGTTGCGGATGTCGGTCGAGGAGATGTCGAGGCGGGGCATGTCGAAGAAGCGGATGCGGTCGGGGCCTGCGAGGCCGCTCAGGCGCTCGGCGATGTCGGTCCGCGCGGCGCCTTCGCGCTCGGCCACGGCGAGGGTGGCGAGCTGCAACACGGCCTCCGGCTCCCGCCACGTGGGCAGGCTGTGGGCCATGTCGCCGCCGACGATGAAGGTCAGGTCGTCACCCGGGGAGGCCGCATGGATCTCCCTCAGGGTATCGACGGTGTACGAGGGGCCGCCGCGATCGAGCTCCAGCCGCGACACCGTGAAGCGGTCGTCCTTGGCGACCGCGAGCTCGCACATCTGCAGGCGCTGCTCGGGCCCGGGGTCGTCGGCCAGCTCCTTGTGCGGCGGGGCGGCGACGGGCATGAGGATCACGCGATCGAGGCGCAGCTGCGCGTGCGCCTCCTGCGCCATGACGAGATGCCCGATGTGGAGTGGGTTGAACGAGCCGCCGAGGATGCCGAGCGACCCGCGAGCGTCAGCTCCGGACGTGCCCGTCGCCCTCCACGAGGTACTTGTACGTGCACAGCTCGCGCAGTCCGATCGGGCCGCGAGCGTGCAGCTTCTGGGTCGAGTTGCCGATCTCGGCGCCCATCCCGAACTCGGCGCCGTCGGTGAAGCGCGTCGAGGCGTTCACGTACACGCACGCCGCGTCGACGCCGAGCTGGAACGCGCGGGCGGCCGCGACGTCGCGGGTGACGATCGCCTCGGAGTGCCCGGACCCGTGGCGGTTGACGTGGTCGATCGCCTCCTCGACGGAGTCGACGACGGCGACGGCGAGCGTCATCGCGAGGTACTCCGTGTCCCAGTCCTCCTCGGTGGCCTCGGCGTGGCCGTCGCCGGCGATCGTGCGGGCGCGGCCGTCGAGGCGCAGCTCGACGCCGGCGTTCGACAGGCGCTCCAGCGCCGGCGGGAGGAACTCCTTGGCCACGTCGACGTGGACCAGCAGCGTCTCGGCCGCGTTGCAGACGCCGGGGCGTTGCGTCTTGGCGTTGAAGACGATCTCCTCGGCGCTCGCCAGGTCGGCGGAGGCGTCGACGTAGACGTGGCAGTTGCCTGAGGCCGCGTAGATGACCGGCACGGTCGCGACCGCCTCGAGCGTCTTCTTCAGCCCTTCGCCGCCGCGCGGGATGACGAGGTCGACGAGGCCGTTCTGCGTGGCCAGCTCGGCCAGCTCCTCGCGCCCGCCGCGCAGCAGCGTGACGGCGCCCTCCGGCAGCCCGCTCGCCTCCTGCGCGGTCCGCGCCAGGACGTCGTTGGAGTTCGCCGCCGACGACGAGCCGCGCAGCACGATCGCGTTCCCCGACTTCAGGCAGAGCGCGGCCGCGTCGATCGTGACGTTCGGGCGCGCCTCGTAGACGACGCCGATCACGCCGAGTGGCACACGCACGCGCCGCAGCGTGAGCCCGTTCGCCAGGCGCTGCCCATCCATCACCTCGCCGACCGGATCGGGCAGCGCGGCGATGTCGCGGACCTGCGCGGCGATCGTCGCGACCCGCGCGCCGTCGAGCTTCAGGCGGTCGAGGAGCGCGTCGGTGAGGGCCGCCTCCCGCCCCGCCTCCATGTCGCGCGCGTTGGCCTCGAGGATCTCGCCGGTCCGCGCCTCGAGGGCGTCGGCGATCGCGTGGAGCGCCGCGTCCTTCGCCCCGCGGTCGAGCTGGGCGAGTCGCCGCGCCGCCTGCTTCGCCTGGCCGCAGAGCTCAGTGACCGAGGGAGTGCTGATCGCCATCGCGTCTCACTTTACGCCAGCACGAAGTAGTCCCGGTGAACCGCCTCGTCGGCCGCGTCGGGGAAGACGGCGCGGACCTCGGGGCTCTGCATCCCCTTGATCCGCCGCAGCTCGTCCGTCGAGAAGTTGACGATGCCCTTGCCGATGATCCGTCCCTCGGCGACGACGTCGACCGCGTCGCCCGCGTCGAACGCGCCGCGGACGTCGACGATCCCCACGGGCAGCAGCGACCGCCCGCCCTCGCGCAGGGCGCGAGCGGCGCCGCGGTCGACGACGACCGTCCCGTGCGACGGCTTCGCGTACTTCAGCCACAGCTTGAAGGAGGAGGTGCGCTCGCTCAGCGGCGCGAAGCGGGTGCCCTCCTCGTCCCCGGCGATCGCGCGGGCGAGCGCGCCGGGGCGCAGGCCGTTGCAGATCGTCGTGGGGATGCCCGCCGCGCTCGCCATCTCCGCCGCGCCGACCTTCGAGCGCATCCCGCCGCTGCCGAGCGTCGACGTCTCGCTCGAGATCGTCATCGTCTCCAGCGCCGCGTAGTCCGTGACCTCGGTGATGAGGCGGGCGCCGGGGTCGTGCTGCGGCGGCGCGGTGTAGAGGCCGTCGGTGTTCGTGAGCAGGACGAGCCGCTCGGCGCCGAGGAGGACGGCGACCTGGGCGGCGAGGAAGTCGTTGTCGCCGAACGAGATCTCCTCCGTCGCGGTGGTGTCGTTCTCGTTGATGACCGGGACGACGTCCCACTCGAGCAGGCGGCGCAGCGTGCGGCGCGCGTTGAGGTAGTGCGTGCGCTCGCGCATGTCGTGGAACGTGAGCAGCACCTGGGCGCTGGTGCGGCCGCGGGCGCGCAGCAGCTCGTCGTAGACGCGGTAGAGCTTGCCCTGCCCGACCGCGCTGGCGGCCTGGAGGTCGGCGATCGCGGCCGGCCGCCGTGGTCTGTCCATGATCCGCAGCCCGCGGGCGATCGCGCCGCTGGTCACGATGACGCCGTTCTTCACGCTGACGACCTCGTCGCAGATGCGGGCGAGGACGTCCTCGCGGAGCGTCCCGTCGTCCTCCGCCGTGATGGAGGTGCCGATCTTGACGACGACGGTCACGGGGACGCAGGATCCAGCTCGAACACCTCGCCGGCGATCTCGACCTCGTCGCCCGGTTCGAACCCCTGCTCCTCGAGCGCGCGGATGACGCCCATGCGGTCGAGGCGATGCTCGACGTGCGCGGCGGCCTCCTCGTTCTCGACGTCGAAGCGCTGGAGCAGCCGCTCGACCCGCGGGCCGTCGACGCGGAACCGGTGATCGGCGACGCGCTCGACCGTGAAGCCGCGGTCGCCGCCGGGGCGGAAGACCCGGTGCTCGGCGAGCGGCTCGACGTCGATGACCGCGTCCTCCGCCGTCACCTCGACGGGGACGCGCCGCAGCAGCTCGGCCTTCAGCTCGTCGAGGCCCTGGCCGGTGGCGCTCGACGTGACGAGGACGGCGACGTCGTCGCCGCCGCTCGCGGCCGGCGCCGCCGCGCCGCTCCGCCGGAGCCGCTCGCGCCACTCCGCCGCGGCGCTCTGCGCCTCCTCCGCCGACACCAGGTCGGCCTTGCTCAGCGCGAGGATCCGCGGCAGGCTCGCGAGCCGGTCGTCGTACGCGGCGAGCTCGGCCTCGATCGTGGCGAAGTTCTGCTCGGGGTCGCTGCCGTCGAGGGGGGCGAGGTCGAGGACGTGCACGAGCAGGCGCGTCCGCTCCACGTGCGCGAGGAACTCGTGGCCGAGCCCGGCGCCCTCGCTCGCGCCCTCGATCAGGCCCGGGATGTCGGCGACCACGAGCTGGCGGTCGTCCGCCTCGAGCGTCCCGAGCACCGGGTCGATCGTGGTGAACGGGTAGTCCGCGACCTTCGGATGCGCGCGCGTCAGGCGGGCGATCAGCGACGACTTCCCCGCGTTCGGCAGCCCGACCAGCCCGGCGTCCGCCAGGAGCCGCAGCCGCAGCTCGAGCCAGCCCTCCTCGCCGGGCAGCCCGCGCTCCGCGAAGCGCGGCGCCTGCCGTGTGGGGGTCGCGAAGTGGCGGTTCCCCCGCCCCCCCAGCCCCCCGCGCGCCACCTGGGCCCGCTGACCGGGGGAAGTCAGGTCCCAGC
>DASVPR010000042.1:0-12421 GCA_036389485.1 Solirubrobacteraceae bacterium
CGCGGAGCAGGAGGTCGCCGAGGCGCGCGCCACCGCGGAGCGGGAGATCGCCGAAGTGCGCGGCGCCGCGGAGCAGGAGGTCGCCGAGGCGCGCGCCACCGCGGAGCGGGAGGTCGCCGAGACCCGCTCCGCCGTCGCGGACGAGCTCGCCGGCCTGCGCGCCGCCGCCGAGGAGGCGCAGGCGCAGCTCGCCGATCTCGAGGAGCGCGCGATCGCCGCCGAGGACGACGCCCGCGCCGCCCGCCTCGACCTCCGCGACGCCCGCGCGCGCGTGGAGTCGCTGATGCGCGAGCACCGCACCGCGCGGATCGCCGCGGCCCGGACCCACGTCGCGGCCGCCAGCTCGACCGAGGAGTTCCGCGCCGCGCGGCTCGGGCCGGACTGGGCCGAGGGGTCGGAGGACGAGGAGGCTCCGAATTCCTCCGACGTCTCCGACTCGCCCGACGACTCCTCCGACGACGCCGTGCCGGGTTCTTCGGGCAGCGAGGAAGAGGGTCTCGACGGTGCGGGCGAGCCCTCTGACGCCGTGCCGGGTTCTTCGGGCACCGAGGACGAGAGGCTCGACGCCGGTGCGCCCCGTACGCAGCCGCTCGTCGACGAGCGTCCGGCCGCGCCGGAACTCGACGACACCGCTCAGCTGACCGCGGTCAACTCTCCCTCGCTCTGGCGCGACGACGAGCGCGAGTCGGTCCGGATCCTGCGCCCGCGCACCCGCGCGGGGCGGATCCGGCCCGCGCGGGTCGTCGACGACGTCGCGCCGCGCGGGGAGGTCCTCGAGCCCGCTGCCGTCGGCGCGCGGCTGATGCAGCCGGCCGAGCTGAGCCCGCGCCGGCGCGCGGTCGCGATCGTCACGAACCCGCGCGTGATCGTGGGCGGGATCTTCGCGCTGCTCATCATCGCGCTCGTGCTGATCTTCAACGGCGTGGGGCTCGTCTAGCCGACGCGGCCCGCAGCGTCGCCGCGACCTCGCCGTCCCCGCTCTCGACCTGGCGGTGGGTGAACCGGAGCGTCCGGAATCCCGCGCGCGCGAGCTGCTGGTCGCGCCGCCGATCCAGTTCGAACGCGCGACGGGTGCGGTGGTAGCGCCAGCCGTCGGTCTCGGCGACCAGCCTCCGCTCACGCCAGACGAAGTCGCACTCCAGCCCCGCCACCGTCTCGTTGACCACCGGCCGCGGAAGGCCGTGGCGGTCGCAGAGCCGGAGGAACCTGCGCTCGAGCTCGCTCCGCGAGCGATCCGGACCCTCGCCGACGACGTTCCTGAGTCGCCCGGCGCCCCGGCGCCCGTGCGCCTTCGCCACCGCCTCGTGCAGCGCGCGGTCACCGAGGGAGTGCACGACCTGCGCCTCGTGGACCGCCCGCGCCAGGTCGCGTTCGGCCAGGACGTCGGCGAGGTCCACGATCGTCCGCGGCAGGGTCGTCACCGGGACGTTGCGGAGGGTGGTGACCTCGTCGCGGTCGAGGCGACGGGAGCGGTGGACCGCGATCCCGGCCATCGGGTGCCGCGTCCGGGCGGCCGTGACGTCGACGTCCCTCGCCTCCCGCGCGCCGATCCCCCAGAGCGCCGCGGCGGATCGATGGCTCAGCGCCGCGCCCGCCCCGCAGGCCAGCACCGCCGCCATCCACCTCCCCTCGTCGGTGAGCACGGTGTGCCCAACCGCATAGACGCCGCGGCGAATGCGATGCACGCGCCCCCTCCGCACCCAGCCGTCCACGGCGCCGCCGCTGTGGCCCAGCTCCTCCAGCTGCTTGCGAGTCACGACGCCGTGCTGACGGGCGACGAGGGTCGCGAGCGCCTCCGCGCCCTGGCGTGGGCGCTGTTGTCGTGCGTATCTGAGGGTTTCTGCGCCCACACGCCGAAGGTGGCAGAGCGAGCGGCGCAGAAGTGCGACCGAATGTGCCTACTTCGGCAACCGAGGCGCGATGATCCGGTACGCCTTGAGGCCGAGGCCCAGACGCTCGCGGTCCTCGGACTGCATCGGGTCGAGGCCGGTGAGCTCCTTCACGCGCTCGAGGCGGTACGCGACCGTGTGACGGTGCGCGTAGATGGCGCTCGCCGTGGCGTTCATGTTGCAGTTCTGGTCGAGGTAGGACTCGAGGGTGCCGACGAGGTCCGTGCGGTACTGGTCGTCGTAGCGGACGAGGGGCGCGACCGTGTCCTCGTAGAAGGACCGGACCTCCTCGGGGTGCGACGCGAGGACGCGGAACAACAACCGATACGTGCCCGTGCCGATGTCCTCGGCGATGGGCGCATCGCTCTGGCGCAGGACGTCGAGGACGAGCTCCGCCTCCTGGATCGCCCGCGGCAGCTCCGCGGGGTCGGCGTAGAAGGAGGACAGCCCGACGACGCCGTGGCGCTGCAGCCGCGTCGCGAGCCGGCGCGCCGCCTCGAGCGACGCCTCCGGCGCGGAGTCCCCGCCCGCGGCGGGCAGCAGCGCGTACACGCGGCCGTCGAGATGCTGCGCGAGCGCGCCCGGGTAGTCGCCCGCCACCGTCGCGACGACGTGCCGCGGCCGGTCGGTCGTGAGCTCCGCGCAGAGGATCACCGCCCCACGACTCAGATCGCAGCCGAGCCGGGCCGCCCGGCGCACGATGTCGCGCGGGTCGATGTCCGGCCGCGAGCGGAGGTCCTCGAGGAACGACCCGCGGACGTTCTGCTCGACCTCCTCGCGCGCCTGCTCCACGGCGACGTCGGTCATGGAGGCGATCGCCGCGAGGTGGAGGAACTCGCGCGCGTCGGGAGAGGGCGGCGCGCCGGGGCCCCCCAGATTGAACAAGGCGACGACGCCGAGGATCTCGCCCCCCGACTCGATCGGGGCCTCGGCGGTCAGTCCCTCGGGGACCCGCGCCGGCCGCTCCCGCGCCCGGTCCGCGACGTAGCGCCGCAGCGCGCCCAGGGCATCGGCCGCGACCGACGCGGCCGGCCACGCCACCACGACATCGTGCCGCGGCACGACGATCGCGACCGGCCCGCCCGCGGCCTGGGACGCGAGCTCCGCGACGCGCTCCAGCCCGTCGCCGCCCAGCACGGCGTCCACCATCGCGAGGTGGACGCCGCGCAGGCGCTCGACGAGCCCGAGCGGGGGTGCCGGCTCCGGGGCGGGCACCGCCGCCACGGGGCTAGGACGCGACCCCGGCGGCCGCGCCCGGGTGGGCCTGGAGGACCTCCTCGCCGGACTCGCCGGTCCGGACGCGGTAGGCCTCCTCCACCGGCATCACGAACACCTTGCCGTCGCCGACGGCGCCGGTGCGCGCGTGCTTGAGGATCGTGTCCACGATCGTCTGCACGTCAGACGACGCGACCACGCACTCGATCTTGATCTTCGGCCGCAGGTAGTTCGTCACCTCGGCGCCGCGGTAGCGCTCGGTGATGCCCTTCTGCCGCCCGCTCCCCTTCACCTCCATGATGGACAGAGAGGGGAAGCCGAGCTCGAGCAGATCGGTGCGGATCGGCTCGAAGGCCTCGTGCCTGATGTAGGCGCTGACCAACTTCATGTCGCGGGGACCTCCTCACGGGTCGAGTAGGCGACGGCGGGCGCCGCGGGTGCGCGCGCGGTCGGAGCCGCACCGTACCCCTCGAGCTCCGGCACCGGGATGAACTGCTCGGGATAGCCGTACATCCCGTGCTCGGCGATGTCGAGCCCGGCGTCCTCCTCCTCGGCGTCCACGCGGAGGCCGAAGATCGCCTTGATCGCCGCGAACGTCGCGATCGACAGCACGAACACCAGCGCGAACGCCGCGGCCACGCCGACCGCCTGCACGCCCAGCTGCGAGACGTTCCCGTAGACCAGGCCCTCCTCGCCGATCCCGTTGTAGGACGCCAGCCGCGGCGACGTGAAGATGCCGCACGACAGCGTCCCCCAGATCCCCGCCAGGCCGTGCGCCGACAAAGCGCCGACCGGGTCGTCCAGCCGCAGCCGCTCGAACATGAGCACGCCGAGGACCACGATCCCGCCGGCGATGACGCCGATGATCGGGGCGGCCCAGAACTCCACGTAGCCCGAGGGCGCCGTGATGGCGACGAGAGCGGCGATCGCGCCGTTGCCGATCATGCCGACGTCCAGCGTCTTCTGGAGCAGCCGGCTCGCGATCAGCGCGCCGAGCACGCCCGCCGCGGCGGCGAGGTTGGTCACGATCACGACCTCGGCGAACCGGCCGTCGGCCGTGCCGAGCGTCGACCCCGGGTTGAACCCGAACCACCCGAGCCACAGGATCAGCACGCCGAGGCCGAACAGCGGCATGTTGTGGCCGGGGATCGCCCGCGCCGTGCCGTCCGCCTTGTACTTGCCCTTCCGCGGCCCGAGCAGCAGCAGCGCGGCCAGGGCGCCCGTCGCACCTGTCAGGTGGACCACCGTGGAGCCTGCGAAGTCCTGCACGCCCGCGCCGAACGTCGCCAGCCAGCCGCCGCCGAAGATCCAGTGGGCGACGAGGGGGTAGATCAGGCCGGCGAACACCACCGCGTAGATCGGGTACGCGACGAACTTGATCCGCTCCAGCGTCGTGCCCCACACGATGGCGAGGGACACCGCGCAGAAGACGAACTGGAAGAAGATGAAGCCGGAGAACGCCCCGTTGATGCTCTCCGTGCCGTAGAGCTCGGTGAAGTAGCTCGGGTTCAGATGGTCGCCGAAGCCGAAGAACCAGCCGGCGTCGCCGGCGATCTTCGCGGCGCCGCCGAAGGCGATCGCGAACCCGACCGCCCACCACATCAGGGCGGCGATCGAGAAGTTGGTCAGGATCTTGGCGACGACGGCGCCCACGTTCTTCCCGCGGGAGAACCCGATCTCCAGGAAGGCGAAGCCCGCCTGCATGAACATGACGAGGATCGCCGCGACGATCACCCACGTCGTGTCGATCTGACTCAGTGCTGTCTCTACGGTTGGCTGCAAGACGACCTCCTCGAAGCGGAATCCGACGCTCGCCAGTCTCAGCCGCCGCGGGCCTCCGATCATTGGACCGGTGTCGAAGATCGGTCCACCCCGTTTCTCCACGCGGTCGAGCCGCTGCCATCAGGGCGAACCGCAAACAGCGGGATTTCGCCACGCGTACAAAGCAGATCCCTGCGCGCGGGCCTAGGCTGGTCCCCGTTCCGTCCAGAGGAGGACCCGACTGCCCATGCCACCGACCCGTCTTCGCCATCCCAACGTCACCGCCGCGCAGTGGAGCGCGAACGGCGGCGCGCTCGGCACCGTCGACCTGACGGTCCCGGGGAACCAGGTCTACGGCTCCAACGTCTTCAGCTCGGCCGAGCAGCGCCAGCGCCTGCCGAAGGACGTCTACAAGCGCCTGCAGCAGACGCTCGAGCAGGGGCAGCCCCTGGACGAGTCGCTGGCCGACGCCGTCGCCGCCGCCATGAAGGACTGGGCGCTGGAGAACGGCGCGACCCACTTCACGCACTGGTTCCAGCCGCTCACCGGGCTGACCGCGGAGAAGCACGACTCGTTCTACGCGCCCACGGGCGAGGGCACCGCGCTCGCCGAGTTCAGCGGCAAGGAGCTGATCCAGGGCGAGCCGGACGCCTCCTCGTTCCCGACGGGCGGCATCCGCGCGACGTTCGAGGCGCGGGGCTACACGGCGTGGGACCCCAGCTCGCCGGCGTTCATCCTCGAGAACCCGAACGGCGCGCTGCTGTGCATCCCCACGGCGTTCGCGTCGTGGACGGGGGAGGCGCTCGACCAGAAGATCCCGCTGCTGCGCTCGATGGACGCGCTGTCGAAGTCGGCGGTCCGCGCCCTGCGCCTGTTCGGCGACGAGCAGAGCCAGCGCGTCTACACGACGGTCGGGCCGGAGCAGGAGTACTTCCTCATCGACGAGCAGTACTTCTACGAGCGCCCGGACCTCATCAACACCGGCCGCACGCTGTTCGGCGCCAAGCCGCCGAAGGGCCACGAGCTGGACGACCACTACTTCGGGTCGATCCCCGAGCGCATCCTCGCGTGCATGCTCGAGACCGAGCGCGAGCTGCAGAAGCTCGGCGTCCCCGTGAAGACGCGGCACAACGAGGTCGCGCCGAACCAGTACGAGGTCGCGCCGATCTTCGAGAACTCGAACGTCGGCTCGGACCACCAGCAGCTGACGATGCAGATCATGCAGAACGTCGCTCGCCGCTACGGGCTCGTCTGCCTGCTGCACGAGAAGCCGTTCGCGGGCGTGAACGGGTCGGGCAAGCACAACAACTGGTCGATGGGGACCGACACCGGCGAGAACCTGCTCGACCCGGGCGACGACCCCGCGTCGAACATCCGGTTCATGTTCTTCTGCGCGGCGGTCATCGCCGCGGTGAACAAGCACCAGGCGCTGCTGCGCGCGTCGGTCGCGAACGCCGGCCAGGACCACCGCCTGGGCGCGAACGAGGCGCCGCCGGCGATCATCTCGATCTTCCTCGGCGCGGAGCTGGAGAAGGCGTTCGAGTCGATCGCGTCGGGGTCGGGCGACGGCTCGACGGAGAAGGGCGTGCTCGGGCTCGGCACGTCGGTGCTGCCGCCGCTGCCGATGCACGGCGGCGACCGCAACCGGACCTCGCCGTTCGCCTTCACCGGCAACAAGTTCGAGTTCCGCGCGCTCGGGTCGAGCATGTCGCTCGCGTTCCCGAACACGGTGCTGAACACGATCGCCGCCGAGGCCATCGACTCGATGTCGGAGGAGCTCGAGAACGCGCTCAACGGCGGCGCGACGCTCGAGGACGCGGTCGCCCAGGTGGTGAAGCGGGCCTACTCGGAGAACAAGCAGATCTGCTTCATGGGCGACAACTACGACGAGGCGTGGCACGCCGAGGCCGAGCGCCGCGGGCTGTACAACCTGCGCACCTCGCCCGACGCGCTGCCGTGGCTCGTCCACGACCAGACCGTCTCGATGTTCGGCAACTACGCCGTGCTGAGCGAGCGCGAGCTGGAGTCGCGCTACGAGGTGATGCTCGAGCAGTACGTTACGACGCTCAACATCGAGGCCGAGACGGCGGCGGCGATCGCGCGGACGATGATCCTCCCCGCGGCCGTGCGCCACCTCAACGAGCTCAAGGCGACCGGGATCGAGGACCTCGTCCGCGAGGTCCAGCCGATCGTCGAGGAGCTCGTCGGCTCGATCCGGGCGCTCGAGAAGGCCAACCGCGAGCACCCCGACGAGGAGGGCGGGATCCTCGCGCACGCGGAGTACATGCGCGACACGGTCATCCCCGCGATGAACGACGTCCGGGCGATCGCCGACGGCCTCGAGAAGCTCGTCGCCGACGACCTCTGGCCGCTCCCGAAGTACGAGGAGATGCTCTTCATCAAGTAGAGGCGCGGTGAGGCGGGTTGCCGTCCGGTGCATTAGCATCGAACGGTGACCCGCCTTCCAGTCGCCGCCGTCCTCGCTGCGCTCGCGTGCGCGGCGAGCGCCCCGGCAGCGCGCGCGGCCTCCGGCTGGTCGGTCGCGCAGCAGCACGGGATCACGGCGACCGACACCGGAGAGGGCCCCTTCATCGGGACGGCGGGGGACATGGGCGCGCGCGGCGACGTCGTCATCGCCTCGCGCTTCTGGGACGAGGAGCAGGGGACCTGGCGCGGCCGGGTCGTGCACCGAGTCGCCCGCGGGCCATGGCAAGGGCCGCAGGCGCCGGCCGCGCTCGGCTTCGAGGGTTCGCCGTCTGTGCAGGTCGCGTCCGACGGCTTCGCGCTCGTGTACGGGTTCACGCAGGACGATCTGCTCGCGCTGCGCTCGCCCTCGGGGCAGTGGCGCCGCGTCCCGGCGCCCACGGGGGCCGGCCGGGTCATCGCGCTGAGTGCCGGAGGGCGCCTGGCGGCGGCGTGGACGCACCACGACGACTGCGCCAGCCCTCCGTGCGCACACCACGTGTACGCGGCGCAGCGGCCGCCCGACGGCGTGTGGTCGTCACCCCAGGAGATCGCCTCGGGTCCTGACAGCTTCCAGCAGCTGGCGCTCGGCGCCGACGATGCCGGCGGCCTCGTGCTCGCGTTCGTAGAGCATCACGACCGCGGGCTGTTCCAGGGCGACGACTACCGGGCGTGGGTCGCGACGCGGGACGCCGCCGGCGCCTGGAGCCAGCCGGCTGAGCTGCTGCCGTGGGGAGACTGGCGGCTGTTGACGCGGCTCGACGTCAACGAGCGCGGCGACGCCGCTCTGCTCCTCGAGAAGCGCCTGGGCCCGAGCCAGGGGGACGTGCTGCTCGCGCGCCGGCCGGCGGGCGGCGCGTTCGGCCCGCCGGAGGTCGTCGTCCCCGGCCGCGAGGAACCGTGGATGGGCACGCTGCGGGTCGGGCGCGACGGGCTAGCGACGATGGTGTTCTCGCACCTCACCCCCGACTACCTGAGCGACCCGGCGGGCCATGTGACGCTGGCCGCCGGCGGCCCGACGGGCCCGCTGGAGACCGAGCACCTGCCCGAGCCGATCGGCCGGTTCAACCGGGTCGCCTCCGCCGTTCCCCTTCGCGACGGGGTGCTCGTCCTCGGCGCGCAGCGGACCGACGACGAGACCAACCAAGGGCGGATGTTCGCGGCGGTGCGCGCGGCGGCGGGGGGCTTCACGCCGATCGCGCCGCCGACCGACGAGGTGGGCTTCGTCACGCCGTACCTCCTGCTGAGCGACGGCGACGACGAGGCGATCGCGTTCTGGGAGCGCGAGGACAGCTACACGTGGCCGACGCGGGTGAGCAGCTACACGAGCGTGTACGGGCCGCTGCCCGCTCCGCCGCCGGCGGACAGCGGCGGCGACGGCGACGGCGACGGCGAGCCCGTCAGCCCGAGGCCGCCTGCTCCGCCCGCCGCCGGCGGCGGCCCGCCGCGGCCCGCCGTGCCGGTCGACGTCGGCGCAGACCGCGTCCGCCTGCGGTTCCCGCGTGGGCTGCACGTGGGGCGCCGCGGGGTCGTGCGCGTTCGGCTGCTGTTCGACGCGCCGGTGAGCGGCCGCCTGCGCCTCGCGGACGTCTTCGACCGGACTCTCGCGAAGCGCACGTTCAGTGCGCGCCCCGGGCTCCCGCTGCGTCTGCGGCTGCGCGTCCCCGCCTGGCTCGTGCGCAAGCTCCGGCGCGGCCGCGTCGCCGCGACCATCTCGCTGCGGCTGACCACGCCCGACGGGCTCGAGTTGAGCGCGCGGTCGCCGACGACGCTGCGCTTGGGCTGAGACTCGGTTGACACTGACGCGCAGGCCTCGCGGGGCGAGGCTTGCGCGCATGTCACCGATGAGCAGCACCTTCGCCGCCGCCCGGGCCGCCGTCGCACTCGCCGTCGCCGGCTGCGGCGGGGACGACGACGACACCGAGAAGCTCAAGCAGCAGGGCGAGGAGCTTCGCGAGCAGGGCAAGGACCTCCAGGAGAAGGCCGAGGAGACCGCCGAGCAGGTGCGCTCCGGCGAGAAGGACGCCGAGGAGGCGGCCAAGGAGCTCGAGGAGGACACCGAGAAGCTCGAGGACGCCGCGAAGGACACGGCGAGCGACGCCATCGACGCCGCCCAGGACGAGGACATCCCGGACGAGGCCAGGCAGCAGCTCGAGGACGCCCAGAAGCAGCTCGAAGAGGCGCCCTAGCCGGCCGCGAACTTCCGAACGGTCCCGCCGCCGAGCACCTCCTCCCGTCGAAGGACCCGGCGGCGCGCGCCGCCGCAGCGCCGCGACCGGGAGGGGCGCGCGGGACGCGAGCAGGACGACGCTGCCGCCGCCGCGCCCAGGTGCTCGCGCGCGACGCGCAGAACGTCCTCGTCGCGCTCCTAGACCTCGCTCGTCGCGCCGCGCCGGGTGGCCTGGACGTACGCGGGCGAGCCACGTCGGATCGTCCAGGTCGACGTGCGAGGACTCCCGCGCGTCGAGCACCAGCGACCGCCCGCCGCGCCGCCGCGGGTCGCGTTCCACCCGCGCGACGTGGAACGTGGTGCGAACGTCCACGCCCAGACCCTGACACAGTCGTGTCAAGGTTGCTAGCCTGAGCCCACATGGCCGATCGTGACTTCCTCGCCGCCGTCCGCGACCACGTCGTGGTCTTCGACGGCGGCATGGGCGCCACGCTGGAGGCGTTCGACCTCTCGCTGGAGAAGGACTACGGGCTACCCGGGCGCGCGCACGAGGTGCTGAACATCAACCGCCCCGACGTCATCCAGGGCGTCCACGAGTCGATGGTCGAGGCGGGCGCCGAGGTCGTCGAGACGAACACGTTCCAGGCCAGCCGGCTGAAGCTCGACGAGTGGGGCCTCGGCGAGCAGACCCGCGAGATCAACGTCACCGCGGCGCACATCGCGCGCAAGGCCGTCGGCGAGTCGCGGTTCGTCGCGGGCTCGATCGGCCCGACCGGCTTCCTTCCCGCCTCCGACGACCCGACGCTCGGCAACATCTCGTTCCGCAGGCTGGTCGAGGTCTTCACCGAGCAGGCGACCGGGCTGCTCGAGGGCGGCGTCGACCTGATCATCATCGAGACCGCGCAGGACATCCTCGAGGTCAAGGCCGCGATGTTCGGCGCCCGCGCCGCGTTCACCGCGACCGGACGCAGCGTGCCGATCCAGATCAGCGTCTCCCTCCTGCCCAACGGCGGCAAGATGCTGCTGGGCACCGACATCTCGGGCGTGCTCGCGACGATCGACGGCCTCGGCGCGGACGTCCTCGGCCTGAACTGCTCGACCGGCCCCGAGGACATGCGCGACGCGATCCGCTTCCTCGGCGAGACCAGCCCGCTGCCCGTGCACTGCATCCCGAACGCGGGCCTGCCGATCCAGGGGCCGAACGGGGAGACCATCTTCCCGGAGCGGCCGGAGCCCCTCGCGAACGTCCTGGGGGAGTTCGTGGACCGCTACGGCGTCGGCATCGTCGGCGGCTGCTGCGGCACGACGCCCGACCACATCCGCGCGATCCACGAGCGGTGCGCGCAGGGCGCCGTCAGGGACCGACCGGCCCGCCGGCCCATCCACCTCTCGAGCATGATCGCCGCCGCGCCGCTCGTGCAGGACCCGCGCCCGACGCTCGTCGGCGAGCGCGTCAACTCGCAGGGCTCGCGCAAGGCCAAGGAGCTGCTGCTCGCCGACGACTACGACGGCCTGCTGCAGATCGCGGAGGACCAGGTCGAGGGCGGCGCGCACGTGCTCGACGTCTGCGTCGCGCTGACCGAGCGCACCGACGAGGACGTCCAGATGCGCGAGGTCGTCAAGCGCATCAGCCTGACCTCCCCGGCGCCCATCCAGGTCGACTCGACCGAGCCCGAGGTCATCGAGACCGCGCTCGAGCAGATCCCCGGCCGCGCGATCGTCAACTCGATCAACCTCGAGGCCGGCGAGGGCAAGGCCAACCGGGTCGTCCCGCTCGCGGTCGCCCACGGCGCCGCGCTCATCGCGCTGACGATCGACGAGGTCGGCATGGCGAAGACCGCCGACCGCAAGGTCGAGATCGCCAAGCGGATCACCGAGCTGTGCGAGCGCCACGGACTGGAGCGCGAGGCGCTGATCTTCGACGTCCTCACCTTCACGCTCACCACCGGCGACGAGGAGTGGAGGCCGAGCGCGATCGAGACGATCGAGGGCATCCGCCGCGTCAAGGAGGAGCTCCCGGGCGTCAAGACGTCGCTGGGCGTCTCCAACGTCTCCTTCGGCGTGTCGCCGCGCGCCCGGGCGGTGCTCAACAGCGTCTTCCTGCACCACTGCGTCGAGGCCGGGCTCGACCTCGCGATGGTCAACCCGAACCACATCACGCCGTACGGCGAGATCTCCGAGACCGAGCGCGCGCTCGCCGACGACCTCGTCTTCGACCGGCGCGACGACGCGCTCCAGAAGTTCATCGAGCACTTCGAGGGCCAGGGCGAGGAGGAGCAGGTCGAGAAGGCCGGAAATGCGACGGCGGACATGGAGCCCGAGGAGGCGCTCCACTGGCACATCCTGCGCCGCAAGAAGGACGGCGTCGAGGACCAGATCGACAAGTCGGTCGAGAAGATCGGCGCGGTCCCCACGCTGAACGACGTCCTGCTGCCGGCGATGAAGGAGGTCGGCGACAAGTTCGGAGCCGGCGAGCTGATCCTGCCGTTCGTCCTGCAGAGCGCCGAGGTCATGAAGCGAGCCGTCGCCCGGCTCGAGAACTACCTGGACCGCATCGAGGGCTACACGAAGGGCACGGTCGTGCTGGCCACCGTGTTCGGCGACGTGCACGACATCGGCAAGTCGCTCGTCAACACGATCCTCACCAACAACGGCTACAGCGTGATCGACCTCGGCAAGCAGGTGCCGATCGGCGCGGTCCTCGACGCCGCGCGCGAGCACGACGCGACCGCCATCGGCCTGAGCGCGCTGCTCGTCTCCACGTCCAAGCAGATGCCGCTCGCCGTGCAGGAGCTCCACCAGCGCCAGATGGAGATCCCGGTGCTGGTCGGCGGCGCGGCGATCAACCGCAACTTCGGCCGGCGCATCCTCTACGTCGACGACGCCGTGTACGAGCCGGGCGTCTTCTACTGCAAGGACGCCT
>DASVPR010000043.1:0-53971 GCA_036389485.1 Solirubrobacteraceae bacterium
CGTCGCCCGAGCGCACCCGCTCGGGCGACGCGGCTGCCGCGTGGAGGAGTCGTACCTGCAGCGGCTCGATCGTCAGCTCCCCGTGAGCCCCGACTCCGACAGGTAGGCCGCGGCGACGTCCGCCGGGGTCTCCTTGTCGAGGTCGACGCGCGCGTTGAGCTCCTGCATCACCTCGTCCGTCAGGCCCTGCTGGACCTGCCCGAGGACCTTCGGGAGGTCCGCGCCCGCCTTGGACGCGATCTCGTCACGCACGACGAACGTCGAGTTGTACGGCGGGAACATGCCCTTGTCGTCCTCGAGCAGCACGAGGTTCTCGCGCTTGTTCTGCGGATCGGTGGTGAACACGATCGACACCACGTTGTCGCCGCGCTTCAGCACCTCGTGACGCAGGGCGATGTCCACGGGCGTGAACTTCTTGAACTTCAGCCCGTAGGTCTGCTGCAGGCCGAGCAGGCAGTCCGTCCGCTGGCGGCACTCAGGCGAGCCGTACAGCGTCAGGTCCTTGTCCTTGCCCTTCAGGTCGCTGATCTTCTGCAGCCCGAGCCGCTTCGCGGTCTCCTGCGTCACGGCGACCTCGTTCGACGACGTGAACGGCGTCGGCGGGAACGCCGTCAACCCGTCCTTGGCGAAGCACTTCTTCGTCTCGTCGAACGCGAGGGCCGGGTCCTTCGGGATGTCGTCGGTGGGGACGCCGCAGAGCGACAGCAGCGCGGTGCCGGTGTACTCGGGGTAGCCGTCGATCTCGCCCTGCTTCAGGGCCTTCTGCGCGGTCTTCTCGTCGCCGAGGTCCAGCGACTTCTTGACCTTGTAGCCCGCCGCCTCGAACGCCTGCGCGTAGATCTCGCCGAGCACCTTCTGCTCGGTGAAGTTCTTCGACCCGACGGTGATCGTGGTCTTCGCGTTGGCGTCGTTGCGCTGGATCTGGTTGCCCGACGCCGAGGTCTCGGTGGTCTGGGCGGACGTGTCGCCGCTCGTCCCGCCGTCCTCGTCGTCGTCGCCGCAGGCGGCGAGCACGAGTGACAGCGAGATCATGCAGGCGAACAACGTGAGAAGCGCGAACAGCTTCCGGTGCTTCATGTCGGTACGGACCTCCTCCTAGAGGGCAGGGGATCGGCCAGGCGCTGGACCAGGCCGAAGCTCACTTCCGTCGCCACGGCGAGCGCGGCGACGACGATGGACGCGCCGAGCCGCCCGGCATCTCCGTACACGCCGAAGGCGAGGATCGGATCGCCGAGGGAGCTGACGCCGGCAAGCGGCGCGATCGTCGCGGTCGCGACGACGTTCACCGCAGAAGTCCTGATGCCGCCCATCACGAGCGGGAGCGCGAGGGGCAGCTCGACGCGGCGCACGATCTGCGGGCCGGTCATGCCCATGCCGCGCGCGGCGTCGACGGCGTCGGGCTCCACCTGACGGACCCCGACGTACGAGTTGGCCAGGATCGGCGGGATCGCGAGCAGCGCGAGCGCGAGCGCGACGTTGGTGAAGCCGGTCCCCAGGAACGCGAAGAAGATCGCGATCAGCGCGAGCGAGGGCACCGCACGGCCGATGTTCGCCACGCCGACGGCCAGGAACGTCCCGCGCTTGGTGTGCGCCAGCCAGACCCCGAGCGGCACCGCGACGAGGATCCCCACCCCGAGCGCGACCGCGGACAGCGCGACGTGATCCCACAGCAGGCCGAGCAGCTGCGTGCCGCCGACCTCGCTGCCGCCCGCGCGCGACTCCTGCTTGGTGAAGATGAAGTCCAGCGCGTCGCCGAAGTCCGAGAGCACCGAGGCGAGCGTCATGCGACACGGCTCCAGGGCGTCAGCGCGCGCTGGACGAGCAGGATGATCCCGTCGAGCACCGCCGCGAGCAGGACGCACAGCAGGCTGCCCATCACGACGTCGGACTTGAAGGCGAGGTCGTTCTGGATCACCTCGCCGAGGCCGCCCGCGTTGGCGAAGAACGCGAGCGCGGCCAACCCCACCGTCGTCGTCGTCGCGACCCGCAGCCCGGCGAGGATGGCGGGCAGCGCGAGCGGGATCTCGACGCGCCACAGGAGCTGGCGCTGGGTCAGGCCCATCCCGCGGCCGGCGTCGCGCGCCTCCTCGGGGACGGAGTCGAGCCCGTCGATCATGTTGCGGAAGAGGATCAGGAGCGTGTAGGCGGTCAGCGCGATGAGCGCGGTGTCCTTCCCGCGCCCCGTCAGGGGCAGCAGGAGGAAGAACGCCGCCACGCTGGGGATCGTGTAGAGGATCCCGGTGACGTTGACGATCGGCCCGACGAGCCGGCGGCGGCGGTGCGCGATCAGCGCCAGGACCGCCGAGATCGCGAAGCCGATCCCGACGGCGACCAAGGTCAGGTAGACGTGCTCGCCGAGCGGCCCCCAGTAGCGGTCGAGGTGGTCGGCGATCCAGCCCGGGCAGAAGCCGTTCTCGATGACGCAGCCGGCGTCGCCGGTGCGATCGCGGATCTCGACGCCGGTCTGGGCGAGGATCATGGGGCGGAGGGTGCGGCCGCCTCGCGGCGCAGCTTCGCGTGGACGGACTCGACGGTCAGGCAGCCGACGACGTGGCCGTCGCGGTCGGCGACCGGCAGGCGGCCCTCCGGCTCCTGCAGCAGCGCGGCCAGGGCGTCGCGGAGCGAGAGCGCGGGGGAGAGCGGGTGGTCGGAGGCCAGGCCGCCCGCCGGCTCCAGCTCGGCGTCGGCCACCCGCAGCAGCGACAGGCGCTTGAGCGCGCGATCCGCGCCGACGAACTCCTCGACGAACGGGTCGGCGGGGTGCAGCAGCAGCTCGCCGGGCGTCGCGTACTGGGCCAGCGCGCCGCCCTCGCGCAGGATCGCGATCCGGTCGCCGAGCCGGATCGCCTCGTCGATGTCGTGGGTGACGAACACGATCGTGGTCGAGACCCGCTGCTTCAGGCGCTCGAACTCGCCCTGCAGCCGGTCGCGCGTGATCGGGTCGAGCGCGCCGAACGGCTCGTCCATCAGCATCAGCGGCGGGTCGGCGGCGAGCGCCCGCGCGACCCCGACCCGCTGGCGCTGCCCGCCCGACAGCGAGGCCGGGTAGCGGTCGCGCAGCTCGGGCGAGAGGCCGACGAGCTCGAGCAGCTCGCGCGAGCGCGCCTCGATGCGGTCGCGCTTCCACCCGAGCAGCTCGGGCACGGTGCCGATGTTCTGCGCGACGGTCCGGTGCGGGAAGAGCCCGACGTGCTGGATGACGTAGCCGATGTGACGGCGCAGCGCGGCGGGATCGGAGTCGCGGACGCTGCGGCCGTCGATCCGGATGTCGCCCGAGGTCATGTCGACCATGCGGTTGACCATGCGCATGGCGGTCGTCTTGCCGCTGCCGGACGGGCCGACGAGGATGCACGTCTCGCCCGGCTCGACGTGCAGCGACAGCTCGTCGACCGCGACGACGTCCGCGCCCGGATAGCGCTTCGTGACCTTGTCGAACTCGAGTTCTGCCGCCGGCACGGTTGCCTTGCAACCCTACGGGAGCTCGACGCGTTCCAGCCACCAGTGCCGCACGGCGCCGATCAGGTCGATGTACTCGGGCAGCTCGAGCGGCTTGCGCAGGAACGCGTTGGCGCCGAGGTCGTAGGCGCGCCGGACGTCGGCCGGCGCGCGGGACGTCGTCAGGATCACGACCGGCGTGCGGCGGACGTGCTCGCTGGCGTGCCCGCGGATCGCCTGCAGCACGTCGAAGCCGGACATGCCCGGCAGCTTGAGGTCGAGGAGGATGAGCCGCGGCGGCCGGTCGGCGCGGCTGTCGATGAGCGCGACCGCCTCCTCGCCGTCGCGCGCCACCGCGAGCAGGTCGTCGTCGTCGAACGCCATCCGCGTGAACTCCACGTGGACGTCGGCGTCCTCGACCAGCAGGACGTCCCCGGGCGCGGTCACCGCGCGGCCACCGTCTCACCCTCGGGCTGCGCCGCCGGCTGCATCGCGGTGTGGGGCAGCGTGATCACGAAGGTGGAGCCCTCGCCGAGCGCGGACTCGACGCGAATCGTTCCCTCGGCGTTCTCGACGATGCGCTTGACGAGCGCGAGCCCGAGCCCGGTCCCCTCGAAGCGCTCGTCGCCGTGGAGCCGCCGGAACATCCCGAAGATCTTGTCGTGGTCCTTGGGGTCGATGCCGATCCCGTTGTCGCGGATCGAGATCTCCCAGCCCTCGGGCACCCGCCGCGCTTCGCCGTGGACCTCGGGCGGCGCGTCGCCGCGGTACTTGATCCCGTTGCCGATGAGGTTGGCGAAGAGCTGGGTCATCTGGCCCGCGTCGGCCGAGACGGTCGGCAGCTCGCCGCGGGTGACGGTCGCGCCGCTGTCCTCGATCGTGGCCTGCAGCTGCTCCAGCGCGGCGTCCCACACGCGGTTCAGCGAGACGGGCTCGGGCGCGCGGTCGTTGCGGCCGGCGCGGGAGTAGGTGAGGAGGTCGTCGATCAGGGTGGACATCTGCCGGGTGCCGCGGACCGCGTATTCGACGTACTCCTTGGCGCGACCTCTCAGTTCATCGCCGTGCCGCAGCTGGAGGAGCTGCAGGAAGCCGTTGACGGTGCGCAGCGGCTGCTGGAGGTCGTGGGAGGCGAGGAACGCGAAGCGCTCGAGCTCCTCGTTCGAGCGGGCGAGCTCCGCCTGGCTGGCCTGCAGGTCGGCCGTCATCTGGTCGGCGATCAGGAGCGCGCGCCGCTGGGCGCTGCGCGCCAGCGTGACCGCGGCGGACGCGAGCAGCGCCACGACGAGGCCGAGCACCGCGATGAGCCACGGCATCGCCCGCTCGCTGCCGCCCACGAGGTCCTCGTCGGTGTGGTAGTAGATCCGCCACTGTCGGCCGGCGATCTCCGTGCTGAGGATCCGGCTCTCGTCGGGGTCCGACTTCGGGGCCTGGGCGCCGTTGCGCAGGTCGAACGCCTCGTCGCCGGGCCGCAGGCGGCTCGGGACGGTGCCGACCGCGCCGACGTCGTAGATCTCGAGGTCGACGCCGGGGCCGATCTGGATCGCGCTGCGGATCAGGTCGGGCAGGCGGATCGCGACGAACGCGACGCCGCGGAACAGCTGGATGCGCGAGTCGGAGTCGGGATGCTGGTCGAGCCCGGCGTAGCGGGGCAGCATGATCAGCAGGCCCTCCTGGTCCGTCGTCTCGGTGACCAGCCGCACCGGGGCGGTCGCGACGGGGCGGGCGCCGTCGCGCGCGAGGCCCACCGCCGTGCGGCGCGACGCCTCCGACATGAGGTCGAGGCCGTACGCCGTGCGGTTCGGCCCGACAGGGTGCAGGTAGGTGACGGCGACCGTCCCCGGCCGCTCCGCGTTGGGGCGGATGACGAAATCGGGATAGCCGAGGCCGGCCGCCTTGGCGTCGCGGTCGACCTCGCGGATGAAGCGCTCGCGCCCGACGTCGGGGACGAGGTCGGCGTAGCCCAGCGCCAGGACGCCCGGGTAGCGCTCGCTCACCTCCTGCGTGCCCAGGAACGTCTCGTACTCGCTGTGGTCGAGCTCGCGCGAGCCGGCGAACGCGCCGCGGACGCCGAAGAGCTTCTCGGTGTACGTCTCGATGCGGCGGTCGATCGCGCCGACGACCGCGCGGGCGCGCTCGTCGAGCAGCTGATCCTCGCGGCGGTCCACCTGCCGTGCGGTGAACGCCGCCGCGATGATCGTGACGAGGGTGAGGCCGAGGAAGACGGCCAGGCCGAAGGTGGAGGGGCGCCTCACCCCGTCTAAGCTAACCGGCCCGCACGACCGCCGTCCGTCGGATCGGCGCGCCGCCGGCCGGTGTGACGCTCAGCGCGATCCGGACGCCCCCGGCCCGGCGGATCGCGCGGCGGGCCTTCGCGCCGAAGCGCAGGGTGACCGTCCTGCGGGCGCCGGGCTTCGCGCTGAAGCGCGTGCGGGCCAGCGGCTTCGCGGCCGCCGCGGCGCGAGCCCTCCTCGCGAGCGGCGTTGCGACGGCGACGCCCTTGCAGCCGGCCGGGCACAGGACGGCCACGGTGGCCGAGGCGGCCGAGGGCGCGAGCTTGGCGCTGCCCGGCAGCGGGATGAACAGGTCGTCGTCGTCGCTCTCGGGCGGCTTGCCCGGCAGCTCCGGGAGGTCGGACTCGTCGATCTCCGGCACGGTCGGGTCGAGCGGCGGGGGCATCTGCTCCTGCTGCTCGCCCGGCGGCGCCGGCTTGACCTCCGGCTCGCCGGACTCGGCGTGGAACGTGCGGACGAACGTGACCGTCGCCTTCCACTTCAGCGTGCACGAGTCGGTCGAGTCGCCGTAGCCGGGGCAGCTCGTGCCGGTCACGGTCTTGTCCAGCAGCTGGATGATCTTGCCCATGCCGATCGCCTCGTGCGGCATCTCGAAGAACGTGTCGTAGGCGTTCGTGCGGCCGAAGAGGCCGGAGCCGAGGAAGAGGCCCTGGGTGCTGCCCTTCAGCGTGCCGGAGCAGGCGTCGAGCTTGACGCCCGCGCCGTCCATGACCCGGATGTAGATGCCCTCCGACGCGGCGCCCTCGGGCGTCGGGATCGTCAGCGTGTACGACGCGTTCTTGACCGTGCCGTTCGCGGAGCCGATCGAGGCCGTGTTGAACTGGTTGTCGAAGAAGGTGACGGTCGGGATCGTGGCCTTCCACGACCACTCCGCCGCGGCGTCCTGCGTCCAGTCGCCGAGCGGGCCGGGGTCGGCGTCGTGCCGCGTGGCATGGCGAGCAACCGTGCCGTGCCGCCGCCGGGATGGCGTCGGGGGTTCCCCAATGGACCCCCGAGCTTCTGTGACGCCCGTCCCTAAGCGACGCCGGCGGCCCGGCGGGCGCTGGCGTGCGCGGCGTCCTCCAAGCGGTCGTCGAGCGGTGCGAGGGCGGTGGTCGCCGTCGCGGTGGCGCGCGCGATCAGCCAGTCGGCGAACCACGCGTTCTTGGGCAGCAGCGGGCCGTGGAGGTACGTGCCGATGACGCTGCCTCTGCGCACCCCCTCGTGGCCGGTGTGGCCGTCGTTCCCGTGACCCTTGACGACGCGGCCGAGCGGCCGCTCGTGCGGGCCGAGGTGGGTGCGGCCGCCGTGGTTCTCGAAGCCGGCGAGGAGCCGCGTGGTGCCGTCGCCGTCGAGGTCGACCTCGATCGCCACGTTGCCGATGAGCCGCTCGCCGCCCTCGGCCCGGACCGTGTGCAGGTCGACGAGCCCGATCCCGGGGATCCGCTCGTCGCCCAGCTCGTACGAGTGGCCGAGCAGCTGGTAGCCGCCGCAGACGCCGAGGATCAGGGCGCCGCGGGCCGCCGCGGCGTGGAGGGCGTCCTTCTTCGTCTCGACGAGGTCGTGGGCGCAGAGCTGCTGGTCGCGGTCCTGGCCGCCGCCGAGGTAGAACAGGTCGTGCGCGTCGGGGTCGATCGCCTCGCCGAGGCCGGCGGCGGTGACCTCGAACCCGATTCCGCGCCACGCGCACCGCCGCTCGAGCAGCAGGAGGTTGCCGCGGTCGGCGTAGATGTTCATCAGGTCGGGGTACAGCGCGCAGACGCGCAGGACGGCGTCAGACACGGAGGATCGCCACCTCGCTGCCGACGTGGTCCTCCGTCGCGTCGATCGCGCGCGCCGGCTCGGGCATGAAGCCGAGCGCGGCGGCCTCGGCGTTCAGGCGCTCGGTCGTGACGCGGTCGAGCCGGATGCGGTTCGCCTCGACCGTGCGCGTGCCGGCGTGGTCGACGCGCTCGCGCATGCGCTCCAGGACGAAGCCTTCGCCGTCGGTGCGGATGGCCGTCGGGCGGCTGGAGTACACGACGCCGTCCACGTCGCGCATGTCGGGCGCGACGACGACGTCGCCCTCCTCGAAGTCGTCGAGCGTGTTGGCCAGGGCGGCGGCGAGCAGGCCGCCGGGCTCGAGGTGGCGGCGCGCGCAGCGCAGGAACCGCTCGCGCTCGCGGGGGCCGCCGAGGAGCTGGACGGTCTGCATCGGGGCGAGGATCAGCGCGAAGCGGGCGTCGAGGGCGAACGCGCGGGCGTCGGCGACGTGGGTCGGGATCCCGGGTGCGCGCTCGTTGAGGGCCGCGAGGAGCTGCGCGTCGACGTCGAGCGCGTGGACGTCGAAGCCGTGCGCGTGGAGGTCGCGCGCGACCCGGCCGGTCCCCGCGCCGACGTCGAGGACAGGGCCGCCGGCGCGCGCCGCCAGCTCCCTCCACAGGGGGAGGTCCGCCGCGTAGGAGCCGCACTCGACGTCGTGCCACACGACGGCCGGCGCCTCCTCCGCGCCCCGAGCGGGGCCGCTCCGCGCGCCGCTCACTCCCATGAGCTTCCCGCCATTCCGCGGGCGACGAGCCTCTCGCGCAGCTCCAGCATCGCCGTGTACGTGGGGATCGCGAAGAGCCTTCCCTCCCCGCCGGCGACCGCGGCGTCGAGGGCCCGGTCGAGGTCCGGCTCGACGTGCAGGCGCTCCTCCGGCACGCCGGCGTACTTCAGCCGGAGGGCGAGCTCGGGCGCGCGGGTCCCGGCGCACACCGCGCGGCGGACGTGCGGGGCGAGCAGCTCGAAGTCGGCGTCCCACACCCACGACACGTCGCGGCCGTCGGCGATCCGGTCGTTGAGGACGCCGAGGAGGTCGTGCTCGCCCGGCTCGAGGGCGAGGGTCCGGACCACCTCGTTCGCCCCGGCGGGGTTCTTCACGAGGAGGATCGACAGCTCGCGTCCCTTGACCTCGACGCTCTCGGCGCGTCCGACCGCGGGCTCGACCGCTTCGAGGCCGGCCACGACCTCCTCGAGCGACGCGCCGAGCCGCAGCGCCAGGCCCGCCGCGCCGAGCGCGTTGTAGACGTTGTAGAGGCCGGGGAGGGGAAGGGAGACAGCCGCGCGACCCCCCGGCGTGCGCAGCGTGAACCGCGCCGACCGGACGCCCTTGAGCTCCACGTCCTCCGCCGCGACGTCCGGCCGCGGCCGCACGCTGTCGCCGGTCGGGCAGTGGTAGTGCCCGAGATGCCCGAGCAGCACGGCGTCGTACACGTACGGCCGCCCGCAGCGCCGGCAGTGCTTGGCGTCGGTCGCGTGCGGCAGCCCCGGCAGCGCCACGCCCCGATCCTCCACCCCGAAATACATCACGCCGCCCGCTCCGCCGCCGGGCGGCCCGGCGGAGGCCCCCTCGCGGCCCCTCCCGAGGTCCGCCACCGCCGGATCGTCCGCGTTCAGCACCAGCGCGGTCGCGTCGAGCCCCTCGATCAGCTGCGCCCAGCGGTCGGCGATGATCTCCAGCTCCCCGTACCGGTCGAGCTGGTCGCGGAAGAGGTTGGCGAGCAGGACCGCGCGGGGGCGGAGCTGCGGGACGACGCGGTCGAGCCAGAACTCGTCGACCTCGAAGAGGCCCATCTCGCCGCGGCCGTCGAGCAGCGCGCTCGCGACGCCGCCGGCCATGTTCGCCCCCGCCCGGTTGTGGACGAGCCGCACGCCGCGCCGCTCCATGATCGAGGCGACCATCGCGGCGGTGGTGGTCTTGCCGTTGGTCGCCGAGATGACGCCGCTGCCCTGCGGAAGCCGGGCGGCGAGGGTCCCGATCGCCTCCGGCTCGAGGCGCAGGAGGAGCTTCCCCGGCAGGCTGGTCCCGCCGCGGCCGGTGCGGCGGGAGAGCGCGCCGGCGGCGCGGGCGGCGGCGACCGCGAGCCTCATGCGGCGGGCGCGAGGACCCGCAGCGCGCCCGGGACCGCGCGGATCGTCGCGGGGGTGTGCCCGATCGGGTCGCCGTCCGCGTAGATCCGGAACGGCCGCTCGGACGCCACGCGCAGCTCGCGCGCGCGGAACAGCTCGAACGCGGGATCGTCGAGGTGGGTGCCCTTGAAGACCTTCGGGATGCCGCGCAGGTAGTTGAGCTTCGAGGAGTCGAGGGAGAGCGCGACGTCGAGCAGCCCGTCGGTCAGCGAGGCCTCGGGCGCGAGCGCCATCCCGCCGCCGAAGACGCCCGAGTTGCATGCCGCCACCGCATAGCCGCTGATCGTCCGCTCCTCCCCGCCGTCCGCCGCGAACGACAGCCGGGCGGGCTTCCACGCCGCGAGCACGCGCAGCGCGGAGTAGACGTAGACGAGCTGGCCGCGGACGAGCTTCGTGGCGTTGGCGACGTCCTGGCAGTCGGAGTCGAACCCGTAGCTGGCGATCCCGAGGAACGTGCGGCCGTCGACCTCGCCGACGTCGACGGTCAGCGGGTCGGCGTGGGCGAGGACCTCGGCGGCGCCGGCCGGCTCCGTCGGGATCCCGAGCTTGCGCGCGAAGTCGTTGCCGCGCCCGCCGGGCAGGACGCCGAGGACGCCCTCGGTGTCGCGCAGCCCGTGCGCGACCGCGCCCGCGAGGCCGTCGCCGCCGTAGCTGACCGCGACCTCGCCCTGGGCCGCGGCGCCCTTCGCCAGCTCGATCGCGTGGTCGATCGAGACGGTCAGCTCGATCCGGTACTGCAGCTCGTGCCGGCTCAGCGCCCGCTCGACCTCCGGCAGGCCCTTCGCGGTCCGCCCGCCGCCGGCGTTGGGGTTGACGATGAGGCAGAACCGTCGCACGCCCGAGTCAGTCAAGCAGGAGCGACGCGAGCGTGGGAGCGACCGCGACGAGGCTCGCGCGCGGTGGGTCCGCGTCGGGGGCGGAGCGACCCGCCGGAGGCCCCTCCGCCGCGGCGGAGCGATCCGCCGGAGGCTCCTCCGCCGCGGCGCCTCGCGCCGCGCGCGCGGCGGCGAGCGCGTCGCGCGCCTCGTCCTCGCCGGTCGCGCCCGTGAGCACCAGCGCGGCGTCGAGCCCCGCGGCGGCCGCCCCTCCGACGTCGGCGTCGAGGCGGTCGCCGACCACCAGCGCGCGGCCGTCGCCGAGGCGGTCGAGCGCGGTGCGGAAGAGGTGCGGCTCCGGCTTGCCGACGGTCCATGCCTCGACGCCGGTCGCGGTCTCGACCGCGGCGAGCACCGCGCCCGTCGCGGGCCACGGGCCGTCGGGCATCGGGAACGTCGGGTCGCGGCCGGCGCCGACGAGGTCCGCGCCGCGGAGCACCGCCTGGGTCGCGCAGCGCAGCTCCTCGTAGTCGAACAGCTCGTGGCCCGCCACGACGACGACCTCCGCGCGCGAGGCGAACGCCGTGCCGTTCACCACCCGCAGCCCCGCGTCCGCGACGTGCCGGTGCACGGCCTCCGAGCCGATGACGTAGGCGGTCCGGCCGGCGTGGTGCTCGTTCAGCGCGTGCTGCAGCGCGCCACCGACGGTGACCACCTCCTCGACCGACGCCCGGAACCCGAGCCGCCACAGCTTGCGCACGAAGTCCTCGGTGGCGTGGCGCCCGTCGTTGGTGACGAACGCGATCGCCTTCCCGGCCGCCCGCGCCGCCTCGATCGCCTCGACCGCGCCCGGGGTCGGCTCGTCGCCGACCCACACGCAGCCGTCGAGGTCGAGCAGGAGGACGTCGTAGGAGGAGGGGAGCGGAGAGAGCGGCACCCCGCCGAACGCTAACCGCCTAAGCTGCCGCGCCGATGCTGCGCCGACTGATCCTCCCGCTCTGCCTGATCCTGGCCCTCGGCGTCGCGGCGTGCGGCGACGGCGAGGAGACCGCCTCCGAGCGTCCGGACGACGAGACCGCGACGACCGCGACCACGGACACCGAGACGAAGCCGACCGAGCCCGCCTCCGGCTGCCGCAAGGTCGACGAGCCGAAGCCGAAGAACGTCAAGCTCAAGAAGCCCAAGGAGCAGCTGGACCCGGGCAAGACCTGGAAGGCCGTCGTCAAGACGAGCTGCGGGACGCTCGAGATCACGCTCGACGTCAAGGAGAACCCGAAGACGGCGTCGTCGTTCGCGCACCTGGCGCGCGAGGGGTTCTACGACGGGCTGTCGTTCCACCGGGTCGTCCCCGGCTTCGTCGTGCAGGGCGGCGACCCGAAGGGGACCGGCGAGGGCGGCCCGGGCTACAGCGTCGTCGAGGCGCCGCCGCAGGACACGAAGTACACGCGCGGCGTCGTCGCGATGGCGAAGACCGAGCTCGAGGACCCGGGCACGTCCGGCAGCCAGTTCTTCATCGTCACCGGCCCCGACATCCAGCTCGACCCGTCCTACGCGGTGGTCGGGAAGGTCACCAAGGGCGACGACGTCGTGGACCTGCTCGGCAACGTCCCGAACGACCCCGCCGACAACCGCCCGACCGAGCCGGTGATCATCGAGAAGGTCACCATCGAGGGCGGCTAGCAGCTAGCCGCCGCGCGCGGCGCGCGCCTTCTCCTTCGCCTTCGCCTGCCTGCGGCGGCCGACGAGCGCGAGGACCCCGAGCACGACGATCACGATGAAGAGGCCGAGGAAGAGGCCGCCGACCGTGCCGACGCCGCCGAACGGCAGCGAGACGAGCTTCGCGAGCCCGAACCCGATCGCGAGCAGCGCGATGACGAGCGCGATGACGAGCAGGAAGCCGCGGATCTTCTGCCAGCGGCTCGCGCCCTGGGGCGGGGCGAGCAGGCCCATGATCCGCAGCAGGAAGAGCTGGCGGCTCGACGGGGGCGCCTGGCCGAGGCGCTCGACGGCCTGCTTGAGGTCGTCGGGCCGGCGCTCGGCGAGCGCGAGCGACGCGTCGGCCATGCGGCGCAGCGCCATCCGCTCCTGCGGCCGCGCGGCCGCGATCGCGCGCTTGAAGTGCTCCCGTGCCGCAGCCGCGTCGTAGCGCTCCGCCGCCCGCGCGCCGAGGATCGCCTGGGCCGCGGCCTTGTGCTTCTGCTCGTTGCGGAGCTCCTCGTCGGAGCGCTGCTCGAGCTGCTGCATCGCGGCCAGCGCGCTGCGCTGCTCGACCTTGATCTGTCGCTGCTTCGGAGGCACGGCCGCCAGTGTACGCTCGCCGCCCATGATCGCCCGTGTCGCTGCGTTGCTCTGCCTTCTGGCTCTCATCGCGCCGGGCGCCGCGCTCGCGCAGGGCGGCGGCGCGTTCCAACCCCTGCCGCCGGCGCCGCCGGAGCAGCCCACGACGTCGGCGCCCACGAACGCCGACGAGGACGAGGACGACGGCCTCTCCTCGACCCAGCAGTTCCTCATCGCGATCTCCGGGATCGTCCTGCTCTTCGGCATCGGCTGGCTGATCGTTCGGGACGCACGGAGCACCGCGCCGGTGCAGGACCGCGGCCCCGCCGGCGACGAGCAGCGGCGCAAGGGCAGCCAGAAGCCGGCGAGCGTGCGGCACCGGCAGAGCCGCTCGAAGGCGAAGGCCGCGCGGCAGGCCCGCAAGAAGGCCCGTAAGCGCTGACGCATCCGTTCGTGCGGCCTGCAAACCTTTGCGGGTCATGGACCGCCCCCGCATGCTCGTCTGCGAAGACGCGATCGGCTACCGCATGCTCATCCGGCGGTGGCTGGAGGACGCCGGGGTCGAGGTGGTGGGGGAGGCCCCCACGTGGTCGGAGGCGGAGCGCCTCGCGTCCGAGCTGCAGCCCGACGCCGTCGTCGCCGACCTGTGGATGCCGACGCTCGAGGTCGACGCCCTCACCCGCGTGCGCGACCTCGTCCCCAACGCCGCGATCGTCAGCCTGAGCGGCCTGAGCGTCGAGGAGGCGCAGCGCCTGGTCGGCGAGACCGGCGCGGTCGACCTGTTCCTCTCCAAGCGCCAGCCGCCCGCGGAGATCGTGGAGGCCCTGCGCGCGTTCGTGGACGCGCGGCTCAGTGAATCGGCGTCGTGACGATCTCGACGCCGGACAGCTCGAAGACCCAGTAGTCCTGGCCCATGACGGGCACGGAGACGTTGTAGACCGGGACGTTCCCGATCTTCCCCTCGAACGTCCCGTGGTGCGCGTGGCCGTGGAGGACGAGGTCGGGCTCGTGCTCGCGGATCGGCGCGGCGAGGCGGTCGGTGCCGAGGTACGTCCAGATCGGCTCGGGCTCGCCGACCAGCGTCTCCGACGTCGGGGCGTAGTGCAGCAGCGCGACCCGGACGGGGCAGTGCGCGATCTCGCGCAGGCCGCGGTCGAGTGCGAGCGCCTCCTCGCCCGCCTCGGCGTAGATGCCGCGCAGCGACGGCTCGCCGAAGTCCGGCAGGTGCGACCCGGGGAACCCGCCGACGAACCCCTTCACGCCCACGATCCCCACCTCGACCCCGGCGACCTCGACGATCGCGCACGCGCGGTCGAGCACGCGGATGCCCGCCTTCTCCCAGATCGGCAGGCACTCGTCGACCTGGTTGCAGTGCCAGTCGTGGTTGCCGAGCACCGCGACGATCGGGATCTGCAGCGGCGCGCACGCCTCCGCGAGCACCTCCGCCTGCTCCGGCTGACCGTGCGTCGTGAGGTCGCCGGCGAGCAGGAACAGGTCCGCCTTGGCGTCGAGGTCCGCGAACGCGCGGAGCGCGTGCTCGCGCGTCGCCGGGCGGCAGTGGACGTCGCCGGCAGCCGCGATGCGCACCGATTCGGGCATGTCGCCCCCTTACCCCGATCCGGGTAGGCAAGTCGTGATGGACCTCAACGCCGCCGAGTTCCGCGAGATCGTCGAGTCGCTGCGCAAGGTGATCGTCGTGCTGCGCGATCTCGACGTGCGCTACGCGCTGGCGGGCAGCGTCGCGTCGTGGGCGCGCGGCGGCCCGGAGACGGTCAACGACCTCGACCTGATCGTCGCCCGCGACGACGCCGAGCGCGCCTTCCAGGCGCTCGAGGAGGCGGGGCTGGAGGGCGAGGTCCCGCCCGAGGGGTGGCTCTACAAGCTGCGCGACGGCGACGTCGAGATCGACCTGATCTTCAAGGTGACCGGCGTCGAGAACGTCGAGGACATCATCGAGCGCAGCGAGATCATGCGGGTCGCGTCGCTCGACTGCCCGGTCGCGCGCGTCGAGGACCACCTCACGCCGAAGCTGCTCGCGTTCAACGAGCACTACCTCGACTACACGGGCGCGCTGCGCGTCGCCCGGGCGCTGCGCGAGCAGGTGGACTGGGACCAGCTGCGCGAGCGCACCTGCCACTCGCCCTACGCCCGGGGGTTCTTCGCGCTGCTCGAGGCGCTCGACGTCATCCCCGGCGAGGACGGCGAGCGGCCGGGGAAGAGCGAGCCGGGCTCCCCGGAGGAGAAGCCCGGCCCTCAGATCAGAGTGGTCTCCTAGCCCTTCGGCTCCTCGCCGACCGACTGCGCGCCCTCGCGCGCGGCCTTCGCCTGCGCGAGCTGCCGGTTGACGTGGTCCCAGTCGAGGTTGCGGAAGAACGCCTCGACGTACTCGCCGCGGCCGTCCGGCGTCGCGCCGAAGTCGCGCGCGTACGCGTGCTCGTAGACGTCGAGCGCGAGCACGGGGACCATGTTGTAGACGGCCCAGAGGTTCTGGGTGTCGAGCATGTAGTTGAAGAGCGAGCCGTCGTTGAGGTCGTAGCCGAGCATGACCCAGCCGCGGGCCGCCTTGGCCTGCTTGCGGATCGCCTGCTTCCACATCTCGACGCCGCCGGGGTACTCGTTCTCGAGCTCGTCGGCGATCGCGCCCTGCGGGTCCTCGCCGCCCTCGCCGCCCAGGTGGCCGAAGTAGAGGTCGTGGTTCTTGAACCCGAGGAGCGCGAACGTGTAGTTGTCGGTCGCCAGCGCGCGGATCTCGGAGTAGACCTGGTTGCCCTCGGCCGACGCGTAGTCGATCTCCTTGAGCTTCCCGCGGATCTCGTTCGTCTTCTTCACGTAGCCCTGGTAGAGCTTGTAGTGGTCCTCCATCGTCTCCTTGGAGATCCCGTCCAGGTCCTTGTGGAGCGACGGGAAGTCGCGCGCGACGATCTCATCCCACGGCATGCATGTCCTCCTGTAGTCGGTCCTCCGGAACGCTACCCTCCCGCCGCGCATGCGAACGTACGACCACCGGACGTTCAGTGCCGAGGCCCTCGCGACGACGCGGGAGCGCTCGATCTCGGTGTGTCTCCCGGCGCGCGACGAGGCCGTGACCATCGGCCCGATCCTCGAGGTGCTGATGCCGCTGCGCGAGCGCGGCGCGATCGACCAGGTGGTCGTCGTCGACGACTCGACCGACGGCACCGCCGAGGTCGCGGAGCGCCTCGGGGCCGAGGTGCACCGCCAGGCGGACCTGATGCCGGAGTTCGGGCCCGTCCGCGGCAAGGGCGACGCCATGTGGCGGGCCCTGTCGGTCCTGACCGGCGACGTCGTCTGCTACCTCGACGCGGACTCCGAGGAGTTCGGCGAGCACTACGCGATCGGGCTCGTCGGGCCGGTGGCGCAGGGCGGCGACGTGCGGTTCGTGAAGGGCTTCTTCCGGCGGCCGTGGCGGTCGGCGGACCGGGTCGCCGCGCACGGCGGCGGCCGCGTGACCGAGCTGCTCGCGCGCCCGCTGCTCAAGCGCTTCTTCCCGGAGCTGGCGGCGTTCCACCAGCCGCTGGCGGGGGAGATCGCCGCCCGCCGGGACCTGCTGATGCGGCTCCCGTTCGCCACCGGCTACGCGGTCGACATGGCGCTGCTGATCGACGCGTGGGCGGCGGTCGGGATCGGCGCGCTCGCGCAGGTCGACCTCGTCGTGCGCCAGAACCAGCACCAGCCGCTCGAGGACCTCGCGCCGATGGCCAGCGACGTCCTGGCGGCGGTGACGACGCGGCTCGAACGCGACGGCCGGCTCTTGCCGGGGGTGGACGCGACGCCGCTGGTCGAGCGGCCGCCGATGGGCTCCGTGACGCTCGTCACACCGTCCTGACTTAAGGTACGGCCCCAGTACACTTTCCGTAGCCGGCGGTAGGAGGGGGCCACGGCCTCCCCCGGAGCCTCCGAAGGCTCGCCCAGGTCCCGCCCCCGGACCACGCATGCGCAGCGAGCCCCTCCGCCGGCCCCCTCTCGCGATGCGCCTCCGCCGATCCCTCACACCACCGCGCCTGCGCTCGGACGAGCAGCTCGTCGCCGCGTTCCGCGCCGGCGAGGACGAGGCGTTCGCGGCGATCGCCGAGCGCTACCGCGAGCGGCTCGTCGCCTACGCCGCGCACATGCTCCGCTCGCGCGGACCGGCGGCGGCGGAGGACGTCGTGCAGGACGTGCTGATCCGCGCCTTCCGCGCGCTGCGCGCCGACAGCCGGCCGATGGCGCTGCGCGCGTGGCTGTACCGGATCGCGCACAACCGCTGCCTGGACGAGCTGCGCGGGGAGCGGCCGGCGGTCGAGCTGCACGAGGACGCGGTGGGGTCGGCCGAGGACGCGGCGGCGTCGGCGCGGCGGCGCGAGCGGCTGCGCGAGCTCGTGGGCGACATCCAGGGCCTGCCGGCCCAGCAGCGCTCCGCGCTCGTGATCCGCGAGCTGGACGGCCTCTCCTACGCCGAGCTGGCCGAGGCGCTCGACACGACGGTGCCCGCCGTCAAGTCCCTGCTGGTGCGGGCGCGGATGAACCTCGCGGCGGCCGCCGAGGCGCGCGAGGCCGAGGCCGCCGTGGCCGCGGGTCAGACGGAGAGCGCGCGGCGGACGAGCGTCGCGATCGCGTCCGCGTAACCGGTCTCGCCGAACAGCACGCGCGCCTTCATCGTGCGGTCCAGGAGATCGCGCATCACGTACGTGGTCGTCGTGACGTCCAGCGTCTCCTCGACGTCGCCGCGGACCTGCAGGCGCGTGAGGAACGCCTCCAGCTGGACGCGCCAGGGCTCGGTCAGCGCGAGCCACTCGTCGAACTCCTCGGCCAGCTCGTAGCCGCGGTTCGCGATCGGCAGCACGTCCGCGAACTGCTGGGCCGCTTCGTGCACGGCTTCTTGCAGGGCGGGGATCGCCGCGTCGAGGGGGAGGTCCTCGGCCGTGACGCGCGCGGTGGCGGCGCCGAGCGCGCGGCTCAGCTCCATCGCGAGCGCGCCGGGCAGAGACTCCTTGGAGGGGAAGTACAGATAGAACGTCCCCTGGGCCACGTTCGCGCGGCTGGCGATGCTCGAAACCGTCGTGCGCTCGTAGCCGTTCTCCGCCAGGACCTCCCGCGCCGCGGCGAGCAACTGCTCCCTGCGGCCGCCCGAGGCCTCGGCCTGGTGGATGGACATGGCGTCAACGGTACATCGACGGGTGCATGGATCGCCAGTCTCCCGGAAATCACACGACCATGGCCGTTGACTATCAGGCACGCCTTGACGCGCTCCTGGAGCGGGGTGAGGACCAGGGCTGCGTGAACCTGTCGGAGCTCTCGATGCTCGTCAGCCAGCTCGACCTGGACGACGACGACGTCGGCGAGCTGCACAACCGGCTCGACGAGCTGGGGATCGCCGTGACCGACGACTGCGGCCGGGCGGGCGTCGCGACGACGAGCTACATGCCGCACGACCTGTCGACCTCGACCACCGACGCGCTGCAGCTGTTCCTCAACGAGCTGGGCCGCTACCCGCTGCTCACCGCCGCCGACGAGATCGAGCTCGCCAAGCGGATCGAGCGCGGCGACCTCACGGCGAAGGAGCGCATGATCCTCTCGAACCTGCGCCTCGTCGTCTCGATCGCGAAGAAGTACCAGGGGTCGGACCTGCCGCTGCTCGACCTGATCCAGGAGGGCATCTTCGGGTTGGTGCGCGCGGCCGAGAAGTTCGACTGGCGCAAGGGCTACAAGTTCTCCACGTACGCGACGTTCTGGATCCGCCAGGCGATCCAGCGCGGGATCGAGACGAAGGCCCGCACGATCCGGATCCCCATCCACGTCGGCCAGCGCGAGCGGAAGATCGCGAAGGCCGAGCGCGAGCTGACGACGCGGCTGGGCCGCGCGCCGACCGACGAGGAGATCGCGGCGGCCGCCGAGCTGACGCTCGAGCACGTGCAGGACGCGCGCGAGGCGGCGCGGACGATCACGTCGCTGGACCGGCCGATCGGCGAGGAGGGCGAGACCGCGTTCGGCGATCTGCTGCCCTCCGAGGGGCCCCTGCCGGAGGAGGAGGTCCACATCTCGCTGCGCGAGGAGGCGCTGCGCCGCGCGGTGGAGCGCCTGCCCGCGCGCGAGCAGCAGGTCGTCAAGCTGCGCTACGGCATCAACGGCGGCGGAGCGCCGACCCCGCTGCGCGAGACGGCGGAGCGCGTCGGGATGACGCCGGCGGAGGTTCGCCGGGTCGAGTCCTCGGCTCTGGAGCGCCTCTCGATGGAGCGCGAGATCGCCGCGCTCCGCGAAGCGGCCTGATCCGAGGGGCGAGCCGGCGCGGGCTCGCCCCTACCTTGGGGCGATGCCTCTCGACCTCCTGCGCGCGCTCGCCGGACCGGACGCCGTCTTCCGGCCGGATCAGCGCGAGGCGATCGAGGACCTCGTTGGCGGCCGCCGGCGGGTCCTCTGCGTGCAGCGCACGGGGTGGGGGAAGAGCGCGGTGTACTTCATCGCCACCGCGCTGCTGCGCCGGGAGGGGGCCGGTCCCACCGTCCTGATTAGCCCGCTCCTCGCCCTGATGCGCAACCAGATCGAGGCGGCGGAGCGGCTCGGGATCCGCGCCGTCACGGTCAACTCGACGAACCGGGACGACTGGGAGGCGGTGCGGCAGGAGCTGGAGCGAGATGCCGTCGACCTGCTGCTGATCTCGCCCGAGCGGCTGAACAACCCGCAGTTCCGCGAGGCGATGCTGCCGCTGTTCATCGAGCGGGTCGGGCTGCTCGTGGTCGACGAGGCGCACTGCGTCTCGGACTGGGGGCACGACTTCCGGCCGGACTACCGGCGGATCCGGGACATGCTGGCGGCGCTGTCCGCCGATGTCGCGGTGTTGTGCACGACCGCGACGGCCAACGACCGCGTGGTCGACGACGTCGCCGAGCAGCTGCGGATCGCGGCGGCCGAAAGAGACCTCGTCGTGTACCGCGGGCCGCTCGCGCGCACCAGCCTGCGGCTCGAGGTCGTCACGCTGCCCGAGCCGGCGGCGCGGCTGGCGTGGCTCGCGACGTGGCTGCCGCAGCTGCCCGGGTCGGGGATCGTCTACTGCCTCACCAAGCGCGACACCGAGATGGTCGCCGAGTGGCTGAACGCGAACGGGGTCGACGCGCTGTCGTACTCGGGTGAGGTCGCCGACGAGGAGCGCGTCGAGGCGGAGCGGCGGCTGCTGCGCAACGACGTGAAGGCGGTCGTGGCGACGTCAGCCCTCGGGATGGGCTACGACAAGCCCGACCTCGGCTTCGTCGTCCACTACCAGGCGCCGTCGTCGGCGATCGCCTACTACCAGCAGGTCGGCCGTGCGGGCCGCGGGGTGGACGAGGCGCACGTCGTCCTGCTGCGCGGCGCCGAGGACCGCCGCATCCAGGACTTCTTCATCGAGACGGCGTTCCCGGCGCGGCCGCTCGTCGAGCGCGTGCTGGCGCTGCTGCCCGCGTCGATCCCCCAGCTGCAGACCGATGTGAACCTGGGCCGCGGGCGGCTCGAAGCGCTGCTGAAGGTGCTGGACGTGGAGGGCGCGGTGCGGCGGAACGGCTCGACGTGGGAGGCGACGGGCGCGGAGTGGACGTACGACCAGGAGCGCTACGAGCAGGTCACGAAGCTGCGCCGCGCCGAGCAGGAGGCGATGTCCCGCTACGGCGCCGACGGCCGGTGCCTCATGCAGGCGCTGCTCGAGCAGCTCGACGACCCGGCCGCGCAGCCGTGCGGGATCTGCTCGGTGTGCGCCGGGCCGCGGTTCGCCGCGCCGCCCGATCCGTCGCTCGTCGAAGGCGCGCGCCGGCTGCTGCGGTCCCGCCCCGTGGTCCTGTCGGTGCGCCGCCAGACGCCGCGCACCGCGGACGCGCCCGGCAAGCGCATCCCGCAGGAGCTGCAGCTCGAGGAGGGCCGCGCCGTGACCCGCGCCGGCGACGGCGCCTGGGACCGGCTGATCGCGGAGGGCCGGCGGGACGGCCGCTTCGACGACGAGCTGGTCGAGGCGTGCGTCAACGCGATCAGGGGCTGGCGGCCGCACCCGCTGCCGGAGTGGGTCACCGCCGTGCCCTCGCTGCGCAGCGGCGACCTCGTCCCGGACCTGGCCCGGCGCGTCGCGGGGGCGCTGGAGCTGCCGTACGTCGAGGCGCTGGAGCGGACGGTCGACGGCCCGCCGCAGCGCGAGATGGAGAACTCGGCGATGCAGGTGGCGAACGTCCGCGGGAAGTTCCGGGTCGCGAAGCCGCCGCCCCCGCGACCGGGCCTGCTGATCGACGACGTCCGCTACTCGGGCTGGACGCTCGTGACCGTCGGCGCGCAGCTGCGCGCGAAGGGCGCAGGCCCGATCCACCCGGTCGTGCTCGCGCTCGCCGGGGCGTGAGAGGCTTCCGGCCATGGCCACCTCCTCCGACATCACGGGCGTCGACTTCGTCCCGATCTCCGTCAAGGACCTCCACGCCGCGAGCGACTTCTACGGCGGCACCCTCGGGCTGCACCGCTCGACCTTCCGGCCCGAGAGCGGCTTCTCCGAGTACGAGACCGGGAACCTCACGCTCGGCGTGGTGAACGGCGAGCAGGCCGGGCTCGGCCACCGCACCGCGGCGTACCCGATCGCGCTGCACGTCGACGACGTGGCGAAGACCCGCGCGGACCTCGAGGCCAAGGGCGTCGAGTTCGCGGGCGACATCCTCGACACCGGCGTCTGCCACATGGCGTTCTTCCACGACCCCGACGGCAACCCGCTGATGCTCCACCACCGCTACGCGCCGCGGAACCCGGACTGAGGCTCAGCTCTCGCCGAAGTAGTAGTCGACCTTCGCGGACCGTGGGGCCATGAGGTCCTCCTCGCGGATGCCGGTCCAGACCCCGACCTTGTCGCTGTCCGGGTAGCACGTCGCGCTCGGGACGACGACCTGCGACCACATCAGGATCCGGACGGTCTCGTCGGTCTCGTTGCGCACGCCGTGGGCGCCCTCCGGGCCCTTCGGGAAGAAGGCGACGTCGAACGGCGCGAGCTGCTCCTCGCGCTCCGCGGTGCGGAGCGTCGGGCGGCCGGTGAGGACGAGCAGCCACTCCTCTTCGCCGTACTCGTAGTGGTACGGGCAGACGGCCTGGCCGGGCTTCAGCTCGTAGACAGTGGTCCCGGTCTCCTTCGCGCCGAGGTCGGGGCCAAGCCGGAACATGCCGGCGCGGAAGCCGTCGGGGTCCGTGTCGTCGTAGGTGAACTGCGGATCGGCGATGTTGAGGCGACGCATCGGTGGATCGTCGCACGCCTGGGTAGCCTCGATCGCGTGCACGTCGAGATCTGGTCGGACATCGCCTGCCCGTGGTGCTACGTCGGCAAGCGGCGCTTCGAGGCGGCGCTCGAGGACTTCCCGCAGCGCGACGAGGTCGAGGTGACGTGGCGGAGCTTCGAGCTCGACCCGCAGGCGCCGCGCGTCCGCGAGGGCGACCACACCGATCACCTCGCGGCGAAGTACGGCATGACCCGCGAGGACGCCGCCGCGCGCCACGCGCAGATGACGGAGATGGCGGCGGCGGAGGGGCTGGAGCTGCACTTCGACCGCGTCCGCGGCGGCAACACCTTCGACGCGCACCGCCTCGTGCATCTCGGCGCCGCGCACGGGCTGCAGGACGAGACGATCGAGCGCCTGAAGCGCGCCTACTTCACCGAGGGCGTCGCGATCGGGGATGCCGACGAGCTCGCGGGGGTCGCCGCGGAGGTCCTGCCGGAGGAGGAGGTCCGCGAGACGCTCGCGACCGACCGGTTCGCCGACGCGGTCCGCGAGGACGAGGCGACCGCGGCGAAGCTCGGCATCGGCGCGGTGCCGTTCTTCGTGGTCGACCGCCAGATCGCGGTCTCCGGCGCGCAGCAGCCCGAGCTCTTCCGCGCGCTGCTCGATCGCGCCCGCCAGCCGGTCGCCTGACGCCGGTCGGGAGGGAGCGACCGGCGTCGCGACGAACAGAGCAGCGATGACCGCCATCGGCGTCCTGCGCGAGGGCCCGCTGCACGCGGCGGTCAAGGACCGGCTCGCGCGGCCGGGCGACCGCGCCGAGGTGAGGGTCGGGCGCTTCGTGATCGACCTCGTGCGGGGCGACGGCGAGCTCGTCGAGGTGCAGACCGGCGGCTTCGGGCCGCTCGGGCCGAAGCTCGACGCCCTGCTCGACGAGCACCGCATGCGGATCGTGCACCCGATCGCGGCGGAGCGGCGGATCGTGCGCGTCGACGCCGAGGGCGAGGTGCTCTCCGCCCGGCGCTCGCCCCTCAAGGGCCGCCCGCTCGCGATCTTCGACCGCCTCGTGACGTTCCCGTCGCTGCTCGCGCACCCGAACCTCGTCATCGAGCTGCTGCTGTGCGCCGAGGACCACGTCCGCGCCCCGGCGCCCCGCCGCGGCGGTCGCTTCCTCCGCGACCCCGGTGAGCGGCACCTCGTCGACGTGCTGAACCGCGTGGTCCTCGAGACGCCGGCAGATGCCCTCGCGCTCGTCGCGCCGCCCAGCGCACCCTTCACGAACAGCGACCTCGCAGACGCCCTCGGCTGCGATCGACGCCTCGCCGCGCGCGCGACGTACTGCCTGCGCCACCTCTCAGTGATCGAGGCGATCGGCAAACGCGGCCGCGCGGCGCTGTTCGTCGCCACGTGAGCCGAAGCCACGGGCGACCACTCGCCGCCTCACACTTGGAGGTGTACGGCCGCCAGCAGCTCCATGCCGCTGCCTCCCTCGCCCCGGCTCAGTCGCACGGTGGCCAGCCTCGCGCGCACGGACTCCCGCACGAACCGCACTGGAGGCTCTGTGCTGCGGCGCGAGATGTCCAGGCGGATGTCGGCCTCCTTCAGGCCGGAGTACAGGTCGAGCAGCGGCTCGTCGCTGCCCATGACACCGGCGACGCTGCGGTTCCGAGGAAGGAACCAGCGTGCCTTGTCGAGGACGGCATCGAAGACCCGCAGCCTCTTGTTCCGTTGCGTGTACCGATTCGGGCGACACCGGACGTCGAGCCAGACGCGGTCGAGCCCTCCGAGCCAGTTCTCGCGGCCCGCGAAGCGCAGCACGGTCTGCGGCGAGACGCCGAGCTCGTCGGACAGGCGCAGGAGCGCGACGGGATCGGCCGCCGCACGGAACTGATCGCGGATCTCGTGACGGAAGGCGAACGGGATGAGCAGCTCGGCGGCGAACGCGCTCGCGAACCGTTCCTGGTCTTCCTGCTCGAGCTGGCGCTCCGCAGAGTCGAAGCGGCGATGCAGGACGACGTGGCCGAGCTCGTGCGCCACCGCGAACCTGCGCGCCGACGTGCGAAGGTCCGAGCGGACCTCGACGACGTCCACGGCCGGTGAGTCGTCCCACAGCTGGAGCGCCGCGCCCGGCTCGCGAAGCCGGTGGCGGTACCAGCGCGCGCGCTGCGCCGGCAGGTCGTCACGTGTGTGGACCTTGACCTCGAGGGCCCGCGCCACGGCGCCGACCTGAACCCTTCTGGTCCGGCAGGCCTCCGGGACCTCCCGAGCCACATCGCGCGCCGCCCGCCGCGCGAGGTCCCAGATGAGCTGATTCGTCACGACAGCAGCTCCTCTGCCAGATGCTCGATCGCCCGGCGCTCCCGGCTTCCCGCGTCTGAATCCCTCCCCGCGAGGCGCTCGAGCCCCTCGACCCGCGACGTGACCTCCTGGACCAGCTCGGCCGGCCTCTCGAACCGTCGGATCCGGTCCTGGGCCGAGGCCTCGTCCCCGCCGCGCCGCGCAAGCTCGTCGAGCAGCGCGGCGCCGTAGACGAGCTGGTCGTCGTCGGTGCGGTGGCCGCAGAGGAGCTCGTACTGCGGCAGCCTCGCCCACGGTACGTCGGGCAGCGGCACCTCCGCGAAGAGCTCGCGGAAGCGCTCTGCCGCCGGCCGGGTCCGTTGCGCGATGTACGGGAACCAGCAGCACTTCTTCAGCGACCCGAGGACCGCCTCGTCCGAGAGATCGATCGACGGCATCGCGGCCACGACGAGAGCATCGATGGCGGCCGAGAGCGAGATCGGGTCGAACACCTTCTCGGGGTGCACCAGCACGAGCAGCCGCCAGAGGTCCTTGTAGTGCTTGCCGAGGTCGGCGACGGCGTCTTTGACGGCGGGGTGCGACTCGAGCGTGACCACGTTCCCGTTCGGCATCAGCGCGCCGGTCTCGATCCCCTTGGCCTGGCTCTTGCGCGGTGGGACGTAGAGGAGGATGGACGTGTACGGCCACGTTCCGGTCGCGTCGACCATCTGCCGCTCGGTCTCCTCGCGCCGCGTCGCGCTCCCGCGCAGATCGCCGATGACCTCGTTCAGCGCCCGTTCGTCGTCCTCGGGGCTCTGCCCCCCGGACGTCAACCGCTGGAAGGCCTCGAAGTCCATCGAGAAGCACACCTTGTAGAGGCGGCGGCGAGCGATGGCGTCGAGCAGCGCGATCGCCTGGAGCGCGCGCTCCGCCCCGCCTCGATCCCCGTCCCGGCTCGAGGTCTCCAGGAGTCGCAGGGCGCTCTCGCGGAGCAGCAGTCCGACGCTCTCGTCGCCGATCTCCGCGTCGAGGAGCGACGACGGCATCGCCTGCGCGCGGAACTCCCTGAGCTCCTGGGCGCGCCTCTTCGGCTCCAGCACGCGCGCGAGGAGCCCCTCGACGTCGTCCAGCTCCAGCGTCTCGCGGGTCTGGGGGGTCTCCGCCGGCGCGCCGACGAGATGGAACACCGCGGCGAGCATGGCCGAGGCCGCCACCTTCGTCTTGTGGTAGTAGACGATCTCCGCGAAGCGGTAGCGCTGCCGCACGAGCTCCACGACCCCGGTGGAGGTGTCCAGCCGCTTCTTGCCGCGCCGGTCGACGAGCGACAGCGCCATGCGGGCCTGGCCGCGATGGTCGTGGCCGACCCAGAACTGCGACACGACCCGGTCGTCCTTCAGGACGTCGAGGCCGAGGTTCCGCGGATCCCGCCGGAGATAGTCGAGGTAGTCGGCGGAGATGGTGTTCGCGACGATGTCGGCCATGTACGGCGCGAACAGCGTGCCGTCGAGGCGCTGCATCGAGTCGAGCAGCAGCTGCGGGACGACGGCCGCCTCACCGTCGCTGCGGCCGAGCTCGTCGGCGAGGATCTCCTGGAAGGGCGTCCGGAAGCCCTCGTGGACGCGCTCCTTCCAGGTGCAGATCAGGAAGACGGCGTTCGCGACGTCGTCGCCGTTCACGATGCCCAGGCGCCTGAAGGCGGCGGGGTACAGGTCGGTGCGGCGCAGGACGCAGCGGATCTCCGAGTCCGCGCCCTTGGCGTCGCGGACCCACAGGTGCCGCAGGCGCGGCGAGGCGAAGTCGTCGTGCTTCCTGTAGATGTCCTCGAACTCGTCCTCGATGGTGTGGCCCAACGGGACGTGTCCGACATCGTGCAGCAAGGCGGCCCATCGCGTGAGGTGTTGCAGGACGGTCCAGCGATCGACCGCGCGTTCGGCCTCCGCGCCCAGCTCCCTCTGGCCCGGAGCGAGCGGCAGGAACCGGTCGGGCTCCAGTGCGCCGTTGGGGCGGTTCCGCTTCGTCTCGTAGTTGTGTCGCAGCGCCCCGACCAGCCGCCCGGCGGTGGCGTACGCGCCCATGGCGTGACTCAGACGCGTGTGGGTGGCGCCGCGGTAGACGAGGTGCCCGTACCCGAGCTGGTAGACCCGGCCGAGACGCTGGACGGTTGGGGTGTCCAGCAGCGCGACCGCCAGCGGGTCGTAATAGACATCCCCATGGATCTCGTCGCGGTGAGTGAGGTCCTTCAAGTCAATCGGTTCGGATCGTTGAGAGAGCTGACGTACCCTAGACCCGCGATCGGACGGTAGAGGTGAGCGCGCGCTGGATCCGCGTCGACCCCGCGGCGGCGATGCGCGACGGCTTCGACGCGATCCGGCGCGAGGCCGGCGTGCCCGAGGCGTTCGCGGCGGAGGCGGAGGAGGAGGCTCGCCGGGCGGCGGAGGAGGTGCGGACCGACGCCGGCGGCCGCGAGCGCGTCGACCTCGACTTCGTGACCATCGACCCGCCGGGCGCGCGCGACCTCGACCAGGCGCTGCACATCGAGCGGCGCGGCGACGGGCATCGCGTCAGCTACGCGATCGCGGACGTCGCCGCGTTCGTGGCGCCGGGCGGCGCGGTCGACCGCGAGGCGCACGCGCGCGGGGTCACCGTCTACGCGCCGGACGAGAAGACGCCGCTGCACCCGCCGGCGCTCTCGGAGGGCGCCGCGAGCCTGCTCCCCGGCGAGTGGCGGCCCGCCGTCCTGTGGACGCTCGACCTCGACGGGCAGGGCGAGCTCGTGGACGTCCACGTCGCGCGGGCCCAGGTGCGCAGCAGCGCGCAGCACACCTACGAGGACGTGCCGCCCGACGTCGCCACGGTGCTGGCCGAGGTGGGGGAGAAGCGGCTGCGCATCGAGCGCGAGCGCGGCGGCGTGCGGCTGAACGTGCCCGAGCAGGAGGTGGTCCGCGAAGGAGGGTCGTGGACCGTGAAGTACCGCGTCCCGCTCGCGACCGAGGAGCACAACGCGCAGGTCTCGCTGCTGACCGGGATGGCCGCGGCGCGGCTCATGCTCGACGCCGGCGTCGGCCTGCTGCGCACGCAGCCGCCGCCCGACGCGAAGAGCCTCGCGCGGCTGCGGCGCCAGGCCGAGGCGCTGCACGTCGAGTGGCGCGAGCCGTACCCGGAGTTCATCCGCTCGCTCGACCCGGCCATCCCGGCGCAGGCCGCGCTGATGCACGAGGCGACCGGGGTGGGCCACGGCGCCGGGTACCTGGCGTTCGACGGCGAAGCGCCCCCGCAGGCCGACGCGACCCACTTCGCGATCGCCGCGCCCTACGCCCACGCCACCGCCCCGCTGCGCCGCCTGCAGGACCGCTTCGTCCTCGAGTGCTGCCTCGCCGCGCAGGACGGCCGACCGGTGCCGCAGCAGGTGCACGAAGCGCTCCCGCGTCAGCCCGAGGCGATGGCGGCGGGGGCCAAGCGCGCGCGGGCCGTCGAACGCGGCGTCGTCGACCTCGTCGAGGCTGTCCTGCTCCAGGGGCGCGAGGGCGAGCGCTTCGAGGCGGTCGTGATCGACGACGGGCTCGTCCAGCTGCGCGACCCCGCGATCCGCGGGCGGCTCGAGCACGCCACCCCGGAGCACGGCGCCCCGGAGCCGGGCACGGTCGTCACGGTGACGCTCGACCGCGCCGACCCCGCGACGCGGTCGATCGCGTTCAGTCCCTCGTAAAATCCGTTGCGTGGCCGCGCGCGTTCACGGACGCCTGCTCGCCGGTGAGGCCGGCGAGATCGTCGGCGTCTCCGGGACCACGATCGGCCAGTGGGCGAGGCACGGCTACATCCGGCCGTCGCAGTCGGCGGAGCTGCCGCACGTCTACAGCGTCGAGGACGTCGGCGAGGCGGCGATCGTCGCGTCCCTGCTCCACCGCGGCGTCCGCCACGCGGACATCCGGAAGGCGATCGCGCGGCTGCGTTCCTACGGCGACTGGCCGCTCAGCGAGGCGCGGCTGTCCACGACGCGCGAGCCGCACCCGCGGATCGTGCTCGAGGAGGACGGCGGCCGGCGCTACCTCCTCACCGACCGCGGGTGGCAGCTCGTCGCGGTGGCGCCCGACGCCGACGAGGTCCGCCTGCGGCTGCGGCCGGCCGGCTGAGCGCCGTGGTCCGCATCATGAGCCCGGGGCTGGATCCGAGAACCGGCTCGCTGCTCGTTCCCCCGCTCGACCGCCGCGAGATGGGCCTGGCTCTGCTGGAGCGGCTCCCGGTCGGCGGCGGCTACGCCCGGCAGCTCACGACTGCCTCGACCACCGCGAGCACGCTGCGCGGCGCGCTCGAGCGCGCGCCGACGGTCGACCTGGGCGACCCCGCCGCGGCGGGCTGGACCTACCTGATCGCCGCCGACGACCCCCACCGCGACGCGATCGCGGGCGCGGTCCGCCCGCTCGCCGAGGCGCGCGGCATGGAGGATCCCAGTCGGCCGCTCGAGTTCGAAGGGGACGACCCAGCCGACTGGACGGACTGGATGCTCGAGCGCTACTGGCGCATCGAGAGGGCGCCGCCCCACTACGTGCTCATCGTCGGCGGCCCCGACCGCGTCCCGTTCCACTTCCAGTCCGTCCTCGACAGCGCCGCCTCGGTTGGGCGGGTCGCGTTCGACGACGTTGCGGACCTCGCGGCGTATGTGGAGAAGCTCCTGCGCTTCGAGCGGGAGCCGCCCTGCCGCCGCGAGGCGGTCGTGTTCGCCACCGACCATGGCGTGGAGGACCCCACCCACTTCAGCCGCCGGTACCTCGCGGAGCCGGTCGCCGACCGGGTCGGACCGGCACTCGAGGCGGCGCCGCACGTGCTCGCGGGGGAGGACGCCACGCGCGACCGCCTTCTCGCCGCGGTCGGCGCCTCGCGGCCCGCGCTGCTGTTCACCGCCTCGCACGGCGCGGGGCTCGTCGGCGCTCCGCAGGCCGAGCAGGAGCGGATCAACGGGGCGATCGTTTGCCAGGGAGAGGAGCTCTTGACGGCACACGACGTGCCCGACGGCCCGTTCGTGGAGGGTGGCGTCGTCCTCCAGTTCGCGTGCTTCGGCTACGGCACCCCGGCAAGCAGCGATTTTGCGCACTGGCTGGGCAAGAACACCCTGAACGCCGAGGCCGACTTCGTGGCCGCGTTGCCGAAGCGGCTGCTCGCGCACCCGCGCGGCCCGGCGGCGTACGTCGGGCATGTCGACCTGGCGTGGCTGCACGCGTTCGCCGACCCGGATGACCCGGTGATGGACGAGCTGTGGCACCCGCGCGCCTGGCCATTCGCAAGCGCGGTCGACAACGTGCTCGCCCCGCGCACGCTGGGGATGGCGATGGTCGAGATGAACAAGCGCTTCGACATCGGCAACGCGCAGATGGCGAGCACGTTCGACCGTCAGCGGCGCGGTACGCTCGACATCGCCGACCCACGCGTACTCGAGCGCCTGGTCGACCACTTCATCACGCGCAGCGACGCGCAGAACTGGCTGCTCTTCGGCGACCCGGCGTTTCACCTCGCGTTCGCCGCGTAGTCACGCGCCGACGAGCACGTACGGCGCCCAGTGGTACGGGTGCTCGTACGGCCGCGCCTCCGGCGCGTGCCCAGCCTGCGCGATCCAGACCGCGGAGGCCGCGGCGAGCGCCGGCCGCTCGCGCAGGTACGCGATCACCTCGGCGTTCGTCGCCGTCCGCAGGCGGCGCAGCGCCCGCGTCAACGCTGCCGCCGGCTCCGCGCCCGCCCGGTGCTCGGCGAACAGCCACGTCGCGACCAGCGCCGCCGGAAGGTCCTCGACAGCCCACAGCGCGCCGACCACGGCGGCGGCGCCCGCGCTGATGAAGCCGGCCGGGAAGCCGATCGCCTCGTCGGGAGCGTGCTGGGCGCGGGTCGCAGCGCTCTGGCACGCCAGCGCCGTCACGAGCCGGACGCCCTCGAAGCCGCGGCGGTCGAGCAGCTCGTGCAGCCCTAGGGCGTCCTCCTCGGCGAACCGCAGGAAGGACGCGAGCGGGTTCGCCGCGTCGTACACGCCGTGGCACGCGAGGTGCACGTGCGTGGCGCCGGCGATGGCGCCGAGCACTGCCGGCTTCGTGGCCTCGTGCTCCGGGAGGACGACCGCCGCCGCGACCCCGTCGGCGATGGTCTCGACCTCCGCCAGCGCGAGCCGCAGCGGCGCCGGGGTGGGGAGCGGGTTCGCGACGCCCAGGAAGACCTCCTCCGCCGGCGCCCGCCGGGCTCGCTGCCGCGCCACCCGCCACGCGAGGCCCGACGGCGCGTAGGCGATGTCGAGCTCGTCGAGCAGGCGCTTCTCGCCGGCGACGTCGAGCGAGACGGCGTGCAGCGGCACGAGCGTGAGCAGGCCGGTGCCCACGAGCGTGATCGCGCGGAGCCCGCGGCGCGTCGCACATGCGACGAGCGGGGGCCCGATGGCCGTACCGACTCGCGCGAGGAGCGGCGGTAGCCGCGCGTGCAGGGCGGCGGTGTCGCCCAGCACGCCGTGGACGAACGTCGGCGACTCGCCGGAGAGCACCTCGCCGAGCGCCGCGATGTCGAGCCCGTCGGCGAAGACGACCTCGCTGCCTGCGCGGTCGACCAGGACGACGGCCGCGCCCCACAGCGTCACCATCGCGTAGGCGAGGGCCTCCCCGTCGCCGAGCTCGCGCGAGAGCTCCTCGGGCTCCACGGACGGGGCCCGCGCGCCCGTGAACTCCGCGATCGTGTCGATCGCCGCGCGGCCGCGCCGCTCGAGCGGGTCGTCGGGCCGCTGCAGCGGATCGGTGAACGTCGCGTGCGCGCGGTCGAGCTGGGCGACCTCGCGCAGCTCGTCGAGCGCCGCGCTCAGGCGTCGGCGGTCGTCCTCCGCGAGGTCCGGTAGGCGGGCGCCGAGGTCATCACCCCACAGCTCGAGCGCGAGCCACTGCGCGCGCGACCGCTCCAGTGCCCGCACGGCGCCCTCGGCGTCACCGGCGCGCGCACGCGCGTACGCCGCGCGGTGGTGCAACGGCCCGTTGCGGGCGAGCTCGGCATCGCGGACCGCCGCCAGGACCGTGGCGCCGTAGCCGCGCTCCGCCGCCTCGACGGCGGTGGCGAGCGCGTCCGCGGCACCGCCCCAGTCGCCGGCGTCGGCGAGCGCCGACGCCAGCGCCGAAGCAGCCTCGACGGCCTCGACCGGATGCGCGGCGGGCGTCAGGTAGCGCAGCGCCTCGCGCAGGTGGCGGATTGCGGGCGCGTCGCTCTCGGCGTCGCCGGCGTCGCGCAGCGTCAGCCCGAGGTTGAAGTGCGCGAGGCCCGTGTCGTACGGCGCGCCGGCCAGGCCCTCCAGCGCGCCGCGAAGCTCGGCGAGCGCGGCTTCGCGACCCGGCTCGCCGCCGCGCCTCAGGGCGAGCCCGAGGTTCAACCGGGCCCGCGCCGCATCGACCGAGCGTCCCGCGTCGCCGTAGCGTTCGACCGCGCGCCGGAAGGCGTCCGCCGCCTCGTCGACCGCGCCGTCGTCCTCGTCGTCCAGGAGCGCTGCGCCCAGCGTCATCCACGCGATCGCAGACGTGCGGGCGTCGTCGGTCCGGTCGAGCACCGGCGTCGCCCCGCGTGCCAGCCGTACCGCCTCCGCGCGATTGGCCTCCGAGTCCCCGAGGTCGCGCTGCATGAAGGCGGTCGCGAGGTTGCTCTGGGTCACCGCGACGTGGAACGCGTCGTCCAGCTGCTCGAAGACCTCGAGCGCGGCGCGATGGTGCCCTATCGCCTGCTCGATGTTCGCCGCGCGCGCGCCGGCGATCCGGCGGCGGTACGCGTTCCCGAGATCCAGGCGCAGCGTCGCCCACCCGCCCGGGTTCGCGTCGCGCGGACAATGACGCAGCGCGTCCTCGTAGCACGCGATCGCCCGCTCGATGTTCTGCGCGACATCGCCGCCCGGCAGCTGGACGAGCGCGACGCCCAGCCCCTGCGTCGCCAGCACCCACGGCTCGGATCCGGCCTCCGCGCGCTCGCGCGCGGCCGCGAACCACGACAGCGCGTCTTCCGGCGCACCACGCTCGATGTCCTGCTCGCCGCGCGCGTAGAGAGCGCGAGCCGCGAGCTCGTCGCCCTGCCGGGCCCAGTCGGGCAGGCCGTCGAGCACCCGGCGGTAGGCGGGGGAGACGTCCACGTCGCCGCCGTCGCCCAGCGTCCGCAGGTCGGCGGGGATGTCACGGACGAGGACCGCCGGCAGCGCCTCCCACGGAACCTGCACGACGATGGCCGCCTCCGCGACCGGGCTGGGTCCGAGCGTCTCGAGCAGCTGCCCGTGCAGTGCCTCCACCGCCTCGTGCAGGGCGGCCTGATCGCCCGCCTCGGCGGCCACGAGCAGGTGCGGGAACCGGTCGGGCCGCCACACGAGAAGGACCGTCTCCAGGCTGCCGAGGTGGCCGCAGTGGTCGCAGCGCACCGCGGACAGCGTCCCCTCGATCGCACGTTGGACGAGGTCCGGCCGGGCCCCGCCGTCGATGATTCGCCACACCGCGACCTCGAACCGGCCGTCGCACGCCGGGCAGCGGCAGGTGTAGGTCGCGGTCCGGCTCGCGTCACGGGCGGGGCCGCTCACCCAAACGTGAAGCCGCGGGGCGCGTGGCAGATCATCCGCCGCGCGGTGAGCGCCTCGTCCGGCCCCAGCGGGCGGCCGACGAGGCGGCGCGTCGCCGCGATCGCCCTCCGCTCCGCCTCCTCCACGGCGTCGCAGGGCACGGACGCCGGCGCGATGTTGATGATCACCGTGGTGCGGCCGTCGGGGTGGCGAACGCCGTGCACCCGATCGACGCCCGCCGCCTCGAGGGCCTCGCCCGCCCCCGGCGCGGCGGTCGGCAGGCCGTACGTCAGGCCGTCGAGAGCGGGCGCGGGCGCGGTCAGCTCGCAGCGGACGGCGATGGTCCAGCCGAGGTCGGCCGAGTCGGTCGTCACCGTGATCGCGGTCGGCGACGACGACGCGCCGGTCTCGACGTCGCGGATCCCGAAGAACGCGACGAGCCGCGGATCGGCCTGCCGCAGCCGCCCCAGGGCGGCGCGGTCGAGCAGCAGGATGCACTGCTTCAGCTCGCCGGCCGACATCCGCTCGCGCAGCGCCTCGAGGAACGCCTCCCCGCCGTCGGCGTCCAGCATCAGGTCCAAGCGCGGGAGGGCGAGCGTCGCGCCCCTCTGCACGGCGTCGCCGAGCACCGCGGCGCCCATGTCGCGGACGTCCGGCGCCAGCGCCTCGACGTCGATGCGCAGCAGCGGGCCGACCGGCCATCCCTCGGGAGGGTCGTCGCCGACCAGGCGATGCGCGAGCGCGATGAGGTGCTGCTCGAGCACCTCCAGGTCGTCGCCGACCCAGATGAGGCCCTCGGTGGCCTCCCACGACATGCCGTCCATGAGGAATCCGGATTCGTCCACCGTTCTGCCCCCTTCCCCGCGCAGCCTACGCCAGGGGCACGAGCCGGGTTGCGATCCGCCTGACGGCAAGTCATAGTGCGCCGGATGCGCCACGGATGGCTCGCTGCGCTCGCGTCGATGCTGCTCTTGCTCGTCGCCGCCCCGGCGTCCGCGGAGCACGACCGGTTCGTCCCCGCCGGCCTGAACAGCACGGTCACGAGCGCGAACTTCGTCGTGCACTACGACCCGTACACCGCGACGGCCGCCGCGGCGCAGGCGCTGAGCGCCGACATGGAGGAGAGCCACTCGCGCCTCGTCGCGGGGGCCGGCAGCACGCCGAACGCGGGGCTGAACACGCCGATCGACGACTCGGACAACCGGACCGACGTCTACATGAGCGCGCCCTCGAACTTCCCCGACTTCACCGGCGGCATCGTCTACAAGGACACGCACGGCGCGGGCGCGAGCTACATCTTCATGACGCCCGGCCTCTCGCGGACCGGGACGCGGTTCCGCAGCGCCCACGAGTACATGCACGTCATCCAGGACGCGTACTTCTCGGGCGCGGGGCTGCTGACCGAGAGCACCGCGAACTGGGCGTCGGAGTGGGCGCTGCCCGACATCGACCCGCAGGACAGCAACTTCTCCCACCCCGAGCTGCCGCTCGACTGCAGCTACGGCGACTTCGGCGGGACGCCGTGCGGCAACGGCTACCGGCAGTGGCCGTTCTTCTGGCGCCTGACCCAGCTCTACGGCGGCGACGTGATGGACGGGCTGCTCGACCGCATGGCCGCCGTGTGCGGCGCCGGCTGCGCGCCGAGCGACGACCGGCAGATCCTCGCCGACGAGGTCGCCGCGCAGTCCGGCGGCCAGGACACGCTGTCGGAGGTCTACGCCGACTACGCGCGGCGCATCTGGGTCCCGGCCTGGTGGCAGAGCCCGGCGGTGAGCCAGTTCCCGACGACGGCCATGCAGGCGATCCACAACCTCATGGGCGTTCCCGACCACCGCCTCTACGACCAGCAGCTGCCGTCCGGCGACACGGGCGTGGTCGACGAGCCGGTCGACCACCTGGCGGCGAGCTACGTCCTCGTGCGGACCGACGGGGGCTTCGAGCCGACCGGGCCGGACGACCTGCTGCGGATCATGATCGACCGGCCGTCCGGGCTGAGCCAGCCGTTCCACAGCATCGTCTTCACCGCGGCCGGCGCGCAGGACGGACCGCAGGTGGCGGTCGAGGCGCCCGAGACGTTCGACGTGAGCGCCGACCCGGCGACCACGCGGCAGCTCCTGCTGCCGCTCGTCAACGACTCGCCGACCGCGAACGACCTGCACTTCAACTACCGCGTGCGCTTCATCCGCGGGACGCCGACGCCGCCGGCCAACGACACGCCCGCGGGCGCGATCACGGTGCCCCTCAACGGCGATGCGACGACGAACAACGTCTACGCGGGCGGCCGGGGGAACGTGACCGAGGCGACGGGGTGCGGGCCCGCGCAGGACGCCACGCGCGGCGTCTGGTTCCGCTTCACGACCGACAACGACGGGCTGCACAGCTACAACGCCAACTTCAGCGACTTCGGCGCGATCGTCGCGCTGTACCGCGCCAACGACGGCTCGTTCGCCGGCTGCTCCGGCACCGGCGTCTTCTCCGGCTTCCAGCCCGGCGGGACGACGTACGACGTCTACGTCGGGCGCAGCGCGTTCGAGACGCGCTTCGGCACGCAGGCCAAGCTCGCGGTGAACGGGCCGGGCCCGGTCCTGCCCGAGGTCAACGTGAACACGCCGCAGAACGGCGCCGTGCTCGGGACGCGGACGCCGTTCTTCTCCGGCAACGCCAGCAACCGCTTCGGCGACAGCGGCAGCGTGCGGGTGCTCGTCTGGGCCGGCGCCGACATGGGCGCCCCGCCCGTCCGCACGTTCACCGCACCGCGCACGAACACGAGCTGGGGCGTCGTCGGGCCCGAGCTGCCGGACGGCGTCTACACGTGGCGCGCCGAGCTCGACGGCAAGGCCGGGACGGGCCAGACCGCGCCGTACACGTTCACGGTCCGCGGGCCGGTCGGCACCGGTCCGGGGACCGGGCAGCTCGAGCCGCCGATCGGCGACGGCACGCCCCCGGTCAGCACCGAGTGCCGCCGGGCGCGGACGGCGCGCACCGCCGCGCGGCGCAAGCTCGCCTCCGCCAAGCGCGCGCTGAAGAAGGCGAGGGGCGCGCGGCGCAAGCGCGCCGCCAGGACACGGGTCGCGCGCGCCCGGCGCGGGCTGCGGCGGGCGAACGTCCGCGTCCGGCGCTTCTGCGTCTAGGGCGGCCGCGCGGGCGTAGGATCGCACCGTGCCCGGCGACGACCCGCAGCGCCTGACGTTCGTCCAGCGCCGCGCCATGCGGCAGCTCGTCAAGAAGGCGCGCAAGCCCGCGGGCGAGCCGCTGTCGGAGGAGGACTGGGCCGCGTACTGGTCGATGTCCGGCGACTCCGGGCACCGCGCGATGAAGCGGATGCTCCTGGCGATCCCGAGCAGCCCGCGCTGCGGGTTCTGCGGCGCGCCGTTCGCCGGCCTCGGCTCGAAGGTGCTCCGTCCCATGGGGTTCCGGCCCTCGCGCAAGAACCCGAGCATGTGCGACGTCTGCGTCGAGCTGGCGCCGCCAGGCGGGATGACGATGAAGGCAGGAGTCCTGTTCGCGGACGTCCGCGGCTTCACGGCGCTCAGCGAGCGCACGGAACCGCGCGAGGTCAGCGCGCTCCTGCGCCGCTTCTACGGCATAGCCGAGCGCGTGCTCTTCCCCGAGGCGATGATCGACAAGCTGATCGGCGACGAGGTGATGGCGCTCTACCTGCCGATCCCGGGGCACGACCACGATCCGGAGGAGACCCGGGCGCGGATCGCCGAGACGATGCTGCGCCACGCGCGCAAGCTGCTGGAGGGCGTCGGCTACGGCGCGGACGATGGACCGTTCGTCGAGCTCGGCATCGGCCTCGACCACGGCGAGGCCTTCGTCGGCAACATCGGCGAGGGCTCGGTCCGCGACTTCACCGCGATCGGCGACGTCGTCAACACCGCCTCGCGGCTCACGGGCCACGCGCGCGGCGGCGAGATCGTCGTCTCCGCCCGGCTCGCCGACGCGCTGCCCGATCCGCCCGGCGACGCGGTCGAGCTCACCGTGAAGGGCAAGGCGGAGCCGGTGCCGGCCCGCCGGATCGCCGCCTAGCGCGCGAGCGTGAGCACGTGCCCGCGCCGCGGGTCGACGTCGCCGTCGACGAGCGAGCGCCAGACCCGCTGCACGTCCTCCGGCCCCTCGCCGTGCTCGATCTCCATGAAGTCCCCGACGCGCTCGGCGAACGCGTCCCACGCCTCGCCCATCCGCCGCTGCAGCTCCGCGCCGCCGACGCGCTCGGTCATCCGCTCGACGTGGTCGGGCGCGAAGAAGAACTCGGTCTCCCACTCGCCGCCGCCGCCGGCCGCCTCCCAATGCGTGGCGCCCACGACCACGTCGCGCCGCACCGTCGCGGCCCCGTGCAGCGCGTCCCGCACCGCGGCGTCGCCGGACATGTCGACGTAGACCACCTCCTCGCCGCCGAGGGCCGCGACGTCGTCGTAGGTGACGACGCGGTCGTAGAGCCCGAGCGACTCGGCGAACTCGCGGTTGCGCGCGGACGTCAGCCCGACCACCGGCCCGTCGAGCAGGAAGGCGAGGCCGTACGCGGTCTTCGACGACGCGCTGCCCAACACGACCGTCGCCTCCTCGCCGGCGAGGAAGTCCGCCAGCAGGAACGACGTCCCGAAGAGCGGGCGCAGCAGGAGCGCCGCATCGAGGTGCGGCATGTCCGGGGCGACGGGCAGGTAGCGGTTGTACGTGGCCGGCAGCTCGGCGCGGTGCGGCGAACGCTCGAACAGCCGGTCGTCGAGCGTCATCGTCACGTGCGAGGACATCGGGAAGTAGCCGTAGATCCACTGCCCGGTCTCGACGACCTCGCCGATGCCCCACACCGGCACGCGCCCCCAGCCCTCGTCCGCGGCGGGGAAGAACCGCCAGTAGCTCAGCGCGTCGCCCATCACGCCGTACGTGACGTTGTTCGCGGTCAGCCCGAACCGCAGGATCCGCACGTTCCCGTCCTCGCCGCCGTCGAGCACCCGCGTCGCGCGCAGGTCGTCGCGGCGCACCTCGACGTCCATCAGAGCTGCAGCGACTTGAGGGTGAGGAACTCCTCGATCCCGTACGGGCCGAGCTCGCGGCCGTGGCCGGACTGCTTGTAGCCGCCGAACGGCGCGAGGGGGTTGAACGCGGCGCCGTTGATCTCGACCTGGCCGGTGCGGATGCGGCGGGCGACGGCCTTCGCGCGCTCCTCGTCGGCGCTGTACACGCCGCCGGCGAGGCCGTACTCGGTGTCGTTGGCGATGCGGACCGCGTCGTCCTCGTCGTCGTACGGCATGATCGCCAGCACCGGGCCGAAGATCTCCTCGCGCGCGATGGTCATGTCGGGCGTGACCTCGCTGAAGACCGTCGGCTGCACGTAGTAGCCGCGGTCGAACCCCTCGGGCGGCTCCGCGCCGCCGACGACGAGCTTCGCCCCCTCCTCGACGCCCTTCTCGATGTACGAGCGCACGCGGTCGCGCTGGACCTCGGAGACCAGCGGCCCGAGTGCGGTCTCCTCGCTGAACGGCTCGCCGACCGGGGTCTGCTCCACCGCCGCCGCCGCGATCTGCTCCACCACCGGCAGCTTGTCGCGCGGCACGAGCATGCGCGTCAGCGCCGAGCACGTCTGGCCGGAGTTCAGGTAGCACTTGCGGATCCCGTTGACGACGGCCTTCTCGAGGTCGGCGTCGTCGAGGATCACGTTCGGCGACTTCCCGCCCAGCTCCAAGGCGACCTTCTTCACCGTCGCCGCCGCGACCTCGGAGACGCGCCGCCCCGCGCGCGTCGACCCGGTGAACGAGACCATGTCGACACCCGGGTGCCCGGCGATCGCCTCGCCCACGACCGGGCCGTAGCCGGTCACGAGGTTGAAGACGCCGGCCGGCACCCCGACCTCGTCCATGATCTCCGCGAGCACGAACGAGTTCAGCGGCGTGACCTCGCTCGGCTTCAGCACGACGGTGCAGCCCGCGACCAGCGCCGGCGCCACCTTCGCCGCGATCTGGTGCAGCGGGTAGTTCCACGGCGTGATCGCGCCGACCACGCCGATCGGCTCGCGCACCACGAGCGAGTTGCCGATCTGCTGCTCCCACGGGATGTGCTCGACGAGGTGGGCCATCGAGCCGAAGTCCATGATCGGCAGGCCCGCCTGGACCATCATCGAGATCTTGATCGGGGACCCGAGCTCCTGGGAGATGAGCGCCGCGATCTCCTCCTGACGCTCCTGCAGCTTCAGCGAGATCGCGGTGCACAGCTCGACGCGCTGGCCCAGAGGCGTCTGCGACCACGAGTCGAACGCGGCGCGCGCCGCCGAGACGGCGCGGTCGACGTCGTCCGGCGTCCCCTCGGGGATCCGGCCCATGACCTCCTCGGTCGAGGCGTTCACCACCTCGATCGTGCCGTCGGAGGAAGGCGAGACCCACTCGCCGCCGATGAAGAGCCGATCGCGTTCCACGATCGTGGGCGTGGCGGTGCTCATGCCGTGACCTCCTGGAGGGATGCGCCCTGCGCCGCGAGGATGTTCTCCGCGGTCCGGCTCGCGAGCGCCATGATCGTGATCATCGGGTTGGTGCCGCTCGGTGTCGGGAAGGCGGACGCGTCGCCGATCCAGACGCCCTCGACGTCGTGCAGCCGGCCGCGCGGGTCCGCGACGCTCGTCTGCGGATCGCTGCCCATCCGGCACGTGCCCATCTGGTGCGCGGCGAACAGCGTGAAGCCGCCCGCGCGGATCGGGATGCGCTGCAGGCGCGCGATGAACGCGTCGAGGTCGTCGCCGACCCGCCAGGTGGGCTGGCCCTGCGCGAGGCCGTAGATGCGGCGCGCGCCCGCGGCGTGGTGGAGCCGCACCTGCGCCTCGAGGGCGCGGTGCGTGTTGGCGACGTCGAGCGGGTCGGTCATCGAGTACCACGGCACGGTCATGCCGTTCTCGTCGAGCGTGACCCGGCCGTGGCCGTGGTCGCGGACGAGGCCGATGAACGTCGCGGCGTTCGCGAACTCCGCCATCGACTGCTTGTGCTCGCGCGCCGTCGAGAGCGGGACGGCGGACGCGCCGAGCGCGGTCGTGTACTGGACGGCCTCGAGCAGGAAGCCGTAACCGTCCCCGAGGTTGGCGAACTCGTTGATCAGCCCGGCGTGGGGCGGGCCCCACCACGACTGCATGTCCTCGCCGTAGTCGCCGATCGTCGCGGTGCACGGGTGCAGCCGCAGGTACTGGCCGGCCGCGGGGCCGCCGATCCCGGTCCGCAGCAGCAGCCCCGGCGACTCCAGCGAACCGGCGGCGACGACCACCTGCGGCGCCCGCACGGTGACCTTGACCGGCGGGCGGCTCGGGTCCTCGCGGTCGGTCCACACGGCCTCGACGCCGGCGGCGCGACCGTTCTCCACGATGATCCGGTCGGCCCAGCACTGGGTGACCACCTGCGCGCCGCGGTCGACGGCGTCCTGCAGGTAGGTCTTCAGCGTGGACTGCTTCGCCCCCGACTGGTCGCCGAACCCGAGGTAGCCGGCCATCGCCGGGTCGTGCTTCGAGCGGTCCCAGTTGCGCGTGATCGTGGCGAAGTTCCACCCGAGCGCCTCGGCGCCGCGCTTCATCGCCTGCTGCGGCTTGTTCAGCTCCGAGCAGTCGGCGTTGACGCTCAGCCGCTCCCACACCGCGTCGAGGTGGCGGTCGAAGGCGTCGGTGGCGACGTCGGTCAGCCCGTGCTCGCTCGCCCACTGCTCGCGCACCCAGTCCTTCGTGCGCAGCGACGTCGTCCAGTTGATCGTCGTCCCGCCGCCGAGGCACGAGCCCGCCTGGAGCGTGACGTTCATGTCGCCGGTCACCTGCGGGCCGCCGCGCCAGTAGAGGTTCTGGTGCGCCCACAGCTCGACCTGGTTGAAGTCGGCCTCGTTGAAGTAGCCGCCCGCCTCGAGGATCACGACGCGCAGGCCCTGCTCGGCGAGCTTGGCCGCGATCACCGCGCCGCCGGCGCCCGAGCCGACGACGACCGCGTCGGCCTCGAGCGTCGTCTCGGCCTCGGGCACGAGCGGCTCGATCGGCTTGGGCACGTTCGGGACGGGGGAGATCGGGCCCGGGTAGCCGAAGACCTTCCAGTTCGGGTTCTGGCCCGTCGTCTCGTCGACCAGGCCGTAGGCGAAGAACAGCGTCATCCCGCGGAGCGCCGCGATGCCGATCGCCGCGTCCTGGGAGGCGAGCTGGAGGTTGAGGAGGAGCTGCTCGCGGGACAGCTGGGACGCACCGACGAACCCCTGCTCGGCGAGCGCGTCGAGCAGCTGCTGCAGGCCGGCCTTCTGGTCCGGCGGCATGAGGTCCAGCGCCTGGACGATCGCCTCGTCGGCGCCGACGTCGGTCGCGGTGCGCGCCCAGAACCCGGTCGCGTCCGGATCGTGCTCGATCGAGGGGACGATCGTGTCGCACAGCTCGCGCAGCGTCTGAAGCTGCACCTCCGTCAGCGCTGTAGGCATGCCCTCTCCGCTCCGTTCGACAGGGTGTCGAGATTACCGTTCCGCCCGCGCGCGTTTGCTCCTGACCCCATTCCGGGAACTGCACCGGAGCGATGACCAAGCTCGATGCCGCCACCGGGCCCGTCCCGACGATCGCGCCCACGGGCGCGCTCGACCTCGCCACGAGCCGCGGGCTCCAGACACGGCTGGCGGAGCTGGCCGGGGAGAGCGGCCAGGAAGCCATCCTCGACCTCTCGGGCGTGTCGTTCATCGACTCGGTCGGGCTGGGGGTGGTGCTGAAGGCCGCGAGCCGCTTCCACCGGCAGGCCAAGCGCCTGTTCATCGTCGCCCCGCCGGGGCCCGTGCACCGCATCCTCGACTTCGCCGGCGTCACCGACCGGCTCGCGGTCGTGGAGACGGTCGACGAGGCGCGCGCGGTCATCCGCCACGGGTAGAGCGGTACTAGCCTGAGCGGCCCGTGGCCGCCGACCCCTTCGCCGTCCTCGGCGTCGTCCCCGGCACGCCCCTCGACGACGTCACCGCCAGCTACCGCCGGCTGGCGAAGCGCTGGCATCCGGACCGCGGCGGGGGCGCGGAGGCGGCGCGGCGGATGGCGGAGATCAACGCGGCCTACGACCTCCTCCGCAGCGGGGAGTGGCAGGAGGCGCGGCATCCGTCACGGCCGCGGCCGGCGCCGCCGCGTCCTCGCACCGGCGCGTGGCTGCCGGACGCCGTGCGGCGGGCGCTCGGGCCGGAGCTGCTGGTCGCGCTCGCGCCGCGCGAGGATGTCGCCTTCGTGACGCCCGCAGCCGTGTGGGCGAGCCCGCAGGCGCTGCTGGCGGTGACCGACCGGCGGCTGCTGTGGCTGCTGGACGACGCCGTCACCGGGCGCGTGCGCTCGCTCTCCTTCGGCGCCATCGCCGGCGTCGCGACGCGGCTGGCGTGGCCGCGGCGCCGTCACGCCGTCCTGCGCGTCGAGCGGCGCAACGGGCGCCGGCCGCTGACGTTCAGCGAGCTGCGGCCCGAGACCGCGGAGGCGATCGCTCGGCACGTCCACGTAGGGTCCCGTCTTCCATGAGCGAGGAGTTCCGCCACCGGCTGCGCGTCCGCTACGGGGAGTGCGACCCCCAGGGCGTCGTGTACTTCGCCAACTACGCGGTCTACGTCGACATCGGGATGACCGAGCTTTGGCGCGACCGCATCGGGCCGTACAACGACATGGTCGAGGCCGGCAGCGACATGGTCGTGGCGGAGCTGACCCTGCGCTACCGGGGATCGGCACGCTTCGACGAGGACCTGGACGTCGTCATCGGCGTCGAGCGGCTGGGGGAGACGTCGCTGGTGTGCGCGTGGCGGATCGAGCGCGAGGACGAGGTGCTCGTCGAGGGGACGATCCGCCAGGTGTGCATCGACCCTGCGACGAAGGCGAAGAAGCCGCTGCCGGCGGACGTCCGCGCCGCGCTGGCATGAGCGTCGTCGCCACCCGCTACGTCACCCCGCTCAGGGAGGGCGGCTCGCTGCCCGGGCTGGTCGAGGCCGACGACGACGGGCTCTACGTCGTCAAGTTCCGGGGCGCGGGGCAGGGGGTGAAGGCGCTGGTCGCCGAGGTGATCGTCGGCGAGCTGGCGCGCGCGCTCGGCTTCCCGGTCCCCGAGCTGGTGATCGTCGAGCTCGACGCGGCCCTCGGGGCGGCCGAGCCGGACCCGGAGATCCAGGACCTCATCACGGCCTCGGCGGGGGCGAACCTCGGCGTCGACTTCCTCCCGGGCGCGCTCGCGTTCTCCGCGGCCACGGCGCGCGAGCTGCCGCCCGAGTGGGCGGCGGGCGTCGTCTGGCTCGACGCGCTGACGACCAACGTCGACCGCACGCCGCGCAACCCGAACCTGCTGGTCTGGCACGGCCGGACGTGGCTGATCGACCACGGCGCCGCGCTCTACCTGCAGCACGGCGCCGACGACCTCCCGTCGCTGGCCGAGCGACCGTTCCCGGCGATCGCCGAGCACGTGCTGCTGCCGTACGCAGGGCCGATCGCCGAAGCGCACGAGCGGCTCGCTCCCCGCGCGGCGGAGGCCATCGACGGCGCCGCGGCGAAGGTCCCGGAGGGGTGGGTCGGCGACCCCTCGCCGTACGCCGAGTACCTCCACCGCCGGCTGGCGTGGGCGGGCTTCGTCGAGGAGGCCGAGCGTGGCCGGCCGTAGCCCGTTCCAGTACACGGTCCTGCGCGTCGTCCCGGACCTCGAGCGCGGCGAGTTCGTCAACGCGGGCGTCGTCGTCTTCTGCCGGCAGCTTCGCTTCCTGCAGGCGCGGGTGGGGCTCGACGAGGGCCGCCTGCTCGCGCTGGCGCCCGGCACCGACACCGCGCCGATCCGCGCGCAGCTCGAGACGCTCGCGGCGGTCGCGGCGGGGAACTCGGCGGCGGGCGCGGTCGCGACGATGGAGCCCTCCGAGCGCTTCCACTGGCTGGCGTCGCCGGCCTCGACGGTCATCCAGCCGGGGCCGGTCCACACCGGGCTGTGCGACGACCCGCGCGCGCTGCTCGACCGCCTCTACAAGACGCTCGTGCTCGCGCCGCTCGCCGCGATGCGCCGCGAGTACCTCGCCGCCGCGCTCGAGGAGGAGGCGCTCGCGCCGACGTGGCTCGAGCAGTTCCGCCGCTGGTTCGGCGAGGCGGCCTCGGTCGTCGGCGAGCCGAACGCGGTCGTGCTCGCGACCGCGTCCGCGGCCGGCGTCCCGAGCGGCCGCGTCGTGCTGCTCAAGGGCGTCGACGACCGCGGCTTCACGATCTTCACCAACCTGCGCTCGCGCAAGGGGCGCGAGGCGGCGGAGAACCCCCGCGCCGCGCTCGTCTTCCCGTGGGTGGCGATGGAGCGGCAGGTCGTCGTGACCGGCACGATCGCGCCCGTCCCCGAGGAGGAGGCCGACGCGTACTTCGCGTCCCGCCCCCGCGGAGCCCAGCTCTCGGCGCTCGCCTCCCCGCAGTCGTCGGTCGTCGAGTCGCGCGGCGAGCTCGAGCGCCGCCGCGCCGAGGTCGAGGCCGCGCACCCGGAAGGCGCCTCCGTTCCGCGGCCCGAGGGGTGGGGCGGGTTGCGCGTCGACCCCGACGCCGTCGAGTTCTGGCAGGGCCGCCCCGACCGCCTCCACGACCGCCTGCGCTTCCGGCGGGAGGAGGGAGGGGAGTGGATCGTCGAGCGCCTCGCGCCGTGAGGAGTGGGGGAGCGAGCGACGCGCGCGCGGCGATCGCCGTCGCAGGCGAGGTCGCCCCCTCCTTCGCGCCCGTCCGCGACGCCTTCGCCAAGCTCGTCGGCGGGCGGCGGCCGGGCGGCGGCGCGCTCGTCGTGCGGCTGCGGGGCGAGAAGGTCGTCGACCTCGTGACCGGCAGCGCGGACCGGCGGGGGTCGCGGCCGTGGACGCCGCAGACGCTCGCGATCAGCTTCTCGACGACGAAGGGCGTCGCGTCGACCGTCGTGCACCGGCTGGTCGAGCGGGGGCTGCTGGGCTACGACGACCCGGTCGCGCGGCACTGGCCGGCGTTCGGCGCCGGCGGGAAGGAGCACGTCACCGTCCGGCATCTGCTGACCCACCGCGCCGGGCTGCACGACGTGCAGGCGGTGGCGCGGCGCGCCGAGGACCTGCTCGACCACCTCGCGATGGAGGAGCGGCTGGCCGCGCGGACGGTGCGCGCGCCGACGACCCGCTCGGCGTACCACGCGATCACGTACGGGTGGCTGCTCGCGGGGCTGCTGCGCCAGGTGACCGGGACCGGGATGGCCGACCTCGTGCGCAGCGAGATCGTCGAGCCGCTGGGGATCGAGGGCATCGGCGCGCCGGAGGACGCCCGCGAGCACGTCGCCGAGCCGGTCGGCGCCGCGCTGCGCCAGGTCGGCGCCGCCACGCGCGCGATGGCGCCGGTGTGGGCGCGGGCGCGCCGCGCGCGGATCCCGATCCAGGCGCTGCACGTCGACGGCTTCCACCGCCTGTTCGAGGGGCCGGAGCCGCCGATCTGGACGACGGAGATGCCCGCCGTCAACGGGACGTTCAGCGCCGACGCGCTGTCGAAGCTCTACGCGGCGCTCGCGAACGGCGGCGACGGGCTGCTGAGCGCGGAGACGACGGACGAGCTCGGCCGCGTCCAGGTCCGCGACCCGGACCTCGTGCTCGGCCTGCGGATGCGCTGGCGGCTCGGCTACCACCACGCGTTCGGCGCCGGCCGCCTCGCGCCGCGCGCGTTCGGCCACTACGGCTACGGCGGCTCCGGCGCGTGGGCGGACCCCGACCTCGGCCTCTCCGTCGGCTTCGTCACGAACAGGATCGGCTCGCTCACCACCCCGCTCGGCGACCTCACGCTCTTCCGGCTGAACCGGGTCGTGGCCGAGTGCGCGAGGGGGGCGTGAAGCGGTGGTGGCCGAGTGCGCGAGGCGGGCGTGAAGGGGCGGCTCCCGACCGCGCGCGGCGGTGCGGCGCGGCGCGGCGCTGGGGCGCGGCCCCTCTCGTTCCACTCCTCCGCGGCCGGCCGCCGATCCCTCGCCTGGCCGGAGGCCGTGCGGATCGCGAGCGGGGCGGGGTTCGACGCGGTGGACGTCGTGGTCGAGGCGGTCGACGAGTCCGCGGAGGCGGCGCGCGCGCGGCTGGACGAAGCCGGGCTCGTCGCGGGCGGCGTGCCGCTCCCGGTCGAGTTCCGCCGCGACGAGGACACCTTCCGCCGCGACCTTGACGAGCTGCCCGCGCGCGCGGCGCTCGCGCGCGAGGTCGGCGCGCGCGTCATGCACCGCTCGATCCCCGCGTCGTCCGACGTCCCGCGGCGCGAGCTCGAGCCGGTCGTCCGACGCCGCCTCACGAAGTGCGCCGCCGTTCTCGCCGACCACGGGCTCGACCTCGCCGTGGAGGTCCTGAGCGTCGAGCGCCTGCGCCGCGCGCACCCGCACGAGTTCGTCTGGCGGCTGCGCGACGGCGCCGAGCTCGCCGCCGCGTGCGGCCCGAACGCGGGGATCCTGCTCGACGCCTGGCACTGGCACCACGAAGGCGGCGCGATCGAGGACGTCCGCGCCGTCGGCGAGCTCGTCCGCCACGTGCACGTCGCGGACGCCCCGCCGCTCCCGTCGCACGAGGTCCGCGACGACGACCGACTGCTCCCCGGCGCGGGCATCATCGACCTCGGAGGGTTCCTCTCCGCCGTCGTCGCGACCGGCTACGACGGCGCCGTCACGCCCGAGGTCTTCGGCCACCGCTGCGACGGCGAAGACCCCATCGCCTGCGCCCGCGCGGTGCAGCTTGGCGCCCGCGCGGTCTTCCCGACCGAATGATTCCGGGTACGGCGTCGTTTGGTGTCTCTGATGCGCCATTCGCCGCACACCGAACCGCTCCACGTCTGCGCCGGCTGCCGGCGCCCGTTCGTGGTGCCGATCAGCGTCGTCGACCTCGTCGACAACGACCGGGCGGTGGTCGAGCTGCACTGCACCAACTGCGGCCGGACGGTGCTCGGCGTGCACGACGACGCGGCGCTCGAGGCGCTCGACCGCGAGCTCGACGCGACCACCGCGTCCATGCGCGAGTCGCTCGAGCTGATGGCGTACACCGACGAGCTGCGGCGCATCGAGGCGTTCGCCGGCGCGCTCGACCGCGGCGACATCCTTCCCGAGGACTTCTAGAACCCGCTGTCACACTTCTGAGCGTTCGCGCGTTCTGACGGCGTAGGGGCGCGACGCGCGATCCGCGCGCTGGCGGCGTGCGTGGCCGTGCTCGGCCTCGGCGCCCAGGCGGCCGCGGCGGACATCGTCGACGAGCAGGTGTTCCGCTGCGAGTACGACGCGCAGTGGCAGATCACCCACCAGCCGTTCTCCGGCTCGACGGCGACGCTCACGTACGACACGGGCTCCGCGACCGGCACCGGGTGCAAGCACCTCGAGGCCGGGAGCGTCACGTTCCAGCTCGACGGCGTCTGGGGCGACGACGCGGTCCTCGGTTTCGCGGGCACCGCGAGCCGCAGCGACGCGCCGTCCCGCGGGCCGCTGGGCATCGCCGGCGACCTGCTGAACGCCGAGCTCACCTACACCGACCCGGCGGGGATGCAGGCCGTGAACGTCCACCGCGGGACCGGGCGCTGCGGGGCCACGTGCTTCAAGACCCACAGCGTCGTCTCGGTGAGCGAGTACTAGGAGGGGAGAGGACCATGCGACGCATCGCCATCGCCATCGCCGCCGCGGGGCTGCTCGCCGCCGGCGCCCAGCCCGCCGCCGCCGACACGCTCGTGACCGCGACGTGGCGCGCTGTGACACCAACTCGAAGTGGGTGATCAGCGACAACAACCTCGGCACGTACTTCGCCGACTTGACCTACGACACGACGACCGCGACGGGCGACGGCTGCAAGGACCTCGCCGCGTACGTCGAGGACGACCTCGACTTCGACATCGGGCAGGACGACTTCGAGCAGGCGAACGGCAGGCGCTTCCAGCTGCTCGTCGCGACGGGGCCGAACGAGCTCACGATGATGGGCGAGCACCAGGCCCAGGGGGCGGTCGGGCCGTTCACGATCTCGCTCACGCTGCTCAACGCCACGACGGTGGTGACCTCGTACGAGGGCCGCCGCGCGGTGATCGAGCATCGGGCGATCGGCCCGTGCGGCGTGCGCTGCTACCTGACGCGCAGCACCTGGATCGCCACCGACGAGTAACGGCTCGCGACGGCCACGCGGGCGGGCGCGCCACTACCGTTCGCCCGCGTGGTCCTGCGCGAGGAGGGAGACGCGGTCGTCTGCATCGGCCAGGCCTCGCACGCCTGGTTGAGCGGACAGCTCGCGCGCGCATGGCGCGGCGTCGAGCCGCGCGAGGAGGTGTGCCTGGCGGCCGAGCAGCACGACGTGGGCATGGCGCACTGGGACCTTGCCCCCGCGCTGAACCCGCGGACCGGCAGGCCGCAGTCGTTCATGAAGATGCCGCTGGCGACCCACCTCGCGCTGTGGGCCGAGGCGCCGCGCAGGCTGTTGACCCAGGGCCGCCGCGGTGCGCGGGTACCTCGCCACCCAGCGCGCGCTGCAGCGCGACCTCCGGTGCGAGGTCGGCGCCAGCGACGAGGAACTGCGCCGCAATCAGCGGCTGATCTCGACATGGGACTGGCTGTCGCTCGCGCTCTGTCTGGGCTGGGCGCCGTCGTCGCTCGGGGAGCTGCGCCTCGGGGCCGGCAACACGCTCGCCCGATGGCCGTTCGGCGGCGTCGACGAGGTCGAGGTCCGGTGCGAGGGCCGCCGCCTGGAAGGACGCTACGCCGACGAGCCGTCGCTGCACGCGGCGCTCGAGCGCGCGCCGCGCGTCGAGCTGCGGTTCAGTCTCCGCGCCGGCGGACCACGTACGTGATCGCCGCGATCATCACGGCGAGGGCGCCGACGGCGAGGAGCAGCGTGACCCAGATCGGGTCGTCCTCGGTCGCGTCGCGGATCGCGCGGAAGACGATCGTCGCGCCGAAGAAGACGACGATCGTCCACAGCAGGGTCTGGCGGTCCACGCGCGCAACCCTAGTTGCAAAGCACCGGCTGAGCGGGTAACGGATCGCCATCGCCGCGATGTCGGGCTTCGGCGGCCGGGACGGGATCACCCTCACCTCGGCGCTCGGACTGCTGCTCGCCGAACCTCGCCGTCCTCGCGGTCGTGCTCTTCGTCGCGCGCCGCGGCGCGCGCAACGTCACCGGCGCCACGCTCGGCCTGCGACGCACGCGCGCGTCGGGCTCGTCCTCGGGCTCATCGCGATCGGCGCCGGCGTGCTCGTTGGCGTGCTGACCGTGCTGAACAGCTCCACATAGCGCTCTACGACACTCGTCCGGTTCCTTGACCGCCGCTCAAGGTCCCGGCACGCTCTCCTGGTGAGCCCGGGCAGGAGGCCCGGGCAACCCCGGAGTTCCTGTCAAGGAGGACCCATCGATGTCGGTGCACCTGTTGCGCTCGGCTCGCGGCTGGCTGGCCGTGGCCGTCGCGGCCGTGCTCGTCGTGCCGTCGGCCGCGCTGGCCAAGAAGGACAAGCACGAGGGCAAGAAGGACAACGATCCCGCGGTCTGCGACCGCGAGGCGAAGGGCCCGCAGTCGCCGGGCCTCGAGAAGAACGGCAAGACGCCGCCCGGTCAGGCGAAGAAGACCGAGGACGCCAAGCCGTGCAACAAGGACGAGGACAAGCCGGCCGAGCAGCCCGCGCCCGAGCAGGCGCCCGCCGCTCCCGCTCCCGTCGCGGCCACCGCGCCGTCGCAGAGCCCGACGGTCATCGTCCTGCCGCCGTGCACGAGCAAGCGGTACTTCCGCATCACGCTCGGCAAGCGCAGGAACCTGCGCAGCGCGCGCGTGCTGCTCAACGGCCGGCCGGTCGCGATCACCCGCGGCAAGCGCAAGTGGACCGCCCGCATCGACCTGCGCCACCGCGTCAAGGGCACGTACGTGGTGCGCACGGTCGTCGTGACCAAGAGGATGCGGATCAAGACCGGGACGCGGCGCTACCGCGTCTGCGGCGGGTAGTCCGCGCCGAACCGGACGAGCACGCGCGCGATCGTGCGCGCGACGGCGACCACGTCGTCGACGGACACCCGTTCGTCGACGGCGTGGGCTCGCTCCAGGCCGCCCGGGCCGAACATCACGACCGGGATCCCGCGCTGGCTGAAGTGGCGCAGGTCGCTGCCGTAGGAGACGCCGGTGAGCGGGGGTGCGCTCCCGAGCACGCCGGCCGCGCAGTCGCGGACCAGCGTGCAGAACGGGTGGTCGGGCGGGGTCGAGCCGGGCGCGAACTGGCCGCCGGTCCAGGCGACCTCGGCGTCCGCGCACGCCTCGCGGACGACGGCCTCGAACGCGGCGCGCGCCTCGCCGACGGTCTCCTCGACGCGGACGCCGAGGCGCCCCTCGAACTCCAGCCGGTCGGGCACGGTGCTCGACCAGCGGCCCGCCTCGACGCGGCCGACCGACAACGGGTAGGGGAGGGGATGGTCGCGCAGCAGCGGGTCCGCGACGTCGCTGTTCAGGCGGCGCTCGTGCTCCTGCAGCGCGCGGTGGACCTCGACGTAGCGGTCGATCGCGCTGATCCCCTCGGTCCGCACGGCGGCGTGCGCGGCGACGCCGGGCACGATGCCCGTGAACGTCAGCGCGCCCGCCTGCGTGCAGACGACGTCGAACGCGGTCGGCTCGGGAATCAGCGCGGCGTCGAAGCGGTCGTCGCGCTCCAGGGCGGCGAACGTCCCAAGCCCCCCGTCCTCCTCGGACGCGACCGCCTGAAGCACAACTTCGACAAGCAGGTCGTCCGCCGCGGCGGCAAGCGCGTGGAGCGCCGCGACGACGCCGCCCTTCATGTCCGCGCTCCCGCGGCCGTGGACGAAGCCGTCCTCGAGCGCGCCCGAGAACGCATTTCCGCGCGACCACGGCCGCTCGCCCGCGGCGACGACGTCGACGTGACCGTTGAGGCAGACGCGAAGGGGTTCGGATCGGGGGGTCGGCGCGGCCGGAGGGGCCACGATGTGGAGCCCCCACAGCTCCTCACGCGGCGCCTCCTCGCCCGGATGGCGCGGATCGGCGCGCAGCGCTTCCAGGTCGTGCCGGTGCAGGTCGGCGCGCAACCCGAGTCGCTCGGCGATCCCCGCGAGGCACTCCAGCGCCGCGCGCTCGTCGCCGGTCAGGCTCGGGACGCGGACGAGCGCCGCGACGTCGCGCGCGAGCGCCTCGGGGTCGATCTCCCTCACGCAGCGGGCGCGGGGCGCAACGGCGCGCCCAGCCGGGCGCTGCGGTCGGCGAGGTGGTCGGCGAACGGCGAACCGGCGGCGACCCACAGCGCCCCGCGGCCGACCGGCACCGCGACCGCGCGCCCGCCGTCGACCAGCTCGAGTAGGTCGTCCTCGGTCCCGTCCGGGTCGGCGAAGTCCGCCATCGGGACGCGGCACGCGGCGACCTCCGCCGTCGTCAGCCCCTCCGGGAAGGCGTCGAGCAGGTCCGCGAGGTCCTCCGGCGCGCCGCGGCGCCGCAGCGACGTGTCGAGGTTCGCGATGCAGACGTCGTACGCGTCGACGTGCTGGAACCCGCCGGCCTCCAGGCACCGCCCGTCCTCGGCGCGGAAGACGAGCGACGGCGCGGTGTAGCGGACGGCGCCGTCGGTGTTCGCGGCCTTGCCCTGGAACTCGGTGGGCGTGCCCGCGGCGGTCCGCGCCTCCGCGCGATCGGCCTCGTAGGCCTCGGTGACCTCGGGGGCGTCGAGCGCGGCGACGATCGCCTCGGCGTCGATGCCCGGCAGGAGGCGCAGCGCGTCGCGGATCGCCTCGTCGGAGTCCAGCGGCAGGGTGGTCGTGAAGTGGGTGAACTGCAGCGCGCGGAACGCCGCCCACTCGAGGTCGGGCCGCCGCAGGCGCACCGCGACGACCGTGCGGCAGGCGCGGGCGGTCGCCGAGAGGCGCTGCTTCGGCGCGGTGCCGAACGGCATCCCGAAGCGGTGGAAGCGCCGCTGGCCCTGCGCCATCCAGAGCGTCGTGTAGCCGCGCTCGGCGTACTGGGCGGCGTCCTCGGTGAGGCCGATCATGACGTGGCGCCAGCGGAGCTGGTCGCCGTAGCGCCAGCGCAGCGCAGCGAGCGCGGGGGAGGCGGAGTAGGCGAAGGGGCAGCCGGGGTCGGAGTAGTGGGTGACGTCGATCATCGATCACGGGTGTACCCGGATCGCGGCCTCGATCGCCGCGTGCCCGCCGGAGAGCACGGGCTCGCCGTGCGAGACGATCACGGCCTCGACCGGCAGGTCGAGGAGCGGCCGCAGCGCCTTGGAGAGCTCTGCGTGCTCGACTTCGAGGTAGCGCATCCACGACTCCGGGCACATGCGCAGCCCGCCGCGCCCGTCGCCGAGCAGGCGGTCGCCGGGGACGAGCGCGCGCAGCTCGGCCAGCCACACCATCGTCTCGCCCGCGCCCGCGATCGGCACGGGCTCGACCCCCGGGCCGGGCTCCGGCGCCAGCCGGTCGGCGTAGCGGCGCTCCAGCGCGTCGATGCTGCGGCCGTGGAACCGCACGGTCTGGAGGATCGAGACCGGCAGCTCGTCGTGCTGCTCGACGAGCTCGTCGAGGAAGTCCTCCTCGGGCACCAGCGGGTCGACGAGGACGAGCGCGCGCGGCGCGCGGTAGGCGACGCAGCCGACGTCCGCCGGCCAGTCGTCGGGGGAATCCGGCACGTCGGTCGGACGCCAGTGCGGGTGCCTGGCGGTCCAGCGCCAGAGACCGGGTAGCAGCTCCTGCATCGCGAAAGCGTGCCACGCGCTAGCGTCGCCGGCATGGCGAAGTGGACCGCAGACGACATCCCCGACCAGAGCGGCCGCCGCGTCGTCGTCACCGGCGCCAACGGCGGGCTCGGCTATCACGTGTCGCTCGAGCTGGCGCGCCGCGGCGCCCGCGTCGTGCTCGCGGCGCGCAACCAGGAGCGCGGCGAGGCCGCGCTCGCCAAGCTCGAGGACGAGGTCCCGGGCGCCGACGCCGAGCTGCGCAGGCTCGACCTCGCCGACCTCGCGTCCGTCCGCGCGTTCGCCGAGGCGTTCGACGAGCCGCTCGACCTGCTCGTCAACAACGCGGGCGTCATGGCCGGCCCACACCGCAAGACCGCCGACGGCTTCGAGCTGCAGTTCGGCACGAACCACCTCGGGCACTTCGCCCTCACCGGGCTGCTCCTGCCGCGGCTGCTCGCGTCGGAGGCGCCGCGCGTCGTGCAGGTCTCCAGCGGCGCGCACCGCATGGGCAAGATGAACTTCGACGACCTGCAGTCCGAGAAGCGGTACTGGCGCTGGGGCGCCTACGGGCAGTCGAAGCTCGCGAACCTGCTGTTCATGCGCGAGCTCGGCCGCCGGGCGGCGGAGGCCGAGACGCCGCTGGTGAGCGTCGCCGCGCACCCGGGCTACGCGGCGACCCACCTCCAGACGACCGGCGTCAAGATCGACGACGTGATCATGACCGTGAGCAACAAGCTGCTCGCGCAGAGCGACGCGATGGGGGCGCTGCCGCTGCTCTACGCCGCCACGGAGGAGCTCGAGAGCGGCGCGTACGTCGGGCCCGACGGCGTCGGCGAGCAGCGCGGCCATCCCAAGCTCGTCGGCATGACCGGCCGGGCGCGCAGCGACGAGGACGCGCGCCGGCTGTGGGAGGTCAGCGAGAAGCTGACCGGCGTCAGCTACGACTTCACCGCTCGCGTCGCGACCGCCTGACGACTAGGGTGCGCCCATGCGCACACCGGTCATCCTCACCACTGCGGCGGTTGCCGTCGCGCTCGTGGCGCCGTCGCAGGCCGCGGCGGACAAGAGCTTCAGCGGCAAGACCAGCCAGAACCGCTCGGTCTCGCTCACGACCGGCGACGACAACGTGCTCAAGACCTTCCGCGTGAACTGGATCACGCGCCGGTGCGCGCAGTCCGGCGCGCGCTTCCAGCACATCACGTCGTTCAGGCCGCCGTTCGACTCCGCGACGCCCGACGCGTTCTCCGACGCCGGCTCGTTCACGGTCCGCGACCGGGGCCGCATCCGCAGCAAGGTCACGATCACGCTCGCCGGCCGGCACGCCCTCGACCCCGCCAACCCCGCGGCCGAGAAGTGGTTCGGCACGCTCAAGGCGAAGGTGGTCGTGCGGCGCAGGGGCAAGGTCATCGACCGTTGCACCCTGCGCAGCATCAACTGGGAGGCCGGCCTCCCGACCGGGGGCTAGCTGTCCTGGTCACAGGGACGTTGTGAACGCGGCTGATGGGTGGCCGGTCGCGGAGGCTGCTGTGTGGCCGCCGGCGGTTGTAGTAGCGGACGAATGATCTCAGGGCCCGCGTGCGCTGTTGGGAGTTCTTCCAGCGGTGCGCGTAGGCCCATT
>DASVPR010000044.1:0-2287 GCA_036389485.1 Solirubrobacteraceae bacterium
GCTGCGCGATCGAGGTCGACTGGGTGGATTCCGAGACGCTGGGCGACGACGAGGTCCGCGCGCGCCTGCACGAGGCCGACGGCATCCTCATCCCGGGTGGCTTCGGCGTTCGCGGAGTCGAGGGCAAGATTGAGGCGGCGCGGATCGCGCGCGAGAGCGAGATCCCGTTCCTCGGCATCTGCCTCGGCATGCAGCTCGGCGTCGTCGACTTCGCCCGCCACGTCGTCGGCCTGGACGGGGCGAACTCGTCGGAGTTCGACCCGGAGACGCCGTTCCCGGTGATCGACCTCCTGCCGGAGCAGAAGGAGGTGCGCGACATGGGCGGCACGATGCGGCTCGGCGCGGACCCGGTGAAGCTGCACGAGGGCACGCGCGCCGAGGAGATCTACGGCGAGAAGGTGATCTACGAGCGCCACCGCCACCGCTACGAGGTCAACAACCTCCTGCGCAAGCGGCTGGAGGCGAGCGGGCTCGTCATCAGCGGCACGTCGCCGGACGAGCGCCTGGTCGAGGTCGTCGAGCTGCGCGACCACCCGTTCTTCGTCGCGTCGCAGTTCCACCCGGAGTTCAAGTCCCGCCCCGAGCGCCCGGCCCCGCTGTTCCGCGAGTTCGTCGGCGCCGCGCTGCACCGCTCGCGCGAGCGCGTCGCGACGGGGCGCTTCGAGCGCTCCGCGCCCCTCGCCGAGTAGTAGTGAGAGCGACCGCCGAGGAGCGGGGGCGGCTGAACGCCCTCTTCGCGGAGCTGTGCGCGATCCCGAGCCCCTTCGGCCGGGAGCGCGCGGTGGCCGAGCGCGTCACGGCGGAGCTGCGCGACATCGGGCTCGACGTCGAGGAGGACGACGCCGGGCCGGAGGCCGGGTCGGAATGCGGGAACCTGCTGGCGCGGATCGAGGGGCCGCCGTGGAACGCCGCCGCGGGCCGCGACCGCGGCGTCCTCCTCTGCGCGCACCTCGACACCGTCGGGCACGGCGACGTCCCGATCGAGCCGGTGCTCGTCGACGACGGATGGGAGAACGCGAACGCGGCCATCCTCGGCGCCGACAACAAGGCCGCCGTGGCGGTCATGCTCGTCGCGGCGCGCCGGGCCGCGCGAGAACAACGGCCGGTGGAGCTGCTCTTCACCATCTGCGAGGAGATCGGCCTCGCGGGAGCGAAGGCGTTCGACGTCTCGCGGCTCCGCAGCCGCTTCGGCTACGTCTTCGACCACGCCACCCCGATCGGCGAGATCGTCAGCGCCTCGCCGACCTTCTACAAGCTCACCGCCGAGTTCCATGGGAAGGCCGCCCACGCCGGGATCCGCCCCGAGGACGGCCGCAACGCGATCGTCGCCGCGGCGCGCGCGATCAAGGACCTCGAGCTCGGCCGGCTCGACCCCGAGACGACCGCGAACGTCGGCACGATCGAGGGCGGCGTGGGCGGGACGAACGTCGTCGCGCCCACCTGCCGCTTCCTCGCCGAGGCCCGCTCGCTCGACGCCCGCCGCGCGGAGGACGTCGTCAAGCAGATGGTCGACCGCATCCAGGACGCCGCGAACGACCCGGTCTGTGACGTCGACGTCGACGTGGACGTCGAACGCCTCTTCACCGGGTACCGCCACGACCCCGACGCGCCACAGCTCCACGCCGCCGAGCGCGCGCTCAGACGCGCCGGCTACGAGCCGCGGCACATCGTCACGGGCGGCGGCAGCGACGCCAACGCGCTCCAGGCCAAGGGCTTCCCCTGCACCAACCTCGCGAACGGCACCGAGCGCAACCACGAGCCGACCGAGCGCGTGAGCGTCGTCGCGCTCGAGGGGATGCTCGACGTCACGTTCGCGCTGCTGGACGCATGCTCCGCCTGAGGCGTGCGACCGTGCTCGTCGCCGGGCCCGCCGACGCGCCGGAGCAGCGCCTGGCGATCCGCGTCGACGGCGAGCGGCGCGCGGCGGTCGCCGACGTCGGCCTCGTCGGTGCGGCCCAGCCCGGCGACGATGTCGTCGTGAACGTCGAGGCGGTCGAGCTCGGGCTCGGCTCGGGCGGCTTCGACATCGTCCACGTGAACCTCACGCGCGGCCTCGACGGCACGGGGACGCCGGGGGCGCACGTCATGAAGCTCAACTACACGAGCCTGCAGCACGCCGTCGCGCCGGTCGAGGAGGGCGACGCCGAGGCGACGCCCGACCCGCCGCAGCTGCCGCTCGCCGGGGTCGTCGCCGTGCTCGCGCTGCACGGCCAGCTCGCCCCGCGGGCGTGGGCCTTCGGGCGTGCCGGCGGCGGCCGGCTGGGCTACGTCCAGACCGCCGGCGGCG
>DASVPR010000045.1:0-198553 GCA_036389485.1 Solirubrobacteraceae bacterium
GGCCGGCGGGCCTGCGAAAGACCGAAAAGCGGTTCTTCTGGATGCCCGCTCGGTCGCCCGTTCCGCTCTTGACGCGCATTCGACGGGTCCCGTACGTTCACGCGGGTGAGCGCGCACACTGCCCCCGCCGGCCCCGTCACCGCCACGGGCACCGACGCGCGCAACGTCGACGGCCAGGCGATCGCGATCACCGTCTTCAGCACGGTCAAGTGGTGGGGGCGCTTGTTCTTGCCGCTGCTGTTCTTCTTCACCGCCCGCATCCCGAAGCTGACCGGGACGCTCGCGAAGCTCTCGTTCATCCACTTCGCTCGCTGGACGATCGTCAAGAAGCTGCCCTACAACGGCGAGCCGCAGGTCAAGCAGAAGCTGCGCTACGCGCACATGTACTTCGAGAGCAACTTCAACGGCGGCTGGGAGGAGTACATCGACGCCTTCTCGCACATCCTCACGCGCGGGATGACCGCCTTCTGGGGCAGCTCGTACGGCTTCCCCAAGCCGCTGCCGACGGCGCCCTTCAAGAGCTACATCCAGGTCAACGAGATCGAGGCCGACCACTACTACTCGGCCTATCCGGAGGCGACGAGCACGATGATCCAGCGCGCGCTGGTGCTCGACGAGAAGCTGGCGCCGCTGAAGCGCGACGCCGAGCGGATGGACCCCGACGCGTTCGCGGCGGCCTACCGCGCGTTCCTCTGCGACGTCCAGCACTGCCTCTAGATGGGATCTGCCGCCAACGTCTCCGGCCAGGCCTACGCGTTCATGGCGATGACGCCCGTCAAGCCGGGCGAGGAGGACGCGCTCGCGACCTACCTGCGCGGCCTGCGCGGCCGCGGCCCGAGCCCGCTCGCCAAGCTGCCGCGCACGCACATGGCGCGCTGGCTCATCGTCCCCGACATGCCGGTGGCGCCGCGCACGCACGCGCGCGACCCACTCGGCGGCCAGTACCTGCTCTTCACGAGCAACTTCGACGGCGACGTCGACAGCTACCTGCACGAGCTCGTCGAGCTCATGGCCGACGAGGCGGCGGCGATCTGGAGCCACTGCATCGGCTGCCCGCAACCCGCCGAGGGCGCGGCGCTGAAGGCCTACCTGCACCGCAACCAGGTCGACTCCGGCTTTGCGTTCGCCGCCTACGGGCACGCGTCGGTGGCGCGGGTCAAGACCGCGCTTGACAAGCGCGCGCGGCTGGTGGACTTCGTCGTGCGCGCGCAGGCGATGGCGCCCGCCGAGCGCCGCGAGGCGTTCCTGAAGGAGTTCGGCAGCGCATGAGGCCGGCGGCTGCGCCGCAGCTCGAGCTGCCCGACATCCAGGGCGACATCCTGCGCGCCTACGGCAACCGCTACGCGCGCACGACCTACGTCTTCGTCGGAGTGCCGGACGCCGCCGCCGGGCGGGCGTGGCTGAGCGGCCTCGTCGACCGCGTGACCACGGCCGAGCGGTGGCCCCGGGGGCACCGGCCCGAGAGCACGCTGAACGTCGCGCTGACGTGCGCGGGGCTCGCGGCGCTGGGCGTCTCCGAGGCGGTGCGCGACTCGTTCTCGACCGAGTTCCGGCTCGGGATGGCCGCGCGCGCCGACCTCCTCGGCGACGCGGGGCCGAGCGTGCCCTCCGGCTGGGACCCCGGACTGGGCACCGGCGACGCGCACGTGCTCGTGACGATCAACGCGCGGTCGGCCGAGGCGCTGCGCGCGGCGCTCGGCGAGCTGGAGAGCGGGATCGCCGCCGCGGGCCTGTCGGTCATCCACACCGAGCACGGCAAGCTGCTGGGGGGCGCACGCGAGCACTTCGGCTACTCCGACGGCTTCGCGCAGCCGGCGATCGAGGGTGCGACCGAGGACCGCACGCCCGGCGGCGGCGTCCCGCTCCCCGGCGGCAAGTGGCGCCCGCTGGCGCTCGGCGAGTTCATCCTCGGCTACGGCGACGAGGAGACGCGCAACGACCCGACGGGGCGGCTCCCCAGCGCGCCGGACGCCCCACTCGGTCGCAACGGCACGTACCTCGTGTGGCGCAAGCTGCATCAGGACGTAGCGCTGTTCCGCCGCGCGCTGCGCGACGCCGCGGCGCTGTACCACGGCGGCGACGAGGAGAAGCTCGCGGCGAAGGTCGTCGGGCGCTGGCGGGACGGGACGCCGCTCGTGCGGTCGCCCGACGCCCCCGACCCCGGCTTCAACGCGAAGACGCCGGGCGGCAACGACTTCCGCTACGCCGCCGACGAGGACGGCGCGCGCTGCCCGATCGGCGCGCACATCCGGCGCTCGAACCCGCGCGACGCCCTCGATGTGCTGATCCAGAAGGACCCGACGGACGCCGGCAGCCAGCTGAGCTTCCGGCACCGGATGATCCGCCGCGGGATGCCCTACGGGCCGCCGCTGCCCGACGGCGTCACCGAGGACGACGGCGAGCCGCGCGGCCTCGTCTTCACCTGCTTCGTCGGGAGCATCTCGCGCCAGTTCGAGGCCGTGCAGGTCCAGTGGCTGAACGACGGCAACATCTTCCACCTCGGCCACGACAAGGACTTCATGCTCGGCGACCCGGACGGGACCGGGAAGATGACCGTGCAGGGCGACCCGCCGTTCTTCCTCGGGCCGCAGGGCTGCTTCGTGACGACGCGCGGCGGTGAGTACCTGTTCGTCCCCGGGATCACCGCGCTCGCGGCGATCGCCGACGGCGTGGCGGGCTGAGCGGTGGTCCGCCGGCTGAAGGAGGCGGCGGGCCGCTGGCTGGGCAACCGGCTCCCATGGGTGTTCGCGCGCCTGCGCCGCCACCGGCCGATCGTGTCGCTGCGCAAGTACGCGGTCGTCACCCTCGCGGCCGACGTGCGCGAGGTGCTGGACGACCACCACGCCTTCACCGTGGCGCTCTACGCCCCGAAGATGGAGGCGATCACCGGGCCGTTCATCCTCGGCCTCGACGACACGCCGCTGTACCGCCACGACGACGCGGCGCTGCACGCCGCGGTCCGGCCGGACGACGTCCCAGGCGTCGCGGAGATCGTGCTGGCGACCGCGCGCGAGCGGCTCGATGCCGGCGGCGAGGTCGACGTCGTGCGCGACGTCGTCGAGCCCGCGATCGACCGGGCGATCGCGTCGTACTTCGGCACGCCGGCGCCCGACACCGCCACCCAGGTCCGCTGGGCCAAGACGCTGTTCCGCGACATCTTCCTGAACGTCGGGAACGACGCCGCGGTCCACCAGCGGGCGCTCGACGCGGCAGGCGAGATGCGCCCGCACCTCGACCGGCTCGTCGCGCAGCGGAAGGCCGCACTGGCGGCCGGCGGGGACGTCCCCGACGACGTCCTGACGCGGCTGCTGCGGGCGCAGGACGAGCCGGGCGGGCTGCACGACGTCGCGATCCGCCACAACTTCATCGGCCTCATCGCGGGCTGGATCCCGACGGTCTCGAAGGCGTTCACGCTCGCCCTCGACGAGCTGCTCGGCCGAGGGCACGAGCTGGAGGCGGCCAAGCGGGCGGCGCGGGAGGGCGACCGCGAGCTGGTCGGCGCCTACGTCTTCGAGGCGATGCGCTTCCGGCCGCAGGCGTCGGGGCTGCTGCGCAAGTGCGCGGTCGACCGCGTCGTCGCCGAGGGCACGAAGCGCGCGCGGACCGTCCACGCCGGGGCGACGGTGCTCGTCGCGACGGAGTCGGCGATGTTCGACCCGGCGGCCGTCCCGTCGCCGAACGCGTTCCGCATCGACCGGCCCTTCGAGGCGTACCTGCACTTCGGCCACGGCCTGCACACGTGCTTCGGCCTCGCGATCAACCGGGCGCAGCTGCCCGCGCTCGGCCTGGCGCTGCTCGAGCGCCCCGGCCTGCGGCGCGCGCAGCGGCTGCGCTGGGAGGGCCCCTTCCCGTCGTCGCTGCGGGTCGCCGTGTGAGGCCGCTGGGAGCGCCGGATCGTGCCCGTCCCGCCCCATCCGGTCGGGCGGCACGCGCTGCGGGTCTACCGCGAGGAGCGCGGCGGCTGAGCCCCCGCGGCCTATGCTGCGCGGGTGCCCGGGCCGCTCACCATCGCGCACGTCACGCCGTACGCGTGGGAGGTCCCGCACGAGGTCAACCTCCTCGTCGAGAGGGTCGCGCGCGAGCTGCGCGAGCGCGGGCACCAGGTGCTCGTGGTGGCGCCCTCGCGCGATCAGGGGCTGGTCCGGGAGTCGCGCGCACGGATCCGGCGGGGCGGCGACGCGGTGCTGGAGGCCGAGGTGCTGGCGGTGGGCGAGGTGCTCCCGGAGCTGCCGACCGCGAGCCGGCGCCGCGCCCCCGGGCTGCCGGTCGACGTCGCGCGGACCGTCGAGGAGCTGCTGCAGGACACGCCGCTCGACGTCGTCCACGTCCACGAGCCGTTCGCGCTGTCGACGGCCGCGGCCGCGCTGCGCCACTCGCGCGCGCTCAACGTCGGCACGTTCCACGCGCCCGCCGAGCGGCTCGTGTCGATGCAGGCCGCGCGCAGGATCGTCGAGCTGCTGTTCGGCCGGCTCGACGCCCGGATCGCGTCGTACCAGTCGACCGCGACGCTGATCGGGCGGTCGTTCCCCGGGGACTACCGCGTCGTGCTGCCGGGGGCCGACCCGGTTGAGCGGGTCGACGGCGACGGCCGCGTGCGCATCGTCTTCTCCGACGAGGAGGAGCGCGGCGCGATCCGCGTCTTCCTGCGCGCGCTGCGCCACCTCGACGCCGCCCTGCCGTGGGACGCCGTCGTGCGGTCGCCGCGCAGCGCGATCCCTTCCCTGCGCGTGCCCGAGCGGCTGCGCTCGCGCGTGCGCTTCGAGCAGCCGGGCCCGCTCGGCGACGCCGACGTCGTGGTGGCCGCCTCGAACGGGAACGGCCCCGCCCCGGGGCTGCTGCTGCGCGCGGTCGCGGCGGGGGCGGTGCCGCTCGCGTCGTCGCTCGCCGTCTACGAGGAGCTGCTGGCCGACGGCGACCGCGGGCTGCTCTTCCCGTGCGGCGAGCCGGAGGCGCTGGCGGCGCAGCTCGCGCGGCTCGTCGGCGACGACGGCCTGCGCGACCGGCTGCGGGGCGAGGGGCGCGGGCTCGTGCGCGAGTGGAGCGACGTCGCCGGCGACTACGAGGACGTCTACTCCGAGCTCGCTGCCCGCCGGCGGCCGACCGACGGCGACCCGGCCGTCGCGAAGCGGCTCCGGGGCCGCCGGCGCATCGACGTCGACCTGCACATGCACACCGACCACTCCCCCGACTGCGCGACGCCGGTCGAGGTGCTGCTCGACACCGCGCGCCAGCAGGGGCTCGGCGCGATCGCGGTGACCGACCACAACGAGGTCTCCGGCGCCTTCGAGGCGCTCGAGAAGGCCGACCGCTTCGGGGTGAAGGTCATCGTCGGCGAGGAGGTCAAGACCGCTTCGCAGGGCGAGGTCATCGGCCTGTTCCTGCAGGAGAAGATCCCGCGGGGGCTCTCGCTGGCCGAGACCGTGGCCGAGATCAAGCGCCAGGGGGGCGTCGTCTACGTCCCGCACCCCTTCGACCGGCTGCATGCCGTGCCCGACTACGAGCACCTCCTCGGGATCCTCGACGACGTCGACGTGCTGGAGATCTACAACCCGCGCGTCGCGATCGGCTCCTTCAACGAGGAGGCCGAGCGGTTCGCGGCCAAGTACCGGATCCTCGCGGCGGCCGGCTCGGACTCGCATGTGGCGCAGGGCCTGGGCTCCGTGCGCGTGCGGATGCCCGATTTCGACGACGCGGAGGAGTTCCTGGAGGGTCTCCGGGAGGCGGAGATCGTGACCAAGCCGTCCTCGCTGCTCTACGTCCAGGCGCTGAAGTTCCTCGAGACCAAGGCCACCCCGGCGGGGGCCCGGAAGGCGGTCCGCCAGCGGCGGGTCCGCAAGGCGACGCGCAACGGCTGATGCAGGGGCAGGGACACCGACCGCCAGAGCCGAATGTGTCGGGGCCGATGCCGGCCACCGACGACGAGATCCGCGAGAAGTACCTCGAGCGCGCCATCCGCGAGCTCAACACCCTGACCCGCGAGCTGCAGGCGTGCAGCCTGTGCCCGCGCGGGAACCTGATGCCGGTCCTCGGCTCGGGTCACCCGCAGGCCGACGTGATGCTGCTGAAGTACGCCCCGACGGCCAGCGAGGTCGAGGAGGGCGTCGCGTTCTACGGCCGCGCGGGCGCCGCGCTGATGAAGTCGCTGCGCCGCCTGCAGATCGATCCGCTCGCCGTGTACGGGACGCTGTGCGTCAAGTGCCCGGTCAGCGACCCGTCGCTCGCGGACCCCGCGTGCATCGCGCGGGTCGTCGAGGAGCTGGCGATCGTGCAGCCGAAGATCGTCGTGGTCATGGGCCTCGACGCGCTGTACGCGCTCAACGACCTCGACGTGCCGCTGGCTCGCGAGGTCGAGCCGATCCCGGGCGTCGTGCAGTCGCTGACGCCGTCGATCGCCGCGCTCTTCGTGCCGAACATCGACGAGGCGCTCGACGAGGAGCAGGCCAAGCGCGAGTTCTGGTCGGCCTTCCGCGTGCTGGGCCAGTGGTACGCGGAGCTGCCGCCCTATTAGCGGCGACCGCCTGGTTCCTCGTCGTCGGGGAGCTGGACGCGGTCTCGGGCGACGCCGGGCGGTACCTCGCGGGCTGCGCGGGCGCGTTCTTCTGCGCGCTCGCGGCGCTGGCGCTGCTGCCCGCGCGCGACGAGCCTTTGGGCGTCGCGGTCTTCGGGGCGGGGGCCGCGTTCCTCGCGGCGGTGCTGACCGCCGGCGACGTCGGCGCGGCCGCGAACCCGGTCGAGGCGCTGGCCGGCGCGGCGGCCGGCCTGCTGTTCGCGTGGGCGTTCGCGGCGCCGGTGGCGCTCGTCGCGGTGCCGCTGGTGGTCGCGGGCGTGGACGTCGCGTCGGTGCTCACCGGGCCGGCGGAGCCGGTGCGGGGCTCGGGGCCGTTCGACATCCTCACGCTCGACCTCCCGCCGCTCGGCGGCGGCGACTCGGTCGGCCGGCTCGGCCTGCTGGACGCGACGTTCCTCGCGCTCTTCGCCGCGTGGTCGATCCGGTACGCGCTGCGCCCGCGCATCGGGATCGTGCTGATGGTGCTCGGCCTCTGCGGGTCGGTCGCGCTCGGCCTCGCGCTCGACCGCTCGATGCCCGCGCTGCCGTTCCTCGCCGTCGCGCTGCTCCTGCCGGGGATCGACCGGCTGCCCCGGCTGCTGCGGCGCGCAGACGCTCGCTAGGGTTCGGGGCGATGGACCTCGAAGAGCACACGCTCGAGCCCGCCGTCCCCGACCGCTGCCAGGTCTGCGGCGCCCAGCTGATCCCCAGCGAGCAGAAGGCGATCCTCGAGTCCGGCAGCGCCCCGCTCTGCTCCATCCACGCGGCCGAGGTGCTGCCGCTGGAGGAGGAGGGCGTCGCCGAAGAGGGCGTCTAGCCTTCGCGGCCGACGATCACGTCGGCGACGAGCTCCGGGGGGAACAGGCCGTGGTCGACGACGCCGGGCGTCGCCGACAGCCGTGCCGCGAGGGCTCGCGGGTCGGAGAGGTCGGCGCGGACGTCGGCGATCACGCCGCCGTCGGGGCTCGGCGGGGCGCCCTCGCGCACGGTCGCGTCGCCGAGGCGCTCGAGCGTCGCCGCGAGGCCGAACGGCAGCAGCTCGAGCGGGACCGGCCACGACAGCGCGTCGACCATCTTCGATTCGTCGACGATGACCACGAACCGCTCCGCCGCCGCCGCGACGATCTTCTCGCGCGTGTGGGCGCCGCCGCCGCCCTTGATGAGCCAGCGGTCGGGCGCGACCTCGTCGGCGCCGTCGATCGCGAGGTCGAGCGTCGTGAGCGTGTCGAACGGCTCCACCGGCAGGCCCAGCCCGCGCGCCTGGCGCTCGGTGGCGTCGCTCGTCGCGACGCAGCGCAGGCCATCGAGGTCGCGCTCGGCGAGGATCGGCAGGAGGAAGTTCACCGTCGACCCCGTCCCGAGTCCGAGCCTCATGCGGGGTTCGACGAGCTGGGCGGCCTGGAGGGCGGCGTCGCGCTTGGCGCTCACGGCAGGATCACGATCTTGCCGAGCTTGCCGCCGGCGGTGAACCGCTCGTAGGCGGCCGCGGCCTCGTCGAGCGGGAAGGTGCCGGCGACGGGGACGTGCACGGCGCCGCTCTGCAGCAGCGGCAGGACGTGCTTCTCCACGAGCCGCGCGGTCGCGGCCTTCTCCTCGAGCGGCCGGGCGCGCAGCGTCGAGCCGCGCAGCAGCGCGCGCTTGCCCATCAGCGCGAGCAGGTTCACGTCGGCCTTGAACCCGGCGCCGACGCCGATCACGACGATCCGGCCGTCGAGGTTCACGGCGCGCAGGTCGCCCGCCATGTTGGGCGCGCCGACCAGCTCGAGGATCACGTCGAACGGGCCGGCGTCGGCGAACTCCTCGGGGGCGATCGCTTCCTCGGCGCCCAGCTCCTCGACGCGCGGGCGCAGGTCGGCATTGCGGACGGTGGCGGTCACGCGCGCGCCCGCCGCCGCGCCGAGCTGCACGGCCGCCGTGCCGACGCCGCCCGCGGCGCCGTGCACGAGCAGCCGCTCGCCGGCGCGCAGGCCGCACTGGGTGAAGAGCGCGTCGTGGGCGGTGGTGAAAACCTCGGGGACGCCGCCCGCCGCCGGCCAGTCGAGCGCGTCCGGCACCGGCATGAGCTGGCGCTCGTGGACGACCGCCAGCTCGGCCTGCCCGCCGCCGCCGACGATCCCCATGACGCGGTCGCCCTCGGAGAACCGCGAGGCGCCGTCGCCGGTCGCCGCGACCTCGCCCGCGAGCTCCAGCCCCGGGATGTCCGGCGGCGAGCCGGGCGGGGCCGGATACCCGCCGGCGCGCTGGAGGATGTCCGCCCCGTTGATCCCCGCGGCGCGGACGCGCACGAGCACCTCGCCCTTCCCCGGACTCGGGTCCGGGTGCTCCTCAACGCTAAGAGATCCGTCTGCAATGGTGGCGGCGCGCATGGCGCGGCAGTATGGTGCCTCGCCTCATGGGACTGCCGGCCGAGGGCTACCGCCTCACGGACATCTCGCCGAAGGCGTACGAGCACCCGGCCGATCGCGCTGCCACGGCCGCGCTGGCGTCGGTCCCGATGCTCGACCAGGTCGTGCGCAAGCTGATCGAGTTCGGCTACGAGCGTGCGCTGCGCCAGGCGTACCTCGGCTCGTCGGTCCGGCTCGGCCCCGACCAGCTGCCGGACACGTGGAACGTCTACCAGCAGGTCCTCGCGACGCTCGACATGCCGGAGACGTACGACCTGTACGTCACGCAGTTCCCGATCGTCAACGCGCTGACGATCGGGTCCGAGAAGCCGATCATCGTCATGAACTCGGCCCTGGTGAACCTGCTCGACGAGGAGGGCCAGCGGGCGGTGCTCGCGCACGAGGTCGCGCACATCCTGTCCGACCACGTCCTCTACCGCACCGGCCTGCAGATCCTCCTGAGCCTGACCTTCGGCCGGCTGCCGCTGCTCGCCGGCCTGCCCCTGCTGGCCGTGCGCGCCGCGCTGCTGGAGTGGTCGCGCGCGGCGGAGCTGTCCTGCGACCGCGCGGCGGCGCTCGTCACGCGCGACCCGCTCGCGGTCTGCCGCACGCTGATGAGCATCACCGCCGGGATGAAGCCCGACAAGCTGAACCTCGACGCCTACCTGGTGCAGGCGGGCGAGTACCGCGAGGGCGGCAAGGGGTTCGACAAGCTCCAGCGCCTGTGGATGGAGCTCGGGGTGACCCACGCGCTGCCGGTCAAGCGCGTGCACGAGGTCATGGAGTGGGTGCGCAGCGGCGACTTCGACCGCATCGTCAACGGCGACTACCCGCGCCGCGGCGACCCGGTGGACGTCCGCAAGGAGGCCGACGAGGCCGTCAACTTCTACCGCGACCGCTTCGCCAGCACGTTCCGCGAGGCCGGCGAGAACCTGGCCAGCGCCAGCGACGCGCTCGCCGACTGGCTGCGCGGCCAGGGCGGCGCCTCGAAGGAGGACGACGACGGCGCGCCTCCTCCCGAGGACACGCCCGGCCCGTGAGCTTCGACAGCGTCACCGTCGGCCTGCTCGTGCGGCCGGCCGACGCCCCGTCGCTCTCCGACGCGGAGGATGCCGAGCTGCAGGACGCGCACCTGGCCCACCTCGCCGCGCTCCACGACCGCGGCGTGCTGCTCGCCGCCGGCCCCTTCGTCGACCAGGACGATCCCGCGGTGCGCGGCGTGACGCTCTTCGGCGTCCCGCCCGCCGAGGCCCGCGCGCTGATGGACGAGGACCCGAAGGTCCGCGCCGGCGTGCTGGAGATGCGGTTCGCGACGTGGCTCGTGCCGGCCGGCGCCGTCGTGTTCGGGCCGGCGCGCTTCCCGCGCTCGACGAGCGAGGTCTAGCCGACGTGCTCGAGCAGCGCCACCGACTCGATGTGGTGCGTCTGCGGGAACATGTCGACCGGCCGGACGCGCCGTAGCGCGTAGCCGGCCTCGACGAGCTGCGCCGCGTTCGGGGCGAGCGTCGTCGGGTTGCACGAGACGTAGACGATGCGCTTCGGGGCGGCCTCGATGACGCGCCGGACGACCTTCTGCGACAGGCCGCTGCGCGGTGGGTCGACCACGACGACGTCAGGGCGGCCGGCCTGCTCGACCAGCTCGCGCAGCGCGAGGCGGACGTCGCCGGCGTAGAAGCGCGCGTTGCCGATCTCGTTGCGGCGGGCGGTGGCGATCGCGTCGGAGACCGCCTCCTCGGCGACCTCGAGCCCCCACACCTCCCCCGCACGGGGCGCGAGGGTCAGGCCGATCGTGCCCATCCCGCAGTAGAGGTCGTACACGCGCTCCCAGCCCTTCAGCGCCGCGTACTCGGCCGCGACGCCGTAGAGCGTCTCCGCCATCTCGGTGTTGGTCTGGAAGAACGCCTCGGGCGAGATGCCGAGCTCCAGCCCGTTCAGCTCCTCGCGCAGCTGCGTCGCGCCCATCACGAGCTCGGTGCGGCCGCCGGCGGTCACCTCGGCGACGCCCTCGATGCGCGTCCAGAACAGGGCGTCGGCGACCCCGTCGAGCGCTGCCGCCAGCGGCTCGGCCGGGAAGGGCGCGTCGGACGTCACGACCCGGACCTGCACCTCGCCGGTCCGGCGACCCTCGCGCACGACGAGGTTGCGCAGCAGGCCGGCCTGCTCGCGGCGGTCGTACGCCGAGAGGCCCTGCGCCCGGCACCACTCGAGCACCGCGCGCCGCGCGGCGTTGACGCGCTCGGAGGCGAGCAGGTCGTCCTCGACCCCGACGATCTCCTCCCACGAGCCCGGCTTGTGGAAGCCGCAGACGAGCGTGCCCTCGTCGTCCGCGCCGAACGAGTACTCGAGCTTGTTGCGGTAGCGCCAGAGCTCGGTCGCGGGGACGATCGGCTCCAGCTCGTACCCGTCGAGGTGGCCGATGCGCCGCAGCGCGTCGTCGACCTGCTCGGCCTTGACCTGCAGCTGGCGCTCGTACGGCAGGACCTGCCACGGCGTCCCCGGGTGGCCGGGAGCGCGGGGCTCGATCCGCTCGGGGCTCGGCTCGAGCAGCTCGACCGCCCGCGCCTCGGCGTAGGCGCGCTTGCGCTTCGTCACGACGGCGCGCACGCGGTCGCCGGGGACGGCGCCGGCGACGAACACGACATAGCCCTCGTGCCGCGCCACCCCGTTGCCTCCGTACGCGAGGGCGTGGACGGTGAGATCGAGATGTTGACCGCGTTCCGGGCGGACCGCCGTCGTCATCGCAGCCGGCGCTCGATCGCGCCGAGGACCGACTTGCGGTTCGCGTTGCGCTTCTCGTAGTCGCGCACCTTCCGCAGCTCTGACGCCGACAGGTCGGCGAGGCGCTCCGCGATCTGCGCCGCGGTGAGGTCGTCGTAGGCCGCGATCGGGAACGAGGAGCTCAGCCCCGCCGCGCGCCGCGCGCCGCCGACCAGCGCCTCCATCCGCGCCAGGGCGTCCTCGGTCTGCGTCCGCCCGACCGTGACGAGCCGGTCGAGGAGCTCCTCCGCGTCGGTGCGCGTTATCCGGCCGCGGCGCACGGCGTCGTCGAGCGTCTCTCGCAGCCGGTCGCTCGGCAGCATCAGCGACCGCGTGAGCAGCTCGCGCACGGCGGCGAGGGTCGTGACCTCGTCGCCGCGGCCTCGCGGCGACGACTTCTTCGGCTGCGGCATGCGGCGTGAGGCTAGCGCCTACGGGATGGTCGGCCGGAGCACCGGGAGCCCCGTGTCGCCCACGTCGTACTCGAAGATCGCCATGTTCGCGACGTTGCCGCTGAAGTTGGCGCTGTTCGTGAACAGGACGCGCGTCCCGACGAACGCGACGTCCGCGACGGTGTCGTACGCGATGTCCGCGGTCAACCGGTGAACGGGCGCCTGACGGCGGGCGAGCTCGCGCCCGGCGGGCGACAGGACCACGAAGCCGGTGCGTGCCCCGTCGCCGGCCTCGGCCACGTACACGTTGCCCGACTGGGCGATCGCCAGCGAGTCCGGGCCCTCGTTGGTCCCGCCCGTCCAGAACGCGGAGAGGGCTCCCGGCGCGCCGGACGTGGTGATCGGCAGCTTGTAGATCTTGCCCTGCAGGCCCTCGGGCGCGCCCGGCGGCTGCGAGTTCGACACCACGAACAAGAGCGTCCTCTGATCGGCCATCAGCCGGATGCCGTTCGGCCCGATGAAGCTGATCAGCCGCGGATCGGAGAACCACTTCTGCGCCGTCCCCCCGCCCGGCGGCACGCGCCAGATGACGCCTTGCGTCGTGTCGGTCACGTACAGCGAGCCGTCGGCACCGAACGCCGCCCCGTTGGGCAACGGCTTGCGATTCCCGAAGCGCGACTGCGCGCTCTCGTTGAAGTCCGGGATCGTCCCGTAGACCGACTGCGCCCCCGTGCCCGGATCGAGGCGCACGACGCGCGCGGGATTGACGTCGGCGAGGTACAGCCGCCCCGCGGCGTCGAGCGCGATGCCGGTGAGCCCGTGGCCCTCCTGTGTCCGCTGCCCGGCGACCGCCCACTCGCGCAGCCGGTTGCCGGCGAAGTCGTACTCGGTCACGCGCGACGGCTCGAGCGTCGGCGCCGGCCGATCGGCGAGCACGGTGAGCGCCGTGGTGAACGAGCCCACGTAGACGCGGCCCGCCGACTGGTTGACCGCGATCGGGTCGGGGTGCCCCGGCGTGCCGTCGTCCTTGGCGAACAGCTTCGGGTTCGCCGTCGCCACGGGGACCGTGAACGTCCCGCTGAACCCGATCGGGCCGACCTGATGGCCGCTCGACGGACAGAGGTCCGTGCCCGGCGGGAAGCTCCAGGTCACCCGCGTCGCCGGCCCGCCGTCGACGCTCATCGTCGAGACGGTCCTCAGCTCGATCCGGAACGGCCGGACGTCGGTCAGCCCGTTGTCGAGCGCGATGTGGAGGTAGCGAGTCGGATGCTCGCCCTCGACCTCCGCGGTCGCCGGCGTGGCGAACCCGCAATGGCTGTGGACGTACACGCTCGGCGCGCTGAGCGTGGCGTGGAACGTCCCGTTGCGCGGGTGCACGCAGCTCGCCGAGCCGGTCAGATCGGTGTTGCCGCTCTTGTCCGGCTCGCGCCAGAACAGGTTGAACCACGCCCAGTCGACGGCAGTGGTCGTCTGCAGGGACTCGATCGTGCACGTCATCTCGCTCGCGTCGGCGTGCGCGGCCGGAGCGGCGGCGAGCGAGACGGCGAGGACCGCGGCGAGCAGGGCGAGCAGCGTGCGCACGGCGGGCCTCACGGGATGCTCGGCCGGAGCACCGGAAGGCCGGTGTCGCCGACGTCGTATTCGAAGATCGCCATGTTCGCGACGTTGCCGGTGAAGTTGGCGCTGTTCGTGAACAGGACGCGCGTGCCCACGAAGGCGACGTCGGCCACCGTGTCGTAGGCGATGTCCGGGCTGAGCCGATGGACCGGGGCCTGGCGGCGCGCGAGCTCGCGCCCGGCGGGCGACAGGACCACGAAGCCGGTCCGCGCCCCGTCGCCGGCCTCGGCCACGTACACGTTGCCCGACTGCGCGATGGCCAGCGAGTCCGGCCCCTCGTTCGTCCCGCCCGTCCAGAACGTCGACAGCGCCCCCGGCGCGCCGGTGGTCGTGATCGGCAGCTTGTAGATCTTGCCCTGCAGGCCCTCGGGCGCGCCGGGCGGCTGCGAGTTCGAGACGACGAAGAGCAGCGTCTTCTGGTCGGCCATCAGCCGGATCCCGTTCGGGCCGATGAAGCTGACCAGCCGCGGATCGGAGAACCACTTCTGCGCCGTGCCTCCGCCCGCCGGGATCCGCCACATGACGCCCTGGGTGGTGTCGGTCACGTACAGCGAGCCGTCGGGCCCGAACGCCGCCCCGTTGGGCAGCGGCTTGCGATTCCCGAACCGCGACTGCGCGCTCTCGTTGAAGTCCGGGATCGTCCCGTAGACGGACTGCGCCCCCGTGCTCGGATCCAGGCGCACCACCCGCGCGGGGTTGACGTCGGCCACGTAGAGCCGGCCGGTCGCGTCGAGCGCGATCCCGGTCAGGCCGTGGCCCTCCTGGGTGCGCTGGCCGTTGATCGCCCAGTCGCGCAGCCGGTTCCCGGACAGGTCGTACTCGGTCACCCGCGACGGCTCGAGGCTCGGCGCGGGCCGATCGGCGAGCACCGTCAGCGCGGTCGTGAACGACCCCACGTACACCCGGCCGGTCGACTGGTTGACGGCGATCGGATCCGGGTGCCCCGGGATGCCGTCGTCCTTGGCGAACAGCTTCGGGTTCGTCTTGGACACGTTGACCTTGAAGCTCCCGGTGATGCTCGGCGAGTTGTAGTTGTTGCTGCCGTAGCCGCCGCCCGAGCACGGGTTGCTGCCGACGTGCCACGTCGCCACCGAGACCGGGCCGTCGACCTGGATCCAACCGGGCGTCCCCTCGGCGCGGGCGACCGGCGAGTAGGCGCTCGAGAACGGGCGGCTGTCCTTGAGCCCGGAGGAGAACGCGAACGTCAGCGTCCCGCTGGCCGACGCGCTGCTCGTCCCGAACCCGCACGAGCTCGACACCGAGGCCGTCCCGCCCAGCGTCGCCTGCCAGGTGCCGGAGACGGGATGCACGCACGTCGCCGACCCGCTCAGCGTCGTGCTGCCCGTGTGCGTGGGCTCGCGCGAGAACAGGTTGAAGAACGCCCACTCGGTGGGCGCCATGTCGAGCGAGACGATCGTGCACGTCATGTCGGAGGCGTCGGCCTGCGCCGCCGGCGCGGCGGCCAGCGAGACGGCGGCGAGGACGGCGAGAAGGACGAGGAGCGTTCGCATGGCGGACCTCACGGCACGGTCGGCTTGAGCACGGTCAGGCCGGGATCGCCGACGTCGTAGACGAACACGCCCATGTTCGCCGGGATCCCGCTGAAGTTGGCGGAGTTCGTGAAGTAGGCCTTGGTCCCGATGAACGCGACGTCGGCGACGGTGTCGTAGCCGCGCTCGGCGGTCAGACGGTTGACGGGCGCCTGGCGGCGGGCGATCTCCCGGCCGGCCGGCGTCAGGACGACGAAGCCGGTGCGCGCGCCGTCGCCGGCCTCGGCCACGTAGACGTTGCCCGACTGGGCGATCGCCAGCGAGTCCGGGCCCTCGTTGGTCCCGCCCGTCCAGAACGTCGACAGCGTGCCGGGCGCGCCGGTGGTGATCGGCAGCTTGTAGATCTTCCCCTGGAGGCCTTCGAGCGCGCCCGGCGGCTGCGAGTTGGAGACCACGAACAACAGCGTCTTCTGGTCGGCCATCAGGCGGATGCCGTTGGGACCGATGTAGCTCTTCAGGCGCGTGTCGGTGAACCACCGCTGCGCGGTGCCGCCGCCCGGCGGCACCCGCCAGATCGTGGCCTGCGTCGTGTCGGTCACGTACAGCGAGCCGTCGGGGCCGAAGGCGGCGCCGTTGGGGAGCGGCGGGCGGTTGCCCGTCGCCGACTGCTCGTTGACGTTCGGGATCGTCGCGTAGGTGGTCTGCGCCCCGGTCGCGGGATCGAGGCGGACCACCCGCGCCGGCGCGACGTCCGCGAGGTAGAGCCGGCCCGCCGCGTCGAGCGCGATGCCCGTGAGGCCGTGCCCCTTGTCCACCGCCTGCCCCGCGATCGTCCACGACCGGCGCACCACCCCGGTCGCCGGGTCGAGCGCGTAGACCTTCGACGGCTGGACGTTCGGGGGCGGCGTGTCGGCCAGGACCGAGAGGGCGGTGGTGAACGAGCCGACGTACAGGGTCGAGCCGTCCGCGCTCGCCGCGATCGGGTCGGGATGGGTGAGGCCGATCCCGACCGCGGTCAGCGGCTTCGGGTTGTCCGGCGAGACGGGCACGTTGAACGTGCCCGAGAAGCTCAGGCCGGAGATGCTCCAGCTCGGCTTGAAGAGGCGGCACCGCTGCTGGTCGGGGAAGTGCCAGGTCATCGGCGTGTACTCGCCCCCGACGCGGATGAGCCCGGTCTGGTCCGGCTCGTCGGTGTCGGGCCCGTACCAGAAGTCGAACTCGCGCCGGTCCTTCAGGCCGTTGGAGAGCGCGATCTGCATCTCGCCGTCGATCGTCGCCCCGCCGCTCGCGCCGGGCACGCCGCAGATCGAGGTGTCGACCTCGGCGTTGGTGGCCGACAGGGTCGCGCCGAACGTGCCGTACTTCGGATGGAGGCAGGACGCCGTCCCGTTGAGCCCGACGTAGCTGAGCGGATCGTCCTGGCTGAAGATCGAGTTGTACGCCCACTCGATCGTCCCGCTCATGGTCAGCGTCTGGATCGTGCAGGTCATCTCCGAGGCGTCCGCGTGCGCCTGCGCCGGCGCGGCGAGCGCGCACGCGACGGCGACGGCGAGGAGGGCGAGCAGCCTCACGGCACGGAGGGCTTGAGGACGGACAGCCCGGGATCGCCCACGTCGTAGGCGAAGACCGCCATGTTGGCGACGTTGCCGCTGAAGTTCGCGGAGTTCGTGAAGTACGCGGTCGTGCCGACGAACGCGACGTCCGCCACGGTGTCGTAGGCGACGTTCGGGGTCAGGCGGTTCACCGGCGACTGACGCCGCGCGAGCTCGCGGCCGGCCGGCGACAGCACGACGAACCCGCTGCGCGCGCCGTCCCCCGCCTCGGCGACGTACACGTTGCCCGACTGCGCGATCGCCAGCGAGTCCGGCCCCTCGTTCGTCCCGCCCGTCCAGAACGTCGACAGCGCCCCCGGCGCCCCCGAGGTGGTGATCGGCAGCTTGTAGACCTTGCCCTGCAGCCCGTCCAGCGCGCCCGGCGGCTGCGAGTTCGAGACCACGAACAACAGCGTCTTCTGGTCGGCCATCAGCCGGATCCCGTTGGGGCCGATGAAGCTGGCCAGGCGCTGGTCGCGGAACCAGCGCTGCGCCGTCCCGCCGCCCGGCGGCACGCGCCAGATCACGCCCTGCGTCGTGTCGGTGACGTACAGCGAGCCGTCGGGGCCGAACGCGGCGCCGTTGGGCAGCGGCGGGCGGTTGCCGAAGCGCGAGAGGTCGCGCTCGTCGAAGTTCGGGATCGTCCCGTAGGTGGTCTGCTGCCCGGTCGCGGGATCCAGCCGGAGCACCCGCGCCGGCGCGACGTCGGCGACGTACAGGCGGCCGGCGGCGTCGAGCGCGATCCCGGTCAGGCCGTGGCCCTTGTCCAACGCCTGCCCGGCGATCGTCCACGACCGCTGCACGGTCCCGGTTGCCCGGGCGATCGCGGAGACCTTCGACGGCTGGAGGCTGGGCGGCGGGCTGTCCGCGAGGACCGAGAGGGCGGTCGTGAACGACCCGACGTACAGCGTCGAGCCGTCGGCGCTCGCGGCGATCGGGTCCGGGTGGATGAGCTGCGCCGGCGCGACGAGGAGCTTCGGGTTGCCGGTCGCGACCGGGACGTGGAACGTGCCGCTCCAGCTCAGGCCGGTGACGTCGAACGGGACGCCGAAGACGTGGCAGCGCTGGACGTCGGGCGGGAAGTGCCACGTCACCGGCGTCGTGCGGCCGCCGTCGACGGTCATGGTCCCGGTGACGTCGGGCTCGTCGGTGTCGGGGAAGAACGAGAGCGTGAACGGGCGGTGGTCCTTCAGGCCGTTCGAGAGCGTGAAGTCGAGCGTGCCCCGGATCGACGCCCCGCCGCGGATGCCGTTGCCGACCTGGCAGGGGGAGGGATCGGCGTCGGCGCTGATCGACGAGAGGTCGGCGGTCCACGTCCCGGTCGTCGGGTGCACGCAGTTCGCCCGGCCGGTGATGTTCAGGTCGCCGCCGCCGCTCGACCCGCCCCAGATCCCCGTCCACTCCCACTCGATCGTGTCGGGCGTCGAGAGCGATACGATCGTGCAGGTCATGTCCGACGCGTCGGCGCTCGCGGCCGCCGGCGCGAGCAGCGCGCACGCCATGGGTGCCGCCAGCGCGACGGCGCACCTGCGCAGCCATCCCCCCATGGAAGCGCTAACGCTCAGCGAACGGCGTTCTTGCGGTGAGCCGAATGCTCAGTCTTCGAGGAGCAGCTCGAGCAGCGCCTTCTGGGCGTGGCGGCGGTTCTCCGCCTGGTCCCAGATCCGCTGGCGCGAGCCGTAGAGCACCTCGGCGGCGATCTCCTCGCCCGGGTGGGCGGGCAGGCAGTGCAGGGCGATCGCGCCGGGCGCCGCGCGGTCGAGGAGCGCGTCGTCGATGCGGTAGGGCTCGAGCGCGCGCCGGCGCTCCTCGGCCGTCGCGTCGTCGTCGCTCATGCTCACCCAGACGTCGGTGTAGACGGCGTGCGCGCCCTCCGCCGCCTCGGCGGGGTCGTCGGTGAGCGTCGCGGGCACGTCGTCGTCGGGCAGCTGGTAGCCGGGCGGCGCCGCGATCGCGACCTCGACCCCGGCGCGGCTGCCCACGAGCGCGAGCGAGCGGGCGACGTTGTTGCCGTCGCCGACGTACGCCACCTTCAGGCCGGCGACGCCGTCGAAGGCCTCGCGCAGCGTGAGGAGGTCGGCGAGGACCTGCACCGGGTGGTGGTCGGCCGTGAGCATGTTCACGACCGGGACCTCGCTGTGCAGGGCGAGCTCGACCACGTCGGCGTGCGGCCCGGTGCGGATCCCGATCGCGGCGACGTGGCGGGAGAGGACGAGCGCGGTGTCGCGCAGCGACTCCCCGCGCGACAGCTGGAGCTCGCCCGACCGCAGGACCATCGGCTGCCCGCCCAGCTCGAACACGCCGGCCTCGAACGACAGGCGCGTCCGCGTCGAGGGCTTCTCGAAGACCAGCGCGACCGAGCGGCCGGCCAGCGGGCGGGCGTCGAGGGGATGGGCCTTCATCGCCGCCGCGCGGTCCACCAGCGCGAGCAGCTCGTCGCGGCCGAGCTCCGTTCCGTCGAGGAAGTGCCGGGGCAAGGAGGAAGCATTGCGCGTCCTGACCTGGAACGTCTTCCACGGCCGTGCCGTCCCGCCCGCCGGTCGCGACCTCTACGAGGACTACGCCGCGCTGATCGCGTCGTGGGCGTGGGACGTCGCGCTGCTGCAGGAGGTCCCGCCGTGGTGGCCGCGGCCGCTGGCCGAGCGTGCGCGCGCGTCGATGCGGATGAACATCACCGGGCGCAACCAGCTGCTCTTCCTCCGCCGCCTCCTCGCCGATCGCTGGCCCGACGTCATGAAGAGCTGGGGCGGCGGGTCGAACGCGATCCTCGTGCGGGGCGCGCGGATCGTCGAGCACCGGGAGGAGCGGCTGCGCTGGTGGCCGGAGCGGCGGTGGATGCACGCCGTCCGCCTCGAGGACGGGACCTGGCTCGGCAACCTCCACGCGCAGACCCAGCCGCGGCCCCGCTCCGAGCGCGACATCGCGATCGCGGCGGATGCGCTCGAGCGCTGGTCCCGCGCCGATCCGCGCGCGCTCCTCGGCGGGGACTTCAACATCGGCAACCCCGAGGTGCCGGGGATGGGGCGCATCGGCGGCGGCGGTGTCGACTGGCTGTTCGCGCGCGGGCTCGAGCGCGTGAGCGGAGAGCGGCTGGACGCGGCGCCGCTGAGCGACCACGCCCCGCTGTTGTTCGGTGTGCGCTAGGCCGCGGCCGCGCGCCCGCCGCGGTTGATCCGCGTGACGAGCTGGCCGAGGACCTTCTCCGCGTCCTCGTTCGGGACCTGGCAGGTGCCTGCCGCCTCGTGGCCGCCTCCGCCGTAGTCGAGCATCAGCGCGCCGACGTCGACCGGAGACGTGCGGTCGAGGATCGACTTGCCGACCGCGAACACCGTGTTCTGCTGCTTGAGGCCCCAGAGCACGTGCATCGAGACCCGGCACTGCGGGAACAGCGCGTAGATCATGAAGCGGTTGGTGGGGTGGATCGTGTCCTCCTCGCGGAGGTCGAGCACCACCACGTCGCCGTGGACGCGCGCGAGCCGGCGGATCTGCTCGATCGCCTGCTCGGAGTGCAGCCGGTAGAGCGCGACGCGCTCGGCGACGTCCGGCGTCCGGAGGATCTCCTCGGCCGTCAGCTCGGTGCACGCATCGATCAGCTGCATCATGAGCTGGTAGTTCGAGATGCGGAAGTCGCGGAAGCGCCCGAGGCCCGTGCGCGGGTCCATGAGGAAGCTCAGGAGGATCCAGCCGGTCGGGTCGAGGATCTCGGCCTCGGTGAAGTCCGCGGAGTCGGCCTTGTCGACCGCCCACAAGAGCTCCGTCCACGGCCAGCCGCCGAACTCGTCGTCGCCGCCGAAGTAGTCGTAGACCACGCGCGCGGCGGAGCGGGCCGCCGGGTCGATCACGTGGTTGGCCGGCTTCTTGCTCCCCAGCCGCTCGACCTCGGAGTCGTGGTGGTCGAACGCGAGGTGGACGCCGTCGTTGTACGGAAGGTTCGTCGTGATGTCGGTGGCGAGCAGCTCGACCTTGCCGTCCTGCATGTCCTTGGGGTGGACGAAGAGGATGTCCTCGAGCATCCCCAGGCGCTTGAGCAGAGCCGCGCAGATGAGACCGTCGAAGTCGGAGCGGGTGACGAGACGGTGTCGGGTCGCGGTGTCGGTGGCCATGGTCTGGAACTTCGGCACCTGGGCGGCATTCCTTAGCCGCGGCGGCCCGGGGTGGACCCTCACCCGAACGACGGCAAACCGGCGTGCTGTGTGGAGGGTTCCGCGTAGAGCCTGCGCGGGATGCGGCCGGCGTGCCGCGCGGCGTGCCCCGCCTCGGTCGCCAGGCGAATCGCTGTGGCCATCGCGACCGGGTCCTCGGCCCGGCTGATGGCGCTCGCGGTGAGGATCGCGTCGCACCCGAGCTCCATGGCGAGGGCGGCGTCGCTGGCGGTGCCGACGCCGGCGTCGAGGATCACCGGGACGCGCGCCTGCTCGACGATGAGCGCGATGTTGTACGGGTTGCGGATGCCCATGCCGGAGCCGATGGGCGAGCCCAGCGGCATGACCGCCGCGCAGCCGGCGTCCTCGAGGCGCTTGGCGAGGATCGGGTCGTCGTTGGTGTAGGGCAGGACGGTGAAGCCGTCGTCGATCAGCTCCTCGGCCGCGACGAGCAGCTCGGGCGCGTCGGGCAGCAGCGTGCGCTCGTCGCCGATGACCTCGAGCTTGACCCAGTCGGTCTCGAACGCCTCGCGGGCGAGCTTCGCGGTGAGGACGGCGTCGCGGGCGGTGAAGCACCCGGCGGTGTTCGGGAGGACCTGGACGCCCGCTTCGTCGAGGACGCCGACGAGCCCGTCGCGGCTCGCGGCGTCGACGCGCCGGAGCGCCACGGTGACCATCTCGGTCTTCGTTGCGTCGATGGCCGCCGCGAGGAGGTCGAGGCTCGGGAAGCCGCCGGTGCCGAGGATCAGGCGGCTCGTGAACGTGCGGCCGGCGATCTGCAGCGGGCCGCTCATCCGCCCTGCACCGCCGTGACGACCTCGACGTGGGCTCCCTCGGGCACGACGTGGCTCGCCCACTCGCTCTTCGGCACGACCTCGGCGTCGACCGCGACGGCGACCCCGCGGCCCGGCACGTCGAGCCGCGCGAGGAGCTGCTCCACCGTGGCCCCTCCGCCCTCCGCCGGCTCGCCGTTGAGGGTGATCACGCCGGCACCCGCTCGAGCATCTCGACCACCCGGTCCGCGGTCAGGGGCGCGAGGAGGACCCCGTTGCGGAAGTGGCCGGTGGCGACGATGGTTCGGCCCCGGCGCTCGACGATCGGGACGTTGCCGCGCGTCCCGGGCCGGAGCGCCGCGGCGGCCTCCTCGACGACCAGCTCGCTGATGCCGGGGACGATCTCGGTCGCGTCGCGGAGCAGCTCGTAGACGCCGCCCGCGGTGACCGTCGTGTCGAACCCGCGCTCCTCGACCGTCGCGCCGAGGACGTAGCGCCCGTCGCCGCGCGGGACGAGGTAGCCGCCCTCGAACCTCAGGACCCGCTCCACCAGGCCCGCCCCCCGCGGATCCCTCAGCCGGAGGATCTGGCCCTTGACCGGCCGGACCGGGACGTCGGCGAGCTTCGCCGACCAGGCGCCGGCGGCGACGACGACGGTCTCGGCGACGACGACCTCGCCGCTCGCGAGCCGCGCCTCGCCCTCGCCCACCTCCGCGACTTCGGCGGGTTCGCGAACCTCGACGCGGGCGGCGAGCGCGGCCACGACCTCCCTCGGATCCACGGCGCGGTCGTCCGCGACGTGCAGGGCGAGGCGGATCGTCGGCGCCAGCGCGGGCTCGAGCCTGCGCGCGGCGCTCGGCAGCAGCCGCTCGACGGTCAGCCCGAGCCTCTCGCGGAAGGCGCGCTCGCGGTCGAGCGCCTCGGCCTCGTCGCGGTCGCGGGCGACGACGAGCGTGCCGGCCGTGTGAAGCGCGACGCCCAGCTCGTCCGCGAACGCCGGCCACGCGCCCGCGGCCTCGAGGCCGTCGCCGAGCAGCTCGCCGTGGCCGATCTCCGCCTCGCTGACCGGCGCCAGCATCCCGGCGGCGTGGCGCGACGCCGCGTCGCCGCCGCGATCGAGCACGACCACGCGCAGCCCGCGCTGCTGCGCGCGGTAGGCGATGGAGAGGCCGACGATCCCGCCGCCGACGACGGCGACGTCCCACTTCACTCCCTCGGCGCTGTGCACATCCTCTCCCTTCGCCGGCATGACCCGGATCAGGTTGTGACGGTCGGCGCTTCTCTGCGCCCTCTCAGCCCTCGCGGGGCTCCCGTGTCACCCTCCACTCTAGTGCGGAATCTCGAAGACGCCCGGCTGTACTTCGTCTCCGGCGCCAGCCCCGGCGGGCGGCCGCTGGCGGACGTGCTCGCTCCCGCGCTGGCGAACGGCGTCGACGTGTTCCAACTTCGCGAGAAACACGCGCCGGACGAGCAGATCGTGGCCGCGGCGCAGGTGGCGCGCGCGCTCTGTCGAGAGCACGGCGCGCTCTTCGTCCTCAACGACCGGCCGGACCTCGTCGAGGCGGCGGGGGCGGACGGCGTGCATGTCGGGCAGGACGACACACCGGTCGGCGAGGCGCGCGAGATCGTCGGAGAGGATCGGGTCGTGGGGCTCTCGACCCACTCGGAGGAGCAGGCCGACGCCGCCGAGGGCGTCGACTACTTCGCGGTCGGCCCGGTCCACGCGACGCCGACGAAGGAGGGCCGCCCCGCGGTCGGGCTCGGGCCGGTCCGACACGCGGCCGCGACCGCGCGCCTCCCGTGGTTCGCGATCGGCGGGATCGACGCCGGCACGCTGCCCGAGGTGCTCGACGCGGGCGCGCGCAGGATCGTCGTCGTCCGCGCGATCGCCGAGGCGGACGACCCGGGCGCCGCCGCGCGCCGGCTGAGGGAGATGCTCGATGGGGCGACGCAGTCGTAAGCGGCGCGACCCCGCCGCGCCCGCCCGCCCGGCCGGAGGCGCACCCTCCAAGAGGCTTCGGGGGGAGGCGCGCGACGAGCGGATCCGCCAGGGCCTCGAGCCGCTGGAGCCCGGCGAGCGGCCCGGCGCGGTGACCGTGGCGGCCGTCGTCGCGTTCGTGCTGCTCCTCGCGAACGTGGGGCTGTGGCTGGCGGGCGTCGAGGTCTCCGGCCGTGAGCCGAGCGCGGGAGCGGTCGTCCTGCAGGCGGTCGTGCTGCTCGTCGCCGCCGTGGGGATGTGGCGGGCGAAGTACTGGGCGGTGCTGGGCTTCCAGGCGCTGCTCGGCCTGTCGATCCTCTTCGCCGCGCTGTCGCTGATGGTCGCGTCGGGGCTCGTGGAGGTGCTGTTCTGCCTCGCGGTCATCGGGCTCGGCGGATGGCTGTTCTGGAAGCTCGTCCGCGCGCTCGCAAGGCTCCAGATGCCGGAGCGCCGCGCCAGACCGAGCGACGTATAGTCCGCGCCCATGCCCGAGAGCTCCTACGACTGCGTCGTCATCGGCTCGGGCCCCGGCGGATACGTGGCAGCGATCCGCGCGGCGCAGGTCGGGATGAAGACCGCCGTCGTGGAGAAGGACGTCGTCGGGGGCCGGTGCCTGAACTACGCGTGCATCCCCGCCAAGGCCGTCCTGCGCAGCGCCGACATCCTCACGGAGATCCGGGAGGCCGGCGACTTCGGCCTGAAGGTCGCGGATCCAGAGGTCGACTTCGGGGCGGTCAGCGAGCGGCGCACGAAGGTCATCAAGACGCTCACGGGCGGCGTGTCCGGCCTGTTCAAGAGGAGCAAGATCGACTTCATCGAGGGCCACGGCGCGCTCACCGACGACGGCAACGTCAAGATCGGCGGCAACTTCGACGGCACCGAGATCCAGGCCGGGAAGGTGATCCTCGCGACCGGCTCGGTCCCCAAGCCGATCCCCGGCACGAAGTTCGGCGGGCGCGTCATCGGCACGGAGGGCGCGTGGGCGCTCGATGAGCTGCCGGGCAGGATCGCGGTGGTCGGCGCGGGCGCCTCCGGCGTCGAGATCGCGAGCGCCTACGCGCGGCTCGGGAGCGAGGTCCTGCTGTTCGAGGGCCTCGACCGCGTGGTCCCGACCGAGGACGCCGACATCTCCAAGCTCGTCGAGCGCGGGCTGAAGAAGCAGGGGATGACGATCCACACCAAGACGTTCGTGGAGAACGTCGAGGCCGGCGACGACAGCGTGAAGTTCTCGTTCGGCGACGAGAAGGGCAAGGTCGAGTACCTGATCATCGCCGCGGGCCGCGGGCCGGACGTCGAGGGCCTCGGCCTCGACGAGGCGGGCGTCAAGCTCGACGACAAGGGCCTGATCGAGGTCGACGGCCGCCAGCGGACGTCGAAGGAGAACGTGTACGCGATCGGCGACCTCGTGCACGGCCCGGCGCTCGCGCACAAGGCCTCCGACGAGGGGATCATCGCGGCGGAGGACGCCGTCGGGAACGAGACCCACCCGCTCGAGCACATCGACATCCCGCGGGCGACGTTCTGCACGCCGAACGTCGGCTCGTTCGGCCTGACCGAGGCGCAGGCGAAGGAGGCCGGCCACGACGTCGTCGTCGGCAAGGTGCAATACGGCGCGGTCGGCGCCGGCACCGTCTACGGCGACCGCACCGGCCTCATCAAGGTCGTCGGCGACAAGAAGTACGGCGAGCTGCTCGGCGGCCACATCGTCGGGACGCGCGCCACCGAGCTGATCCAGGAGCTCGTCAACGTCAAGGCGATCGAGGGCGGCTACCCCGAGGTGGCGCGGATCGTCCACGGCCACCCGACCCTGTCGGAGGCCGTGATGGAGGCCGCCCGCGCCGCCGATGGCTGGCTCATCCACGGCTAGCGACCCGGTCTTCTACCTCGACCTCTCCTCGCCGGAGGCGTGGCTCAGCGCGGAGCGGATCCTCGCGCTCATGCCGGTCCCGTGCGAGTGGGTCCCCGTGCGGATGCCGTTCGAAGGCGGGTTCCGGTGCGCGGAGGAGGAGGAGATCTTCCGCGCCGAGATCGAGCGGGCGGCGGCGAGTCGCGGCCTGCAGGCGGTCAGTTGGCCGGATCCGTTCCCGTTCGACTCCGAGCTCGCGCAGCTCGCGGCGACCTATGCGAAGGCCGGCGGCAAGACCGTCGCCTTCTGCCTCGCCGCCTTCCGCCAGGCGTACGCGGGAGGCCGGTCACTCGCCGAGCAGGAGAACGTGATGATCGCGGCGGCCGCCTGCGAGATCCACCCGCGCGCGCTGCTCAAGGCACTCGAGACCCGCTCGATCGCCCAGCGCCTCGACGAGGCGACGGCGATCGCCACCGGGCGCGGTGTGACCGCCACGCCCGCGTTCTTCGACTGGGAGACCGTGCGTCAGGGAGACGACGAGCTGGACGCCTTCGCCGCGGCTGTTCGGTCCCGACGGCGATGACCGCCCGCGCGCTCGTTCGAACCGCGTGCGAAAGGCGGCGACGGCGCCTATCCGCCTCTCTTGTTCTGGGTCGACGACGACCTCCCGAGGTTGGCCAAACGAGTTTTCCCGCCTGGAGCGGAAACGCGTCCAGCAGTCACAGGAGTGACTGAGATGAGGCAGTCGAGTCGCAAGTCTCAACCACGCGCCGCCTCCTGGCCCGTTCGCTAGTTGCGGGATCCCTGATGATCAGCGAAAGTTCCGCGGTCCCGTGCCTGATCGTGAAGCACTCTCCCAAGGATCCAAGCGCGGTACTCGCGCCGCTAGTTTCTCAATTAGCGCGCGGGCCGCGGCTGGCTGGTCGCTTGCGGTTGCCTTTGCATGCCTCGTGGCTCTCGCGATCGTGCTGGCCGATGGCGACGACGATTTGCTGGCAACCGTCGCGCTCGCGCTGGCGATCTTCGCCTTCACGCTGCAAGTCGCGTTCTTCGTCGTTCAATTGAACGTGGCGCGCGAGCAAGACCGCCGCAGCGCAGATCTTTACCGCGACACGAGCAGCGTGCTGACGAAGATCGACGAGCGTTCGGCGGCGACAGTGGCCGTCATCCGAGAGCAGTTTGATTTTGTGCTGCGGCACGCGCTAGGGCAAGCGCCGCCCGCCGCCGCGACTGCTACATCGTCCCTGCCGGTCGACGAGGACGACACACGAGTCACAGACGATCAGGAGCAGCCGCCCGCGACGCCCGCCGAGATCGAGGCCATCGTCGGACGCGCCCTCCAGTCGCATCTGGGGGCCGACCTCCTCGCGCGGTGGCGAGAAATCTCGACCCCGCGTCCAAGCCCGGAGGTGACCAGTCCTGGCGAGCGGGCCCGTCTGGCCGACGAGTTCGCTCGCCAAGTCGAGCTTCTCCTCACGGCCGGCTTAGCCGGTCACGGCTCCGTCGAACGCCTTTCCGGGACCCCGCGCGGGATCGTCGTCACCGCCGGAGACAAACGAGTACTCGTTGCTCCAAGACGGTGGATTGCGCCCTTTCGGAAGCCGCTCATCGGTCAGTTACTGGACGTCGTGCGGAACCAACAGCGCGAACACGATGCGGGCGAGGCCCTGATCGTCACTCCTTCCGGCTTAGCGGGTATTAGCCAGCCGCGACGTTTCGACGAGCTGCGCGCCATGGCCGCGCCGATCGAAATCCTGAGTGTTGATGAGCTCGTGTCGAGACTCGCTGAGGGCTGGCCCGGGCGGGCTTCCTGACGCCGGAACCCGCCCATGTCTGCGCGAGAGGACGACGGCCGACGGCACTGACCCGCGAGCGCATTGTCGCTTGGACCCCTGCGTTCTTCGACGGCAAGACGGTCCGTCACGGCGACGACGGACTGGACCGCGTCGCCGCCAGTTTCCGGTCCATCTGACGTTCCCGTCGGCATGAAGCCGATCGTCGCGCTGCTCGCCGTCCTGAGCCTGATCCTCGCCCTGTCCGCCTCGCCCGCGCTGGCCGCGCCCGCGTACGAGGGCTCGATCTCCGCCTCGCAGCCGACGTTCGCGTGGACGGGCGGGCCGATCAGCGGCGGCAACTTCATCGGTGAGCCGTGCGGCCCGAGCCGCCAGTGCGAGGACACGCTGCTGCACGTCGGCGACGGCGGCACGGTGAAGATCCACTGGAAGGCGAGCGGCCCGGGCGACCAGGGCTGGATGAACGTCGAGGTCTTCAAGAGCGACGCCGAGGGCAACCCGGAGGGCGACGCGGTCATGGGCGGCGGCGCGTTCGACAACGAGGGCTCGGTCTCGGGCCGGCTCGAGGCCGGCGACTACGTCGTCCAGTTCAGCGCGCTTCTGTCGGTCGCGGCGACCTACGACGCCGACGCCACGCTCGACACCGCGCCCGACCCGCTGGCGGGACCGAGCGGCCCGAAGCCCGAGGACGCGAGCGAGCCCGACTGGTACAAGAAGGCCGGCGCCGAGTGGTTCCAGGCGTACATCGACGAGGAGGACGGCACCCGGCTGCACGCCGACGTCCTGCGCCCCGAGGGCATCCCGGCCGACAAGCCGACGCCGGTGATCCTCTCGATCGGCCCGTACTTCAACCACTCCGGGCAGACCGGCCCCGCCGGCCCGGCCGAGGAGACCGCATACACGCCCTTCTCAAGCCCCGGCCCGTCGAACCGCTTCGCCGACTTCGTCCTCGGCGCCGACGTGGTCCGCAAGGGCTACACGTTCGTCATGGTCGACCTGCGCGGCTTCGGCGGCAGCTCCGGCTGCCTCGACTGGGGCGGCCCCGGCGAGCAGGCCGACGTCGTCGCCGCGATCGAGTGGGCGGCGTCGCAGCAGTGGTCGGACGGCAACGTCGGCACGTACGGCAAGTCCTACGACGGCGTGACCGGCCTCATCGCCGAGGTCCTCTCGCCGAAGGGCCTGAAGGCCGTCGTCGCGCAGGAGCCGGTCTACGACATGTACCGCTACCTCTACTCCGAGGGCATGCGGTACCTCAACTCGCTGGCGACGCCCGCGCTGTACGACGCGATCGAGGTCACCCCCGGCAGCGTCCAGGACGACCCCGAGTACAACGTCAACGGCGCCGACGGCACCGCGCGCCCCGGCTGCGAGGCCGGCAACTGGGCCGACCAGCAGGACTCCGACCACTCCTCCGACTACTGGCGCGCCCGTGACCTGATCGCCAAGGCCGGCGACGGCCACACGCCGCTCTTCATGACCCAGGGCTTCCTCGAGAACAACACGAAGCCCGACGGGACGTGGGACTTCTTCAACGCCGTCCGGGCGCCCAAGCGTGCGTGGTTCGGGATGTGGGACCACGTTCGCGGCAACGACGTCGACACCGGCGGGCGCCTGAAGATGGGCCGCCCCGGCTGGTTCGACGAGGTCATGCGCTTCTACGACCAGCACCTGCGCGGCGTCGAGCCGTCGGTGAAGGACCCGGCGCTCGTCGTCCAGACCTCGGACGGCAGCTTCCGCGGCGAGGAGCAGTGGCCGCCCGCCGACCAGCAGACCGTGACCGTCCTCCTGAACAGCGGCGAGTACACGGACGACACCCAGACGAAGGGCTCGGGCGACGGCCTCGGCAAGGGCGAGACCGGCAACGGCGCGTGGACCATCTCGCCGCCGCTGCCGCACGACGCGCACCTCGCGGGCGTCCCGCACATCAGCCTCGACCTCGAGACGAGCGCGCCCGACGTCAACCTCGCCGCCGCGGTCTACGACATCGACGCCGACGGCCAGGCGACGCTCGTCTCGCGCCAGGGCCGCCTCGTCCCCGAGAGCGGGACCTACGCGTTCGACCTCTACGGCAACGACTGGAAGATCCCGGCCGGCCACCGGCTCGGCGTGCAGATCAGCACCGCCCACAGCGAGTGGTGGCTGCCCGCGCGCCCGACGTTCTCGACGGTCACCGTCAAGGGCGGCTCGTTGACGCTGCCGTTCCTGACGAACCGCCGCACGGAGCGGATCGAGGGCGGCCGCGCGCTGCGCCTCGAGGCCTGGCTGTCCGGCGCGCCGTTCGGGCTGGCGCAGGAGGTCATCGACGCCGCGACCTCGGCCTCGTTCCCGCTGCCCGCGCCGCTCATCGACCCGCCCGCCGGCGCGCCCGCGCCCGCCGTCGAGCCGCCCGCCGTGGCGCCGAGCGGCGTCGCGCAGAGCCTCGCGAGGCAGGTCCGCCGCCGGGCGCGGCTGACCGCGCGCCTGCGCCGCGTCCGCGGGCGCCGGCTGGTCGTCGTCACCGGCCGCGCGCCGACCGGCACGCGGGTGACGGTGAAGCTGACGCGCGCCGGCCGGACCGTCGCGCGCCGCACCGTCCGCGCGCGCAGCGGGATCTACCGCGCGGTCTTCCGCGTCCGCGCCGCGGGCCGGTACCGCGCGGTCGTGTCGGCGCGGATCGCCGGGCGCCGGACGCTCGCGCGCGCGAACACGCTGCGGGTCGGGGCGCGCGCATAGCTCCGGCCACATAGCGGTACTGTGCGGGAGGAGGAGATGGCCACCCGCGCGGAGTCCAAGAAGAAGGACGAGAAGGCCGAGCTTCCCGAGCCCGAGGCAGCGCGCGACTGGCTGCGCAAGATGATGTTGATCCGCCGCTTCGAGGAGCGCGCTGGGCAGATGTACGCGAAGGCCAAGGTCGGCGGCTTCCTGCACCTGGCCATCGGGGAGGAGGCGACGATCGTCGGCGCGGTCGAGGCGCTGCGCACCGACGACTACCTCATCTCCACCTACCGCTCGCACGGGCACGCGCTCGCGCGCGGGACGGACGCGAAGAACGTCATGGCCGAGCTGTTCGGCAAGGTCGACGGCACCTCCGGCGGCCGCGGCGGCTCGATGCACATCTTCGACATCGAGCGGCGGTTCATGGGCGGCTACGGCATCGTCGGCGGCAACCTCCCGCTCGGCGCGGGCCTCGCGCTCGCCTCCGACTACAAGGGCACCGAGGACGTGACGCTGTGCGTCTTCGGCGACGGCGCCTCCAACCAGGGGACGTTCGGCGAGACGATGAACCTCGCCGCGCTGTGGAAGCTGCCGATCGTCTTCATGGTCACCAACAACCAGTTCGGCATGGGCACCGCGCTCGACCGCCACTCGGCGGTGACCGACCTGAAGGTGAAGGGCGAGTCGTTCGGCGTGCCGGGCGTCGAGTGCGACGGCATGGACGTGACGGACACCTACCGCGTCACGTGCGAGGCGATCAGGCGCGCGCGGGAGGAGCGCGAGCCGATCCTCATCGAGGCCGAGACCTACCGCTTCCGCGGCCACTCGATGGCCGACCCCGAGGAGTACCGCACCAAGGAGCAGGTCGAGGAGTGGCGCAAGAAGGACCCGATCGAGATCTTCGCCAAGCGCCTGGAGGACGAGGGGATCCTCGACGACGGCGAGCGGGAGAAGCTGGACGAGGAGGTCGTCGCCGAGATCGACAAGGCCGTGCAGTTCGCGGACGAGTCCGACTTCCCCACGCCCGAGTCGCTGTACGACCACATCTACGTCCTCGGCGACCAGGTCAAGGGCTGGTACACGGTCGACGAGCGCGGCGAGGGCGTCCACCACGGCGAGGACGAGGACGCCATGGGCAAGGGAGCGCGCGCCGAGGGCTTCGGCCAGGCCGCGAAGGCCCTCGACAAGAAGAGCACCGAGACCGACGACGACACACCGGTCGACGAGGCCGAGGCGGAGGGCCCCGACGAGCCCGACGAGGAGAAGGACCCCGAGGACCCGCCCGAGGAGGACGCCAAGTAGTGCCGGTGATGCGCTACCGCGAGGCGCTCAACGCCGCGCTGCGCGAGGAGATGCAGCGCGACGACGACGTCTTCATCATGGGCGAGGACATCGGCGTCTTCAACGGGGCGTTCAAGGTCACGGCCGGGCTGCTCGACGAGTTCGGCGACAAGCGCGTGCGCGACACGCCGATCTCCGAGAACACGATCGTCGGGATGGGCGTCGGCGCGGCGATGGGAGGGCTGCGTCCGATCGTCGAGCTGATGACGATCAACTTCTCGCTGCTGGCGATGGACCAGATCGTCAACCACGCCGCGACGATCCACTACATGTTCGGCGGCCAGGTGCGGGTGCCGATGGTCATCCGGATGCCGCAGGGCGCCGGCCACCAGCTCGGGCCGACGCACTCGCACTCGTGGGAGGCGCTCTACCTGCACGTGCCGGGGCTGCTGGTCGCGGTGCCGTCGACGGCCGAGGACGCGAAGGGCCTGTTGAAGGCCGCGATCCGCGACGACAACCCCGTGATCTTCATCGAGCACGAGTACCTGTACGGGCAGCGCGGCGACGTGCCGGAGGACGAGGACTTCGTCACCGACTTCGGCCAGGCCGCGATCCGCCGCGAGGGCGACGACGTCACGCTCATCGGGATCTCGCGGATGGCGCTCACCGCGCAGAAGGCGGCCGACAAGCTCGCCGACGAGCACGAGATCGAGGCGGAAGTGATCGACCCCCGCACGCTGCGCCCGCTCGACCTCGACACGATCGTCAAGTCGGTCGAGAAGACGAACCGGTGCGTCATCGTGGAGGAGGGCTGGCCCCACGGCGGCGTCGGCGCGAACCTCGCCGCGCTCATCCAGGAGCAGGCGTTCGACTTCCTCGACGCGCCGGTCGGCCGCGTCACCGGCGCCGACCTCCCCATGCCCTACTCCAAGCCGCTCGAGCAGATCGCGTTCCCGCACGAGCCGCAGATCATCGAAGCCGTCCTGGCCACGTTCCGCGACATCTAGAGGTTTTCGTTGCCCGAGATCACGATGCCCCGGCTGTCCGACTCCATGGAGGAGGGCACGATCCTGAAGTGGCTCGTCTCCGAGGGCGACGAGGTCTCGCAGGGCCAGGAGATCGCCGAGATCGAGACGGACAAGGCGACGATGACCTACGAGGCCGACGAGGCGGGCGTCTTCCACCCGGTGGCCGGCGAGGGCGACACGCTCGCGATCGGCGAGGTCATCGCGACGATCGGCGAGGACGCGCCCGCGAAGAAGGGATCGCAGAACGGCGCCTCCGCCGAGGGGGGCGACGAGAAGGACGAGGACGCCGAGGCGGATGCCTCCGAGGAGGACGAGGCGGAGCCGGACGAAGGCGACGAGGAGGACGCCGAGCCGGAGGGCGAGGCGGAGGAGGAGCCCGAGCCGGATCGCTCCGCGCGCGCGTCGAGCGACGGCGACGGCGGCGAGCGCGTCAAGGCGTCGCCGGTGGCGCGGCGGCTCGCGAAGGAGGAGGGCGTCGACCTCTCCTCCGTCGAGGGGACGGGCCCCGGTGGGCGGATCGTGAAGGCGGACGTGGAGAAGGCGGCGTCGGGCGACGGCGCGCCGAAGAAGGAGAAGGCCGAGGCGAAGGAGGACGGCAAGCCGAAGAAGGAGAAGGAGGCCGAGCCCGCCGCGGCGGCGAGCGCCGCCTCTCCCGGCACGTCGGCGCCGAAGGTCGCCGAGACCGGGACGACGAAGGGCGACGTCTCGGTCGTCGAGCTGACGCGGACGCAGCAGGTCGTCGCGCGGCGGATGGCCGAGGCGAAGGCGACGATCCCCGACTTCACGCTCGTCTCCGAGATCGACATGGAGAACTGCGTCGCGCTGCGCGGGCGGCTGAAGGAGATCGCGGGCGAGGACGACGTCGTCCCGTCCTACAACGACATGGTCGTCAAGGCGTGCGCGGTCGCGCTGCGCGGCTACCCGCGCGCGAACGGCTCCTACAAGGACGGCAAGTTCGAGCTGTACTCGCGCGTCAACGTCGGCGTGGCCGTCGCGGCGCAGAACTCGCTCGTGGTGCCGGTCATCCACGACGCCGACCAGAAGTCGATGGGCCACATCGCGCGCGACATGCGCAAGCTCGCGGCGCGGGTCCGCGACGGCACGATCTCGCCGCCGGAGCTCGCGGGCGGGACGTTCACGGTCTCGAACCTCGGCATGTACGGGATCAACGAGTTCACGGCGGTCATCAACCCGCCGCAGGCGGCGATCCTGGCCGTGGGCACGATGGAGCGCAAGCCGGTCGTGGTCGACGACCGCGGCAAGATCGAGGCGCGCCACAGGATGCGGGTCTCGCTCGTCTGCGATCACCGCATCCTGTACGGCGCGGATGCGGCCGAGTTCCTCGGCCGCATCCGGAGCCTGCTGGAAGAGCCGCTCGCGCTGGCCCTCTAGCGCCTACTTCGTGAACGAGAAGTTCGCGCGGTGCGACGTGCCGTCGGCGAGCTTGACGATCAGCTGCCGGCAGCCCGTCCACGTCGACTGGGTCTTCCAGTTGTAGACGTACTGGTCGGCGCTCGCGTCGTACTTCAGCGCGTTGTTCGCCGCGGTCGAGTACTCCTCGATCGCGTCGGTCGTCGCCTGCGCCGGGCAGGGGATAGAGCCGGTCTGCGGGTAGCCCGGCGCGAAGACGTCGAGGCCGCGGTCGCCGTGCAGGCTGAACTTCACCGGCACCGTGCTCCCGGCCTTGACCTTGTTGAGGATGTAGCCGTTGGCGTCCTTGTTGTCGATCGGCCGGAAGAACCCGGAGAAGTCGTAGACCACCGAGTACGCGCAGCTGATCGACGCCTCGTTGCCGACCGCGTCGCTCGCCGAGAGGGTGACGCTGTGCGCGCCGACCGTCGCCGTGCTGACGGGCTGGCTGACCGTCTGCGTCGCGGGGCCGGAGCCTGCGTCGGTCGCCGTGGCCGAGACCGATGCGCCGCTCGAGTCCTGCACGAACGTCGGGCTGCCGTTGCAGGCCATCGAAGGCGCGTTGCGGTCGACCATCGCGCTCAGCGGCCCGGCGACGCTCGCGTTGCCGGCGTTGTCCTCCACCGAGCGGGTGTCGGTCTGCGCGTTCGCGTCCTCGGCGCCGTCGGCGACGCTCGTGCTCAGCGAGAACGCGGCGTCGCCCACCGCGTCGGCCAGGCCGGAAGGCCCGACGTCCTCCGCCGTGCACGCGATCGACACGTTGTCGGCCTGCCAGCCGGCCGGCGCGTCGTCGCAGTCGATCGCCGGCGCGCTCGCGTCGCGCTTGATCGTGACGGTCTCGGGGCCGGAGGTCCCGCCCGCGCTCGAGGCCTCGCACGAGTAGTCAGTCGGCCCCTGGTCGGCCGTGATCGACTGGTCGTCGCAGCCGGTGAGGATCAGCGACGACGGCGACTCGAGCTCGGTGACCGTCCAGTCGAGCGCGACGTCGCTGACGTACCAGCCGTTGTCGCCGAGCGTGCCCGTGACGTCGGAGTCGATGACGGGCGCCGTCGGGTCGACGATCGAGTAGGTCTTCGCGTCCGTGTCGGACAGGCCGCCCGCGTCGGTGTAGGAGCAGGAGGCGGTCTGGGAGCCGATGCCGTCGGCCGCGTACGGGCCGCCGACCGCGCTCAGCGTGGCCGGGAACGAGGACGGGCCGTCCTGGATGTCGTCGACCTCGCAGGTCGCATCTGGCACCGCTCCGACGTCGTACGACGCGCCGTCGTCGACGCCGTCGACCGTCACCGTCGGGGGCGTGTTGATCACGTTGACGGTGAACGTCGCCGGCGCGAGGTTGAACGAGCCGGTGGTGGTGTTGAGCGTCTGCGTGAGCGTGATCGTCGAGGTGCCCACCGCGTTCGGCGTCACCGTGATCGCCGGGGTGTCGCCGCAGGAGCCGAACGTGAGCGACGACGGGCTCACCGTCGCGGCGGCCGGGTTGGAGGTGTTGACGCTCACCTTGAGCAGCGGGGCGACGCCGGTGAGGTTGCACCCGTTCTTGCCGTCGCCGTTGCGCGGCTGCACGAACAGCGTGACCGTGCCGTCGGCGCCCTGCGAGACGAGCGTGACGCTCTCGGCCGTGCTGTCGATCGTGGCGTCGAGCGTGTTCGAGACGTCGTCGGCCATCGCGGCGGACGCGCCGAGCGCGAGAGCGACGGTCACTACTGAGACAACGATCCCGTGGATCGTCCGCTTCCTGCGCGCTGCATGCATCCTGCTTGCACCCCCGGTGGGTTCGACGATGAGCGCCGCCCTGCCACCGGCGATGCTGCCTACTACGCCGTGACGACCCTCTCAGATGCATCGGGCCCACATCAAGTGCGCCCGTTTACTGACTGTTCGTCAGCCGCCGAGAAGGCCGCTGACCGCGCCGGCGGTCTCGTCCACGGGCTCGCCGGTGCGCGGCAGCGCGCCGCCCACGTCGTCCACCGCGTCGCCGACCGTGCCCGCGGTGTCGCGGATCGCGTCGGCCGCCGGCGGGCTGGCGGGCTCGGCCGCGCCGGCCGCCGCGTCGCCGCTGTCGCGCACCGCGTCGGCCGCGGGTGCGGTGGGGCTCGGTGTGTCGGCCGGCGGCGTCTCACCGCCGCCGCCTCCTCCGCCCGCGGCGGCGCCGGCCGCGCCGTCGCCGCCGGAGGGCGCGGTGCCGTTCGCCGGACCGCCCGTGCCGGGACCGCCGGTGCCCGGGCCGCCGGGACCGGGGCCGCCGTCGCCGGGGCCGCCGGTGTCGCGGGGACCGGGGCCGCCCTCGCCGGGCGCGGCGGCGGCGCCACCGCCGCCGAGCACGATCGGGGTCGCGCCGGCGGGCGCCGGGCCCGCAGCGGCGCCGTCGTCGGGCGCCGCCGCGCTCGCGGTGCTGAGCGGCCCGTCGGAGAGCATGAGGCGCGGGACGTCGTCCTCGGGATCGACCCCGGGCCAGCCCTGGACGGCGATGACCGCGCTGACGACGAAGAGGGCCGAGACCGCCGCGGCGACGAGCGACATGCTCGCCCCTGCGGACGCGAGGGAAACACGCGTGACGCGCATCCCTCGCGATATCGGCAGATCGGGGTCGGACTTGAGCGGCACCGCCGCCGGCTCGCCTGCGGCGCTCCCGTGATCGGCTCGCCGGCGGCCGGCCGCCGGCTCGCCTGCGGCGCTCCCTCGATCGGCTTGCCGGCGGCCCGTCATCTGAAACCTCCGGCCGCGCGCAGCGACTCGTTCGACTCCCGGTTGACGTCCTCGGTCACACCGGGCGGCGAGGTGTCGGTGGCGACGTAGACGCAGAACCAGCGATCCGGGTCGTCGCCGGGCGTGCACGTCCGGAAGAGCTCGTCCTCCATCTTGATCGTCGTCGTGACCGGCAGGCTCCGGCGGTACTCGGGCGGCGCCGCACGCTGCATGAAGCGCAGCGCCGCCGCGCGCTGCACGAGCAGGTCGTGGTCGTTCTCGCGGATCGCGTCGCGGTGGATCAGCCCGCCCGCCAGCAGCGCCGCCGTGACGCAGAGCAGCAGGACCGTGCCTGCGTGGTCGAAGGCGACGACGCGCGGGAGGTCGCGGCGCCGGCGGCGCAGGGCCATCCCGGCGAACGGCGCGACGACCGCCACCGCGATCAGGTTGAAGAAGCCGGCGAGCAGCAGCGCGGGGACGAAGTCGGTGCCGCCGTCGCCCGCGATGGGCAGCTGCCCGAGCAGCAGCGCGTCGCCGAGCGTGAGCAGCCAGAACGCGGGCCACAGCAACGCGCCCCTGAAGCGCCACCGGACACGGCTGCGCCAGAGCGGCCCTACGTCCCGCTCGGCCTCCATGAGCGCACAGGCTAGCCCCCGACGGCGGCCTTCAACGCGTGGATGTCGCCGTTGAACAGCGACGAGTCGCACTTGCCGATCCCCGGCCACTCCGCGCTGTCGGTGTACTGCCACAGCGTGTGCGGCACGCCCGGCGGCGACGACTGGTAGGCGGCGACCCACGTGTGCCGCTTGGAGTCCGCGACCGGCATCAGCCCGTGCTCCTCGAAGAAGGCGGCGCCCGAGTAGAGCCATGCGCCGTTGTAGCCGTGGTAGGTGAGGTGCTGGTCGACGTGCTCGAGCCACGCCTGCGCGCGCGGGAGCTGGTCGCCGGCGCCCTCCTCGAGGTCGAGCACGGCGAACTCGCCGGGCTGGAGGCTCCCCACGAGGTTGCAGAACGCCTGGGCCTGCGCGACGGCGTCCTCGGACTGCACGAGGTACTGGTAGATGCCGAGGACCTGGATGCCGGCCTCGTGGGCGGACTTCCGCCGCGCGCCGCCGTACCACGCCGCGTCGACGTGGCCGGTGCCGTACATGGCGCGGATGATCGCCGCGCCTCCGTTGCGCGCGGCGACGTCCTTCCACTCGACGTTCGGCTGGAACTCGGAGACGTCCGGGAGGTGGAGAGGGCTCATGGCGGGTAGCCTCGCATGCGTGGCCACCACTCAGGCGCAGGCCGCGGAAGGCGCGCAGTTCCTCACCCCGGAGGACCGGGTCGAGCTGCTGCGCTACATGCTCCTGATGCGCGGCATCGAGGAGCGGGCGATGAACCTCTACCGGCAGGGCAAGGTGCCGGGGTCGTTCTACGACGGGTTCGGTCAGGAGGCGGTGTCGGTCGGCGCGGCGTTCGCGATGGCGGCGGAGGACCGGCTGTGCATCCTGCACCGCGACCTCGGCGCGCACCTGGTGCGGGGCGTGACGCCCGCGCGGATCTTCGGCCAGTACATGGGGCGCGCGGGCGGCGTGACCGGCGGGCGCGACGGCAACGTGCACTTCGGCGACTGGCGCCTCGGGTGCGTCGGGATGGTCTCGATGCTGCCCGACATGATGCTCGTGGCGACCGGCATGGCGATGGCGTTCCGGATCCGCCGCGAGAAGCGCGCCGCGCTGACGTGGTTCGGCGACGGGTCCACCTCCCGCGGCGACTTCCACGAGGCGATGAACTGGGCCGGCGTGCAGCGCCTCCCGGTGATCTTCGTGCTCGAGAACAACCAGTACGCGTACTCGACGCCGCTCTCGTCGCAGTTCGCGGTCGACCCGGTCGAGCGCGCGGCGGCCTACGGCTTCCCGGGCGTGACCGTGGACGGCAACGACGTCGAGGCGATGTTCGAGGCGACGCGGGTCGCGCGCGAGCGGGCGGTCGCCGGCGGGGGACCGACGCTCATAGAGGCCGTGACGATGCGGATGCACGGGCACGCCGCGCACGACGACATGAAGTACGTGCCCAAGGAGCAGCTCGAGGAGTGGCGGCGCAAGGACCCGATCGATCGGCAGGTCGCGCGCGTCGCCGAGCTGGGCGTCGACGTCGACGCGCTGCGGGCCGAGGTGCGCGAGGCGATCGACTCGGGGACGGAGGAGGCGCTGGCGATGCCGATGCCCGACCCGTCGACCGCGACCGCGGGCGTGTTCGCGGAGGAGGCCAACGAGCTGGAGGACGGCCACGCGCCGTGGAGCGGATGGCGACGCTGACCTACCTCCAGGCGATCTCGGACGCGCTGCGGACCGAGATGCGCCGCGACGAGCGGGTCATGTGCATGGGCGAGGACATCGGCGTCTTCGGCGGCGCGTTCAAGGTCACCGACGGGCTGATCGACGAGTTCGGGAAGTGGCGGGTGATGGACACGCCGCTGGCCGAGTCGGGGATCGTCGGCACGGCGGTGGGCGCGTCGGTGGTCGGGTTGCGCCCGGTGTGCGAGATGCAGTTCTCCGACTTCGTCTCGTGCGGGTTCGACCAGCTGGTGAACGTCGCGGGGAAGACGCACTACCGGATGGGGCTCGCCGTGCCGATCACCGTGCGGCTGCCGTCCGGCGGCGGCTTCAGCGGTGGCCCGTTCCACTCGCAGAACCCCGAGGCGTGGTTCATGCACGCGCCGGGGCTGAAGGTGGTCGCGCCGTCGACGGCCGAGGATGCCAAGGGGCTGCTGATCTCGGCGATCCGCGACCCCAACCCGGTGCTGTACCTGGAGCACAAGCACCTGTACCGGCGGGTGAAGGGCGACGTGCCGGAGGGGGACCACACGACGCCGTTCACGGCGCGGGTCGCCCGGTCCGGCGAGGACCTCGTCGTGATCGCGTACGGCGCGATGGTGCACACGGCCCTGGCGGCCGCGGACGAGCTTCCGGACGCCTCGATCGAGGTCCTTGACGTGCGGTCCCTGGTGCCCTTGGACGAGGAGGCCATCCTGGCCTCGGTGCGCAAGTGCTCGAAGGTCGTGATCGTCGACGAGGCGAACGCGACGTGCGCGGCGGGAGCGCACATCGCCGCGCTGATCGCCGAGCGGGCGTTCGAGGACCTCGACGGCCCGGTCGTGCGCGTCGCGACGCCCGACGTGCCGATCCCGTTCTCGCCGCCTTTGGAGCAGGCGGTGCTGCCGAGCGTGGAGTCCGTGAGGGAGGCGATCCGTGAGCTCCTCGAGTACTGATACGGCGCTGGTCGACGTCACGATGCCCCAGATGGGGGTGAGCGTCTCGGAGGGGACGATCGCCGAGTGGCACAAGAAGGTCGGCGAGGAGGTCGGCTACGAGGAGACGCTCGTCTCGATCTCGACCGACAAGATCGACACCGACCTGCCGTCGCCGGCCGCGGGCGTCGTGCGGGAGATCGTGGTCGAGGTGGGCGAGACGGTCGAGGTCGGGACGGTGCTCGCGCGGATCGCGGCGGCCGGCGCCGCGCCGACGAACGACGAGGTCGGCGGTGCGTCGGAGGCCGCGGCGGCCGTCGGCGACACGCCCGCTCCGTCGACGCCCGAGCCGGCGCCGGTGGCGGAGGCGCCCAAGCAGCGCGGCTACTCGCCCGTCGTCACCCGCATCGCGGCCGAGCACGGCATCGACCTGACGAAGGTGGAGGGAACCGGCCGAGGCGGGCGGGTGACGAAGAAGGACGTGCTCGCGCTCGTGGAGAACGGCGGCGCGCCCGCCGCCGAGCCGCCGCTGCACATCGAGTCGCCGTACAAGCCGGACCCGACTCCCACCGCCCCCGCCTCCTCGCCCACGCTCTCGCGGATGCGCCGGCTCATCGGCGAGCACATGAAGCGCTCGCTCGAGACCGCGGCGACGTGCACCACCTGGGCGGAGTGCGACATGGCGGCGGTCGAAGCGGCTCGCGCCCAGCTCCGGGTCACGGCGCTGCCGTTCGTCGCGCGGGCCACGATCGACGCGCTGCGGGAGTTCCCGCAGCTCAACGCGTGGCTGGAGGGCGAGAAGTACACGGTGCACGAGTCCGTCCACCTCGGGATCGCGGTGTCGCTCGGCGAGGACGGGTTGATCGTGCCGGTCATCCACGACGCGCAGGACTTGTCGGTCGAGGGGCTGGCGAAGCGGATCCGCGAGCTGGCGCGGGCGGCGCGGGACAGGACGCTGCGCCCGGACGACGCCGCCGGCGCCACGTTCACGATCACGAACCCGGGCCAGTACGGCTCGATCATGGCCACGCCCGTCATCAACCAGCCGCAGGTGGCGATTCTGGACCTCGAGGCGATCGTGAAGCGGCCCGTGGTGGTGACCGACGCGACGGGCGCGGACGCCGTCGCGATCCGGCCGATGACGATCCTCGGCCTGTCGTGGGACCACCGCGCCCTCGACGGCGCGCTCGCGGCGCAGTTTTTGTCCGCGGTCGCGCGCCGTCTGCAGAGCGTGGGCTAAGGGCCGTCGATCGCGCCGACCTGCAGCGCCGTGAGGTCGGCGGAGCGGATGTCGCCGCCGATGCTGCCGGTCAGCGCGCACTGGAGCTTCACGGTGGCGGGCGTGGTCAGCGTGAACGCGCCCTGCAGCGCGAGCGGCAGGCGATCGCCCTGGGTCGGGGGCACGTGGAGGACAGGCGTCTGGTTGACGAGCTGGAGGCCGGCCATGATCTGGCACGTCGCGTCGCGCTGCTGGCTGTCGTCGTTCTCGATCGCGCCGGTCGCGGTCGCGAACCACTTCCCGGCCGGGAGGTCGATGCTCACGATGTCGTCGAAGCTGTTGTCGATCGAGACGAACTCGGGGCCGCGGCGCCAGAAGACGTCGCTCGGCCCGCGCTCGCCGCGCTCACCCTTGTCGCCCTTCGGGCCCGTCGCGCCCGGATCGCCCTTGTCGCCCTTCGGGCCAAGGGCGCCGGGGTCGCCCTTCGGGCCCTGCTCGCCCCTATCGCCCTTCGGGCCCTTCTCGCCCTGGACGCCGGGCGTGCCAGGGTCGCCCTTCGCCCCCTGCTCCCCCTTCGCGCCGGGGTCGCCGGCGAGCCCGCGCTCGCCCTGCAAGCCGCGCTCGCCCTGAGGCCCGCGCTCGCCGCCGGGACCCTGCGGCCCGGCGGCGCCCGGCGCCCCGACCGCACCCCGGAGGCCGGCACCGCCGGCACGGATCGCGCGGAGGTCGCGCTTGCGGATGTCGCGCGCGCGGATCGAGCCGTTCTTGATGTCGCGGGTCGTCAGCGACTCGTCGCGGACGTCCCTTCCGGAGATCTTCACCGCCGCGTACGAGGAGCCGCCGAGGGCGGCGAACACCGCGACGGTGGACATGACGTTCGAGTAGGAGAGGCGCATGCCGCGATGCTGCGGCGCGCGCGTTCAGCGCCCGTCTGCGCGGCGTTCCGTCGCCGTCTTCATGCGGCTCGTCTTCCCCCACGCGGCGAGGATCGCGCCGCTCGCGGCCGCGTCGATCAGGTACGACCAGCGGCCGCGGCGCTTCACCGCCACGAGGACGTCGGAGGCCGCGAGGAGGCCGGCGGCGCCCGCACCGAGGAGCTCGATCTCGGGTGTGACGCGGTCGCGGGCGGCGGCGGCTGACAGCGTTCCCGCGATCGGGAGGATGAGGAGGGAGACCGTCTCGACGAGCCACCAGTCGTCCTTCGGCCCCGTGACGGCCTCGAAGGTGCGGCGGCTGAGCAGCGGCCAGAGGGCCGTGACGCCGTAGTAGGCGCCTTGGAGGCGGGCGACGTCCCGGCGGGCGAGGCTCATGAGCGCCGTAGACTCGCAGCGTGCGCGGCGACGTGTGGACCTGCCACCTCGGGCGGATCGAGTACCGCGAGGCGCTGGAGCTGCAGCGGCGGCTCCGGAGCGCCCGGCACGCCGGCGCGATCCCCGACGTCCTGCTGCTGCTCGAGCACCCGCCGGTCTACACGCGCGGCCGCCGGACCGAGCCGGGCGAGCTGCCGATGGGCGAGGCCTGGTACCTCGCCCAGGGGATCGACGTCGTCGACGTCGACCGCGGCGGCAAGGTCACCTACCACGGCCCCGGGCAGCTGGTCGGCTATCCGATCATGGCCGTCGACGACGTCATCGCGTACGTCCGGACGATGGAGTCGGCGATGATCGCCGCGCTGGCCGACGAGGGCATCGCGGCGCGGTCGCGCGCGGACGAGGGCCGCGACTTCACGGGCGTCTGGGTCGAGGACCGCAAGATCGGATCGATCGGCGTCCACGTGCAGAAGGGCGTCACGACCCACGGGTTCGCGATCAACGTGCAGAACGACCTGCAGCCGTTCGAGTGGGTCGTCCCGTGCGGGCTCGGGGGCGTCCGGATGACGTCGGTGATGAAAGAGAAGCGCGTCGGCGGCGACCCGATCACGTGCTTCCGCAGGCGGATGGCGTGGCGGTTCGCCGAGGCCTTCGGCCGGCGGCAGAGGCTCATCACCCCTCGGCGCCTGGCCGCCGCCCTCCCCGTGGAGACAGCCGCGCCGGCGTAGCATGCGGCGCGCCGCAGTCCTCGTCGTCGCATTCCTCGCCGCCGCGCCCGCGACGGCGGAGGGACGGGAGAGGGGCGCCGCGGAGGCCCGCCCTCGGGCGACTGAGCCGCGCGCGGCCGCAGCGGAGCGCCGCGCCGACCTCCGGCCCTCCGCGCCTCGCCTCGTCGGGCCGCGGAGTGGGCCCACCCTCGTCGTCGTCGACGTCGTGCGGAACGTGGGGCGGCGGAGGTCACGGACGGCGAGGGCGACGTTCCGGCTCGCGCGCGGGGCGGCGGAGCTCGTCGTCGGGCGGCGGCTCGTCCCGGCCCTTCGGCCGCTGGGCGTCTCGCGGCGGACGGTGACGCTGCGGCTGCCCGCGGGCGTCGCGCCCGGCACGTGGCGGTTGCTGGCGTGCGTGGCGGGGCGGTGTCGCGCGGCGGTGCTGCGCGTGCGGATCCCGTTCCCGCGGGTGCTCGCCCCGCCGCCTCCTCCCCCGCCGCCGCCGCCTCCCGAGCCGGCGCCGCGCGTCGCGGAGGAGCCGCCGCCGGCGCCGGAGCCCGAACCGGAGCCGTCGACCGATCGCGCGGGGATCGAGGACTGCGGCGTCATCGTCGCCGCGGACGACGATCCCGCGGAGGCGTTCACCGCGATGTTCGCCCAGACGACGAAGGGGTGGACGGGCGGGGACGCGACGTTCTCGGTCGAGCTGCCGGACGGGCGCACCGCGTGGGTGTTCGGCGACACCTTCCTCGGCGGGCTGACGGAGGGCGGCGGCCGCGACCGGCTGTACCCGGACGTCCGCAACTCCATCGTCGTGCAGGACGACGAGTGCCTCACCACCCATTTCCGCGGCACCGCCGACGTGCCGTTCTCGTTCGAGCCGGAGCCGGCCGAGGACCGCTGGTACTGGCCGAACCAGCCGGTCGTGCACGGCGACGAGCTCCGCGTCTTCCTGACCCGCATGCGCGACCCCCTGACCGCCGAGGGCAGCGCGCTCGCGACGTACGACCTCGGCCTCGACCGCCTCGCGGTCGACGAGACGATCGAGACGCTGCCGTCGCAATGGTGGGGCGCGGCCGTCGTCGACGAGGACCCCTACACGTACGTGTACGGCATCCGCCACGGGCCGCCTCGCGACCTGCTCCTCGCGCGCACGCCGTTCCAGGACCTCGACGGCGCGTGGGAGTACCGGACCGCCGCGGGCTGGAGCGACGACGTCGCCGACGCCGAGCCCGTGCTCGCCGCCGCCGACGACCTCGCGACGCAGGTCAGCGTCCTGCGCGACGGCGACGACTGGCTGCTCATCCACCAGGACGCCGCGGGCGATGACCTGCTGCTGCGCCGCGCGCCCGAGCCCTACGGGCCGTGGAGCGACCCGGAGACGCTCGTGGCGCTCCCGCCGGTCCCCGGCGCGCAGACGTACAACGCGCTCGTGCACGAGGCGCTGACGAGCCCGGACGGGCTGCTCGTCTCGTACAACGTCATCCCCGACGAGGCGGAGGCGGGGAAGCAGGACGCGTCGCTCTACCGGCCGCGCTTCGTGCGCGTGGCGCTGCCGTAGCGCCCGACGGTCAATGCCGTCAGCTGCGGCTCGACCGCGACGCGACCACCCGGCACCGGCCGGACCAGAGCAGCGACCCGCGCCGCCGGGCGCATCCGGCGCAGCCACCGCACGCCGCGCGCGGTCAGCCGGAAGCGGCGCGTCCGCGTCGCGCCGGCGGGGACGAGGACGCGCCGGCGCGCGATGGCGACGCCGCGGCTGGTGGAGGCGCGGAGGGGTGCGGTGGAGGGCGCGCCGGGGTGCGGCAGGCCGCGAAGCTCGACGATCGCGGGGCAGCTCGCGGCGCCGAAGCACGACAGCCGCAGGACGAGCGAGCGGCCTCGGCGGAGGCGCTCGCGCGCGACGCGCAGGCGCGGGCGGGCGTGCTCCTCGGCGGCCGGAGGCGTGTCCCCGCCGGGTGGCGCGGGGTCACCGAGCTGCGCGGGCGGATCGACGGGCAGGGCCTCGAGCACCGGCTCCTCCGGCACGCCGAGCCGCTCGAGCACGACGCCGAGCCCCGGCCGCGCCGATCCGTCCGGGCGGGTGAGGCCGGAGTCGAACGTGTCGTCGGGCCCGCCGGCGACCCAGTTGTAGACGTAGACGCGTGCGATTCGGTCCGACCGCGCGGCGGCGAGATCGAGGGTCATCGAGAGGACGTCGGCCGCCCGCTGCTCGTCGTAGCCGATCGCGACGCTCGCGTCGCTGCGCAGCAGCCTGACGATCCCGCCGGTCTCGGTCAGCCACACCGGTCCGCGGACCATCCGGAGGAACGCCTGCGTCGACGCGTCGCTGAACGCGTTCACGCCGCGGTAGTTGTGCAGACCCCACACCGCGGGCGACGTGTCGAGCTCCCGCGAGAACTCGCCGACCCAGGACGCGACGTCGTCCGCGTCCAGGACATCCCCGGCGACGACCGTGCACTCGGGGCACCCGGCGCGCAGCACGTTGAAGTAGCCGGCGACCAGCGCCGGCTTGTCGACCGTCGGCTCGTCTGGATGGTTGGGCTCGTTCCACGGGACGTAGTTCCGCACCCAGGAGAACCGCTCGCGAAAGGCCGCCGTCGCGCTTGCGTACGCCGCGATCGTCGGCGGGACGCACGCCCGCCCCGGGCACGGGTCGTCGCGCCGGCGCCCGAACGTCACGAGCGGCTCGATCCCGCGCGCCCGCGCGACGTCCAGCCACTCGACGACCCACGCCGGCGGGGTCGCCCCGCTGTCCCACGGCACGACGACGCGCGCGATCCGGGAGCCCGTCCGCGCATAGGCCTCGCTGCCCAGCACCGCCGGGCTCTGGTCGCTGATGCCGACCAGCGGAGCGGCGGCCGCGGGTGCCGCGACCGCCGCTGCCGCGACGAGCATCGCCGCGAGGGCTCTAGCCCCTGCGACCACCGCGCCGCGCCCGGCGGTTCACCCGTGCCAGGCACTTCCTGCGCTTGCCCGCCGACGACAGCCGTTGGCACGCCGCGCGCCGGCGCGCCTTCGCCCGGCAGGCCGCGCGCTTGGAGCGCGACAGCTTCCCGCACCGCCGCAGCGCCGCGGCGAGCCGCCGGTTCGCCTGGCAGCGCCGCAGCCGCGCGCCGCGCAGCCCCGCGCACGGCTTCGGCTTCGGCGTGACCACCGGCGGCCCCGGCCGCGGTGGCGTGATCCCCGGCGGCTCGACGGGCGGCACGACGATCGGCGGGCCGGTGTCGATCGGCCCAGGCGGCTCGGCGTCGCCGCCTCCGCCACCACCGCCCCCGCCGCCGGTGCGCGCCATCGCGACGTGCAGGCCGAAGACGGGCGGCGGGATGTCGACCGCGCGGCTCGTCACCGCGTTGTAGCCGTCCTTCGTGACCAGCACGCGGTAGCGGCCCGCGGCGACGTCCCACTGGAAGACGCCGTTCGGGTTCGTGATCTGCGGGTTGAGCTTGGGCATGATCCCCGGGTCGCCCGAGAGGACGTTGACGAACGCGCCGTCGACCTCCCGCTGCAGCCGCACGACCGCGCCGGCCAGCGCGGCCTGCTCGCGCGCCGCCGCCTCGCTCGCGCCCGCCGCCCGCAGCTCGTCGAACTCCTCCTTGTCGTAGACGATCCCCTGCGGGTCGATCAGCGTCAGCCCGCCGATCGGCACGACGTAGCGCTGCGACTCCCCGCCCTCGGTCAGCGTGTAGGCGACGAACAGCTGGCCGGTCTGGATGCAGTCGATGGTCGCCGTGAAGACGTCGTCCGCGGGCGCCGGGTCGGTCATCGCCCACGTCCCGCGCCCGAACGCGGTCTCGAGCTGCAGCTCGACGTCGGAGAGCGTGCCGGCGCCGGCCTCGATGGGCACCGCGAGCGGCAGCGGGATGCACTCCCCGGGCGGGGCCGAGAGCCACCAGAGCCCGGTCGCGGGATCGATCTGCTCGTTGGCGACGACGGGGTCGCCGTCCAGCGTCTCGAGCGGGCCGTGCTGGGGCGTCCCCACCGGCGACGCCGGCAGCTCGGTCCCCGCGTCGACGTACGCCCAGAAGCCGTAGCTGCTGTCGCGCGTGCCGCCGGCCTGGATGCGCAGCGTGACCTGCTCGCCCTCGTACCCGGTCAGGTCGATGCTCGCGGGCCGCCAGCCCGTCGTCTTGAGCGACACGCCCTGCCCGAACGAGCCGAAGCGCTGCTCGGTCAACAGGTCCCCGTCCGCGTCGGTCAGCGTCACGCGGAAGATCAGCTCGTCGAAGCCCGTGTAGTCCCAGGTGAAGACGTTGTACGCGAGCTCCAGCAGCTGCTGGCCCTCGGCGACGGTGAAGGTCTGCTCGAGCCGGTACGACTCGGTCTTCTGCGGCTGGTAGCTGCTTGTGAACGGCCCGCCGAGCCGCACCATCTTCGATCCCTCGGCGGGCTCGACGTCGGTGTCCCGCGAGCCGTAGCCGTCGGTGGTGGTGAAGCTGTCGTGCTCGAGCACGCAGACGCCGTCCGGGACGCGGCAGTCGACCGGCTGCGGCGGGCCCGGCGGCTGGTAGCCGTAGCCGTTGCCGTAGCCGCCGCCGACCCGGCTCGCGGTCCACCCGGCGAGGCCGTCCTCGAAGCCCGCGTTCTGCAGTGCGGCGCTCGCCGGCGCGGCGAGGCCGAGCACGACGAGCGCGGCGAGCAGAAGCCCGCGGCGGAATGAGACGAGGTGCGGCACCGGGAACGGCTCCCCTCCGGTCGGGAAAACGGTGTAGTGACCCTAGGCCCCGGCCGAGCAATGCACACTCGTACGTTCGTCCAGAGCCTCGCTTAGCGGTGAGGCTCCACGGCCCGGGCGAAGTGGTACGAGGTGATCCGCAGCCGGTGGCGGAAGTAGAAGCGGTGGGCGTCCTCGCGCTCCGGCCCGACGCCGGAGTCGAGGTGGAACTGGTCGCACGCCAGCCGCGCGGCCTCCTCGTCGAGCCAGGCGAACAGGGCGTCGGCGTGCCCGCGCCGGCGCGCCTCCGGCAGCGTCACGAAGTCGTCGACGTAGAACGCCCGGCCCCACGCGATCGTCTCCGTCACGCGGAACCCCGCGGCCGCCACCGCCTCGTCCGCCCCCGCCTCGAACGACGCCGCCAGCCGGTAGCCGCCGGGCCGCAGCACGTCGTCGACGCGCGCGACGAGGGTCGCGGCGTCGCGGTACTGCGGGCGCAGCTCGAGCAGCGCGCGGGCGGCGCGCCGCGTCTCGCCGGCGGGGAGCTCGCGGACCTCGGGCATCGACGCCGTATCCTCCCAGGCCGAGTGAGCGACGCACCGCCCCGGAAGCACCAGACCCGCTCCCGCGCGAACCCCGGGGGCATGGACGTGCTCAAGGTGCTGGGGGCCGACGTCCGCCCGCTGCGCGAGCGCAAGCCGCCGTGGTTCAAGGTCCCGGCGCCGGGTGGGAAGCGCTACCTGGAGCTGAGCGCGCGGATCAAGGAGGACAACCTCCACACGGTCTGCCAGGAGGCGGCGTGCCCGAACATCGGCGAGTGCTGGGAGCGCGGCACGGCCACGTTCATGATCCTCGGCGACACCTGCACCCGCCGGTGTGGGTTCTGCAACGTCAAGACCGGCAAGCCGACGTGGAACGACCCGCTCGAGCCCGCGCGCGTCGCCCGGCAGGTCGCTCGGATGGGCCTGCGCCACGCCGTGATCACGAGCGTCGACCGCGACGACCTGCCCGACAAGGGCGCCTCGGCCTTCGTCGGCGTGATCCGCCAGATCCGCCGGCAGGCCCCGCAGTGCAAGGTCGAGGTGCTGACGCCGGACTTCCAGGGCCACGAGATGCCGCTCGCGAAGGTGATCGCGGAGCGGCCCGACGTCTTCAACCACAACGTCGAGGTCGTCCCGCGGCTGTACTCGATCGCGCGCCGCGGGTCCCGGTGGCACCGCTCGCTGCGCGTGCTGCGCAACGCCAAGGAGATGGGCGGCGACGAGGTCGTGACGAAGTCGGGCCTGATGGTCGGGCTCGGCGAGTCGTTCGACGAGATGGTCGACGCGCTCGGCGAGCTGCGCGAGCACGACGTCCAGGTGCTCACCGTCGGCCAGTACCTGCGACCGAGCGAGCGGCACCTGCCGATCGTCCGCTACTGGCACCCGGACGAGTTCAAGGCGCTCGAGGAGGAGGCGTACCGCCTCGGCTTCGAGCACGCGGCCTGCGGCCCGCTCGTGCGGTCGAGCTACCACGCCGACCAGCACGTGCCGCAGGAGCGCCCGGGCGTCGGGCCGCTGGCGGCGACGCCCTAGCCGCGCCTACGCCGGCCGAACTTGCCCTTGCGCTTCTTCGTGGCGCACGGATGGTAGACGCGCCGGCCGCGCAGCACCCGGCCGTCGGCCAGCGTGATCCGGATCGTCACGACCGCGCGGCCCCTCGGGAAGCCGCGCAGGTCGACCGGCGCGGTCAGCCGGGCGCCGCGGACCACCTTCACGCGCCTGCCGTTGACCAGCACCCGCGCCTCGAGCACGGTGACCCCGGCCGGCGGGCGGCGGAGCCGGATGCGGAAGTTGCGGCGGCTGCCGCAGGGGCGCTTGCGCGCCGAAGGCAGGAGCGCGATCTGGTTGGCGCGGACCGGCACGACGGGCTGGGTCAGCGGCGGGCTCGGCGGCGGGGCCGGGGGCGGCGCGGACGGCGGCGGGGTGTCGCCCGGCGGCGGGGTCGTGGTCCCTCCGCCGCCCCCGTCGGGCGGGGGCTCCGTCACGGGGTCCCCGGTCCGCAGCACGGTCATCGAGAGGAAGTCGCCGAGCACGACGTCGTCGCGCGGGTCGCCGTCGAGGTCCCCCGCTGCCCCGGCGGCGAAGTAGTCGTCCTCCGAGAGCTGCGCGCCGAGCGCGAACGCGCGGCCGCCCTGGTTCGTGAAGAACCGCGTCGGCGCGCCGGCGGCGCCGATGTCGAGCTTCCCGTCGTCGTTGAAGTCGCCGAAGAAGTAGTCGGCCGCCTCGTCGGCCGCGATCTCCTGCGGCGCGCTGAAGGTGCCGTCGGCGTTGCCCCACCGCACGTCCACGCTGCCGTCCATCACGAGGTCGGGATGGCCGTCCGCGTCGAGGTCGGCCGACGCGAGGTCGTCGAAGTAGTCGTCGAGGACGGTGTCCGGCTGGGGCGCGAAGTCGACGCCCGCGGCGCCGAAGTACCGGCCGAGCATGTCCTCCCCCGGGAAGCCGCCGTCGCCCCAGACGTAGGCCAGGTCGGGGTCCGTGTCGGCGTTGAAGCGGCCCACCACCAGGTCGCCCGCGTAGTCGTTCTCCCTCGAGAACTCCGTGTGGTCGAGCGTGAAGGTCCCGGTCGGTTCGTTCTTCAGGATCCGCAGCGCCGCGCCGCTCGGGCCGCCCGAGCTGATCGCCTGCGTCGTGATGGCCAGGTCGTTGTCGGTGTCGCCGGTGCCCGCGTCGAAGTTCGCGGCGACCATCCCGACGGCGGGCACGAACCCGTCGCCGTCGTCGAGGTCGGTGTCCGGGCCCGTCGTGAACTCGCGCGGGCTCGCGACCTTGCGGAAGTGCGGCGTGAAGACGTAGGCGGCCCCCCCGATGTCGAGGTGGCCGTCGCCGTTGAGGTCGACGACGACGATCTGGTCGGCCGAGCCGCTCAGCTCCAGCGGCGGCGTGGCGAACGTCCCGCCGGCGGTCCCCCAGAACACGCTGATCGTGCCCCCGAAGTAGTCGCCGAGCACGGCGTCCCGGAAGCCGTCCTCGTCGATGTCGGCGACGACGACGTCGAACGGGTCGGAGTTCGTTTCGAACGGGCTGCCGGCGGCGGGGGTGAACGCGTAGTCGGCGGCGCCCGCCTGCGCCGTCGCGCCCAGGACGCCGAGGCAGGCGATGACGGTCAACCGGGCGATCCGTGCCACGTGCACGGCGTGACAGTACGCTCGTGCGGATCGCCACGTCAATACGCCGAATTGCGTATCTCCTCGCGCTCACCGCGCTGCTCGCGCCCTCGAAGGCCGCCGCGCGGGTCCCGGACGGCTTCGTCGGCGCCATGCTCGACGGGCGCGCCGAGGCGCTCGGCCCGGCCGGGCTGGCGCGCGAGCTGGACGTCATGCGCGCCTCCGGCGTCCAGACCGTGCGGGTCGTCTGGTCATGGCGCGACGCGCAGCCCTACGTGTCGTGGGACGCGGTGCCGGAGGTGGAGCGCGCGCGGTTCCGCGACGTCGGCGGCCTGCCGCTGAGCGTCGGGCGCCTCGACGCGCTCGTCGAGCTCGCCGCCCGCCGCGGCCTGCGCGTCTTCCCGGTCGCGGTCTACACCCCGGTGTGGATCGTGCGGCGCCTCGGCGTCCTCGGCTCGCCGCCGCGAGCGGTGGGCCCGTACGCGGCCTTCCTGCGCGCCCTCGTCGGCCGCTACGGCAGCCGCGGGTCGTTCTGGCGCGAGCACCCCCGGTTGCCGCGCCGCCCGGTCCGCTGGTGGCAGCTGTGGAACGAGCCGCACCTCCGGGACTACTGGGCCGCGCCGTCGTGGTGGTCCGGCTACGCGGCGCTGGCACGCGCCGCGGCGCGCGCGGTGCATCGCGCCGACCCGCGGGCGCGGGTCGTCCTCGCCGGGCTGACGAGCGACCGGCTGCCCGTCTGGGACCGGCTGGACCAGCTGCTGGCCGAGGGCGTGGGCCCCGAGGTCGACATGGTCGCCGCGCACGTCTTCACGTCCTCGCCGCGGAACGTCGTCCGTGCGCTGCGGCGCGTCCGCGCGACCCTGCGCGACTACGGCCTGGGCCGGGTGCCGATCGCGCTGACCGAGTGGAGCTGGGCGTCGTCGCGCCGCGGGCCGGCCTGGGCGACCACGCCCCGCGGTCAGGCGCGGCGCGTCGGTGCGACGCTCCGCCTCCTCGCCGCGGCGCGCCGCCGGCTCGGGATCCGCTCCACCGTCTACTACACGTGGGCGAGCCGCGAGGGCGGGAGGGCGTGGTCCTCGTGGGCGGGCCTGCGGCGCGTGCTCCCCGGCGGCCGCGTCGTGGCGAAGCCGGCGCTCGCCGCGTTCCGCCGCGCCGCGCGGGCGGTCCGGCGTTAGCGATCGCTACCGTGCCCGCCCGGCGTGTTCCCTCTCAAGGACAACATCCCCACCGACCGCTTCCCGGTCGTCACGGTCGCGCTGATCCTGGCGAACGTCCTGATCTACTTCCTCCTGCAGGACGGCGGGTGGGAGATCACGCAGAACGACACCGGCGAGTGGTCGGTCGGGGAGTACGCGCTCGTGCCGTGCGACCTCACGGGCGAATGCTCCGCGCCACCGGGCCACATCAGCGACGTCGCGAGCGTCTTCACCTCGATGTTCATGCACGGCAGCCTGCTGCACCTCGGCGGCAACATGCTGTTCCTGTGGATCTTCGGCAACAACGTCGAGGACTCGATGGGCCCGCTGAAGTACATCCTCTTCTACCTGGCGGGGGGCGTCGCCGCGGACGCGCTGCAGATCGTCTTCGACCTCGACTCGCCGGTGCCGACGCTCGGCGCCTCGGGCGCGGTCGCCGCGGTGCTCGGCGGCTACATCCTCCTGTACCCGCGCGCCCGCGTGATCACGGTCGTGTTCATCATCATCTTCTTCACGGTCATCGAGCTGCCGGCGATGCTCGTGCTCGGGCTGTGGTTCGCGCAGCAGGTCGTGTTCGGGCTGCTCGAGTACCAGAGCGCGGGCGGCGAGGAGGGCGGCGTCGCGTACTTCGCGCACATCGGCGGGTTCGCCTTCGGCCTGCTGACGATCCGGATGCTCGCCACGCACGTCAAGGACGTCGCCGCGCGGCGACGCCCCGCTCCGCTCTAGATGGACCGCGCGATCCTCGCGGCCGCGCTCGCGTTCATCGTGCTGCTCGGCGGCCTGACGGTCGCGGTCGTGATCGAGCACGGGCCGGACATCCTCACGGCGGGCTCGCTGCTCGTGCTCGCGATGTTCGCGTTCGGCATCGTCGGCGCGCTCCGGCATCCTCCGGACTAGATGGCGCAGTACCTCGACAGCGCCTCGTCCCGGGCTCGGCGGGACGCTCAGCGGGCCTCGCGCCGGCGACGGACCCGCCGGCGGCTCGGGCTGCTCAGCGGCCTGCTCGCGGTCGTGTTGCTGCTCGGCGTGCTGGCGGCGAAGGCGGGCGACGATTCGGCGCAGTCCGGTCGTCCGGACCCGCAGCGCACCGTGCCGTCGCGCGGTCAGGAGGTCCTCGGGCCGCTGCCGAGCGACATCGACGTCGCCGACCAGACCGACGCGTTCACGGTCCCGTTCAAGAAGCCGCCGCGCGCCGGGATCCTCGTGAACATCGACACCGGCGAGGTGTTGTGGCGGCGCAACCCCGAGCGGGCGCTGCCGATCGCGTCGCTCACGAAGATGATGACCGCGCTCGTGACCGTCGAGCTGCTCGAGCCGGACGACAAGGCGCGGATCACGCCCGCGGTCCTGCACTACACGGGGTCGGGCGTGGGCGTGCTGCCGCGCGGGAAGCGGGTCGAGGTCGAGCCTCTGCTGTACGGGCTGCTGCTGCCGTCGGGCAACGACGCGGCGCGGGCGCTCGCGTTCCGGGCCGCCGGGAGCATCTCGGGGATGGTCCGCAAGATGAACACGAAGGCGGCCGAGCTGGGGCTGCGGTGCACGCGGTTCGCGGGGGTGGAGGGGCTTTCCCCGGGCAACCGGTCGTGCCCGATCGACCTGGTCGCGCTCGCCCGGCACGTGCTGCGCAAGCGGCGGATCGCGCGGATCGTGCGGCGTCGCCGGGCGATCCTGCCGTTCCCCGTCAAGGGCGGCAAGCTCTACCTGTACAACCACAACCCGCTGCTGCGCTCCGGCTACCGCGGGACGCTCGGGATCAAGACGGGCTTCACGGACGAGGCCGGGCGGTGCCTCGTCGCGGCGGTGCGGCGGCACGGGCAGACGCTCGTCGCGGTCGTGTTGCACTCCCCGGACCCGGGTCGGCAGGCGAAGCAGCTGCTCGACCGGGGCTTTCGGGCTATCCGGTAGCGCGCAGCGCGCGCTCGTACGCGGCGTGCGCCTCGTCGCTGAACAGCACGAAGACGATGTCGTCGACCAGGTGCTCGTCGGCGCGCGCCGCGGCGATCGCGACCTCGGCCGCTCGATCGAGCGGGTAGCCGTAGACGCCCGTCGAGATCGCGGGGAACGTGACGCGCTTGCAGTCGAGGTCGTGGGCCAGCCGCAGGGCGTTGGCGTGGCAGGCGCGGAGGACCTCGGGTTCGTTGTCGTCCCCGCCCCGCCAGACGGGCCCGACGGTGTGGATCACGTACCTCGCCGGGAGCCTTCCCGCGGTCGTGTGCTTGGCCTCGCCGGGCCGGCAGCCGCCGAGGCGGCGGCACTCCTCGAGGATCTCCGGGCCGCCGGCGCGGTGGATCGCTCCGTCGACGCCTCCGCCGCCTCGCAGCGACTCGTTCGCGGCGTTGACGATCGCGTCCGCCTCGATCTTCGTGATGTCGCCGGCGCGGGTGGTGATCACCTCGTGCCGGAGTATGGCGGCGGCGCGCCAAGGTTCGACCAATGTGCCTTCTCCACAGTTGCCGCCATGCGAATCCCTGGAGCAGTCATTACAGCCCGCGGCAGGAGGTCGTCCGCCGTGACGACACGCCCTCCCAGCGACAGCGTGAGCCTGTCGCAGAGGTGGATGTCGGTTCCGCTCGCCAGACCTCGGACGCTACGCCGGGCCTATAGTTCCGCGTTGACTGGTGGGTCAACCAGAGAGGATCGACGCGTGGACCTGAACGACACGCCCGAACAGGCCGCGTACCGGCAGCAGGTGCGTTCATGGCTGGAGGAGCACAAGGCAGAGGCGCCGGTCCTCGAGGGACCTGACGCGCTGGCCGAGGACGAGGTCATCCCCGCGCGGCGGGCGTGGCAGCGCAAGCTCGCCGAGGGCGGCCTCGCGGGCGCGACGTGGCCGAAGGAGTACGGCGGCCAGGGGCTCGGCCCGATCGAGCAGGTGATCATCTCGCAGGAGATCGCGCGCGCCGGCGTGCCCGGGATCCTCGACGTGATCGGCGTCGGGATGCTCGGCCCGACGATCATCGCCCACGGGACCGAGGAGCAGAAGTCGCGCTACCTCGGGCCGATGCTCCACGGCGACGAGGTGTGGTGCCAGCTGTTCTCCGAGCCGGCCGCGGGGTCGGATCTCGCCGGGATCCAGACGCGCGCGAAGAAGGACGACGGCGGCTGGCGGCTCACCGGGCAGAAGGTGTGGACGACGAACGCGCAGTTCGCGGCGTACGGCCTGATCCTCGCGCGCACGGACGCGGACGTCCCGAAGCACAAGGGCCTGACGATGTTCATCCTGCCGATGGACGCCGAGGGCGTGACCGTCCGCGGGCTGCGGCAGATCTCCGGTGAGGCGGAGTTCAACGAGGTCTTCCTCGACGACGTTCGGTTGGACGACGACCTGGTCGTCGGGCAGGTCGGCAACGGCTGGGGGACCGCCCTGACGACGCTCATGTTCGAGCGCGTCACGATCGGCTTCGGCTCGGAGGGGATGGGCTACCGGCCGCAGCGCTTCGCCGACGCGATCGCTTCGGATCCGGTCGCCTCCCGCGACGGCGAGGTCCGCCAGCGGCTGGGCCACATCGCGACGGAGCTGCTCGCGGTGCGGTTCACGTCGTACCGGATGCTGAGCGCGCTGCAGCAGGGGCAGATCCCGGGGCCGGAGGCGGGCCTGTCCAAGATCACGACGGTCAACGCGGGGATCGCGGCGTGCGAGCTCGTGGCGGACGCCCTCGGTCCCGATGCCTTGAGGGAGGACGTGGAGAACCCGTTCGCCTACCACACGTCGTTCCTGCCCGGGCTGAAGTCCGCGGGCGGGACCGAGGAGATCCTGCGCAACACGATCGGCGAGCGGGTGCTCGGGCTGCCGCCGGAGCCGCGGCTCGACAAGGGCATCCCGTTCAGCGAGCTGCGGGCCAAGGAGAAGGAGGCGGCGGCGCGATGAACCTGGAGCTCTCCGACGAGCAGATCTTCCTGCGCGACGCCGCCCGGGACGCTCTGGGGCGGACCCGCACCGTCGAGGCCGCGCGCGAGGTGCTGGACGGCGGCTCGCGGCCCGACCTGTGGCCGACCGCGGTCGAGGCCGGCTGGTCCGGCCTGCTGGTGTCCGACGAGAACGGCGGCGCCGGGCTCGGTCTCTTCGACGCGATGCTCGTGATGCAGGAGGCGGGGCGGCGGTTGGCGGGCGTCGAGCTGCTCGGGCACCTGCCGGCGTCGGCGCTGCTCGATCTGGCGTCCCATTCCTCGGTCTCCGACGTCGCGGCGGGTTCGCTGCGCGCGGCGTTCGTCGGCGCGTTGCCGCCGGGGGACCTCGACTCGTCGTGGACGGTCGACACGGTGCGCGGGATGACGCGCGGTGAAGCGCCCACGTTCGACGGGTCGGTCGTCGACGGCTCGGTGGCCTGGGTCGTCGACGCGCCGGGCGCTGACGTGTTCGTCGTCGTCGCGCTGCAGGACGACTCGCCGGTGGCGGTCGTGGTCGAGGCCTCGGACGCATCGGTCGAGGAGGTCTTCCGCTACGACCCGACGCGGCGGCTCGGTCACGTCTCGCTCTCCTCGGCGCCCGCGACCGTCCTCGACGTGGATCCGCGCGAGATCGAACGCGCGTGGTACGTGGGGCAGGCGCTCCTTGCGGCCGAGTCCGTCGGCGCGGTCGAGGCGTGCATGGAGATGGCGATCGAGTACGCGAAGGAGCGGTTCACGTTCGGCCGCGCGATCGGCTCGTACCAGGCGATCAAGCATGGGTTGGTGGAGGTGCTTCGCCGCGGCGAGAACGCGAAGTCGCTCCTGTACTACGCCGGCTGGGCGCACGCGAGCGGCCCGGACGAGTTCGCGATCGCCGCCTCCGCGGCGCGGTCCGCAGCTTCGGAGGCCCTCGACTACGCCGCCCGGGAGAACATCTCCGTGCACGGGGGCATCGGCGCGACGTGGGAGCACGACGCGCCCCTGTTCTTCCGCCGCGCGCAGCTGTCGCGGCGGCTGCTCGGAGGAGCGGGCGCAGCGACCGACCGGGTCGCGGGCGAGCTGCTCGCCGGCGCCGCCCCGGGAGCCGCGGCGCCCGAAGAGGCGGCCTCGACAGCGGCGACCGCGGTCGACCCGTAGCCAAGAACCCGCGCGGGCGGCTCTACACTCGCCCGCGCGGGGCCATAGCTCAGTTGGGAGAGCGCCTGCTTTGCAAGCAGGAGGTCGCCGGTTCGAGCCCGGCTGGCTCCATCCCCCGAGGAAGAAGGCGCGTTTCAGGAACCTGGCGCGTAAACGCTCTGGGCGCGATCCGGCGCCCCGGTCGAGAAACGCGGGTGTTTTTTCGGACGCCGCTCGGAAAACGGGCGAGCCTCCCGGCGAAGCGACGCGATCCGTGCGCTTCTTGTCCCGGGACGCGCTACGATCGCCGCAGTCGCCGCATAGGCGGCTCCAATTCGCAACCGAGGCCGTACAGCGCAGACGCGTTGTGCGGCCTTGGTGGTTGTAGGCGCATCCGCTAGCGTCGGTTCCGCGAATTGGAGCCGCCTCGGCACAGGGTCGAGGCACAGCTCCTCGACCCCCCGCCCAGGCGGGAGAAGGAGGATCGTCATGACGATCCGGAACAACGGCGCCGGCGGCCACCTGCTCACCTCCGAGTCGGTCACCCCGGGCCACCCGGACAAGGCCGCAGACCTCGTGTCGGACTCGGTCCTCGATGCTGCGCTGAGGGCCGACCCGGGCTCGCGCGTCGCGTGCGAGACGATGCTCGCGAACGGCGTGATGATGCTCGCCGGGGAGGTCCGGACGCCCGCGATCCTGGACTACGCGGCGATCGCGCGTGAGGCGGTCATGAGCGTCGACTACACCGAGGTCGAGATGGGCGTGTCGCCGGTGACGTGCCCCGTCATGGTCGCGATGAACGAGCAGTCGCGCGACATCGCGCAGGGCGTGGACAGCGCGCAGGAGCTGTGCGAGGGAGCCGGCGACCAGGGCATGATGTTCGGGTACGCGACGAACGAGACGGCGTCGTACATGCCGATGCCGATCTCCCTGGCGCACGCCGTCGTGCGCCGGATGACCGACGTCCGGCGCTCGGGCGCGCTCCCCTACCTGCGGGCCGACGGGAAGTCGCAGGTGACCGTCCGCTTCGTGGAGGGCGTGCCGGTCGAGGTGATGAAGGTCCTCGTCTCGACGCACCACGAGGAGTACGCCGAGACCGAGCAGATCCGCGAGGACATGTGGGAGCACGTCGTGCGCCCCGTGCTGCCGCGCGACATGTACGACGAGCGCCGGCTCTTCACGCCGGAGAACTTCCTGGTCAACCCGACCGGGCGGTTCGTGCTGGGCGGGCCGGCGGCCGACGTCGGGCTGACCGGCCGCAAGATCATCGTCGACACCTACGGCGGGCTCGCCCGCCACGGCGGCGGCGCGTTCAGCGGCAAGGACCCGTCGAAGGTCGACCGGTCCGGGGCCTACGCCGCCCGCTGGGTCGCGAAGAACATCGTCGCGGCGGGCCTCGCCGACCGCGCCGAGATCCAGCTCGCGTACGCCATCGGCATGGCGACGCCGGTGTCGGTGATGGTCGAGGCGTTCGGCACCGAGAAGATCCCGACCGAGGACATCGCGGCGATCGTGAACCGCGAGTTCGACCTGCGGCCGGGCGCGTTCCGCAAGCAGCTCGACCTGCACCGCCCGATCTACCGAAAGACGTCCTCGTTCGGCCACTTCGGCCGCGACGAGGCCGAGTTCACGTGGGAGCGAACGGACCGCGCGGAGGCGCTGGCCGACGCCGCCGGGATCGCCATGCCGGAGGTGATGCCCGCCTAGCCCGAGGCCAACCGGAGCCCGCCGCGCCGTCGCGCGGCGGGCTCCGCGGCCGGAGCAAGCAGATGACCACGACGACGACATCCTCAACCGGGCGCAGGAGCGATGACCGCGCGACGTGGGACGAGTCCTACGTTCAGGACCGCAGCATCTGGAGCGAGCTGCCGTTCAACGCGGCGATCGCCGACCTCGCCACCACCCGTGACGGGCCGGTCCTCGAGATCCCGTGTGGCGGCGGCAGGAACACTGTCGCGCTGTCGCGCAGGACCCCCCACCTCGTCGGCGTCGACCGCTCCGACGCGGCCCTCGCCGTCGCGCGGCGCGCCCTCGACGTGGCACACGCCGAGAAGGTGCTGCTCGTCCGCGGCGACGTGCACGCGCTGCCGTTCCCCGAGCAGACCTTCGACGGCGTCTACTGCGCCGACCTGCTCGGCCACCTCCGCGACCCGCGCGCCGCGCTCGAGGAACTCGTCCGCGTGACGCGCACCGGCGGGCGCGTCTTCGCGACGTTCTTCGGCGAGGAGGACTCGACGCGCCGCGATCCCGGGGCCGAGCCGATCAGCAGCAACGAGGTCGTGTTCCGCGACGTCTACTTCCGCTACGACAGCCGTGACGCGGTGACGCGCCTCGTCAGGCTGCCGCGCACGCGCGTCGTCTGGATCGACGAGGCCCGCTGGGACGAGCCGCCCCACCCCGGCTATCGCGACTACCCGCACAGCCACCACAGCCACCTCGTCCTCTTGGAGCGGATCTCATGACCGTCGTGAACGTCGCCGAGGAGGTCCGGAGCCTCCGCATCACCGCGCTCGGCATGCGGTTCGAGCACGTCTCCACGGCGCACCGCGACGGGATCGACGCGATCGTCGCGGAGGCGGTCGACGGCGTGGTCGAGGACGACCCCATCGCGAGGCTCGTCCTCGACGGATACCGCCAGGCCCACGTCGCCGTCGGCGCGGGCCGCAAGGAGCTCGCGTCGCCGGCGGCGCTGCGGCGGATGGTGCTCAAGCATGGCCGCATCCCGCGCATCCACCCGGTCGTCGACCTCTACAACGCGGTGTCGTTGCGCACGGGCGTCGCGTTCGGGGCCCACGACGAAGCCGCGATCGAGGGGGACGTGCAGCTGCGGCTCGCCGACGGGGGCGAGACGTTCACGCCCCTCGGGACCGACAAGCGGATCGCGCCGAACCCCGGCGAGTACGTCTACGTCGACGACTCCAACGACGTGCTGTGCCGCCTCGAGGTCCGGCAGGGCGAGCGGACGAAGGTCACCGCCGGTACGCAGCGCTGCCTCGTCATCGCGCAGGGCAACCCCGCGCTGAACGCGGCGGTCGTCCGCTCGGCGGCGGCGGAGCTGGCGGGCCTGATGGCGCGGTGCTGCGGCGCAACCCTCCTCGACCGCGACGAGGGGTGACAGCGTGGGCTACGCGATAACCACGCCGATCTTCTACGTGAACGCGGAGCCGCACCTGGGGCACGCGTACACGATGATCGCGGCCGACGTCCTCGCGCGGCACAGGCGCGCGCGCGGCGACGACGTGTACTTCCAGACCGGAACGGACGAGCACGGAGAGCCCGTCGCGAACGCCGCCGCGGCGCTCGGCGTCCCGCCGCGCGAGCTCGCCGACCGCAACGCCGAGCGCTTCAGGGCGCTCGTCCCGCGGCTCAACGCCGAGGCCGACTTCTTCATCCGTACGAGCGACCCCCGGCACCACGCGCGCGTGCGGGAGATCATGGAGAGGATCCACCGCAACGGCTTCACGTACCGCGGCATGTACGAGGGGTGGTACTGCCCGCGGTGCGCCGACTTCAAGTTCGACCGCGACCTCGACGAGCAGGGCCGGTGCCCCGTCCACGAGGCGCCGGTGGTGCGCGAGCGCGAGGAGAACTGGTTCTTCTCGCTGTCGGCGTTTCAGGCGCGCCTCGAGCAGCTGTACGAGGACCGGCCTGACTTCGTGCTCCCGGCCGCCCGCGCGGCGGAAGCGCGCTCGCTCGTCCACGAAGGCCTGCGCGACGTGTCCCTCAGCCGGTCGAAGCTCACGTGGGGCGTCACCGTCCCGTGGGCGCCGGCCCACGTCTTCTACGTCTGGTTCGACGCGCTGCTCAACTACTACACGGGGCTGTCGTTCGCCCGCGACGGCGAGGACCTGACCGGCACGTTCTGGCCGTCGACCCACCTGATCGGGCGCGACATCCTGAAGTTCCACACGGTGTTGTGGCCGGCGATGCTGATGGCCGCCGACATCGAGCCGCCGCAGCGAGTGCTCGTCCACGGCTTCCTCCTGACCGGCGAGCGCAAGATGTCGAAGTCGCTCGGCAACACGCTCGACCCGTTCGCCGTCATCGAGCGCTACGGCGCCGACGCGCTGCGCTACTACCTCCTGCGCGATGTGCCCTTCGGCCGCGACGGGGCGGTGTCCGCCGCCGCGTTCGAGACCCGCTACGAGGCCGAGCTCGCCGACGACCTCGGCAACCTCGTCCGGCGCGTGCTCGCGATGATCGAGCGGTACTGCGACGGTGTCGTGCCGGCGGTGCCCACCGACGGCGCGATCGCGCGCGAGCTCGACGTGCACGCTGGTCGTGTCGAGGACGCCTTCGACCAGGCACACCTGACCGCGGCGCTCGACGAGATCTGGGCTGTCGTGCGGCGGCTCAACGCGTACGTCAACGAAACGGCGCCGTGGGCGCAGGCACGCGAGCCGGCGCGGCGCGCCGAGCTCGACCAGACGCTGGCGACCCTCGCCGAGGGCCTGCGGGTGCTCGCCGTGCACCTCGAGCCGTTCATGCCCGCCACCGCCGGCCGCGTGATGCACGCGCTCGGCGGCGAGCGCACGAGCCGCGCCGCCTCGCTCGCCCCGCACGGGTCAGGCTGCCGGCTGCGCGACGTCCCCGTGCTGTTCCCGAAGATCCGCTGACCGTGGCCTTGCGGCGAGCTCAGCCCTCAGCTTCTGCGCTCATGCCCTGCTTGCGCGCGCGGAGCCGCGCATAGTGCGGGAGGAGCTTGCGCTCGATGCCCACGTAGTCCTCCAGGCGAGGCAGCATCTCGCGCTCGATGATGTAGCGCGCCGCGCCCGCGGCCGTTCGCGTACGCGACGGTTCGGTGCCCAGAACGCTCCAATCGCTGCGTTTGAGAGCCGGGGACTCAGCGAGCTCGTACCGCACCGCCTCGACCAGCCTGTCGTTCCACGGGAAGGCCGTAACGATGACGAGATCCGCGCCCAGCGCAGCGGCCGGGCCCTGCAGCGCGCGTCCGAGGGCCTCCCCCGCGATCCTGAAGACGGTGTCGGGATGGCTGCTCCGGGCGTCGCGGCGCGCGATCCGCTTTTCGAGTTCGCGCCCGGCAGCGTTGTAGTCGTCGACCGGCGTCCCGTCGTTCAGCGCTTCGACGAGCGCCCGGCCGCTGGCCACGCGGGCAATGCAGTCGGGCTGGTCGCAGTGGCACTGGATCTGGCCGTTCGGGAAGCCGTTGCCGCCCGCTGCCGGCGCGGGCCGCCCGGCCTTCGGCATCACGGGGGGGACGCGCGCGTGACCCATCTCGCCGTTACGCCCGTTCACGCCCCACGCGAACTCGCCGCGGTGCATGACGGACCCACCGATCGAGCCGCAGATCTTGACGCCGAGAACTCCCCCGGCCGCCTGGCTGTGGTCCCGCGCCACGCCCCAGCGCACCTCGTGCAAGAGGTCGGCGTCCGCGTCGTTGATCAGATGGACAGGCGGAGGGCCCTCGTTGTCCGTGGGAGGGCCGGCCCGCGTGAAGCCCGCCGCGGCGGCGGCCGCGGCGAACTCGTCGCGCATCGAGACCACCTTGAACGACTCATGGTGCTGATCGAACTCATGCACAGGCTCGCCGTCGGGCCGGATCGCGCCCTGCCACGCGACGCCCACGCCCGCGAGCGCGTGCATGCCGGTCTCCTTCCGGATGTCCCGCAGGATGTCCTCGATGCCCGCCCGGAACTCCGGGAAGGGCAGTTTGCGCTCCTGTGCCTCGTCGTCGAGCGCGATCGGGGAGATGTCGAACGGAACCTGGCCGTCGCCGATGCTCTGACCGGTCGGGTCGTTCACGACGGTCCACGAGACCGTCTGGCGCTCGATCGAGAGCCCCAGGGCGGCCCCGAGCTTCGGGCCGAAGGTGACCTCAGGCTCGGCGCGGAACCAGCCCTCGTCCACCAGGATCTTCCATGCCCCAGCGCGCTTCTCCGGGACCCCGGGACCGAACAGCACGTCGTCTATGGCGTTAATTGCTTTGACTCGGTGAAGAACTGGCACGATCTCGGCGCTTCACGCAGGATTTCGGATGGAATTTCGCGGAGCGGTCGCGAGATCTTGCCATGTTTCGCGAGACTCTGCGCGATTTTCGTCGCGCCGGGCCTGGGCCCGCGGTAGGGTCGTCCGCATCCGCGGTCACGATGACCCCATGACTGACGGCACGCCCGACATCGTGGTGGAGTTCCCGGACTTCGGCTTCGGCCCGGCCTCGTCGGCGGTCGAGGTCGTTCGCCGGATCGGAGAGCGCCGCAGGTGCCTTCTGGTCTCGACCGGTTCGGCGCTCGAGTTCGCTCAGCGATCCCTGCCGCTGGTCCCCACGGCCGACCTCGACACGTTCAGCTCGGCGGGGCTGGCGGGCCTCGCGCAGCACGTCGGCAAGGAGAAGTTCGTCCTGTCGGTGACGAACCCGCCGTTCGCGCACTGGGCGGAGAAGGAGGGCTATCGCGTCGGCGTCCTCGACACTCTCCACTGGCTGTGGGACAGCTCGAGCGACGCACCCGGCCGTCCCCGCTTCTACGTCGCCCAGGACTATTGGGGGCCGGCCGGCGCGAACGTTCCCGTCAACACGGTCTTCGGGCGCGCCGACGACGCGTTCCTGCCGGCGGCGCGGCCTTCGCGCCGGGCGCTGGTGACCTTCGGCGGCATGACGCTCCCGTTCGACGACGCGCTTCCCCTCGAGTTCGCACGGTGGGCTCTTCGGAGCGTCGTGCCCGTCCTGCTCCGGTCGCCGGAGATCGAGGGCGTGGACGTCGTCGGAGGACATCCGAACCTCGGTTCCGCGTGCGTATCGTGGCTCCACGACGAACGCGTCCGGTTCGTGGGGATGATGTCGCTCGACGAACACCGCGCCGCGATCGCCTCCGCTACGGTCGTCGTCGCCACACCGGGGATCGCGACGATCCACGAGCTGCAGCGCGCGGCACGGCCGGCGGTCCTGATGCCCGGGTTCAATGCGAGTCAGGTGCTGCAGTTGCGCGACGCGGTCGAGCGGTACGGGTGTCCGTACGCCCTCGAGTGGCCGGCGGTCCGGTCTGGGGCGGCCGCGCTTCGCCGGCTGCCGGAGAGCGAAGCGGTCGCGATGGTCGCGCGGATCGCCCGCCACGAGATGCTGCGAAGCGCGCCACGCCGCGCGCTGGGGACGCTCGTCGCTCGCGCCCTCGCTGCCGACGAGCCCGCCCGGCCGCTGGGGGCCGAGCCGTGGTCGCGCGATCGGCCGCAGGTGGGTGAGCTCGTCGCCGAGCTGATGGAGCGCGAGCTCTCCCTGCCGGTGGCCGCCTGAGCCCGACCGGCCACCCTCGTCAGCCGAGTCCGGCCTGGCGGCGGGTGGTCTGGTGGCGGACGGTCGGGATCTTCGCCAGCTGGTAGCCGAAGGTGCGGAGCGCTCGCCAGGCCGGGTTCGGGCCGTCGAAGATGCGGCCGATGAGGATCGAGTAGGGGACCTGTCGGCGGGCCTTCGCGTCTCGTCTCTTCGCGAACTCGCGGAGGACGGTCTCGGACGATGGGCCGTGCTTCGTGAGGAGGTCTCCGAGGCAGAGGGCGTCCTCGAGGGCGAGGTTGGCTCCCTGGCCGTTGTGGGGGTGGACGGCCTGGGCGGCGTCTCCGATCAACGCGATTCCCGGGCCGACGCGCGGGAGGGAGCGGTGGGTTCGGCCGGAGAGGAAGCCGACGTCCTCGAACGAGTCGAGGCTCTCGGCGATCGCTGCGCCGTAGGCCACCCGGGCCGCGAGGACCTCGCGCCAGGCGTCGAAGTCTCCGGCGTCGACGGCCGCGGCGCTGTCGTCGACGACGTGGTCGAAGAAGTAGGTCTGGTCGCCGTACGGGAGGACTCCGTCGCACCATCCGCGGCCGCAGTAGAGGACCGCCGCGTCGTGGGGCGGTGGGACGGGCGCGATGCCGATGACGTAGCGGTCCGGCCCGGTGACCCAGCGGCTGCGGGATCCGAGCTGCTGGCGGATGACGGAGTTCCGGCCGTCGGCGCCGACGACGCACGCCGCGGTGAGCGCGCGAGGCTCGCCGTCGGCGTCGCGGTAGTGGAGGGTCGTGCCGTCGAGGGACGTCGCGGTGCACCCTGTGCGGAGCGACGCGCCGGGAGGGAGGCGGCCGGCGAGGATCCCGATGACCTTCGTCCTCTCGACGGTGACGATGTAGGGGTGCGGGTGGTCGAGCTCGGCGTACGACGCGCAGGCGCGCACGCGGCCGCTCGGATCGCACTGGCGCCCCTCGGTGATTCGCTGCCCCGTCTCCACCACCTCGTCGACGACGCCGAGGCGATCGAGGACCGCGAGGCCGTTCGGCTGGAGCACGAGCCCGACGCCCTCCGGCGCGAGCGCCGGCCGGCGCTCCAGGACCACGACGCTCATCCCCGCGTCGGCGCAGAGGGACGCGAGGGCGAGGCCCGCGAAGCCCGCGCCGACCACCGCGACGTCGACGTGCTCCTCCATCATGTTGGGGAGCCGACGTGCTCGTCGAGCCACGCGTTCAGCGGCTCGCACGCGTCCCACACCGACCGCGCGTGGCGCAGGGCGGAGGCGCGCGGGATGCCGGTGCGGCCCGGCGACAGACGGGCGCCCGCGACCAGGGACTTGTGCCGCAACAGCTCCGCCCGCGGGTGGTCGCGCGGGCAGCCGCGGGGCGCGGTCTTCAGCGTCTCCCCGAACGTCTCGACGCCCGCCTCACGAACGGCAAAGACCGCAGCCTCGAGACGCGGACCGGCCACGTCGGAGGCGACCGCCGAACGGAACCGGTCGAGCTGGGCGGCCGCGAGCATGTAGTAACCGGTGCCGGCGAAAAGCCCCTCCGCCGAGAGCTGCGCGTACAGCGCAGCGAGGGAGGAGGGACGGTCGAGTATCACCCCGTAGGTCGTCGTCTTGTACGGGGACTTGTCGCGCGAGAACCGCACGTCGCGGTGCTGGCGGAACATCTTCACGCGCCCGCCGTACACGTCGCAGAGCTGCTCGAGCAGGTCCTCGAGCGGGCCGCGGACCGCGGACTCGTAGGTGGAGCGATGGGCCGCGAACCACTCGCGCGTGTTGTCCGCCTCCAGGCCGGCGAACCACGCGAAGGCGGCCGGAGGGAAGCCGGCGAAGCTCATCGCGACTCCGCGTGCTCCTTGAGCCGCCGCATCGCCTTCGCGTTGCCGCGTCGCAGCCACGGGCGGAGAAGAGGCGCGAGCAGCTTCTCGCGGCGCGGCATCGTCTCGATCCGCAGCTCGAACTCCACGCCCGTCGTCGAGGGGTCGACTCGAGAGAGGCGGTAGGTGCCGTACGACACCCGCTTCCCGCCCGCTCCCGTCGTGCGCTCCACCGTCGAGGAGGGCGGGTCGACGGAGATCGTCTCGATCTCGAGCCAGTCGGCGGGCCCGGGCAGCGCGCTCCGCACCCGCACCCTCTCCGCCGTGCCGCTCCAGTCGACGAGCATGTGGTCCGTCCACGCTTCGTGGTTGCGCAGATCGAGGACGAGGTCGTACAGCTCGTCCCGCGGGCGCGCGATGGTGATCCCAACGGTGATCGGCTTCACCCGCGCGACTCTACGCGGGGTTTGCAAGGCTTCACCACGTGGCCACCGAGGAGAAGGTCGACCAATCGCCCCGCGAGCAGAACAAGGGCGACGGCGGCGCGGACAGCACGAAGGTCAGCGACGCCACCAAGCCGGCGGAGGTCTCGAACTACGAGATCGTCAACCACTGGTTCAACGTCGCGGCGGAGCGGCTGGGGCTCGCGGACGACATCGCGACCGTCATGCGCACCTCCTACCGCGAGGTTCAGGTCCAGCTCCCGATCCGCCTGGGAAGCGACGACAAGATCCACGTCTTCTCCGGCTTCCGCGTCCAGCACAACGGCGCGCGCGGCCCGTACAAGGGCGGGATCCGCTACCACCCGGAGGTCGACCTCGACGAGGTCCGCGCCCTCGCGGCGCTCATGAGCTGGAAGACGGCGATCGCCGGCGTCCCCTACGGCGGGGCGAAGGGCGGCATCAACGTCCCCGCGCGCGACCTGGAGAAGCGGGAGCTCGAGCAGCTCACGCGCAGCTTCATCGACAAGATCAACCACGTCATCGGGCCGACCCGCGACATCCCGGCCCCGGACGTCAACACGAACGCCCAGGTCATGGCCTGGATGATGGACGAGTACGGCAAGCTCCACGGCCACACGCCGGCGTGCGTGACCGGCAAGCCGATCCCGCTCGGCGGCTCGTATGGGAGGGAGGCCGCCACCGGCCGGGGCCTCGTCTACTGCTACCGCGAGGCGGCGCCCCAGCTTGGGCTGACGCCGCCCGAGACGCGGGTCGCCGTGCAGGGGTTCGGCAACGTCGGGAGCTGGGCCGCGCGCATCCTCGAGCACCTCGGGTGCAAGGTCGTCGCGGTCTCCGACCACACCGGCTCGCTGCACCGCGAGAGCGGCATCGACACCGAGACGCTGGCGAGCCACGTCAAGGAGGGCGGCGAGCTCGGCCAGTTCGAGGAGGCCGACCAGTGCTCCGCCGAGGAGTTCCTCTCGACCGAGTGCGAGGTGTTCATCCCCGCGGCGCTCGGCGGGATGATCCACGCCGATAACGCCGAGCTCATCAAGGCGCGGATCGTGTTGGAGGGCGCCAACAGCCCGACGACCCCGAAGGCGGACGAGATCCTGTCGGACCGCGACGTCCTGATCATCCCGGACGTCCTCGCGAACGCCGGGGGCGTCGTCGTCTCGTACTTCGAGTGGGTCCAGAACCTGCAGCACTTCCGCTGGGACGAGCGGGAGGTCAACGACAAGCTCGGCACCATCATGCGCCGCGCCTACCGCGAGGTCTCGAACCGCGCCAAGCAGGACGACGTCTCGATGCGGACGGCGGCCTACGAGGTCGGGATCGAGCGGGTCGTCGAGGCTGCCAGGACGCGCGGCTACGTGTAGCTGGACATCCGTCCACGGTCCGGTGCGCGCGGTGCAGCGGTGACCCGGCCGGGTCGATTCCGCCTCCGACGGACGCGCACCGGCGTTGGGGAACAGCCGGTTCGCGAACTTGCCACCCGGAGGGCAAGGACGCATCGCGAGAGCGCCCCGAGGCCATGCGCCCCGGGGCGCTCTTCGCTTAAAGCCGAACGGTCCCGCGCGCCACCACGACGGCCTCGCCGCCGACCCGCGCGCGGTCGCCCTCGAACGAGCAGTCGAGGACGCTGGGCCGGCCCATCTCGATGCCCTGCTCGACGCGCAGGCGCTCCAGGCCGCGGCGCTCGTGGAGGTACGCCATGAGCGGCCCCGCCGCCGAGCCCGTCGCGGGGTCCTCGCCGAGCCGGTCGAGGTCGACGAGGATCGCGCGCGCACGCGCGGTCTCGCCGTCGACCGCGGCGGCGTAGATCGTCAGTGCGTGATGCTCGTCGATGATCGCGCGGCACGCCTCGAAGTCCGGGCGCAGCTCGGCGAGCGCCTCGCGCCGCACCGGCACGAGCACCTGGAAGGCCCCGGTGTTGACGACCTGCGGAGGAAGCTCGGGATCGCCGTGGCGCGCGTCGAGTCCGAGCGCGCGCAGCACGGCCTCGTCGAGCTCCAGGCCGAACGTCGCCGGCTCCTGCAGCATCGACGCGCGCGCCGTCCGCTCGCCGGTCACGGTCACGTCGATCGGCTGCAGCCCGGCGGGCGTCTGCTGGACGTAGCGGGCCTCGGTGTCCCCGCGCGCGAGCGCGACGGCGACCGCGACGCCGAGGGTCGGGTGGCCGGCGAACGGGACCTCCGCACGGACCATCCAGATCCGGTTGCGGTAGTCGGCGCCCGCCGCCGCCGGCGACTGCACGAACGACGTCTCGCTGAGCCGCGTCTCGCGCGCGAAGGCGAGCATCGTGTCGTCGGGAACGCCGTCCGCGTCGTGGATGACCGCGAGCTGGTTGCCGCTCAACGGCTCGCGCGTGAAGACGTCGAGCCAGGTGAGCGGGTGCTCAGAAATCGAAGTCGCGCGGAGGGCGCTGCTCGAACCAGAGGCGGTCGTGCTCGGGCGCCTCCTGGAGGAAGTCCGGCGTCTCGTCGAGGACGTCCTCGGGCTCCGGGTCCTCGTCCGCCGGCACGACGTCGGCGTCGCGGCGCATCTCCTCCAGGTCCTCGACGGAGTAGGACTGCGTCGGCTGCGAGGCCCGTTCGGCCGGCGGGGGCGCGGTCGGCGCGGGCTCCGGGTCGGCGGGAAGGGGATCGGGCTCCCGCGGCGGGGGTGGAGGCGGCTGAGGGATGTCGTCGTCGGGCGGGGGCGGCTCGTGGGCGGCGGGCTCGTCGCGCAGCGGCTCCGGCTCGTCGTGGAGCGGCGCGTGGGCGGTGTCCTCGACGAGGTCCTCGTCGTCGGCGTGCTGCGGCGCGGCCCCTCCCCGCACCGGACCGAAGGCCTCCCGCTCCTGCTGCTCGACCTCGGCCGGGTCCGCCCCGCGGCGGCGCTTCAGCTCGAGGTGCTCGCGGATCGCGTCGTCGAGCAATCCCATGCGCGAGGAGATTACCCGCCCGGCCGGGCGCCCTGAGGCTCGGCCCGCACGGTCCGGTTCTTCCCCGCGCGCTTGGCCGCGTAGAGCGCGACGTCCGCGGCCGCGATGAGCGAGCCCTGGTCGTGCGCGCTCTCCGGCAGAGCCGCGGCGCCGAAGCTCGCGGTGACCCGCAGCGGCTCCTCGCCGTCCGGCACGGGGATGCGGATCGCCTCGATCCCGGTCCGGACGCGCTCGGCCAGCCCGTAGGCGCCCTCGATGTCCGCGGCGGGCAGGATCACCGCCAGCTCCTCGCCGCCGTAGCGCGCCGGCTCGTCCACCTCGCGCGACTCGGTCCGCAGCACGCGCGCGACCTCCCGCAGCACCTCGTCGCCGATCTGGTGGCCGTACGTGTCGTTGACCTGCTTGAAGTTGTCGACGTCGAGCATCACCAGCCCGACGCCGGTCTCGAACCGCCGCGCGCGCTCGAGCTCGGAAGCGAGCGCCTCCTGGAAGCGCCGGTGGTTGGACAGGCCGGTCAGCTCGTCGGTGACGGCCTGGCGCTGGACGGTCTCGTGCAGCTCGACGTTCTCGATCGACACGCCCGCCTGCGCGGCGAGGTAGTGGAACAGCTCGCGCTCGCTCGGCGCGAACGGCCGGTCGCAGCGCCAGACGGACACGACGCCCTCGACCTCGTCCCGCGCGCCGCGGAGCGGGTGCCCGAGCGCGCTCCCCTTCTCCGTCGACACCTCGCGCGGGTGCCCGCTCGCGAGCACCTCGCCCTCGACCTGCGCGATCACCTCGCTCAGCACCGCCGGGTCGCCGGTCACCGCGCGCTCCTCCGGCGGCGCGCCCGGCGACGGTCGCAGGGCGGCGCGCCCCCCGTCCGCGGCCACCCCGTCGACCGTCGTGCGCACGGCGATCTCCAGCAGCGCGTCGCGATCGAGGTTCGACGCGAACGCCTCGCCGATCCGCCGCAGCTGGTTCTCGAGGCGCCGGCGCTGCTCGCCCAGCTCCTCGAGCCGTCCCTCCAGCTGGCGGGCCATGCTGTTGAACTCGACGCCGAGCGCCGCGAACTCGTCGTGGCCCTCGATCGGGACCTCACTCGAGAAGTCGCCGCGGCCGAGCCTGCGCGCCGCCTCGAGGAAGGCGGCGATCCGCGACTGCAGCGAGCGCGAGACCACCGCCGCGAACGTGAACGCGAGGATGAAGAACCCGGCGAGCAGCGCCGCGGCGAGCAGCCGCGCCTGGCCGATCGCCTCGTCGGTCTCCTCCTGGCCGGCGAAGAGCGAGACCCGCGTCGTGCCGTTCCCGAACGCGCCGCGGTCGGCGAACGACGCCACGCGGTACTCGGTGTCGCCGACGTCGACCTCGCCGACGGGCAGCGGGAGCGGCTCGGCCGGGACGCCGCGCAACGTCGCCCCGAGCGTGCGGTCGCCGGTGCGCACGACGACGTGCAGCCCGGTGATGCGACGGACGCTGCGCACGTAGGCTGTCGCGGTGCGGTCGGAGATCTCCAGTCGGTAGCGCCGCCCGCGCGGGTCGACCAGCTCGCGCTCGGCCACCGCGGTCGCGACCGACGAGCCCGCGTCGACGAGCGCGCGCCCCCGCGCGTCCGCGATCCGCACCCGCGCCAGCCCGAGCTCCTGCACCAGCGCCTCGGCCCGGCGCGTCGCGGCGCCCTCGTCACCGGCGCGCAGCGCCCGCGCCAGCGCGGGGTCGCCGCCGATCCGCGCCGCGAGCCGCCCCGCCCGCTCGGCGTCCTCCGCGAACAGGTTCCGGGCCGTCTGCTGCCGCGCGGCGATCCGCGCATCGGCCTTCCCGCGCTCGTTGTCCGAGAGCAGCCGGAAGAGCACGAACGCCATCGAGACCATCGGCAGGATCACGATGGCGACGAAGAACAGGGTCAGGCGGTTGCGAAAGCTCACGCTGCGGTGGCGCTCCGGGGTGGTAAGGAGCGTATTCCCCGGTGGAGCTAGACTTTCGACGCCAGGGACGGATGTTCCGCCCTGCCGCGGGGCTATAGCTCAGTTGGGAGAGCGCCTGGATCGCACCCAGGAGGTCGCCGGTTCGAGTCCGGCTAGCTCCATCGCCACTGCCGCATCTCTTCGCGGAATCTGGGATTCGTCGTTGTCGGGTGCATTTCCACCGTCGACGGTCCCCGGAAAACCCGAGAGCGAACACGAGCCTGGCGAATCGCCGTCTCAGCGTCGCCGCGTGGCTGGGTGGCCGTAGCCGCTGAGCGTGATGCGGCCGTCGTGGTGGAGCTCGCTTGCGATGTAGACGACGCTGCGCCCTCGTAGAGCAGGAGGCTGGCGAAGCTATGCAAGGTGTGCGGCGTCACCTTGGCCGGGCCGGCAACGTCGAGGGCGTGGCGGGATGAGCGGCGACGCCACGACTGGTAACGGGCCTTTCACACACGTGACGCTCGCGGCGCCCAAAGCAAGTCATCTGTGCTGGTGCGCGGGGCGAACGATCGGCGCTAGCGCCCTACTGGCAGCTACGCCTGGGCATCGCGAGCGATGGCTCGGGAACGCGTTCCGAGGGGAAACGCGGCTCTATACGCCACGACGTCACGCATGCCCGGGATAGCGGAAGCACACGCGAACATTCGATCACCGCTGTTGCCCGGTCCGAGGCGGGGCATGACGTCGAAACCGATCGCCGAGCTCCTCGAGGCAGCGCCAGAAGGGATCGTCGGTACGCCGGTAGCTGCGCGGCGGCCTCCCGGCACCTTCCCGATCGCCGATGCGAGGGTCAACCTCAAGGAGTCCAACCGACTCGAACGCGGCCAGGTGCTTCCGTGCTTCGGCCTGAGTGATGGCGAGCTCGTCGGCGATCGCCTGCGAGTACAGCTCCCCCGGCTCCGTCGTGAGCGCAGCGACCGCGACGGACAGGCGATGGTCATTGCGGAAGACCGCCTTCGACCACGCCCTCATCGAGCCTTGATCCCAGTTCGCGGGATTTTCCATCCGGATCGAATGGAAATCTACTGGACGCGGTGAGCATGTCCGTCCGATATTTCCATCCGAATCGACTGGAAACCTCTCACCGACGTGGTGGTGCTCCTGACGAACCGCCGTCGGCTCCGTCCGACTACGAAGAGGGCGTCTCCTGGCGCGCGCGGAATGAACGCCGAGCTCGATGACCGATAGCGCACACAGCAGCCCTCGTCGCGTACCGCCAGGCCGTTGCGGACCCGAAACAGCGGCTGCGGCGTCAGAGCGCCTCCGAGAGGCGCTCAGCGACGGTCGTTGGCGGTTCCGGACCGTCGATGGTTTGGCCCGCGATCTCGGACTGCCCCGTCAGGAGGTCGAGCGACTGCTCGAGGACGAGTCCGCTATCGCGCGACGGTCTGTGATGACCGATCGCGAAGGTCGTGCTCTGTATACGAGCCGAGATCGTCGGCCGTCGCTCCGCGAGCGCCTGGAACAGATTCGTTGGATCCTTGCGCACTAGCCCTCGCTAGCCGCACTATCGGAGCGATCACGAAACGCTGTTCTGATCGGGCCCGATCTTGCCGGCCCGTGCAGCAGCGTTGATGATGCTCGGCCACGCGGCACCCACGTTTAGCGCGACGTACCACGCGATGTCGTTGCTGGCGGCGTACGCCGCCGCGAATCCTCCGCCGAAAAGGAAGCCGACAGCACTGAGTAGCCAAAAGGAGCGCAACGAGACCCACTCGGGCCATTTGGAGCGAGGGGTGTACCGGAGGCTGTGGATCGGGAGGAAGTCAACAGCGAAGGCCCCGATGAAGCCGACAATGAACGCGAGTGCGGGAGACAAATTCGGGTCTCGCGCATCCTAGTGAGCAAGAATCCAGCGAGCACGCTCAAGTCGCTCCCGCATACTGATGCGTCGGTCGGGAGTTGTGTACAGCGCCCGTCCTTCCCGGTCGGTCATAGCCGATCTACGCGCAACCTCGGGATGCTGATGGAGCAGGTCTGCAACTTGATCCGGACCGACGCGAAGGTCTCGCGCGAGACCCTCGAGCGTGCGGAATGCCCATCGCGGGTCTTCGAGGGCAGCAGTCACGAGCTGAAGCAGCCGCTCTTCCCAAGTCGGTTCCGGGTGCCCGTCTCCCCAAAGGACCCTCGGAAACTGCGCGTTATTCGCTGCCGCGGTCGCGGTCTGCACGGCGTCAGCACCGCTTGCCATTAGCGCTCGAACGTCATGCGGCTCCATGACCCCGCCGATTCCGATGATGTCGAAGTCCCATTCGCGTTTCCGGCGCAGGTAAGCCAACGAGCGAACAAAGTCGAGCGCGAGATCTCGAATGGCCACTCCAGACAATCCCGCGGGCCGCTCGGCATCAGGGTCAGTAAGGGTCCCGCGAAATGCGGGACCGCCTTCGGGACGCTTCACTGACACTTGGACCGTATTGATCCCGGCGATCGCGTCGACGTGGCTAGCGACGGCCTCGACGACTGGCGCAAGCCGTCCGCGCTCCAGGAAGCTCAGCTTGATGACAAGCTTGGTCGCCGGCGCCAAGGCACCACGCACCGCGTTAACGATCCGGTAGGTGTCATCGGCGTTCTCGCAGATCGGTCGCGCGCCGCGGCCCTCTCGGCTCACAGTGTTTGGGCATGAGAGGTTCAACTCAATTGCAGCGGCGCGATCCGGGCTCGCCCCAAGCGCTGTCTCGGCATGCAGCGCGACTCGTACGAAATCGTCGACAAGCTCTTGGCCTCTGAGCTCCTCGTAATTTCCGGCAACACTTACGATCAGCACTTGGCCAGCGCGCAAGAAACGAAGGGCCTCGCGGACGTCCGACTGCCACTCCGCCGTCGGAGGTGACGGAATGCCGAACGAGTTGGCCATCGAAAACGCCCGGGCGTCGCGCGGCCGTGTCTGAGAACCTCCGACTACGCGTATCGCAGCCAGAGCTGAGTCAGGCGAGAGCGGCTCGTCAAGCTCTTCAACAAAGATCCAATTGGGCGGAGGGAACGCTGGCCGACCATCCGGCGCGTCGCGGACGGTCTTGTACGTCAGAACGTTGAATCCCTGGTCCGCCAGCGCCTTAATCCACACGGCGCTAGCGGTCAATGGTGACGCCGGGACACCGATCGGATAGCCGACGGGAAACCCAAGCAACTCCCGTCGCGCATCGAGCGCAAAGACTTCGTCGGGCGCCGGATCAAGCTCGACCCGTGGTCCTTCTTTCCGATTCTCGGAGAATGGCTTCTCATAGTCGTAGGCGGAGTCGAGCTCGACCGCGGTCGACCCGCGCGGGCGTCCATCGGTGGTGGGGGTATCCTGGGACACGGTCTAACGAAGCGAGCGAGCGGCCGTGACGGCCTCGGCTATCGGCGCAGCATAGCTACGCGCATGTTTGCCGCGCCCCGCGAGGACAACGGTTCCTCACTGACGCCCGTCAGACCCGCACGTAGCCCTCGCCTCGCCCATCGTTGGCGCAGAACTAGTGAGACCCGAGCTATCCGGAGCCTCTGCTCCTGCGAACCGGTTGGGGAAACGCGGCCGCAGGCGTACCGGCGCACTGGAATCGTCTCCGCGACTATCAGAACGGTGTCTGCTGTCCGTCGTCGTCCTTGAGGCCCGTGGTGGTTCAATCGCACTCCGGCTTGGCCGGTCCGAGTCGGCTAGCTCCATTCTCGAACCGCGGGGCGTGAGAGGGTGCCGCGATGGCGGCGGCACCGGACGACGACGCGGCGCGGCTTCGGGAGCTCGGGTACGAGCAGGAGCTGCGCCGCCGGCTGGGCGGCCTCGACAACGTCGCGATGGGCTTCGCGACGATCTCGCCGGTCGTCGGGCTGTACGCGGTCGCTCTGATCGGGACGACGCTCGCGGGGCCGGCGTGGCTCTGGGTCCTGCCGGTCGCGCTGGCCGGGCAGTGCCTGCTGCTCGCCCTCTACTCCGAGCTGGCGGCGGAGTTCCCGGTCACGGGCGGGCCGTACCAGTGGACGCGGCGGCTCGCGGGGCCGACGTACGAGTGGCTCACCGGCTGGGTCGCGGTCTGCGCGTACGCGGCCGCGAACACGACGATCGCCTACCTCGGCGCGCCCTGGCTGCTGACCCTCCTCGGGATCGAGGCGCGGCCGGGGGCGATCGTCCTCGCGGGTCTGGTGCTAGTCGTCGCCGCGGCGCTGGCCGGCGCGCTCGGGATCGACGCGCTCAAGCGGGTCGTGCAGGCCGGCATCGGAGCGGAGGCGGCGGCGCTGGCGGGGATCGGGGTGGTCCTCCTCCTCGCGTTCCGCGAGCAGGACCTCTCGCTCCTCACCGAGACCCTCGGCGCCGAGGCGTCGTCCGGGGGATCGACGTTCGCGGCGCTGCTCGCCGCGCTCGCCGTCGGCGGCTGGGTGTTCATCGGCTTCGACGCGTGCGTCGGCGCGGCGGAGGAGACGCGCGAGGCGGCGCGGCACGTGCCGCGCGCCGTCTGGCTCGCGGTGCTGAGCGTCGCCGCGCTCGTCATGCTGAACGCGGTCGCGGCGACGCTCGCGCATCCCGACCCGGCGGCGATCGTCGCCGGGACCGACGCCGACCCCGTCACGACGGCGGTCGTCATCTCGTTCGGCCACTGGTCGACGAAGCCGTTCGCGGCCATCGTGCTCGTCGCGTTCGTCGCATGCGGCGCCGCGGCGCAGGGTCTGACCGCCCGCACCGTCTACTCGATCGCGCGCGACGGCGTCCTCCCCGCGTCCCAGGCGCTGCGGCGCGTCAACCGCCGCGGCACCCCGCTCCCGGCGGTGGTGCTCACCGCCGTGCTCGCCGCAGCCGGGCTCCTCCTCGGGCTGGACGAGACCGCGATCGGCACCCTCATCGTGTTCGGGACCGCGGCGATCTACGTGTCGTTCCTCCTCGTCGCGTCCGCCGCGCTCATCGCCCGCGCGCGAGGCGCCTGGCGGCCCGCGCGACCGATCCGCGGCGGGCCGGTGCTCAACGTGCTCGCCGTCGCCTGGCTCGCGTTCGAGACCGTGAACATCGCGTGGCCGCGCGAGTCGATCGCGCCCCCGGGCGCGCCCTTCTACCAGGTGTGGGCGGCGCCGCTCGTGCTCGCGCTCATCGCGGCCACGGGCGTCGCGTACCTGCTCGCCGCCAAGCCGCCGCGCAGGCTCGACGCCGCGTGAGAGGGTTGGACGCGTGTCGACCGTCACCGAGCCGATCGTCGGGCGCGACGGGGAGCTGGCGAGCCTGGCCCGGGCGCTCGACGGCGTCGCCGCCGGGGAGCCGCAGCTGGTCGAGATCACGGGCGAGGCGGGGATCGGGAAGACGCGGCTGCTCGACGAGCTGTGCGCTCGCGCGGAGCAGGCGGACTGCCTCGTCCTGCGCGGCGCGGCCGCGGAGTTCGAGCGCAACGTCCCCTTCGCGCCGGTAGTCGACGCCCTCGACGCGCACCTGTCGACGCTCCCGCTCGAGCGCCTCGGGATCGGCGCCGGCGACGCGCGCTCCCAGCTCGAGGCGATCTTCCCCGCGCTGGGCGCGGACCGCTCCGCGGCGCGCGGCGTGCACGAGGAGCGCTATCGCTCCTACCGCGCGGTGCGCGAGCTGCTCGAGGCGCTCGCGCGGGCGCGCCCGCTGATCCTCGCGCTGGACGACCTGCATTGGGCCGACGACGCGTCGATCGAGCTGATCGGCGCGCTCGTGCACCGCCCGCCCGCCGCGGCGGTCGTGCTCGCGCTGGCCGGCCGCGCGAACCAGCTGCCGGACGCGATCGAGGCCGCGATTGGGGCCGCCGAGCGGCGGGGCGCGGCGGCGTGCATCCGTCTCGGCCCGCTGTCCGCCGACGCGGCGGCGCGGATGCTCGACGGCCGCGTCCCCGAGGCGCAGCGCCACGAGGTCTTCGCGGCGGCGGGCGGCAACCCGTTCTACATGGAGCAGCTGGCGCGCGTGGCGGGCGCGCGGCCGGCCGAGCGCGGCGGGGACGGACTCGGGCTCCCGCCCGCGGTCGCGAGCGCGCTCGCGCAGGAGATCGGCGCGCTGCCCGAGAACGTCGCCCTGCTGCTGCGCGCCGCGGCGGTGGCCGGCGAGCGCTTCGAGCCCGACCTGGTGGCGGAGGTCGCGGAGGTGGAGGAGGCGGCGGCGCTCGACGCGCTCGACGAGCTGCTCGACCGCGAGCTGGTGCGGCCGACCGAGGTCCCGCGGCGGTTCGCCTTCCGGCACCAGCTCGTGTGGCGCGCGGTCTACGAGGGCACGAAGGGCGGCTGGCGGCTCGCCGCCCACCGGCGGGCGGCGGAGGCGCTGGCCGCGCGGGGCGCGCCCGCGGCCGAGCGGGCGCACCACGTCGAGCACGCGGCGCGGCGCGGGGACGAGGACGCCGTGGCGGTGCTCGCCGACGCGGGTCGCTCGATCGCGGCGAGCGCGCCGGCCACGGCCGCCCGGTGGTTCCGCGCGGCGCTGCGCCTGCTGCCGGACGGTCCCGAGCACGAGGACGCCCGCCGCTCCCTGCTCGTCGAGCTGGCGTCCGCCCTGCGCGGCAGCGGCGACCTCGACGGCTGCCGGGACGCCCTGCGCGACGCGCTCGACCTCGTCACGCCGGACGAGACCGCCGAGCGCGCGCGGCTGGAGGCCGACTGCGCGATGGTCGAGACGTGGCTGGGGCGCGCGCACGACGCGCACCGCCGGCTGGTCCGCGCACGGGCCGACCTGCAGGACGAGCGCTCGCCCGAGGCCGTGCTGCTCGACGTCCGGCTCGCGCTCGACGCGATGGACCGCCTGGAGTTCGACCGCGGCGTCGAGATCGGGACGGGCGCGCTCGCGGTGGCGCGCGAGCTCGACGACCGCGCGCTCGTCGCCGAGGCCGCCGCCGCGGTCGCGCTCGGGCACGGGCTCGCGGGCTCGCTCACCGAGGCGCGCGCCCATCACGACATCGCGGTCGCGGCGGTGGAGCAGCTCTCCGAGCGCGCGCTGGGCGAGCGCGTGGAGATCTTCTTCTACCTCGCGTTCTCGGAGATCTACATCGAGGAGTTCGAGCGCGCGATCGCGACGGCGGAGCGCGGCATCACCGTGTCCCGCCTCACGGGCCAGGGGCACCTGCTCGTGCCGCTCATGCTCGCGCGCCCGCTGCCGCTCGACACGCTCGGGCGGCTGACCGAGTCGATCGCCGCGGGCGAGGAGGCGCTCGCCGCCGCGCGGACCTCGCCGAACCCGCAGTACCTGTTCTGGGCGCTGTGGGAGTGCGCGTACTCGTACGCGCTCGCCGGCGACGTCGAGCGGTCGCTCGCGCTGTTCGAGCAGAGCGTGGAGGCGGCGAAGGGGCGCAGCCACAACTTCCTCTCCTGGCCGCAGCCGTGGTCGACCTACTCGCTCGCGCTCCGACTGGACGGGCGGCGCGAGGAGTCGCTGGAGATGGCGCTCGAGGCGCTCGGGGGTCCGGAGGCGCCGCGGATCGCGGCGTTCGAGCGGCTGATCGCGTTCGAGCAGATCGCCGAGGGGATGACCGAGCTCGAGCGGCTCGACGAGGCGGCGGAGTTCGTCGCGCGCGGGGAGGCGCTCGCGCAGCGGCTCGGGCTGGTGTTCGGCGACGCGCTGATGGCGCAGGCGCGCGCGACGCTGGAGCTGGCCCGCGGCGACGCGACGGCCGCGCTCCGGGCGGTGACCGCCGTACGCGAGTGGGCGGCGGCCGCCGGGCTGCGGCTCGACGCCGCGCACCTGCGGCGGCTGGAGGGCATGGCGCTGGCGGCGCTCGGGGAGCGTGACGCCGCGGTCGCCGCGCTGCGCGAGGCCGAGCGCGACTTCACCGAGTTCCCGTCCGTGCGGGCGCGCGACGCGGTCCGGCGCGAGCTGCGGCGGCTCGGCGCGCGGATGGAGCCCCGCGGCGCCGCGCCGAGCGAGGAGGCGGGCCTCGCCGCGCTCTCCTCCCGCGAGCGCGAGATCGCCGACCTCGTCGCCGACCGCCGCACGAACCGCGAGATCGCCGCGACGCTCTTCCTCAGCGAGAAGACCGTCGAGTCGCACCTGCGCAACATCTTCCGGAAGCTCCCGGCCGCGTCGCGCGTGGAGGTGGCGCGCGCCGTCGAGCGGGAGCGGCGAGGCTCGTGAGGCGGGCGCTCCTGGCGACGGCGGCGCTCGGCGGAGCGGCGGCGGCGGGCTGCGTCGCGCTGCTCGGCGGAGCGGCCGCCGCCGCGCCCTCGGGCGACGCCGCGTTGCGCGCGGCGACGTTCCTCTCCCGCGACATCGGTTCGCGGCCGGCGGCGAGCCCGGCGGAGCTTCGGGCGCACCGGTGGGTGAAGCGGCGGTTCGAGGCCGCGGGGCTGGCGACGCGGTACGTGCGCTTCACCGTTCCGGGGAAGGGCCGCTCGCGGGACGTCGTCGGTGTCCGCGACGGGGATCGGCGGTGCCTGAAGATCCTCATGGCGCACACCGACAGCGTCCCGGCGGGGCCGGGCGCGAACGACAACGCGTCGGGCGTCGGGATCCTCGTGGCGCTGGCGGGGCGGCTCGAGGCGATCGACCCGCCGTGCGAGGTCTGGCTCGTCGCCACCGGCGCGGAGGAGCGGCCGTACACCGGCCAGGCCGACCACCTCGGCGCGCGGGCCCTCGTGCGCGACGTCGCGCGCCGCCGCGCGGGCCGGAGGCTGCGCTACGCGTTCTCGCTCGACATGGTCGGCCGCAGCACACGCTTCCAGCTGCGCTCGCCGCACTCCCGCGCGCGCCGCGGGATCGAGCGCGACGTCCTCGCGGCGGCCCGGCGGCGCGGCGTGACGGTGCGCTTCAAGCCCGACTCCTCGACCGGCAACTCCGACCACCGCGAGTTCGAGCTGGCCGGCCTGCCCGGCATGGCCCTGCAGGTCTGGAACGCCGAGGACGCCTGCTACCACGGCTCGTGCGACACCTGGCGGCGCCTGCAGAGGGGTGCGCTCGCGCGCGTTCAGGGAATCGCCGAGAGCCTGGTGGCGACGCGTTAGCGCGCGGCCCGGCGGCGGACCAGCACCGACTCGCCCGCGCGGACGACCTTCGTCCGCCCGGTGCGCAGGTTCTCCACGACGACCACGCCGCGGGTGACCCGCGTCAGCGTCCCGTCGCAGCGGTCCTCGACGGTCCAGATCGTGCCGCGCACGGTCGCCGCGCTGTTGCGGCCGCGCGTCCGGAAGCGGCCCTTGCCGCTGCCCCACAGCCTGCGGACGACCCGGCCCGAGGCGGCGCGCGCGACCGCTTCGCGCGCCCGCGGGCGCGGCTTCGGGCAGCTCGCGAAGTCGCCGCCGGTCAGGCGCAGCTCGGTAGTCATGCTCGCGGCGCGGCGCTGGCCGACGCGGAAGCGACCGCCCCTGAAGTCCGCGGTCTGCGTCGCGCCGACGAGGTCGGCGGCGGCGGTGAGCGTCGCGACGCCGCGCCGGGCGTCGACGACGGCGCCGACGGGAAGCGGCTTGGTCGGGTCGAGCGGCGCGAACGCGGACGCGCCCGGCACGCGCGCGAGCACGGTGCCCTCCTTCGCCGCGACCGCGACGGTGCGGCCCGGCGCCGGGACGGGCGCGGCCGCGGGCTGGACCGCGTCGAGCCCCGCGGGCGGCAGCGGCTTCTCGACCTGCTCGCAGTCCGCGGCCACGTCGTCCTCCACGTCGGCCGCGCCCGCGTCGGTCCCGCCGCCGCACAAGACCGCCTCGCGGAGGCCGTCGCGGGTGACGAGGGCATCGTCGCCCTCGCCGGCGTCGAACTCGTCGACAGCCGCGCCGCCGTCGAGGCGGTCGGCGCCGTCGCCGCCGGAGAGCTTGTCGGCCGCGTCGCCGCCGGTCAGCCTGTCGTTGCCGGGACCGCCGTCGAGCTTGGCGGGCAGCGCGCCGAGGACGGTGGCCTCGTCGTCGCCGTCGCCGAGCGACGCGTCGACGCGGGCCTCGCCGTCGGTGATCGTGCAGCGGACCTCGTGGGCGGAGACCTGGTGGCAGCCGGCGCCGGCGGTCAGGTCGCCGGCGTCGTCGCTGACCGTCACGACGCCCGCGGCGTGGCTCAAAGTGAGGCGGTTGACCTCGCGGTCGTTGGCCCGCACGCGGATCCAGCGGGACGGGTCCTGCGCGTCGACGTCGGCCGCGAGCGCCGCCGGGGCGAAGGCGAGCGCCGCACCAAGGGTCGCGAAGAGGGCGGTGACGAGGCGCACGTCCCGTGCTTCGGCACACCGCGCGGTTCTTGAAGCGCGGCCGGACGGACGTCAGAGCAGGTCGTTGAGCGTCAGCGGGCGGTCAGCCCAGCGCCACGCCCGCGAGAAGCTGCGCTCGACGGGGGCGACGACCGTCGTCGGCGCGCCGCGCCGGCGCAGCGACTCCGCCAGGCCGAACAGCGCCCGTCCGTCGTCGGGGAACTCCTTCAGCACCGCGAGGAACGCGGCCTCCGCCTCGTCGTAGCGGCCCATCACGATCAGCGCCGCACCGAGCGCCTCGCCCGACGGGAAGTACCACGGCGGCGGCTCGTCGTAGTGCAGGCCGGTCTCCAACCGGACCGCGTCGCGGAACCGGTCGACCGCCTGCCGCCGATCGCCCCGCGCCCATTCCATCCGCGCCTCGAGCACCGCCAGCGCGACGTTGACCACGTCGACCGCCGGGTTGAGGTTGAACTTCGGGTACTTCGGCGTCAGCCGCAACTGGTCGCGCAGCGCGGCCAGCGCCCGGCGCTCGTCCTCCGCCTGGCCGAGCTGCCCGAGCTTCGCGAACGCCACACCGCGCGCGTAGTGGCGCATCGCCCGCGCGCCGAGCAGGTACGCGTGCTGCGGAGGCGGCATGTCCAGGACGCGCTGCCACTCGCCGAACCGCGTCCTCATGAGGATCTCGTAGAACTGGTAGTACTCGAGCCCGCGGAGGTCGTCCAGGTAGGGCTCCACCCGCAGCCGCAGCTGCTTCGCGTTCGCCACCGCCAGCCGCTCCCGGCCGCCCATCGACATGACGGACGCCTCGAAGTGGATGTTGTGGCTGCCGTGCGCGAGCGTATAGAGGTTGTGCCTGCCGTTCTGCTCGAGGTACAGGGCGTCCTCGTGCTCGGCGTCCTCGCCGGAGATCATCGCCGCGCCCCAGTCGCCGTCGCGAGCGTAGATGTGCGACGCCGCGTGGACGAGGTGGGGCTGGCCCCAGGCGTCGGACTTGATCCGCCACGCCGCGAGCGCGGCCTCGTCGGGATCGGGCGAGGCCTCGACCGCGTGGATGAGGTAGTGCTGCGCGCCGACGTGGTGCGGGTCGCGCTCGAGCACGTCCTTGAGCACGCCGACGATGAGCAGCGTCTCCGGGCGCGCCTTGCCGTCCTTCGACCACTGATCCCACGGGTGCAGGTCGAGCCCCGCCTCCGCCGCGAGCGTCGCCGCGTGGAGGTCGTTCGAGAACGTGCGGCGCACGTGCTCCATGCGGAGGAAGAACTCACGGTCGAGCGGCGCGCGGTCCTTGGACCCGAGCGGCTCGAAGCCCTCCTGGTAGCGGCCCTGGATCGCGCGGATGTACGCCTGCTCGCGCTCGCTCGCGGGCCCCATCAGGGCCTTCGCCTTCGCCGCCGCGCGCTCGGCTTCGCGGGCGCGCTCGGCATCGGCGAGGAGGTTGATGTTCTCGCCGAATGCCCACGCGATCCCCCACCACGCCATCGCGAGGTTCGGGTCCGCGCGGAGGGCGTTCTCGAACGAGTAGATCGCGTCCTCGTGCGCGAAGCCGAACAGCTGCGCCAGACCCTGGTCGAACCACGACTGCGCGAGCGCGCTGTCGGTCGTGACGCGCATCCCGATGTTCCCGAGCCCGCGCTGGAACTGGATCGGCTTCGTCCGCTTGAGGAAGAAGTCGTTCCAGCCCGCGAGCCCACGGCCCTCGACCGGATGCGCCCCCTCGGAGGCCCACGTGCCGGCAGGGACGCCGAGCGCGAGCGCCGCGAGGGTGCTGACGAGGAGACAGAACGAGCGGGGTCGGCTCACCGGTCGGCGGTGTCTATCACACCGCCATCCGGAGCGTCAATGACCGACACCCGCTCGCGAGCGATCCGGACCGCCTCGGGGTTGTTGTCGATCAGCACGAACCGCCGCCCGAGCTGCCGGCACACCGCGCCGAGCGTTCCCGAGCCGGCGAAGAAGTCGAGGCACCAGCCGCCGGGCCGCGACGAGGCCGCGACGATCCGCCGCAGCACGCCCTCGGGCTTCTGCGTCGGGTAGCCCGTCTTCTCGCGCGACGTCGTCGGCACGATCGTGTGCCACCACACCGACGTCGGGGTCTTGCCGCGCGCGACGCGGTCGGCGGAGCGCTGCAGCCCCGGCGCCATGTACGGCTCGCGCTCGACCGCCTCGATGTCGAACCAGTACCGCTCCGGGTCGCGGACGTACACGAGGATCGTGTCGTGCTTCGGGGGCCAGCGCCGCTTGGTCCGCCCGCCGTAGTCGTAGGCCCACACGATCTCGTTGAGGAAGCACTCGCGGCCGAACAGCTCGTCGAGCAGGACCTTCACGTAATGCGACTCCCGCGGGTCGAGGTGGACGTAGAGCGTCCCGTGCTCGGCCAGCAGCCGCCGCGCGTGCTCGAGCCGCGGGCGCAGGAAGGCCGGGTAGTCCGGGAACGCGTCGGCGTAGCCGCGGCCGGCGCGCCGCCGCGCGCGGCCGGTGTTGAACGGCGGGTCGATGTAGACGAGGTCGAACGCGGCGTCGGGCAGGGTCGGCAGGACGTCGAGGTTCTCGCCCTCGATCACGAGGTCGTCGCGCAAGGTGCGAAACCTCTCAAGCGCTGCGCCGTTGGAGCCGGGCATGAACGTCATCCGCCGGCTCGGAAGCCTCGCATGCGCCTCGGCCGCCCTGCTGGCGGCCGCACCCGCCCACGCCGCCGAGCTTCCGCTCGACGGGACGCTCGACCTCTCCGACGAGGGCGATGCCAGGATCGCCGGCGAGAGCCCGGGCAGCCGGGCCGGCTGGGTCGTGGCCAACGCCGGGGACTTCAACGGCGACGGCGTCAGCGACATCCTCGTCGGCGCGCCGAACCACGACGCCCCCAACCGCACCGACGCCGGCGCGGCGTACGTCGTCTTCGGGCCGCGCGAGGGGCTGCCGGAGACGCTCGGCGCCGGCCCGCGCGTCGTGCGGCTGCTCGGCGCGGAGCCCGGCGACCGCCTCGGCAGCACCGCCGCGGCGGCGGGCGACGTCAACGGCGACGGGCTGGCCGACGTGATCGTCGGCGCCCCCGTCGACGTCGACGGCGACGGCATCGGCGAGACGATCCGCGGCGAGCGCAAGCGCGAGCCGCGCCCGGGCACCGCGTACGTCGTGCTCGGCCGCCGCGACGGCGCGGCGCTGGACGGCGCGACCGACGCGCCCGGCGTGATCAGGCTGACGACGAAGACGCCCGACGACCGCGTCGGCTCCGACGTCGGCTCCGTCCCCGACATGGACGGCGACGGCAGGCCGGAGGTCGTCGTCGGCGCCGAGCGCGCCGACACCGTCGAGCGCACCGACGCGGGCGCGGCGTTCGTCGTCTTCGCGAAGACGCTCGCCGCCGGTCCGGCGGTCGACCTCGACACCCTCGGCGACGGTGGGATCGTGCTCGACGGGCCCGACGGCGGGCGCGCCGGGCTGGGCGTCGGCGGCGTCGGCGACCTCAACGGCGACGGCCGCGGCGAGGCCCTCGTCGGCGCGCCCACCGCGGCGACCGGCGGCGGCGCGCGCCCCGGCGCGGCGTACGTCGTGTTCGGCCGCGCGACCGGCGGGCGCCTGGACCTCGACGCCCTCGGCGACGCCGGCTACGCGATCGCCGGCGGCGTGGACGACGCGTACTTCGGCCTCGAGATCGAGGGCGTCGGCGACGTGACGGGCGACAACGTGCCCGACGTCGGCATCGGCTCGCCGGGCGCCGACCGCAACCAGCGCGCGGACTCCGGCTCGATCCACTTCGTCGGGGGCAAGGCGAACAGCGAGACGATCCGGATCAACGGCACCGCGGCGCGGCCCGGCTTCCGCGTCGACGGCGCGACCGCGGGCGACGGCCTCGGCACCTCGATCACGACCGTCGACGACGTCAACGGCGACGGCCTGCGGGAGCTCGCCTTCGCGGCGCCGTACGCCGACCCGCTGAGCCGCACCGACGCGGGCGCCGCCTACGTGCTCTTCGGCACCGCGATGCCGGAGGACGTCGACCTGAGCGGCCTCGTGGACCGCGGCTACCGCATCGCCGGCGCGACGTCGAGCGCCCGGCTGCGCACGGTGGCCGGGCTCGGCGACTTCGACGCCGACAAGGTCGGCGACCTCGCCGCCGGGTCGACGGACAACGCCAGCGGCACGGTCGACGTCGTGCTCGGGCCCAAGCCGCCCGAGACGCCCCCGCCGCCGCCCGACCCCGGCATCGCCGAGGAGCTGGCGGCCGGCTGCAAGGCGGTCACGAACGTCGAGATCATCGTCGACGACTCGTTCTCGATGCGGCGCCAGGACCCGGACGAGCTGCGCCGCGACGCGCTCGAGCTGCTGATCACCAAGCCGCGTAACGTCGGCAAGGTCGTCGGCGCCGTCGAGTTCGGGACGACGGTCAACCCGCTCTTCCCGCCGCAGCAGATCCTGGAGCGCGGCGAGGGCTCCAACCAGCCGGTGCTGCTCGGCGCGCTGCGCGGGTTCATCGACGCCGACAACGGCGGGACGAACTACAACATCGCGTTCGCCAGCGCGGCGCAGGACAACCCCGCCGCCCAGGCCCGGATCTTCATCACCGACGGCGGGCACCTGGCGGGCGGGTACCTCGACGCGCACCGCGGCGGGCCGCCGACGTTCGTCATCGGGCTCGGCATCCGCGCGGACGAGCCGTTCGGCCAGCGGCTGCAGCGGATCGCCGACGAGACCGGCGGCCGGGCCTTCCTCGACGTCGCGGCCGACGACATCGTGCGCGTCATGAACACGATCGACTCCGCGCTCAACTGCGACGTCGACGTGGACACCGACGAGGACGTGCTGACCGAGGACGACCCGATCGAGGAGCAGGAGGTCCCGCTGATCCCCGACGCGCGCACGTGCGACCTGAACGTGAGCTGGGGCGACGACGACGACCAGATCGAGCCGCAGGAGGTCGCGTTCGTCTCGGGCGACGAGGTGCTCGGCCGCGCGAAGGGGAAGTCGCTGCAGCGCGTGATCCGGCGGCCCGGGAAGCTCTTCAAGTTCGGGCGGATCAAGGTGACCGGCGCGCGCCGGGGCGACCAGTTCGGGCTGCGGCTGTCGGGCATGCCGGCCGAGGCGATCCGCCTGCGCTACCGGGTCAAGAAGTCCGACTCCGCGCGGACGCCGGTGACCTCGCAGATCACCCAGTCGCGGCGGCGCAACGTCCGCCAGAACGTCCGGCCGGGGGTGGGCTGATGCGGCGGCATCGGCTCGTCCTCTCCGCCGCGGGCGTCGCGCTGCTCCTCGCGGCGCCCGCGGCAGCGCCGGCCGCCGGGGTGAAGGCCGGCTCGTACACCGGGGGCTCGCTGCTCGACCAGCCCGCGCTCGCGTACGTGCTCGTCAAGCCGGGCGCCGAGTCGCTCGACGCGCTCGTCCACGTCCGCTCCGAGTGCGAGCCGTACCCGCTGCCGCTCCAGGCGTCGGTGTCGTTCCGCAGCGTCGACCTCGGTGAGGACGGCACCGCCACGGCGACGAAGACGATCTCCGACACCGCGACCGGACCCGACGGCGAACCCGCGCACGAGGACGGCACGGCGACGCTGACCCTCGACGTCGACCGCGACGGCACCGCGACCGGCACGTTCCGGATCGCCTCGACGTTCCGCGGCCAGGACGGCTCCACGGTCGCCGAGTGCGACACCGGCGCCGTGCCGTTCGAGGTCATGGGCGTCCCCGCGAGCGCCGGCGAGGGCCGGGCGCGCAAGCCGAGGCGCGGCGGCACCTACCTCGGCGTCGTCAACGCATTCCCGCTCGTGGCGGAGGTGCTGCGCAGCGGGCGCATCGAGCGCACCGCGTTCGTCTACCGGTCGGGCTGCCAGCGCCGGCAGCGGATCGTGTTCCTGCCGGCGATCACGCCAGGGCGCAAGGGCGCGTTCCGCGTGCGCGGGACGCAGCAGCTCTTCACGCGCGACGGGTCCGCCGAGAACGTCGTCGTCCGCATGACGGGCCGCTACGGCCGCGACGGCGGGCTGCGCGGGACGCTGCGGCTGCAGGGCGAGCTCGACGGGACCGAGTGCGACACCGGCGAGCTGAAGTGGAGGGCCGCAAGGGCTTCGTAGGGTTGACCGCTTGACGCGGTCGGCCTCCATCCGCTCCGTCGCCCTCGTCGCCGTGCTCGTGCTGGCGGCGTGGGCGGCCGCCGCGCTGGTCAGCGGCGGTGACGGGCAGCGCCCCTCCGCCGTCCTGCCCGAGGATGGCGCGGACGACCCGTTCGCGTACGACCCCGGCCGGCGCGCGGAGTTCGAGGACCGCGCCGCCGCCGGCCTCGCGCACGTCCTGTACGCGAAGAGCCCGGGCGGCGCGATCGCGACGGCCGACCGGGTCGCGCGCTACCGCGGGCTGATCGAGGACGTCGCCGGCGACCACGACCCCGACGTCCTCGAGGCGATCGTGTTCCTCGAGAGCGCCGGGCGGCCGGACGCGATGGCCGGCGGCGCCGAAGGTGCTGTCGGGTTGACGCAGATCCTCGCCGAGACCGGCGCGAACCTGCTCGACATGCGCGTCGACGTGCCGGCGTCGAAGAAGCTGACGAAGCAGATCGGGCGGGCGCTGCGGCGCGGCGACGGCGCACGGGCGGAGGGGCTCGCGGCGGCGCGCCGCCGGGTCGACGAGCGCTACGACCCGCCCAAGGCGCTCGCCGCGATGGTCCGCTACCTCGACTTCGCGAAGGGGCAGCTCGACGGCCGCGACGACATGGCGATCGCCTCGTACCACATGGGCGTCGGGAACCTCCAGGGCGTGCTCGAGGCGTTCGGCGCCGACGACGACACGCCGTACGCCGAGGTGTTCTTCGACTCGAGCCCGCTGCGCCATCCCGAGGCGTGGAGCCGGCTCGCGCGGCTCGGGGACGACTCGTCCACCTACCTGTGGCGGGTGCGGGCGGCCCAGGAGATCATGCGGCTCTTCCGCGAGGACGCCGACGCGCTCGCGGAGCTGAGCGAGCTGCACGGCAACAAGAACTCGGCCGAGGAGGTCCTGCACCGGCCAGGCGAGACCGAGGTCTTCTCCGAGCCGGAGGACGTCGAGACCGCGCGCGACGACGGCGAGCTGCTCGCGCTGCCCGCCGACCGGCTCACGGACGCCGGGATCACGATCGACCGGCGCATGGGCGAGCTGGCCGAGCGCCAGCACGTCGACGCCTCGCTCTACCGCGCCCTGCGCCCGGAGGCGCTCGCGCTCCTGCTCTATCTGGGTCGGGGCGTGCAGGCCATCGCGAAGGCCCAGCCGCTGATCCTCACCAGCACCGTGCGCGACCTCGGCTATCAGCAGCTCCTGACGCGGCGCAACCCGGAGGCGACCCACGCTTACTCGCTCCACACGACCGGCTGGGCGTTCGACGTCGAGCGCAAGTACGCCTCGCGCGAGCAGGCGCTCGCGTTCCAGTTCATGCTCGACCGCCTGCAGGCGCTCAACCTCATCGCGTGGGTCCGCGAGCCCGCGGCGATCCACGTCACCGTCGGCGGCGACGCGAAGGCTCTGCTCTAGATCAGCGAGCGGACCGCTTCGACGGTGGCGTCGGGCGTGATGCCGAGCCGGCGCAGGGTCTCGGTGCCGGGGGCGCTGGCGCCGAAGCGGTCGATCGCTACGTGCGCCTGCGCGTAGCGCGACCAGCCGAGGGAAACGCCGGCCTCGACGGAGACGGTCGGCAGGCCGGACGGGAGCGTCTCTGCGCGGTACGACTCGTCCTGCGCCTCGAAGAGCTCCCAGCTCGGCATCGAGACGACGCGGGCGTTCACCCCGTCGGCGGCGAGCGCCTCGTGCGCGGCGACCGCGACCTCGAGCTCGCCGCCGGTGGCGACGATCGCCGCGTCGTCGCCCGGCCGCAGGACGTACGCGCCGCGGGCCAGCCCCGGTCCCGTCCCCTCGAGCACGGGCAGGTTCTGCCGCGAGAGCGCCATCGCCGCCGGGCCGTCCAGGTCCTCGAGGATCACGCGCCACGCCTCCGCGGTCTCGGCGCCGTCGCCCGGACGGATCACGGTGAGCCCGGGGATCGCGCGCAGCGCCATGAGGTGCTCGACCGGCTGGTGGGTCGGGCCGTCCTCGCCGAGCGCGACCGAGTCGTGCGTGAAGACCCACGCGACGTTCAGCGCCATCAGCGCGGAGAGCCGGATCGAGCCGCGCATGTAGTCGGCGAACTGCAGGAAGGTCGAGCCGTAGGGCCGGACGATGCCGCCGTGGGCGGCCATCCCGTTGACCGCGCCGCCCATGCCGTGCTCGCGGACGCCGAAGAAGACGTTGCGGTCGGCGCGCTCGCGCCTGTAGCGGCCGGACTCTGGGAACACGGTCTTCGTGGACTCGGACAGGTCGGCGGCGCCGCCGACCATCGTCGGGACCGCTTCCTCGAACGCCGCCATGACCTTGCCGCCCGCTCCGCGGGTCGCGATGCTCGACCCGATCTCGAACGACGGCAGCTCGATCGGCTTCGCGGGCCGCCCGCTCCACGCGGCGTCCCACTCCGCCGCCCGCTCGCCGTGCTCGGCGCGCCACGCGTCGAAGCGCTCCTGCCACGCGCGCTGGGCCTCCTCGCCGCGACTCGGCGCGAAGGCGTCGTACACGCCCTCGGGCACCACGAACGACCGGTCGGGATCCCACCCGAGCCGCTCCTTGACGATCCGGACGTTCTCCTCGCCCAGCGCCTTGCCGTGCACGTCGCTCGTGCCCTGGTTCGGCGACGGCCAGCCGATGATCGTCTTGACGTCGATGAGCGACGGGCGGTCCTCGACCTCCTCGGCGGCGCGGATCGCGGAGCGGACCGCGTCGAGGTCGTTGACGTCCTCGACGTGCTGCACGTGCCAGCCGTACGCCTCGAAGCGCGCGGCGCGGTCCTCGCGCGAGAACGACCACTCGGCGGGCCCGTCGAGCGTGACGTCGTTGTCGTCGTAGAGGTAGACGAGGCGCCCGAGCCCCAGCTCGCCGGCGAGCGACGCCGCCTCGGACGCGACGCCCTCCATCAGGTCGCCGTCGGAGACGATCGCGTAGACGCGGTGGTCGACGACCTCCTCGCCGTAGCGCTCGCGCAGGAAGCGCTCGGCCATCGCCATGCCGACGCCGTTGGCGAACCCCTGGCCGAGCGGGCCGGTCGTGACCTCGACGCCGGGCGTGACGTGCACGCGGTCGCGCTCCGGGTGGCCCGGCGTCAGCGAGCCCCATTGGCGGAAGCGCTTCAGCTCGTCGAGCGACAGCGCGTAGCCGCTGAGATGGAGAGCCGCGTAGAGCAGCATCGACCCGTGCCCGGCGCTCAGCACGAAGCGGTCGCGGTCGGGCCAGTCCGGGTCCTTCGGGTTGTGGGCCATGACCTCCGCGAACAGCACGTACGCGGCGGGCGCCATCGCCAGGGGCAGGCCGGGATGGCCGCTGTTGGAGGCCTGGATCGCGTCGATCGCCAGCGTGCGGATCGTGTCGATGCAGAGCTGCGGCTCGGCGGCCGTCGTCGCCATCGGCGAGAGCATAGGCTTCGCGCCCGCATGCCGTCGTCCAAGCTCCACGTCCTCGTCGAGATCCCGAAGGGGAGCCGCAACAAGTACGAGTGGGACGAGGAGCTGCAGGCGATCAAGCTCGACCGCTTCCTCTTCTCCAGCGTCGTCTATCCGACCGACTACGGGTTCATCCCGGAGGCGCTGGGCGAGGACGGCGACCCGCTCGACGCGATGGTCTGCGTGACCGAGCCGACGTTCCCCGGCTGCGTCATCCCGGCGCAGGTCGTCGCGCTGTTCCGCATGCGCGACGAGAAGGGCGTCGACGACAAGGTGGTGTGCGTCCCGCTCGAGGACCCGAACTGGAACCACATCACCGAGCTCGACGACCTGCCCCAGCCGCTGCGCGACGAGATCTCGCACTTCTTCTCGATCTACAAGCAGCCGGAGGGCAAGCACGTGAAGGTCGACGGCTGGCACGACCGCGAGCGCGCGCTGCAGGTGCTCGACGAGGCGCGTGCCAGGCACCAGGATGCGGCTGGCGAGGGTTGACGAGGGCGCCGGCCCGCCGGTCGTGTTCTGGCACGGCGAGCCGACGTGGTCGTTCCTCTGGCGCAAGGTGATCCCGCCCGTGCGCGACGCGGGCTTCCGCTGCATCGCGCCGGACCTGCCCGGCTTCGGGCGCTCGCCGAAGCTCCCCCGCGAGTGGTTCACCTACGACCGGCTCGTCGACGCGGCGACCGGCTTCGTCGAGGAGCTGGACCTGCGTAACGCCACGTTCGTCGTGCACGACTGGGGCGGGCCGATCGGGCTGCGCGCGGCGATGCGGCTCGGCGATCGCGTCTCGCGCATCGTGATCATGAACACCGGCGTGTGGACGGGCCGGCAGAGGATGAGCGACGCCTGGCGCGCGTTCCGCGACTTCGTCGAGCGCACCGAGGACCTGCCGATAGGGATGCTCGTGCGCGGCGGGTGCAAGCACGACCCGGGCGACGACGTGATCGCGCAGTACGACGCGCCGTTCGCCTCGCCGGCGGACAAGGGCGGCCCGCGCGCGCTGCCGCTGCTGATCCCGCTCGGCGAGGACGCGCCCGGGGCGGCCGAGGGGCGCGAGACCCTCGAGGCCCTGCGCGCGTGGCCGGGCCCGATGCTGATCCTGTGGGGCGCGGACGACCCGATCCTGCCGCTGACAGTCGGCGAGCGGTTCGCCGAGACGATCGGACGGCCGCCGCCCGAGCCCGTCCCCGACGCCTCCCACTTCCTGCAGGAGGACGCCGGCGACGAGGTCGGGCGGCGGATCGCCGAGTGGCTGGTCGCTACTTCCTGAGCCGGACCGCGATCGTCTTGGACTGACCGCCGAGCGTCACGCTCACGCTCAGCCGGACCGACGCCTTGCGCTTCAGCGCGCGCTTCGCGGCCTTCGTGAACTTCAGCGTGATCGTCTGCGTGCCCGCGCGGACCTGCTTCGGCGCGGCCTTGGCGACCACGCGGCCGGCGGCCTTGGCCTTGGCGGCGAGGAGCCCGTCGGCCGGCACGGCGACGGTGAGCTTCAGCCCGCGGCGCAGGACGGCGCCGAGCTTCGCCTTCGCGGCCGTCGCGGTGAGCGCCGCGGTCGGGGTGACCGGGCCGTTCGGGCCGAGCGGTCCGTTGGGCCCGACGGGGCCGTCGTTCTTCGGCGGCGGGTCGACCTTCGGCCGGTCGGCGGGGACGTCGGCGGGGCCGAAGTCCGGCTCGCGGCCGCCGGGGATCACCGTCGGCGCGTTCGGCGTGGCGCCCTCCGTCGAGCAGCCGTTCTCGAAGCCGGGCACGGTGACGACCTTCACGCCCGAGTTGTCGGCGAACGCCAGCCGCGAGCCGTCGGGGGAGAACGACGGCTGCGAGTACTTGCCGTCCGGCCCCTCGTAGCGGTAGCAGACGTCGGGCAGCTCGTCGTCGGCCGCGCGGCCGTCCTTCCACGTCGTCGGGTACTTCGCGACGTAGTAGACCGACAGCGTCGAGTCGTTCTCGCCGGTCGTGAACGCGAGCTTGCGCCGGTCGCGCGAGATGTCGCCGCCGCTGACGCCGGCGTTGCCGTTCACCTGGTCGGAGAACCACTCGCGCACGAGGTTGCCGCTGTCGCCGTCGGACAGCTTGTCGGTGATCACGTCGTAGTTGAACGCGTGGGTCGGCGTGGAGAGCACGAGCTCGTCGTTGTCGACCCAGGCCGAGAACAGCCAGCCGGAGTGCTTGCCGAGCGCGGGCACGTCCCACCCGGTCTGGCGGTCGGCCCACGAGTAGCCGGTGCCGCCCTCGCGGTAGCCGATGCGGCAGTCGGGCGGCATGCAGTCCGGGCTCTGGCCGCTCGCCACGTAGAAGTACTGGTAGGCGACCTTCGTGCCGTCGGGCGAGATGTTGGGCTGGAACGGCCCGACGAACCCCGAGCTGTTGCCGGGCACGCCGGAGACCGGCGTGTCGAAGTCGGCGAGCACGTTGCCCATCCGGTCGAGGCGGTGCAGGCGGATGCCGTGCAGCGCGATCAGCGTTCCGTCGTCGGCCTGCGAGACGTCGGAGTAGCCGCCGGTCGACGTCACCTGGAAGGTGCGCGAGCCGTCCGGCGTGGCGAGGTGGACGTTGCCGTCCTGGATGTAGGCGATCGACTCCGCGCTCGCCGCCGGGGCGGCGACGGCGAGCACGAAGACCGTCGCGATGAGGGTCATGAGCTTCATGCCGGGAGCGTGCGGCAGAGGCCGCCGCGCTCGCGTGGGGCAAGTCCCTCATGTTCCCCCCAAGGGGGGCCGAGCCCCCCTCGTTCTAGGGGGTGAGCTGCCTCTGCGGCTCACCCTCCTCGAGCCCCGGCTCGGAGTGCGAGGCCCGCAGCTCGTAGCCCTTGCGCGCGTTCGGGTCGGCCTCGGCGAGGACGCGGTCGGCCTTCAGCGCCCGCGCGAACGCCTCGCGGCCGCCGCGCGGCAGCACGCCGAGAACCTTGTTGATCGGACCGATCGACTTGGGGACGAACACGTCGAAGTGCGGCCGCTGCAGGGCCTCGACGATCGCCGTCGCCACGTCCTCGGGGTTGACGTTCTTCACGCCGCGCGCCTGCTGCAGCCCCGCGGCCAGCTCGGTGTTGACGACGCCGGGCATCACGCACGAGACCTCGATCGGCGTCTCGCGCAGCTCGGCGCGCACCGCCTCGCTGACCCCGACGACGAAGTGCTTGGTGCCGCAGTAGGTGGCCCCGCCGGGGAAACCGGCCTTGCCGGCGGTCGACGCGATGTTGACGAGGTGGCCGCGGTTGCGCTGGAGGAAGCGCGGGAGGATGACCTTCATCCCGTAGAGCACGCCGCTGACGTTGATGTCGATCTGGCGCTGCGCGGTGGCGTCCGTCTCCTCGAGGAAGGCGCCGAGCTGCATGATCCCCGCGTTGTTGACGAAGACGTCGATCGGGCCGAGCTGCTCCTCGGCCTGCGCGACGAAGCGCTCGACCGAGTCGCGCTCGGTGACGTTGAGCTCGATCGCGATCGTGCCGGCGCCGAGCTGGTCGGCGGTGCGCTGCGCCTCGGCGAGGTCGAGGTCGCCGATCGCGACCTTCATGCCCTGGCGGACGAAGGCCTCCGCGGTCGCCTTGCCGATGCCGCGGGCGGCGCCGGTGATCGCGGCGACCTGACCGGACAGGACGCGGGGCTCCTTTGCCATCAGACTGCTCCTCGTTGCAAAAGTGACGGAGGTGTCACCTTAGCGGGAAGCGGCCCCCGTGGAGTGGCCGGAGGCGCGGCGCGGCTACGCGGGCACCGTGATGCCGCGACCCGCGTGCTTCGCGCGGTACATCGCCGCGTCGGCGCGAGCGACGAGGGAGTCCGGCGACTCGTGCCCGTCGTACTTCACGACACCGGCCGACGCCGACTGCGCGTTGGGCGTCGCCGAACGGACGCGGTCGAGCACCTCGCGCGCCTCCTCGAGGTCGCAGTCGGGCAGCAGGATCCCGAACTCCTCGCCGCCGTAGCGCGCCAGCACGTCGATCGTCCGCAGCTCGCGGCGCCAGGCGGCGGCGGTGCGCCGCAGGTGGACGTCGCCGGCCTGGTGGCCGTGGAGGTCGTTGTAGGCCTTGAAGTGGTCGAGGTCGAGCAGCGCGAGGCAGAGCGGGCGCTTGGTGCGGCGCGCGCGCGACATCTCGCGCTCGACCGCCTCGTCCCACGCGCGCCGGTTGGGCAGCGCGGTCAGCTCGTCGGTGCGCGCCTGGCGCGCGAGCAGGTTCACGTGCGCGTCGCGCTCGATCGCGCGCCCCGCCTCGTCGGCCAGGGCCGCGACCAGCTCGGCCCGGCGCGCGTCGAGCTGCCTGCGCGGCCGCGACCACACCAGGATCAGGACCCCGACGATCCGCCCGCCGTGGACGATCGGGTGCGTCGCCGCCGACCGCGCGCCGACCTTGCGCAGCAGCGTCGCGGCCTCGGCGCTGCGCTCGACGTCGGCGACGTGGATCGGCTCGCCGGAGAGGAACGCGCGCACGCTCGGCGAGACGCTCTCCTCGAGCGGCAGTCGCATCCCGATCACGTCGCGCGGCGCCTCGGCGGTCGCGGTGATCATCAGCTCGTTCCCGCGGATCGTCGGCTCGGCGAGCATCGCCATCCGCGCGCCGGCGGCATGGGCGGCGGCGCCGCACAGCCGGCCTCGCGAGCTGCCGTCCTCCGCCCAGGCCCGCGCGAGCGTGACGACCGCGTCGCGCGCCTCGCTCAGGCGCCGGCCGCGCACGATCGCGACCGCGGCGGCCGCCGCCGCGGCGAGGCCCAGGAGGATCAGGAGCACGGGAACGTGCACGCTCTATCGGATTCCCCCGCACGGGCGCGACGCGAACGTTTGGGCAACTTTCGTGGACAGACGTTCGACTGGGCGCGGCCGCGCTCAGACCAGGCCGAGGAGCGCGCCGGCGACGCTGCGCTTCTTGTCCTGCCCCGGGCCCGTGGCGCCCCCGATGGCGTCCTTGACGCCCTGGATGGCGTCGTTCGCGCTCTTGCCGACTGCGTCGGCGGGCGTGCCGGCCGACCGCTCGCCGCCGTTGCCGCCGCGGTCGTCGGCCTTGGGCGGGGGCCCGGACGCGCCCGGCGCGGGGCCCTTCTCGGCCTTCGGCCCCGCCGAGGGCGGGGCCTGGTTGCCGTGCGTCGCGTTGGACTTGACCTTCCCCTTGGAGCCGGACGGCGCCCGCTGCTTCGGCGCCGCGCCCGCGCCGGACGATCCGCCGCCGCGGTGCCCGCGCCCGCCGCTGCCGGCGTGGCTCTTCGCGCCGCCGCCCTGCGCGTGGCCGCTCCCCTGGCCGTTGCCGCGCCGGCCGCCCCCGCCGCCGGCGCTCGCGCCCGCCGACCCGCCGCCGCGGCGGTTGCCCGCCGACGCGGCCGGCTCGCGCCCGCGGCCGTAGCCCCGGCCCTTGCCCTGCGCGCCGAGGTGCTGGTGGTGCTTCGGCTTCTTGGCCTTCTTCGGCTTCTTCCCGGGGCGGCCGCCGCCGATGTCGTCGAGCGCCTCGGTCACGATCGTCACGATCGCGACGGTCTGCGCCGGATCGGGCCCGGTGCGGGCGCCCGGGATCGCGGTGCCCCACACCGGCTGGCCGAGCGCGATGCGCCGATCGGTGTCGCGCTGGCCGGCCACCGTCTGCGCCCGGGCCCGCAGCCGGTCCACCGCGCCCGCGACCTCGCCCTCGGCCGGGCGGCCGGCGTCGTCGCTGCGCTGGTAGCCGCCGGTGCCGGCGAGCCGCAGCTCGGCGTGCTGGCGGCGCTGGGCCTCCTCGGCGCTGCTGGACGGCGGGGAGCTCAGCTCGTCGATGGCCATCAGCCCGCCGCCGAGGCCGGCGCCCGCGAGGACCGCCCCGATCAGCAGCTTCGCGCCGATCCCGCCGCCCGCGCCCGCGATCGCGCCGCCGCCCGCCGCGGCGCCCGCCGCCGACGCGCCGCCGAGCACGGCGCTCTTCAGGCCGGCGCTCGGCGCGACCGGCAGGATGATCGCGAGGGCCTGCCGCTGGCGCTGGACCTCTTCCTTGAACGACCGGCACGCGTCGCACTGCTCGACGTGGCGGCGCAGGGTCGTGCGGCGCAGCGACCCACCGCGCAGCACCGAGAGCTGCTTCTGGATCTCACGGCAATCGGCGTTGCGAGCCTGCCGTGAGTTGGAAAGCGACTCACGGGCCTGGAACACGAGGGCCTTGACCTTCTCCTTGCGCACGTCGAGGGTCATCGCGATCTCCTCGTGCGAGAGCGCACCCAGCTCCGAGAGGACGAGCGCGGCGCGCTGGTCGTGCGGCAGCCGGTGGAGGTCGCGGAGCATGTCCTTGAGGTCCTGGCGCCGCTGGACCTCGGCGGCCAGGCCGTCGGTCGCCGGCTCGACGTCCTCGAGCGAGACCTGCTCGCGCCGTGCCCGCAGCATCGACAGGCAGCGGTTGCGCGCGATCGTGTAGAGCCACGCCTTGAGATGGATCGGCTTGTCCGAGCCCCGAAGGTCGCGATATGCAGCGATGAAGGTGTGCTGGACCGCGTCCTCGGCCTCGTCGCGGGAGCCGAGCATGTGGCGGCAGAAGCTGAGGATGCCGCGGTGGTGGCGGTCGTAGATCTGCTCGAAGGCGGGCTCGTGGCCGAGGCGGACGAGGCGCACCAGCTCGGCGTCGCCGGACGTCCGCAGCCGGTCAGGGGAGCGCAGAGGTGCCCTGGCCGGGCGGGGTGGTGCGGAGGCTTCCATGTCTCGTTTAGGGACACACCCCCTCAACGCGCGCGGAGACGGGCGGTTGGCGGGTGCCGTCGAGTCATTACCCTGACACGTGGTGCCCTCATTCGTCCATCTCGATCATCGGATCGAGTACCAGACATTCGGCCAGGGGGATCGGACCACCGTCCTGCTCCACGGCCTTCTGCTCTCGCAGCGGATGCACAAGCCGCTGGCCCGCGCCCTCGCGGAGCGCGGCAACCGGGTCGTGACGATCGACCTGCTCGGCCACGGCCGCTCGGACCGGCCGCCGAACATGTGGGAGTACTCGATGTCGATGTTCGGCGAGCAGGTCATCGCGCTGCTCGACCACCTCGAGCTCGACCAGGCGGTCGTCGCGGGCACGTCGCTCGGCGCCAACGTCACGCTGGAGGCCGCGGCGCTCGCGCCGGAGCGCCTGCGCGGCATGGTCATCGAGATGCCCGTGCTCGACGGCGCGATGATCGCCTGCGGCGTCGCGTTCCTGCCGCTGCTGCTGGCCATGCGCTACGGCGGCCCGCTCATGCGGGGCGTCCAGCTCGCGGCGAACGCGGTGCCGCGCGGCGCGCCGCCCTTCCTCATCGACGTCGGGCTCGACACGATCCGCCAGGACCCTCGGCCGAGCGGGGCGGTCCTCGAGGGGCTCTTCTTCGGCCGGATCGCCCCCCACCGCTGGCAGCGGCGGACGTTCACGCAGCCGTCGCTCGTCATCGGGCACCGCCGCGATCCCGTCCACCCGTTCTCCGACGCCGGGATGCTGGCCGACGAGCTGCCGAACGGGCGGCTGCTGGAGGCGAGCTCGATCCTCGAGCTGCGCCTGGCCCCCGAGCGCCTCACCAACGAGATCGCCGACTTCATCCAGGAGTGCTGGGAGGCCGAGGCCCCCGCGCCGCCGCGGGCGGCGGGACGGCGCGCCGCGGCGCGGTAGCACTTGGCTAGTACTCTGCGCGACCGATGGCGAGCAGGAAGGAAGAGAAGGAGCGCCTGCGCCGCGAGCGCGAGGAGGCCGAGCGCGCCGCGATGGCCGGCGACGCGCGCCGCCGTCGGCTCGCGATCGTGCTGGGCGCGGTGCTCGCCGTCGCGGTTGCCGTCGTGATCGTGCTCGCCGTGACGAGCGGCGACGACGAGGGCAGCAACCAGACGATCGGCGACACCGCCGTACCCGCGAAGAAGATCTCGGACCTCGATGAGGCCGCCGAGGCCGCGGGCTGCAAGGTCGAGGAGTTCGAGAGCGAGGGCCGCGGCCACACGAGCGAGGACGTCAAGTACAAGACGAACCCGCCGACGTCCGGCTCGCACGATCCGCAGGCCGCGCAGGACGGCGTCTACGAGGAGCCGCCGGACCTCGAGCAGTCGGTCCACGCGCTCGAGCACGGCCGCGTGAACGTCCAGTACAAGCCCGGGACGCCGCAGAACCGGATCAACCAGCTCGAGCAGGTCGTGAACGAGGAGGTCCAGGGCACCGGCGGCTACCACACCCTGCTCTTCGAGAACCAGAGCGGGATGAGCGCCGCCGTCGCCGTCACCGCGTGGACGCGCTCGGTCACCTGCCCGACGTTCAACGACAAGGTCTTCGACGTGATCCGCGACTTCCGCGAGAAGGCCATCGTCGGCGAGTGGGCGACCGACATCCCCGAGCCGATCCCCTAGCCCGCCCCTCCGCGGCCCTCCGCCGCGGCTCGCCGCGGCGGTTGCAACCCTCCGCCCAGGAGCGCGACTCACTCCGTGCGAGGGTGTTTCGGGTCCCCGATGCGCCGCCTCGCCGCCGCCTTCGCCCTGCTGCTCTGCGCCGCCCCGCCGGCGGGCGCGAAGACGCGCGACTTCGAGGTCCGGGTGCCGGGCGGGAAGGTGGTCCGCACCGACCAGCGCTTCGACGTCTTCGGCGTCCGGTGGCAGCGCGCGCCGCGCCACCTGCACGCGCGCGTCCACGACCCGCGGCGCGGATGGCGGCGGTGGGTCGAGGTGGGCATGGCGCACAGCGGCCGGTCGTCGGACCCGGTCTGGGCCGGCGGCGCCGACGCCGTCCAGCTCAGGGTCGAAGGCCCCGCGAAGGGGCTGCGCCTCCACTTCGTCCACGCCGACCCGCCGGCGCCGCGCGCGTACGCCGCCGCGCGGCAGGCGCCGGCCCAGAGCGGGCCGCCGCCGATCGTGCCGCGGGCCGACTGGGGCGGCGACCAGTGCCCGCCCCGGGACCCGCCGAGGTACGGCGAGGTCAGGCTCGCGTTCGTCCACCACACGGTCACCGCCAACGACTACGCGCCCGAGGACTCGCGCGCGATGGTCCTCGGCATCTGCCGCTACCACCGCAACTCCAACGGGTGGGACGACATCGGCTACAACTTCCTCGTCGACAAGTACGGGACGATCTTCGAGGGTCGTGCCGGGGGCGTCGACCGGGCCGTCGTGGGCGCCCAGGCGCAGGGCTACAACTCGGTCTCCACCGGCGTCGCCAACCTGGGCGACTACGAGCGGGTCCCGCAGACCGAGGCCGCGCTGCAGGCGGTCGGGCAGCTGCTCGCGTGGAAGCTTCCGCTGCACGGCGCGCCCGTCGAGGGCCAGGTGTCGGTCGTGTCGGGCGGCGGCGACTCGAACCGGTACGCCGCCGGGCAGACGGTCACGTTCGAGCGCATCTCCGGCCACCGCGACGGCAACGCGACGGCGTGCCCCGGCGCCCAGCTCTACGCGCAGCTGGGGCGCATCCGCGAGCTGGCCGCCGGGCGCGCGCCGGCCGCCGCGCCGCCGGCCAGCGACGGCGTCCCCGCGGCGCTCTCGCTGCAGCCGGTCGCGCCGGTCGTCCCGTTCGGCGAGCCGATCCGCGTCGGCGGCCGGCTGATCGACCTCGCGGGCGCCGGTGTCCCCGGGCGCAAGGTGAAGGTCGAGATCGGGACGACGAAGGGCTGGCTCGCGATGACGTCGACCACGACCGGGCCGGACGGCAGCTGGTCGGCGGAGTTCCCGGCCACGCGCTCGTGGGACGTCCGGGCGATCCACAACGAGATCGCCTCGCCCCGTGTGCGCGTCGTCGTCGCGCCGCTGCTGTCGGCGTCGCTGCGCGCGCGGCGGGTCAGGGCGGGGCGCAGCGCGATCGTCTCCGGCACGATCCGCCCGGGACGGGCCGCGATCCTCGTCGAGGCGTGGCGGCAGGCGAGCCCGACGAGCACCCGCTACGTCCGCGCGTTCACGGTGCGCCGCCCGGCGCGCGGCGGGCGCTTCCGCGCGCGGGTGGCCCTCCGCCGGCCCGGCCTGTACCGGCTGCGCGTGAAGTTCCCCGGCGACCGGCGCAACGGCCCGGCGCAGGCCGGCGACCTCTTCGTGCGCGCGGTCCGCGGCCCCACCGGCGGCACCTCGTCGCGTTAGCGCTTAGGGTTGGCCGCGCATGCCGAGGCGCGTCCAGCTCGTCGCCGGAGGGGTCGCGGCGGTAGTCGTCGCCGTGGTCGTGGCCCTGCTCGTCGCGGGCGGCGGCGGGGGCGAGGACGAGCCCGAACCGCGGTCGCCCGTGGACCTGCGCACCGCGGTCAGCAAGGCCGGGTGCACGTTCAGGGAGTTCCCCGACGAGGGTCAGCGGCACCTGCCGAGCCGCAACTCGACGTACGACGGGTACAGGACGAACCCGCCGACGTCCGGTCCCCACCGGCCGCCGCCGGCCGCGGCCGACGGCGTCTACCTCCCCGGCCGGTCGCCGGACAAGGAGGATTGGGTCCACACGCTCGAGCACGGGCGGGTCATCTTCATGTACGCGCCGCGCGAGGCCGGGCGCCGCGATCGGGTGGAGGCGCTCATGGACGAGCCGGTCGGCGACGAGCCCGCCGGGTTCAAGACCGTCGTGATGGAGAACGACACCGGCATGCCGTTCGCGGTCGCCGCGGTGTCGTGGCGACGTTACGTCGGCTGCCCGCGCCTCGACGCGGCCTCGCTCGACGCCCTGCGCGCGTTCCGCCTGCGGTTCGTCGGCGACGCGCCGGAGGGCGACTTCCCGTGGCCGGCGCAGTGACGGTCAGCGGGGCGTCGGCGGCCCGGGCGGGTCGATGATGTCGCGGCCCGTGGGCTCCATCCGCTCGTCGAGCTCGAGCTGCCAGTAGTACCGCGTGAACGTCATGCCGGCGCGGTACTCGCCGACGTGCGGCTCGACGTCGTCGCCGCGCGCCATGCGCACGATCAGCTCCGGGTACGTGCGGCCGGGCAGCGCCGCGTACATCGGCGCCGGGAACGCGCCGCCGAAGCGCGTGTTGACGTCGGTGATCCCGAGCCCGACCTCGCTGTCGCGGAAGATCTGGACCGTGCACGGCCCGCGGACCTCGAGCGCCTCGACGACCCGCCGGCCCAGGTCGACCAGCTCGGGCTCGTCGAGCACCGTGCCCTTGATCGACTCGCCGCCGCGCGACTCGAGCATCGAGCGCGGGATTGCGTTCAGGCAGCGCCCGTCGCGGTCGCTCAGGCAGTCGATCGAGAACTCGGGGCCGTCCATGCGCTTCTGCACCATGACCGGGGTGGGGTCGAGGTAGCGCACGAAGAACGCGGCCTCGTCCGCGTCGCGCGCGAAGTGGATCGACTCCGCGCCCGAGCCCCGCCGCGGCTTCACGACGACAGGGAAGAACGGCGGCTCTTGGTTGGGCAGCACCGTCGGCGGCGACGGCAGCCCGAGCCGCTGCAGCTCGAGGTGCGCCTCGTACTTGTCGTACGTCGCGGTCGCCGTGCGCGGCGGCGGCACGAGCGCCTCCGGCAGCCGCCCGTCGGCCCGCGCCTGCGCGAGCGTCTCGATGTCGAGGTCGGTGAGCGGCACGATCGCCCCGACCCCGTGCTCGTCGCACAACGCCCGCAGCGTCGGCACGTAGTCCGGATCCTTGATCAACGGCACCGCGACGCGATGGTGCGCGGCGTACTGCGCCGGCGCGAGCGGGTTCGGATCCGCCGCCACCACGGTCGCATGCCGCGCGAACGCGGAGACGATGTCGTAGCGCTTGCCGACGCCGGTGAGGAGGATCGCGGTCACGAGGCGCGCGATCCTAATCCGGCACGAGCTGCGGGCTCGCCCGGCCGCCTTTGCTGGGGGGTCTGCAGACGGCGGCCGGGCGGAGCCCGCGGGGCGGACCTAGACGGTCCGCAGCGTGACGGGGAACCCGCTGGCGGCTGCCTTCGCGAGGATCCCCTGGAGGGTCGGGCCCTCTTCGGTGCAGGTCCCGATGCACAGGCGGCTGACGATGCCCAGCGCCTTGCCCGTCCGCTTGTGGACGAGCGGGCCGCCGGAGTCGCCCCAGTGGATCGGGCCGTTGACGCCGTAGATCTCGGTGTCGTCGAACGAGAAGATCGCGGTGCGCTGCTCCTGGGTCGTCTTCGTGGTGTCGTACCCGACGGCGTAGCCGGACAGCTGGATCGAGTCGCCGGTGAGCGTGTCGGCCGGCACCGTCGAGCCCTTCGGGTACGCGGGCCAGCCCTTGACGGCGGCCGAGACGCGCCCGACGTCCTCGGAGTCGACCGCGATGAACGCGAAGTCCCACGCGGTGTCGTTCTCGTCGCCGACGAAGACGGCCGAGCCGAACTCGACGCCGTCGATGTCTCGGACGCGCGTCCCGACGCCGCCCGGGATGCAGTGGGCGGCCGTGCCGAGGAGCGTCTGGCCGCTCGGGCCCGTGTACGCGAAGTTCAGGGTGCACGATCCGGCGTCGGTCTCGTGGTACGCGCCGGGCTGCAACGTCGCGGCCGCCTGCGCCGAGGCCGGAGCCACGGCGAGCAGGAACGCGACGAGAGCCGGCAGCAGGAAGCTGCGGATCCTCATCGGAGTTGGTTCCTTCGTGTCGCGCGGTCCGGATTCCCCTGCCGGGACCGCTGTCGCGTTGTCGACGGTAGCGCGGCCCGCGCCGGTTGACTGACGACGAGTCAGTGCCGGTGCCAGCCGCCTGTCCGTCCCTTGTAGATCCCCTCTCCGGCGATGATTATTCGCGCAGTTCGCACGAGGATCCGGAGGTCGACCCGCCAGGAGCGGTGCTCGATGTACCAGAGGTCGAGCTCGATCCGCTCGTCCCAGCGCAGCTTCGCCCGGCCGTTGACCTGCGCCCAGCCGGTCAGCCCGGGGCGGACCGCGAGCCGCCCCCGCTGGCGCTCCGTGTACTGCGCGACCTGGACCTGCACGGTCGGCCGCGGGCCGACGATCGCCATGTCGCCGCGCAGGACGTTGACGAGGTTCGGCAGCTCGTCGATCGAGTAGCGGCGCAGGAAGGCGCCGACGCGGGTGATGCGCGGGTCGCCCTCGTTGACCGCCAGGCCGGAGCCCATCGACTCCGCGCCGGCGACCATGGTCCGCAGCTTGAGCATGTCGAACGGCCGGCCGTCCTTGCCGATGCGCCGCTGGCGGTAGATCGGGTGACCGGGCGTCTCCAGCCGGATGGCGAGGATCGCCGCGAGCAGCACCGGCGCGGCCAGCAGCAGCGCGACCGACGCGACGGCGAGGTCGAACGCGCGGCGCGTCACCGCGTGCCCTCCGCCTGCTCCCAGCCCGCCTCGGTGCCGTGGCGCAGCCAGTCGTAGAGGCCGAACGCGATCGACGCCTGGGTGAGGACGTAGTAGCGGGCGACGAGGAACGGGCGCGCCCGGGCCGGCGCGGCGGCTGCTACGAGGAGCGGCAGATGCAGCGCGCGTGACGCGCGCGAGCGGAGGCTGAGCAGGTGGAGGAACGGGCCCGCGTAGCGCAGCCACCGGTGCGAGGCGATCATGAGCGCGTAGCGCGGCGGCCAGCCCCGCGGGTCGAGCAGCCCGCCGCGCAGGACGATCGGCCACGCGTGGCTCATCATCCGCCGCTTGCGCGCCCACTCGCCCTCGATCGACGGGACCATCTTCTCGGTCGCCCCCGCGCCCGGGCGGTAGACGCACCGCCACCCGCGGCGCACGAGGTTGAACGGGAACGACAGGTCGTGGCCCATGACGGGGTCGACGACGAGGTAGGCCTCGCGCCGCGTCGCGTAGAGCGCGCCGTTGCCGCCGGTGACCGACGCCAGCCGCGACTCCCACCCGCGGATCGCCATCTCGTAGCGCCAGTACAGGCCCTCCTGGTTCGTGCCCTCCTCGTTGACGAACTCGACCCTCCCGCACACGTAGCCGACGCGCGCGTCGGCGAACGGCGCGACGAGCTCCCGCAGTGCGTCCGGCGCGAGCGCCGCGTTGGCGTCGGAGAACGCCACGATGCCGTGCGACGCGCGCTCGACGCCCGCGTCCTGCGCGCGGATCTTCCCGCCGCGCGGCAGCTCGAGCACGACGTGCGCGCCCGCCTCGCGCGCCCGCGCCGCCGTCCGGTCGGTGCAGCCGTCGCAGGCGACGATCACCTCCAGCTCCGGGTAGTCGAGCGCCAGCGCGTTCTCCACCTTCCGCGCGATCACCGCCTCCTCGTCGTGCGCGGCGATGACCAGCGAGACCGGCGGCGTGTCGCGCGCGGGGGGCTCGTCGAGCGGCGCCGGGCGCGCGAGCCGCGCCCACGCCGCGAGCAGCAGCGGGTACCCGACCTGGGCGTAGGCGAGCAGGGCGAGTGGCAGGCGGCACAGCACCGGTCGAGAGTAGGGTGCGGCCATGGACGGCGCGTTCGTCACCGGCGGCTCCGGCTTCATCGGCGGGCGGCTCATCCGGCGGCTCGTCGCCGACGGCGTGAGCGTCCGCGCGCTGGCCCGCAGCGACTCCGCGGCGCGCAAGGTGCGCGACGCCGGCGCCGAGCCGGCGCGGGGCGACCTCGACGACTCCGCGGCCCTGCGAAGCGGGATCTCCGGCCGCGAGGTCGTGTTCCACGCGGCGGCCAAGGTCGAGGACTGGGGCGACCCGCGCGACTTCGAGCGGATCAACGTGCAGGGGACGCGCAACGTCGTCGACGCGGCGCGCGACGCGGGCGCGCGGCGCGTCGTGCACGTGGGGACCGAGGCGGCGCTCCTCGCCGGCCAGCCGCTCGTCGCGGCGGACGAGTCGCTGCCGCTGCGCCCCGACTCCCCGGCCCTCTACAGCGCGTCGAAGGCGCGCGCCGAGGCGACCGTGCTGACGGCGGCGCCCGGCGTCGAGACGGTCGTCGTGCGGCCCCGGTTCGTGTGGGGCGCGGGCGACACGACGCTCCTGCCGCAGATCGTCGAGCAGATGCGCGCAGGGCAGTGGGCGTGGATCGGCGGCGGGACCCACCGCACGGCGACCACGCACGTCGACAACACGGTCGAGGGGCTCGTGCTCGCCGCGACGCGAGGGCGCGACCGCGGCGTCTGGTTCGTCACCGACGGCGGCTCGGTCGTCTTCCGCGACTTCGTGAGCGACCTCGCCCGCACGCAGGGCGTCGACCCGCCCGACAGGAGCATCCCGAAGCCGGTCGCCCGCGCCGCCGGCGTCGTCGCCGAGGCGCTGTGGCGCGCGCTCCCGCTCCCCGGCCGCCCGCCGGTCACGCGGTTCGCGACGTGGGTCGCCTCGGACGAGTGCACGATCTCCATCGCCCGCGCTCGCGAGGACCTCGGCTACGAGCCCGTCCGCACCCGCGAGGAGGGGCTCGCGGAGCTGCGCGCCAACTGACGCGCGTTGCCCGGCCGAAGGCGTACGTTTCGCAGCGATATGCGGTTCCTCGTCGCCGCGCTCGCCGCGACCGCTCTCGTCCTCCCCGGCGCCGCCCTGGCCCATGAGCTGTTCGACCACGCGCCGCCGTCGCTGGCGCCGCGGCCGGCGCCGACGACGATGGGCGCCGACATGGGGCCCGAGACCGCCCAGTGGGAGTTCGTGACGAGCATCGCGACGGGCAACCCGCACACCGACCTCGACTTCTTCCGCCGCAACGGCAACGTCTACGCCGCCGTCGGCACGCTGGGCGTCGCGCCCAACGGCGGCGGCCAGACCATCGTGCAGCTGACCGACGGCGACGAGGTGCGGCCGCGGTTCGTGGCGCAGGCGCCGACCGCGTCCTGCGTCGCGAACGAGGCCGCCGCGCTCGGCCTCCAGCACGACGCCGAGGTCGCGCCGAAGGGCGGCCAGATCCTCAACAGCTTCAACCCGTACGCGCCGCAGGGCGACGCGCAGATCCTCATCGACGCGACCGACGCGCAGGGCCGCTGCCACGACGCCGGGAGCTTCGGCGGGCTCAGCGCCCAGGGCCAGGCCGTGATCCGCGACAAGATGGGCGGGCTGGAGATCATCGACCTCGACGACCCGTCGAATCCCCGCGAGATCGGGCTCACGTCGCACATCGGCGAGGCCCACACGGTCAACGTCGACCCGAAGCGCCCCCACATCGCGTACGCCGTGACGTCCGACAGCACGGGCGTCAACGCGGAGGGCGTGCGGTCGAACGAGGTCGAGGGCTCCACGTCGCGCGCGCTCGACGGGTTCGAGCTCGTCGACCTGTCGTCGTGCATGAACTTCCCGGTCGGGACCTCGATCACCGAGAAGCGCGACCGCTGCCGGCCGCAGGTGTTCCGCTACCGCTGGCCGTCGGTGGCGATGTCGCGCGGCACGACCGGCGGCAACATCTACGGCTGCCATGAGCTCGAGGTCTACCCCGACGACCGGCTGACCTGCGGCAGCGGCCAGGCGCTGATGGTGTTCGACATGAGCGGCGCCTTCGACGACCGCGGCACGCCGGACGACTACACGGACGACAGGCCGAGGGGCACGCCGCTGCCCTGCACGCTGCGCGACAGCGCGTCGTCGGCGTTCCCGACGGGGGCGAAGGTGACCGACTGCGTCGACGGCGCCGGCGAGGGCGCGGACGACCTGATCGTCTCGAAGTGGCTGCGGAGCGGCGCGCCGTCGCTCGAGGGCGTCGAGCACCTCGGCAACGCGTTCCACATGGGCCGCGGCGGGCCGCGCGGCGTGCTGGAGGACATCGACTTCGACCACGAGGCCGAGCTGAGCGCCTCGGGGAACCTGCTGATCGCGACCGACGAGCGCGGCGGCGGGGTGACGCCGCCGGGCGCGAGCTGCGCCGAGGGCAACCCGAGCGACCTCGACACGAGCAACGGCGGCGTGCACTTCTATCGCGCCGACACGCTCTTCAAGACCACGCCCGCGACGCCGGAGGAGGCGGACGCGTCCTACGCCCGCACGCCCGACGGCGCGAAGGCGATCTACCGCGCGGCCGTGCGCACCGGGGCGCAGGCGACCGTCTGCACCGCGCACGTCTTCCAGCAGATCCCGGGCCAGAACCGGATCTTCATGGGGTGGTACTCGCAGGGGACGCAGGTGATCGACTTCGCCGAGAACCCGGACGGCACGGTGGAGGCGAAGGAGGCGGGCTGGTTCATCCCCCAGAACGCGAACGAGTGGGTCTCGGCGATCTTCAAGGCGCAGGAGAACCCCGACGGGACGTTCACCTACTGGGGCGCCGCGGCCGACTTCAACCTCGGCGAGAGCGGGCGCAACGCGATCGACGTCTACCGCGTGACGCTGCCGGCGCCGCCGAAGCCTGCGGACGGGCCCGGCGTGCTGCCGCGGCGGATCCGCGGGCAGGAGGTCAAGGACCCCGTGACCGGCGAGACCGTGATCGCGGGCCCGCAGGCCGGCGCGCCGCGGTGCGTCGACGTGCGGACGATCCGCTCGGCGAAGGTGAGCCGGGCCGGGCGGCGGCTCGGGTTCGCGTTCCGCGCCGACGCTCCCGTCACGATCGACCTCTTCCAGTACGCGAGGCGCGGCGTCGTCACCGGCGAGCGGCTCGTCCGCCGCTTCCGCGACGTGAGCGGCACGGTGCGGTGGAACGGCCGCGACCGCCGGGGCCGCCGCCTGACCGACGGCTACTACGTCGTGCGCTTCAGCGCCCGCACGCCGGCGGGGACCGTGTACGAGCGGCGCTTCCCGCTCGTGCGGCGCAGCGGGCGCTTCGCGCGGCTGCCCGGCTACGAGCGCCGCGACGGATGCGGGCTGCTGCGGAGGTTCAAGCTGCTGCGCCCCGTCTTCGGCGGGCGCAACGCGCGGCCGCTGACGATCGGGTTCCGCCTCGCCTCGCAGGCGCGCGCGTCGATCGTCGTGCGCCGCGTGGGCGGGCGCGTCGTCAAGCGCTTCGACGAGCAGGGCTACGTCGGCGGCGTCGTGCACCGCAGGCGCATCAACGCCAAGCTGGCGCGCCGCCTGCGCCGCGGGCAGTACAGCGTGACCTTGATCGTCCGCGACGGCGCGCGCACAATCACGTCCACCCTGAGGGCAACGAGGGTCTAGCCCTTCCCGGGGACCGGGCGGCGCCGCGACTGGGGGGTCAGCGGCGTCGCCCGGCCATACTGCGCTCGCGATGACCGCCGATCCCGGACCGCCCAGCACCGGCCTCGACCGCCGCGACGTCCTGCGGCTCGCCGGGCTGATCGCGGCGCTGCTCGTGCTCGTCGGCGTGGTGCTCCTCGCGGGCGGGGGCGGCGGCGAGTCGTCCTCGAAGGCGTCGAGCGGGCAGATGACGGGCGTGCTGACCGAGGTGACGGACACGAAGCTGACGCTGCGCACGGCGGACGGCGACACGCAGTCGTTCGTCATCCGCCCCCAGGACCAGCGCAACCTCGACCTGTTCCACCTCCAGACCCACGCCGCCGACGCGCTGCCCTCGATCGTCTACTACGAGCAGGAGGGCGCCACGCTCTACGCGATCCGGGTCGACGACGCGTAGCGTCAGCCCACCTCGACGCCCAGGCGCGCGAAGCGCTCGCGCAGCCCCTCGGTGTCGCGGGCGGTGATCAGCTCGCAGTCGAGGACCCGGCCCGCGAGCGCCTCGCCGAGCGGCTGCTCGCGCTCGCCGAAGACGACGACGGCGACGGGGCGGCCGGGCAGCCGGCTCAGCAGGCGGCGCGCCTGGCCCTTCGTCCGCCGGCCCTGCGCGAACCCGATCCGGCCGGGCTCGAGCGCGACGACGCCCGGGCCGCGCAGGAGCCGCTCGACCGCCTCGCGCTGCTCGAGCTCCTCGACCGGGCGCGGCAGCAGGAGGACGGCGATGCTCGCGCGCGCCATCTAGCCCGTCTTCAGCAGCGTCCACATCCGGCCGAGCAGCTCCCGGCTCTCGACGTCGCTCGACAGGCGCGTCGCGAAGCCGGGGATGCCGGGGCGGATCACGAGCCCCTGGCCGTAGCGCACGGCCACGATCGCCGGGGGCTGCCCGGTCGCGCCCGCGGTGGAGAGCGCGCGCGCCTCGCGGCCGACGTCGAGCGTCGGCTCGTACGCCGGGACGTCGCTGAAGAGCCCCTCGCCGCCGGCGAAGAGCTGGAGCTGCGGGTCGTCCTCCCTGATCGTGAGCTCGACCGGCTGGTCGTCGCGCACCTCGCCCAGCCGGGCGCCGAACAGGTCCGTGCGCTCCGGCGCGCCGGGATCGACCAGCTGGGTCTGGGTCTGCTCGACCTGGCGGCGCAGCGAGTCGGTGCCGAGCGACACGAGCGTGTGACCGCGCGCCGCCGCGAACGAGCGCAGCCGGCGCCGCACGTCGCTGGTCAGCCAGACCGTGTCGCCGGCCAGCAGGACGCCGCGGTGGCCCTCGATCTGCGGGCCGCGGCGCACCGCGAGCGCGACGTCCGTCGTCAGGTCGTAGCGCAGGCCGGTGCGGTCGAGGTGGGCGAGCAGCGGCCCCTCGTTCTCGGTGAGCCCCTGCGGCAGCCCGTCGCGGGCGAACACGCGCCCGATCCGCACGGGGCCGCCGAGCTCGAGCGTGTTGGGGATGCCGTCGGCGTCGTCGTCGACGGGGTTGCGGCCCTGCCAGGTCGTCGCGGGCAGCACGACGAGCACGCGGTTGTCGTCGCGGTCGTCGACGGCGAGCGGGACGCGCGCGGCCCGCGTGCGCGTGCGGACCTCGTAGAGGAACAGGCCGGACTTGCCGTTCGGCGGGCGGACGCGGAACGCGCCGCCGCTCGAGTGCCGGCCGCGGCGGCTCGGCAGCGGCGAGCCGACGCGGCGCAGGGTCCAGTTCCACGCCGCGCCGCGCGAGTCGACGCCGACCTCCGCCGCCTTGCCGGCGGCGATCGGCACGACCGGCGGCTGCAGGCCGAGGTAGCGGATCGTGATCCCGGCGCGGCCGGCGACCTTCACGCCGGGGCGCAGGCGGAACGGCCGCGGCGCGTTGGAGCCGATGTTGCCGGCGCGGTCGCGCGAGCGGACGACGACGGCGAACGTCCCGGGCGCGAGCCGGCGGCCGTCCTCGTTCGTGCCGTCCCACGTCGCGGTCCCTCCCTCCTCCGGCTTCAGCGTGCTGACGAGGCGCGGGCCGCGGTCCGTTCTCCACACCTCGACCTCGACCCGCCGGCCGGGCGCGCGGAACCGGATCTGCGCGGGCGCGCGATCGCGGCGGGGCAGCAGCTCCGGGCCGTCGCCGGACTCGGGCCCGATGTCGATCACGCGCGGCTTCGGCGGCGTCGTGTCGAGTCTCACGCTGCGGCGCAGCGTGACCGTGCGGCCCTGGCGCTCGAGCGTGAGGCGGATCCGGTAGCGGCCGTCGGGCGCGCGCTTGCCGTCGTCGGCGATCCCGTCCCAGCTGACCTGGCGCTGGTGCCACCTCGTGATCTTCAGGTCCTCGGCGATCGTCGCGACGGGGTCGCCGTTGTCGTCGATGACCGTCGCGCGGACCTCGTCGTCCTTGGAGAGCGTGAACGAGATCCGCATGCGGTCGAAGCGGCTGTCGTGGTTGGGGGAGAAGACGCGCGCGCCCATCACGCGCTGCACGACCGACGGCTCGCTCTTGAGCTTCTGCGCGACGAGGAACGCGGCGAAGGTGGCGACGACGAGCGCGGCGAAGACGCCGGCGGCCAGGCGCGTCACAGGCGGATGAGCTCCGCGTTCGGGACCGTCCACTCGTGGTAGGTGCGCAGGCCGCGGCGATGGGTGTGCGCGAGCGCGCAGCGCACGACCCCCCGGTGGCAGACCACGAGCGCGGGCAGCTCGCCGCGCTGGGTGATGTCGACGAGCGCCGCCACGACCCGCTCCTGCTGCTCGGCGAACGACTCGCCGCCGGGGAAGCGGAACTCGTCCCCCGCTCGTCTGAACGCCGCCCACGCGTCGGGGTCGTCGCGCTCGACGTCGGCCTTCAGGCGGTCCTGCCAGTCGCCGACGTCGACCTCCTTGAGCCGGTCGTCCTCCCTCACCTCTCGCCGGACTCGCTCCGCCACGATCTCGGCCGTCTCCTTCGCGCGGATCAGCGGGCTCGTGTAGATGATCTCCACCCTCTCCGCCGCGACCTTCGCGGCGAGCTCGCGCGCCTGCTCGCGGCCGCGGTCGTTGAGCGGGACGTCCTTCTGGCCCTGGAATCGCCGCTCCCTGTTCTCCGTCGTCTCGCCGTGGCGGGCGAGGAGGATCACGTCGGCTCCATCGTGTCGCTGCGCAGCCCGAGGCGCATCGTCTCGAGCGCGAGGACGTCGTGCGGCGCGATGTTGCCGAGGTTGACGTCGGCGCCGAAGCGCTTGAGCAGGTGGACCTGCTGGTCCTTCTGCGGGGCCTCGAACACGATCCGCGCCGGGTCGACGGCGTGGGCGATCTCGTCGATCAGGCCCTCGCGCAGCTCGCCGTCCGGGCGGGCGATCCCGGCCGTGCCGGTCTCGCGCGCCTCGCAGATGACCTTCCACGCGCCGGCGTCCAGCTCCTCGGTGATCTGCTCGACCCAGCGGTAGGGGGCCATGACGTGCGCGGCGTCCTTGGACCCGACCTCGCTGAGGACGGTGAACGCGTCCGACAGGGTGGCGATCAGCTCGAGCTTGCGGTCGCGGGCAAGGTCGATCGTGCCGTCCGAGACCTCGACGTGACGGATCTCGAGCTGCGCCAGCCAGGCGGCCAGCTGGTCGACGCGATCCTGCTGGATCGCCAGCTCGGTGAGCGTCCCGCCGAGCACGACGGGGATGCCGTGCTCGCGGTAGCGGGCGAGCTTCGGCTCGAGGTTCCCGGTCGCCAGCGCGGTGCCCCAGCCGAGCTTGACGATGTCGACGCTGTCCCCGGCGACCTCGACGAGGCCGTCGACCTGCGCGATGCTCAGGCCGCGGTCCAGCACGTGGGTGAGGCCCTGCTCGCGCGGCTTGACGGCGCGCGCGGGAAGGTCGAGGGGCAGGGAGGGCGGGCCCACCGTCGGCCTCCGGGGACCTACTGCTGGCTCTGGTCGGCGCCGACGATGACGACGACGCGGGCGCGGCCCTGGGTGAGCGTGCGCGTGCTCTCGTCCATCACGTCGAGTGCGTCGCTGCCGACGTCGATGACCTTCGCGACCTCGCGCGCCTCGTCGCGCGCGCCCTCGACGTACATCACGACGGTCGCCGAGCGGTTCTGCTCGACCGCGTTGGCGACGAGGTCGTCCGGCACGTCGAACCCGCTGTCCTCGAGCTTCGCGGCGACGCTCTTCGCGAGGCCCTGCACCGACGTGCCGTTGAGGACCGAGACCGTGATGTCCGAGCGCTTGGTCGGCGGCGCCTCGGCGGGCGTCGTCGGCGGCGGGGCCACGACGTTCGTCTTCGGCTCGTTCCCACCCTTCGTCTCCTCGTCGCCACCGCCCCCGGCGATGACGACGATCCCCACGACGATCACCACGATCGCGCCGACGATCGCCAGGATCGGCCACGCGAGCCCGCCGCCGCGCGTCCGCGTCCCGGGCGCGCCGGCGCGCGGGGGAACCGTCGCCGAGGGAACCGCGGGCCGGCTCGCCGCCGCGGCCCGCGGAGCGGGCGCGCCCCGAGGCCGGGCCGCCGCCGTCCGGGCGGGAGGAAGGCTCGCCGCCGCGCCGCCGGCCGCCGCCGCGCCGGCACCGCCCGCGCCGCTCGCCGCACCCGCGCCGCCTTCGCCGCCGCCCGCGCCGCTCGCCGCCCTCGTGCCGCCTTCGCCGCCCCCCGCCGGCGCCGCCCCTCCGGGAGTCGCCGCCGGCGTGGCCGCGGGCGGCGCCTGGGCCGGAGGCTTCGGAGGCGCGGCGGCCGAGCCGGTCGCGGCAGCCGCGCCCTCGGCGGCGGCGCCCCCTGACGGCGCGGCTTCGCCGGGGGACGGGGTCGCGCTGGGGCCGCCACCCGCGGCCGCTTCGTCGCCCGCCTTCGCGGGGGCGCCGGAAGGCGTCGCGCCGGGAGCGGTCGCGCCCGAAGGGGTCGCGGTGGGGCCGCCGCCCGCGCCCGCTTCGTCGCCCGCCTTCGCGGGCGCGCCCGAAGGCGTCGCTTCGGCCGGAGGCGTGCCCGGCGTCGCCCCGGCGGGCGTAGCGGTTGGGGCTGCGGCTCCGCTCGCGGCGGCGGCGGTAGCTCCCGCGGGCGTGGCTGTGGGGACGGAGCCGGGTTGGCCGTTGGCGCCGGTCGCGGGCGTGGCGGGCTTCGCGGGCGGCGGCTTCGCCGCGGACTGGGCGGCCGCGGTCTGGGGGCCTCCGGGGCGCGCCGGTGCGGGCGTCGCGGCGCGGCGGGCGGCCTCGGCGGCGACGCGCGCCTCGAGCTCCGCGGCGCGCTCCGGCGCGCGGCCGGCCCACTCGCGCAGGCGCTTCACCTCGCGCGCCTGCGCGAAGTACAGCAGCGACAGCACGGCGAGCCCGAGCAGCGATGCCGCTCCGGCGTAGCCGCCGTAGTCCTTGATGACGTCGAGTACCTCGTTCACGCCAGGTCGCCGGAGTCTATGGGCCGGTGGGGAGCGAACCGGCTCCGGCGTGCAGGTCGGCCAGCTCGGAGACCTTCCGCGCCAGCCCCGCCGCGTCGCCCTCGAGGACCAGCAGGTTGATCTCCTGGAACATCCGATCGACGGTCTCCGGGTCGAGCGGCTCGCGCGCGGCGCGCTGGATCTTCTCCGCCGGCGTCGGCTGCGGGCGCTCGTACGGGTTGAACAGCTCCTCGTGCAGCTTCTCCCCCGGCCGGCGCCCGACGACCTCGATCGCGATGTCGTCGCCCGGCCGCAGCCCGGACAGCTCGATCATGTCGCGCGCGAGCTGCATGATCGACACCGGCTCGCCCATGTCCAGCACGAAGATCTCGCCGCCCGACCCCAGCGAGCCGGACCGGATGATCAGCTGCACCGCCTCCGGGATCGTCATGAAGTAGCGGGTCATCCGCTCGTCGGTGACCGTCACGGGCCCGCCGCGTGAGATCTGCCTCCGGAAGATCGGCACGACCGACCCCGACGACCCGAGCACGTTGCCGAACCGCACCGTCGCGAAGCGCGTGCCGCGATAGCGCTGGGACTCGGCCTCCACCGCGTACTCCGCCAGCGCCTTCGACGCGCCCATGACCGTCGCGGGCGTCACCGCCTTGTCGGTCGAGACGAGCACGAAGACGCGCGTCTCCGAGTCGCCGGCCACGCGCGCGAGGACCCGCGTGGCGAGCGCGTTGTTGCGGACGGCCTCGACCGGGTTGCCCTCCATCAGCCCGACGTGCTTGTACGCGGCCGCGTGGAAGACGACCGTCGGGCGGTGCTCGGCGAAGACCTCGCGCATCCGCTCCTCCTCGCGGCAGTCGGCGAGGACCGAGACCAGGGTCGCCGGATGGACGTGGCGGTCGTCCTCCAGCTCGCGCTGGATCTTGAAGAGGTTGTCCTCCGCGTGGTCGAGCAGGATCAGCCGCCGCGGCCCGACGCGCGCGATCTGCCGGCACAGCTCCGCCCCGATCGACCCGCCCGCGCCCGTGACCAGCACGACCTCGCCGGTCAGGTACGCCCCGACGCGGTCGACCTCCATCACCACCGGCTCGCGCCCGAGGACATCCTCGACCTGCACCTCGCGGACCTGCCGCACGAGCTGGCCGCCGGTCTGCAGCAGCTCGAACACGGTCGGCAGCGTGCGGACCGGGATCCCGCGCTCGCGGCACGCCTTCGCCACCCGCGCGCGCAGCGTGCCGGGCGCCGACGGGATCGCGATGATGACCTCGTCGGGCTGGACGTCCTCGATGACGCGCGGGAGGTCGCCGTCCGTGTCGCCGAGCACCTTGACGCCCTCGACCCGGACGCCCCGCAAGCGCGGGTCGTCGTCGATGAACCCGACCGGCGCCAGGCCGAGCGACGGGTTGCGCAGGACCTCGCGCAGCACGAGCCGCCCGCCATCGCCGGCACCGACGATCAGCACGCCGCGCGCGTCGCGCCGCGGGCGCAGGCCCGCCAGCCGCCGCTCGTGGAACGCCCGCGCGAGCAGCCGCGCGCCGCCGACGAAGGTCAGCGTGAAGAGGAAGAACAGCGCGAGGACTCCGGTCGGCAGCTTCAACGGCACCTCGCCCGCGCGCAGCGGGTCGTCGACCGGGGACGCGACCGCCACGTACGCCGCGAGCGCCAGCGTCGTCACGACGACCGCCGCGGCGACCGCCTCGATGTCCCGCCACGACGAGTAGCGCCACCACTTCTGGTAGAGCCGGAACAACGTGAAGACGATCAGCGCGCCGGCGACGACCGGGAAGATCGTCGCCTCGAACAGGTCGCGGTAGCGCTCGGGCACGCCGCCCAGCGCGTCGAACCGCAGGCGGTACGCGAGGAAGTATGCGAGGGCGACCAGCACCCCATCGGCTGCGAGCTGCGGCAGCGAGTGGCGGTGCAAAGGAAAGGCCGCGGATCGGATCCGTCGGCGCATCGCAGGAATGCTAGCGACGCCCGCGGCCTCAACCACGCGCTTGAAGGGCCGATCACCGGGGCGTGCGGCCCCCCGACGTGATCGTCGCATGGCTCCAGAACGACTACGGCCAGCTCGGCCGCCCCGCCGAGGCGATCGCGCACGCGCTCGTCGACGAGGGCCTGGCGCGCCGGGTCGCGTACGTCGAGCCGTTCGTCCCCGGCGACGGGGAGTCGGTGCTCGAGCGCAAGGTCATCCGCGGCCTGGACGTCTACTCAGGGCACGGCGCGCCGATCCGGCCGGGCGAGCTCGCGCAGGCCATCATCGCGAACTCCCAGCTCTCCGAGCCGGTCCTCCTCAACTTCGGCGTCGGCGAGGCCAACTGGACGTTCCTGCACGAGTTCCGCCCGTACTGCGAGCGCACCGTCCTGGTGACGCACGACAAGCTCGCGGAGTGGGACGCGTTCGCGCCGCGCCGCGAGCAGCTCGAGCGCATCCGCCGCGCGCTGATCGGCGCCAGCGACGTCGTGGTCGGCCTCTCGCACGGCTCGATCGACGACGTGCCGGAGGCGCACTACGTCGGCCACGGCTGCGATGACCTCTGGACCAGGCCCGGCGTCGACGACGCCGCGGAGCCCGCCGACCTCGCGCTGATCCCGCGCCCGCGCGCGACCTACGTCGGCGCGCTGTCGGTGCGCGTCGAGGCGGAGGCGCTGCGCGCGCTCGCGCGGTCCGTCGTCAGCGTCGTCCTCGTGGGCTTCTCGCCGTCGCCCGCCGTGCGCGCCGTCATCGATTCGGAGCCGAACGTCCACTTCCTCGGCCCGCGCGCGCCCGACCAGACGCCCGCGTACCTCCTCCACTCCGACGTCGGGATCATCCCGCACACCGACGAGCCGTTCACGTACTCGATGGAGCCGCACAAGGCGTACAACTACGCCTGCGCCGGCCTGCACACGGTGACGCTGAACGTCGCCCACGCGCCCGCGCTCGACGGCTTCCTCACGCAGACCTCCGACGTCGACGCGTTCGTCGCCGCCGTGCACACGGCCGAGCGGCTCCCGGCGGACGACGTCGCCGCCGCGCGCGAGATCACCTGGGCGTCGGTCGCCGAGAAGCTGCTTCAGGAAGCCGTCGCCGGCGTGGCGACGACCAGGTACTGATACGCCTCGAGGCGCGCGGCGGTCTCGCGCGGGTCCGCCCCCAGGCGGCCGGCCAGGTCGGCGAGCTGGCGGTAGCGCTCGGGCAGCGGCCCGATGTTCGTCGCGCCCAGCGAGGCGACCTCGAAGCCGGTCTCGCGCAGCATCACGTCGATCTCCTCGAGCGTGAAGAGGTGGACGTGCGTGCGGTCGAGCAGGCCGGCGTCCGTGTACTCGAAGCGGTCGGCCACGAGCAGCGGCACGACGACCGAGAAGTGCTTGACGTTCGGGATCGAGCAGACGATGCGGCCGAACGGCTTGAGGTAGCGGCGCGCCACGCGCAGCAGCCGGTGCGGATCGCGCAGGTGCTCGAGGACGTCCCCGAAGATCGCGACGTCGACCGAGTCCTCCTCGAGCGGCAGCTCGTCGAGCGCGTCGAGGTCGGCGCGGACCACCTGGTCGAGGCGCTCGGCGGCGACCGCCGCGGCGTCGGGGAACAGCTCGACGCCGATGACCTCCGCGCCCTGGCGCTGCTTGAGGTGCGCGCCGAGCGCGCCGCGCCCGCAGCCGAAGTCGACGATGCGCCGAGCGTGCTCGGGCACGAGCGCCGCCAGCTCGGGGCGGACGTGATCGAAGTAGCCGTCGGAGGCGCCGGTCTCGGGGGCGCGGACGCCGGCCGCCGCGGAATCGGTTCCAGCCACGCCCGTGTCGTCGGATGTTCGAGGCGCGGCTTGAGGAGCGGTCCATCCGTCCATTTCCGGCGGTGCGGCCCCCTACTCGCGCGTGAGGACGCCGACCCAGCCCCCATGACCCCCCTTCGCCGGCGGCTCGTCCTGGCCGCCCTCACCGTCGTGGCGCTCGCCGCGGGTGCCTCCACCGCCCACGCCGACGCCATGCAGCCCGGTCTGAAGGCCGAGTACTTCGACTACACGGACCTCACGGGCAAGGTGGCCGAGCGGATCGACCTTGCGGTGAACTTCAACTGGGGGCTCGGCGAGCCGGTGCCGGGCGTCGGCGACGACTTCTCGGCCCGCTGGACCGGCGTCGTCACGCCGCAGCACACCGAGGAGTACACGTTCATCACCCGCTCCGACGACGGCGTGCGGCTGTGGATCGACGGCGAGTCGGTCATCGACGACTGGAGCCTGCACGCCGCGTCCGAGCGCAGCGGGAAGATCGCGCTCGAGGCCGGGAAGGCGTACGATCTCAGGCTGGAGTACTTCGACGGGCTGAAGAACGGCTCGGTGCGGCTGTCGTGGCGCAGCGAGAGCCAGCCGAAGCAGGTCGTGCCGACGAGCGCGCTCGCGACCGCCGTCGCGGATCCCGACCCCGGCACCGATCCCGACCCGGACCCCGGCGCGGATCCCGACCCCGATCCGGGGACTGGTCCCGATCCGGGGAGCGATCCCGACCCGGACCCCGGCACCGACCCCGACCCGGACCCCGGCAGCGATCCCGATCCCGACCCGCAGCCTGACCCCGATCCCGATCCGCCCGCGATCGAGCTCCCGAAGGAGGGCGGCGTCGCCGCGGTCGTCGTCCCCGCGGGCGACCTCGCGGTCCCGCAGATCGTGCCGGGCCTGGAGCTGCCGCTGCTGCCGTCGTTCCAGCTGCCGGGCGACGCGCCGTCGATCGTCTCCTACGGCGGCCCGCTCGACCCGCCGGCGCCGCCGGTCGCGGGCGAGACGTTCAACGCGACGCCGAGCGGGGAGGGCGACGTGCTCGTCCGCCGGCCGGCCGACGGCCAGCTGATCCCGCTCGATCGGGGCGCGAGCCTGCCCGTCGGCACGCACGTGGACACGCGCGAGGGCGGCGTCGAGCTGCAGACCGCGCCCGCCGCCGGCGTCGACCGACCGACGCAGGACATGCACTTCGAGGGCGGCATGTTCGCGGTCGGCCAGCGGACGCGTGGGAGCAGGGTCGTCGAGATCGACCTGCTGCACGGGGAGTTCGCCGAGGCGTGCGGGCCGCTGTCGAAGGCCGAGCGCCGCGCGATCCGCCGCCGCGGCGCGATCGCCCGCGCCGCCGGCCGCCAGCGCGTGCTGCGCCGGCTGTGGGGGAAGGGCAAGGGCCGCTTCCGCACCCGCGGCCGCCACGCCGCCGCCACCGTGCGCGGCACGTCGTGGTCGATCGCCGACCGCTGCGACGAGACGTCGGTGCGCGTGCACGAGGGCGTCGTCGACGTCGAGAACCTGCTCACCGGCAACGTCGTGACGCTGACCGCCGGCGAGCGCACCGCCGTGCGGCCGTAGCGGGCCCGGGCGGCCGCGCCGCGAGCCGCCGCCGCGCCGTCGCGCCCTACGCGGCCGCTCCGCGCGCCGCCTCCGCCACCTCGCTCACCTCCGCCCGGGTGAGCGAGACGCCCATCGGCACCGCGAGGTGCGTCCGCGCGAGCTCGTCGGTGCCGGGCAGCGGCACGCGCGGGGGCCAGGGGCTCATCGCGTCCTGCGCGTGGACCGGCCTGCGGTAGTAGCCCCGCGACTGGATCCCGGCGACGGCGAGGCGCCGCGCGAGGCCGTCGGGGTCCTCGCGCCGGATCACGTGGAGGTGCCAGGCGGGCAGCGCGCCGTCGACCGCCGCCGGCCCGGGCAGCCCGTCCTGCGCGTACCAGCCCGCGACCTCCCGCCGCCGCGCGCACCAGCCGTCGAGGTGCGGGAGCAGGACGCGCAGGACCGCGGCCTGGACCTCGTCCAGGCGGCTGTTGTAGCCGACCTCCTCGTAGGTGACCTTGTCGCGCGAGCCGTGGAAGCGCAGGGTGCGGACGCGCTCGTCGACCTCCGCGTCGCCGGTCACGACCGCGCCGCCGTCGCCCAGCGCGCCGAGGTTCTTCGAGGGGTAGAAGGAGAAGGTCCCGATGGTGCCGAGCGTCCCCGCCCGCCGCCCGTCCGCCGCACGGGCACCCGCCGCCTGCGCGGCGTCCTCGACGACCGGCACGCCGAGCGCCTCGATCTCCGTGACGGGCGCGATGTTGCCGAAGAGGTCGACGGCGATCACCGCCTTCGTCCTCGGCGTCAGCGCCGCGCGGACGGTCTCGGGGGTGACGCACATCGTCTCGGGGTCGACGTCGCAGAACACGGGTGCCGCGCCGGTGGGCGGGATCGCCTCGGCGCTCGCGTAGAAGGTGAAGGACGGGACGACGACCTCGTCCCCGGGCCCGACGCCGAGCGCGCGCAGCGCGATCGTGATCGCCTCCGTCCCGTTGGCGACGCCCGCGACGTGCCGCGCGCCGAGGAACGACGAGAGCTCCTCCTCGAACGCCGCCACCTCCGGCCCGAGGACGAACCGCCCGCCGTCGACGACCCGCTGGATCGCGGCGAGGATCTCGTCGCGCAGCGGGCGCAGCGGCGCGTGCGTGTCGAAGAGGGCGACCGCCATCGCGGGAAGGGTAGGCCGCTACCCTCGGCCGTCGTGCTGACCGGAGCGATGCTCGCATCCCTGACCGACCCGCTGGTGAACTTCGCCGTCGACGTGGTGGAGGAGCTCGGCCTCGCCGGGATCTTCGTCCTCATGGCGCTGGAGAGCGCCTGCATCCCGATCCCGTCCGAGGCGACGATGCTGTTCGCGGGCTTCAACGTCAGCGAGGGCCACTACAGCCTGCTCGTCGTGACGCTCGTCGGTTCGGTGGCGAACCTCGTCGGCTCGTGGGCGGCGTACTGGGTCGGCCACGCGGGCCGCGTGGACATCCTCGAGAAGCACGGCAGGAAGCTGCACATCAAGCAGTCGCACCTCCAGTGGGCGGATCGGTGGTTCGAGCGGCACGGCGACGTGACCGTCCTCGTCACCCGGATGCTCCCGATCGTCCGGACGTTCATCTCGCTGCCCGCGGGCGTCGCCCGGATGCCGTTCTGGCGCTTCAGCGTGCTGACGTTCGTCGGGTGCGTGCCGTGGGTCTTCCTCCTCACGTTCATCGGCCAGCAGGTCGGCAACAACTGGGAGGACTGGAAGGACTCGCTGCACTACGTCGACTACGCCGTCGCCGCGTGCATCGTGCTCGGCGTCGCCTACCTGATCGTCCGCAACCGGCGGAACCGCGGGCGCGGCTCCGAGCCGGCGGCGGATGCGGCCGGCTAGAGCGTTCGCGCTCGGCCTGCTCCACGGGCCGGCCGAGCTGCTGCCGGTCTCGTCGAGCGCCCATGCCGCGCTGCTCCTGCAGGACCTCGACCCCGAGCGCCGCAAGGAGGCCGAGGTCGCCCTCCACGCCGGGACGCTCGCCGCCCTCGGCCCGCCGAGGCTCGCGCCGTGGCTCGTCCTCAGCACGCTCCCGCCCGCGGTCGCCGGGTTCCTCTTCGAGGAGCCGATCCAGGAGCGCCTCGGGACCCGCCGCGGGATCGCCGCCGGGCTCGTCGCCGGAGGGATCGCGATGGTGGTCGCGGATGCGGCCGCGCCGGCACGCCGCGGCGGCCTCCCGCGGCGTGGCCGCCGGCCCTCCCCGCCGCGCCCCTCCGCGGCGGACGCCCTCGTCGTCGGGCTCGCGCAGGCGGCGGCACTCGTGCCCGGGGTGTCGCGCCACGGCGCCGCCCTCACCGCCCTCCGCGCGCGCGGGTTCGAGAGGGAGGACGCGCACGCGATCTCCCGCGAGGCCGCGAAGCCCGTGCTCGCGGGGGCGGCCGCCCTCAAAGCGATCCGCTTCGCGGCGAGGGCGCGGAGCCGCGCGACTTCGCGCCCCGAAGGGGTCGCGTTGGCGGCAGCGGCGGCGGGGTCCGCCCTCTCGACGTTCCTCGCGGCGCGCGCCCTCGAGGGGCGCGGCGTCCGGGCTCCGCTCTGGCCCTTCGCTCTCTACCGGGCCGGGATGGCCGCGGTGCTCGCGGCTACCTGAAGCGGAAGATCGCGGTGTGCGACGTGCCGTCGTCGAGCGTGACGGTGAGAAGGCGGCAGGTGTTGCGCCACGACGTCTGCGTGCGGAACGGCCAGAGGTAGACGTCGTACTGCGCGTAGTACACGAGGCCGCCGGTCCAGGTGGCGGGGAGCGTCCAGGACACGTCGTTGCGCTGGCCGCTGCAGTCCGCGGAGACGATGGTGGCCGGTGCGCCGGCGAGGACGCCGAGGCCGCGGTCGCCGTCGAGCGAGAACATGACCGGCACGATCTCGCCGGCGTCGACGCGGTTGTAGTCGGGGCCGCTCGTCACCGGGTCGATGAAGCCCGTCCAGTCGTAGATGACGCGGTAGGAGCACGACGTCGCCGGCGCGGCGTGGCCGACGCGGTCGGTGACCGCGGGCGGCGACGCGGTGAACGTCCCGATCGCGCCGGTCGCGAGCGAGACCGTGCCGGAGGCGGCGCCCGCGAGGCCGGAGCCGGTGTCGCTCGCGGTCCACGACGCGGTGGCGGAGGCGTCCTGCACGACGTCGGCGGCCGGGCACGTGATCGCCGCGCTCGGAGCGCTCGTGTCGACGCGCACCGTCCGGGAGGCGGACGCCGACGTGTTCCCCGCGCGATCGCGCACGGTGCCCGACGCCGTGTGGGTGCCGGCGGTCGCGAACGTGCGGGCGGCCGACACGGACGACGGGTCCACGCCGCTGCCCGGCGAGCCGTCCGGCAGGTTCGGGTCGCCGCTCCCGGCGAAGCTGAGCGTGACCGTGTCGCGGAACCAGTCAGGCGACGCGTCCGCGGCGCGATCCGGCGAGATCGACGGCGCGGAGGGGGCCGTGCGGTCGACCACGACCCCCGCGGACTCGCCGGACGGCTCGCGGTCGAAGTCGGGATCGTCCACCCGGACGCGGAACCTCCACGTCCCCTGCGCCACGGGCGAGCCGGCCGGCGTCGACCACAGCTCGGCGGCGCCGCGGTAGAGCTGGGTCCATCCGGCGTCGTCGGCGTCGCGCCCTTCGAGCACGTACGCGTCCGGCGCCGGCGCGAGCGGGTGCCGCGTCCACGCCAACGTGATCGCGCCGTCGCCCGGCGAGGTCCCGGCCACGAGCTGCGGCGCGTTCGGCCGGCGGTGAACGACAGGCACGTCGCACGAGTCGGACGTCGAGTGCCCGACGTTGTCGCGCACGGTCAGCGAGAACCTCGGCGCCCCGACCACCGTCGTGTCGATCGGCAGCGTCGCGGGCGGCGTGCTCTCGAGGCCCGAGCCGCTGCCGTCCGACGCGTTGACGACCACGTTCGCGATCGCCCCGACGTGCGCCACGGCCGGGCAATCGAGCGACAGCGACGGGGCGTCGGCATCGACCGCGATGTCGCGCTCGGTCAGCGCGCTGTTGCCGGCCAGGTCGCGCAGCCGGGCGCTGACGCGGTGGACGCCGGTCGTCGAGAGCGTCACGGTGGCCGGAGGGACGCTCGCCGGGTCGATACCGGACCCCGGCGTGCCGTCCGCCAGATCCGGATCGCCGTCGTGCGCCCAGCGGGCGGTCACGCTGTCGCGGTACCACTGGCCGAACACCGGCGAGCCGTCGACGGTCAGCCGCGCCGCGGCGGGCGCCGTGCGGTCGACCATGATCGGGTCGGACATCGGCGACGGCTCGCTCTGCGTCGCGCCGGACACCGCGACCACGCGGTAGACCATCCGCCCCTCGGGCGGGTTGAAGAGGATGACGCTCGTCTCCGTCGTCTCCGACGCGGTGTGCCAGGCCCCGCCCGCGTCGCGGAACTGCACGATGTACCGGTCCGCCGGGACCGGGTCGGCCGGCGACGGATCCCACGTCAGCGTGATCGCCGCGCGGGTGTCCTCGCCGGCGAACCGGAGGTGCGGCCGGCCGGGCGGGAGGATGCTGCCGGAGGCGCGGAGCGGAGCACTGGAGACCTCGACCGAGTCCCCGCCGGGCCCGGTGGCCACGACGCGGCACGTCAGCTCGTGGCCGTCGTCGGCGGCGCCGACGAGGTAGCCCCACTCGCTCTGGCCCAGCGCGACGCCGTCGCGGTACCAGAGCTGGCGGAAGTGATGCGGGTCGCCGGTCCACTCGCCGGGGTCGCACCAGACGAGGTTGCCGGGCTCGGCCACCCCGCGCGCCTGCGGCGGCGAGACGTTCTGCGGCGCGGGCGGGCGCAGGCCCGGCCGGACGTCGGACGTGCCGCCGCAGCCGCCCGTGGCTCTCTCGGCGTCGGCGGCGTCGTAGTGCGCGGCGACGCGCGCCGCGCTGAGGACCCGCTCGTAGACCGCGACCTCGTCCACGCAGTACCCGGGCGTCAGCGGGCTGCCGCCGAGCATCGCCAGCACGTCGTCGGGCCCGTAGTACGGCGCGTCGTTCGGCTCGGGCACCGCGCGCTGGGAGCGGCCGTCGCGGTAGATCGTGAGCGTGTCGGTCGCGGTGTCCTTCGTCGCGACGATGTGGTGCCAGGCCTGGTCGTTCCACAGGTTGTCGTTCAGCGTGATCAGCCCGTAGGGCAGGACGCTCAGCTCCTGGCCGTTGAAGTACATGGCGAAGCGCGGGCCGCCGCCGATCCACGCCATCTCGAAGCTCGGGTTCTCCTGCGTCCACTTGACCCAGACCTCGACGCTCAGGTCGGCCGACCGCGGCGGCGTGACCTGCAGCCCGTGCCCGCGCGGGCGGAACGAGAGGTTGCGCGCCTCGCTGGCGATCGGGCCGGGCGCGCGGTCCATCCCGCCGAGGCCCATGTCGCCGTGGTGGCCGTTGCCGGACGAGTCGGCGACGACGCGGTTCGGCGTGCCGTCCGTCTTGAACGGGCGGTCCTCGAAGCGGTAATAGGAGAACGGCCGGTCGGCGAGCACCTCGGTCGTGTAGGCGCCGCCGGTGAGCGGGGCGCGGGCGGGCGGTGCGGCGCCGTCGGCGGTCGTCCGCGCGGCGGCGTGCTCGGCGATGTCCGCGTCGGACAGCTTGCGCGCGTACATCGCCATCTCGTCGTAGGCGCGCGCGCTGGGCAGCGTCCACCCGACGCGACCGCCGCCCCAGCCGGCCATGACGCGGTCCCAGCCGCGGTCGTACTCGCACTGCGTGTCGATGACCTTCACGCCGTCGACGAAGACCTCGCCGCGGCCGCCGCCCAGGCGCAGCGCGATGTGGTGCCACTTCGAGTCGGTCAGTTGCGGCCCGGTGCCCCACGGCCCGCGCGTGCAGCCGAGCACGATGTGGCCCGCGTAGATCCAGACGCCCCAGTCCTGCGAGACCTCGATGACGTGCTCGTACATCTCGAAGTCGTAGCCGGACTGGATCTTGAACCAGGTCTCGTAGGTCGAGTCCCCGCTGGGCTCGACGGGCGGGCCGAGGTCGAGCATCGTCCGGAAGCCGGCGCTCGCGCCGCGCGAGCCGGCGAACGCGCCGTCCTCGTCGAGCAGCGGATGCTGGAAATAGCGCAGCCGCTGGCCGCCGGGGACCTCGTTGCGCCCGAGCGGCGCGCCGGGGTCCTCCTCCAGGCGCCAGTAGCCGGCCGGGTCGTCGGCCATGACCATCGAGCGATACGACGCCGCGTCGGCGGAGGCGGCGGCCGGCAGCGCGGCGAAGACCGCGAGCACGGCAAGGACGACGATGGCGCGTACCCCCTGGCGCATTCCGGCTAAGCATCGGCACCCTGCACAGCGCAGTCATTCCGACATCCGTCCAGAAGACGTTTTGCGCTAGAGACGAACGTAACCAGTCGCGCCGCCGCCGTCCGTGCCGTAGGTGCGCCGCGAGACCCGGTCGGAGGAGTTGCCCTCGATGGTCTGGATGCGGCCGTCCGGCAGGACGTTCTCGACGATGCCGATGTGCCGCGAGCCCCAAACGATGATGTCCCCGGCCTGCGGCTTGGCGCCGGCGGGCAGCGCGCGGCCGGTCCGCTCGCCCCACGCCATGACGGCGGAGACGGCGCCGAAGCCCTGGCCCTGCTCGCCGAGCGGGGCGCCCGCCTGCTTGGCGGCCCACGAGACGAAGTAGGCGCACCACGGCCCGACGCCGCTGCCGGCGGTGGCGGTGCGGTACTCGGCGATGCGGGGCGAGTCGTTGCTGCCGGGCGGCGCCTCGGCCTGGCCGAGCTCGGCCTGCGCCGCGGCGAGCATCCGCTGGCCGGCGGTGCCTCCGCCCGCGGCGTTCCAGCCGAGGGGCGCGGCGGCGGGCGTCCCGGCGGCGCCGGTCGCCTGGTCGAGCGCGGTCCCGAACGTGGTCGTCGCGGCCGCGGGCGGCGGCTCCGCGCGCGGCGGAGCCAGCATGCCGTTGATCTCGGCGATGCGGGCCATGACGCTCTCGACGCTCATCGCCCCGGTTCATCGGATCCGAATCGGCGTTCTGTAACGCGAAGCGGGCGGCCTTGAGGCCGCCCGCCCGCATCATCTCCGGGTGTTCCCCTGCCCTACTGGAGGAGCTGGAGCACCGACGCCGGGGCCTGGTTGGCCTGGGCGAGCATCGCCTGGCCGGCCTGGGCGAGGATGGAGTACTTGGTGTACTCGACCATCTCGGCCGCCATGTCGACGTCGCGGATCCGGCTCTCGGCGGCGACCAGGTTCTCCTGGTACGTGCCGGCGGCGGACAGCGAGTGCTCGAGCCGGTTCTGGATCCCGCCGAGCGACGCGCGCTGAGCCGAGATCGCGTTGATCGCGTTGTCGATCTGCGTGATGTCCTGCGCGTCGGTGAGCGACAGCGTCGAGTAGGACGCGCCGACGCTCTCGCCGATCGAGATCATCGCGACGGCGATGATGTCGCCGTCCTGCGCGCCGACCTGGAACGACACGGTCTGCGTGCTGGACGCCAGCAGCTTGATGCCGTTGAACTGGGCGCTCGAGCCGATGCGCTCGATCTCGGCGGCCAGCTGCGTGACCTCACCCTGGATGGCGGTGCGGTCGGTCGTCGAGAGCGAGCCGTTGCGGTACTGGACCGCCAGCTCACGCACGCGCTGCAGCATCGCGTGGATCTCGTTGAGGTTGCCCTCAGCGGTCTGGACGAGCGAGATGCCGTCCTGGATGTTGCGCTGCGCCTGCGCGAGGCCACGGGCCTGGGCCCGCATGCGCTCGCTGATCCCGAGGCCGGCGGCGTCGTCGCCACCGCGGTTGATCCGGAAGCCGGAGCTCAGGCGCTCCATCGACTTCGCCATCTTGGTGCTGGACTCCACGAGGCGGCGGTGTGCGCCGAACGCCTCGACGTTGTTCTGAATGCGAAGGGCCATCTGCCATCTCTCCTTGATGACGCGGGGGTGATGATTCCCGGGGCAACTCCTTGTCGCCCCTGCATGCCGTGTGATCGCCCTGCAGCGGTCCACATTCAGCGAACTGGACGTTCGGCTTAACGACGGAGGGCGGCCACGTGGGCCGCCCTCCGCGGTGAGACCTCTGTTCCCTCGGGTGCTACTGGAGCAGCGAGAGGACCGACGCCGGGGCCTGGTTGGCCTGGGCGAGCATCGCCTGGCCGGCCTGGGCGAGGATCGAGTACTTCGTGTACTGCACCATCTCCGCCGCCATGTCGACGTCGCGGATCCGGCTCTCGGCGGCGACCAGGTTCTCCTGGTACGTGCCGGCGGCCGCGAGGCTGTGCTCGAGCCGGTTCTGGATGCCGCCCAGCGTCGCGCGCTGAGCGGAGATCGCGTTGATCGCGTTGTCGATCTGCGTGATGTCCTGCGTGTCGGTGAGCGACAGCGTGGAATAGGCCGCGCCGACGGACTCCCCGATCGAGATCATCGAGACGGCGATGACGTCGCCGTCCTGCGCGCCGACCTGGAACGACACGGTCTGCGTGCTCGAGGCGAGCAGCTTGATGCCGTTGAACTGGGCGCTCGAGCCGATGCGCTCGATCTCGGCGGCCAGCTGCGTGACCTCACCCTGGATCGCGGTGCGGTCCGTGGTGCTCAGCGAGCCATTGCGGTACTGGACCGCCAGCTCGCGGACACGCTGCAGCATCGCGTGGATCTCGTTGAGGTTGCCCTCAGCGGTCTGCACCAGCGAGATGCCGTCCTGGATGTTGCGCTGAGCCTGGCCGAGACCACGCTGCTGCGCGCGCATGCGCTCGGAGATACCGAGGCCGGCCGCGTCGTCGCCGCCGCGGTTGATGCGGTAGCCGGAGCTCAGGCGCTCCATCGACTTGGCCATCTTGGTGCTCGAATCGACGAGGCGGCGGTGCGCGCCGAACGCCTCGACGTTGTTCTGAATGCGAAGGGCCATCTGCCATCTCTCCTTGATGACGCGGGTGGATGATCCCGGGGCGACTCCTTGTCACCCCTGCAGATGGAGTTTTCGGCCCAGCGCTTCGGCGCTTGACGCTGGGTGGACCGGTCTGGACGGTCGTTAGCGGTCGCTAGCCGGCCGCGCCGGCGACGTTCGCGCCGTGCTTGGCCTCGAACGCGGCCTTGTCGAGCGCGATCCGCCGGTCGATCCACGCGCGCAGCGCGGCATCGTCGGTCGCGACGGTCTGCGAGAGGCCGTGGCGGATCTGCGACTCGGTGACGAGCTGCGGCGGGCACCCGGCGAGGCGCAGGCGCTGGAGCAGGTCGGTGTCCTGGTACCAGACGACGAGCTGGGGGTCGAAGAACTCCGTCGGCGTGACCGCGTGGATCTCGAGCGTCGCGCGGGAGACCGCGAAGCACCACGCGGCGAAGTCGGGGCGCATGACGCCGTCGATCGTCAGCGGGAACGCGACGGAGGCGCCGTGGTCGAGCGCGGCCTTCAGCGGCGCCCACCAGCCGGGGAGCGTCTCGACGTCGTCGTTCATGACGACGGCGTAGGCGCCGCGGGCGGCGCGCAGGCCGGCGTTGACCGGCGCGGTGAAGCCCTGCGGCGGCGCGCCGTTGTCGACGATCACGATCTCGTGCGCGGCGTCGGTCGTGCGGTGGATCGCGGCGACGCAGGCGCGGACGCGATCGCTCGTCGCGTCGAGCGTCGGGATGACGATCGACAGCTCGACGTCTTCGCCGGGCTCGCGGCGGCCGCCGATGGTCCGGGCGCCGGGCGCGGCGACGACGCTCTCGGAGACCTCGCGGACATCGCCCGCGCGGCGCAGCAGCTCCGCGACGACCAGCGCGTCGGGCGCGTGCGGCACGACCACCTCGTCACGCTTCGCGGCGAGCGCGTGCGCGGCGGAGGGGATCCCGTTCGAAGCGGACACGGCAGCGATGCCCTCCGCGGCGGCGCCGGCGAGCGGCGCCAGGAACCCCGGATCGACCTCGACCGCGCCGCGCAGCAGCACGACGACGTCCCCGCTCGCCTTCTCCAGCCCCGCGCGCCACGCCGCGGCGAGGCCGCTGCGGCGCTCGAGCCGCACGATCTGCGCGCCGCCCTCGATGCGCGCCAGCACGGGCGCGAGGTCGGCGGAGGCGTCATCGACGACGACGACCTCGTGAGGGGGATTGTCGGGGACCGCGGCCAGCGACGCGAGGCAGCGCAGCGACCGCTCGGCGCCGCCGTCGAGGGCGACGATCACGGACACGTTCACACCCGTGTCGTCGGCCGCTGCGGCCCGGGTTTGAGGGACGCTAGCGGGTGACGGTGAAGGCGCGCTTCGCCGTGACGCGGCGGCCCTGGTCGTCGGTGCCGCCGACCAGCAGCACGTACCGGCCGGGCTTGAGCGACTTGCCCAGCTTGACCTTGACGGTCCCGGAGCCGGCGAGCGACGCCAGGCGCCCCGAGCCGAGGACCCTGGGCCCCCGCGCGGGAGTGAGCGCCACGCTCACGTCGTGCAGCGGAGCGGACGTCGTCACGCCGACGGCCAGCGAGCGGCCCTTGCGCAGCCGCTTCGCCGAGCGCGCCTTCCGCGACGGCGACTTGACGGCGACGGTCGGCATCGGCGCGGTGGACGCGCCGCTGTCGCCCGAAGGCGGCGGAGGCGGCGGCGCCTGCTCGGCCGGCGGCTGCTGCCCACCGCCGGAGGGCGGAGGCGCGGTCTGCTGCCCGCCGCCCCCGGAGGGCGCCGGGGACGTGCCGCCGGTGAGCTTCGCGGTGCCGGTGTAGTCGAACGTGCCGGTCCCGGACACGCGGATGACCCACTCGCCGGGCTTCGCGGTGAACGTGCGCTCACGCGTCGTCCTGAGCTCCGTGTCCTCGCTGTCGACGTACTCGAGCTCGCCGTCGGGGTCCTCGGCCTCGAAGGCGATGTTCTCGGTGCCGCTTCCGCCGGCCACCTTGATCGTGAGCGAGTTTGCGCCGGGCCCGACGTTGAGCGTGAACGTGTCGCAGAAGGGCTGCTCGCACGCGAACGAGAGCGTGCCGAAGTACCAGAAGGCGAGGTCGTAGGCCCCGAAGTCGTCGATCGAGCCCGACCAGGTCGTGCTCGGCTGGGAGGTGGTGACCTCTCCGGAGGCCGGGTTTGCGGCCTGCGCCGGAGCGGCGGCCAGCACGGTGAGGCCGAAGGCGATGACGAGCGCGCGGAGCTTCATGACTGCTCGAACGCTCGCGGCGGACGAAACTGGCGCGTTCAGACGCGAACGTCGACGTGGTGCGGCGGATCGTCCTCGTCGTCCGCGCGCTGTGCCGCGGCCTCGGCGGCGCGCCGCTGCTGCTCGCGGCGGCGCTGCTCCTGGCGGCGGCGCTCCGCGACGTCCTCGCGGTCCGGGTCGAGCGCGGGCGTGAACCACTTCGGGTCGCGGGGGCCGATGCGCTCGATGCGGTCCATGGCTCAGATCACGTGGTCGGCTGCTCGGACTCCGCGCGGAAGCGCTCCTCGGCGACGAGGACCTCGGCGCGCGCGACGTGGCTCCACACCATCACGGCGATCGCCCAGCCGGCGACGTAGCACGCCGCGCCCGCGGCGAGCGCGCGCAGGCCGGCCTCGAAGAGCAGCGCGCCGCCCTCCATCGAGACGACGAGGACGAGGGTGAAGCCGAGGAGGCCCGCCCACGCCTTGGCCTCGCGGATCTGGCGCTTCGCGCGCGGGTGCGCGGACAGGCGCGGGCGCGCGTCCGGCGCCGGCGCGGCCGGCTTGCGGCCCTTCTTGCCCTTGGACTTGTTGCCCTTGGCGGCCACGGTCGCTCCGGTCATCGACGCCCTGCGGCGCCCCTTGAATGCCCGACGAGCGCGCCGGCCAGCTCTTCGGCGGCCGCCGGGCGCAGCGCCTGCGCCTGCCCGACGTACGCGAACGGCAGGCCTTCCTCTATCGCGACGCCGACCGCCGGGCCGAGGTGCTCGGTCTCGTCGGCGTGCGTGAGCACGACGCCGGAGGCCCCGAGCTTGCGGCCCGCCGCGATCAGCTCGCGGGCGGCGCCGGCGCTGGTCGTCGCGGGCAGGGTGAGCAGGATGTCGTCGGCGCCGAGCGCGCGCAGCTCGGCGTGCAGCGCGCGGAGGTCGACCTTCTCGCGCGGCGACACCGGCGGCGTGTCGACGAGCACGAGCGCGCGGCCGCGCAGCGGCGCGAGGCGGTCGGCCGCCTCGGCCCCGCTCCGCGCGGTGTGCAGCGGCACGCCCGTGGGCGCGAGGAGCAGCGCGAGCTCGGAGCCGGCGTCGCGCGGGGCGAGCGCCACGCACGCGATCGGCATGCGGTCGGCGGCGGCGTAGGCGGCGGCCAGCCGGGCGGCGCAGTGCGTCTTGCCGGTCCCGCCCGCGCCGACGAACGCGACGACGCGACCCGCCAGCCCGCCGAGCGGCGCGACGGGGATCCGCTGCGCGAGCGCGGTGACGAGCAGCGACTTGAGCTTGACGCCCGAGCGCAGCGGGACGAGGTGCGTGACCGTCTCCTCGACGACCGCGTCGGCCAGCGGCGCCTCGACCCCGCGCGCGACGAGCTGGTCGCGGAGCGCCGCGGCCTCCTCGTCGAACTGCGGCGTCGGCGGCGGAGGAGGAGAGGCCGGGACGGGGAGCGCGTCGACCTGCTCGCTGACGAACGGCGTGATCGCGGGCGTCGGGACCGGGTCGCCCCAGCCGCTCCACGTCTCGTCCTCGACGACCTCGGGCAGCTCGAGGGGGATGAAGTCCGTCGCCTCGACGGCCTGCTCGGCGTGGGAGAGGGCGGCGAGGAAGTCCGGCGTCGCGGGCGAGTCGTCGGTGATGTCGAGGGACGGCGAGAGATCCTCCCGCCCCCCGCCCCCGACACCGGCCGCGTCCGGCGCCGCGGCCTCGATCTCGACGAGCCGCTTCTGGAAGAAGCCGCCGACGCCGCCCGTCAGCCCCTCCCGCTGACGGACGATGACGGCATCGGGACCAAGCTCTGCCCGAACCTTCGGCAGGAGCTCCTCCAACGACCGGCCCCGGTAGGTCTTGGTGTTCATGCGGTGACGACTCCGATCGTCTCAACGCTGATGCCCGGCGCGATCTCGTTGTAGGCGCAGACGGACAGCTGCGGAAGTGCCTGTTCGACAAGCCGCCGGAGATGCCTGCGCACCCGCGAGCTGCAGATCAGGACGGGCCGGCGGCCGCGCTGCACGGCCTGCTCGGTCTGCATCGAGAGCGACTGCACGAGCGCCTGCGCACGCGTCGGCTCCATGGCCAGGTACTCCCCGTCCGGCGTCTGCGCGATCGACTGGGCGACTTCCTGCTCGACCGCCGGATCGAGCGAGATCGCGCGCACGCGGTGCTCGTCGTCGACGTGCGCGGCGAGGATCGTGCGACCCAGGGCCTGCCGCGCGTACTCGGCGAGCAGCGCGGGGTCGCGAGTCAGACGCGCCCGGTCGCCGACGGCCTCGACGATCGCGCCGAGGTCGCGGATCGACACGCCCTCGCGCAACAGCGACTGCAGGACGCGCTGGATCTCGCCGACCGACAGCAGCTCCGGCACGACCTCCTCGACCACGGCCGCGTTGACCTCCTTGAGCTGGTCGAGCAGCGCGCGGGTGTCCTGCCGCGTGAGCAGGTCGGCGGTGTGACCGCGGATCGTCTCGGTCAGGTGGGTGACGATGACCGACTCCGGGTCGACCACCGTGTAGCCGAGCGCCTCCGCCTCGGCGCGGACGCCGTCGGCGATCCACACCGCGGGCAGCCCGAACGCCGGCTCCGTCGTCGGGATCCCGTTGAGCTGGCCGACCGCGTCGCCGGGGTCGAGCGCCAGCTGGTGGCCGGCCATCGTGCGGCCGCGCGCGACCTCCGAGCCGCGGACCTTCAGCACGTACTCGTGCGACGCCAGCCCGATCTCGTCGTGGATGCGCACCGAGGGGATGACCGTCCCGAGCTCGGAGGCGATCTGCCGGCGCACGGCGCCGACGCGCTGCAGCAGCGTCCCGCCCGCGCCCTGGTCGACCAGCGGCACGAGGCCGAAGCCGATGCACAGCTCGAGCGGGTCGATCTGGAGCGCCTCGATCGCCTGGTCGCGCGGCGACGGCGGCCCGGGCAGCGCCGCCCTCGCGGCCTCCGCCTCCGCCGCGGCCTTGGCCTCGGCCGGCGTCGGCTTGTCCTTCAGCGCGCGGCCGACCATGAAGAACAGGCCGCCGACGATGAGGAACGGCAGCTTCGGCAGCCCCGGCACGAGCGCGAACGAGCAGATCACGACGCCCGCGACGAGCGGCGCCTTCTTCTGGGACAGGATCTGGTCGGCGACGTCCGAGCCGAGGTCGGCCTGCGACGCCGAGCGCGTGACGAGGATGCCGGTGGCGACCGAGATGAGCAGCGCCGGGATCTGCGCGGTGAGGCCGTCGCCGACAGTCAGCAGCGAGAAGTGCTGGACCGCCTCGTTGAACGGCATCCCCTGCTGCGCGACGCCGACGATGATCCCGCCGATCAGGTTGATGAGCGTGATGAGGATCGCCGCGATCGCGTCGCCCTTGACGAACTTCGACGCGCCGTCCATCGCGCCGTGGAAGTCCGCCTCACGGGAGATGTCCTCTCGCCTCCGGCGAGCTTCCTCCTCGGTGATCTGCCCGGCGTTCAGGTCGGCGTCGATCGCCATCTGCTTGCCGGGCATCGCGTCGAGGGTGAACCGCGCGCTCACCTCGGCGACGCGCCCCGCGCCGTTCGTGATGACCACGAACTGGATGACGACGAGGATGAGGAAGACGATCAGCCCGACGACCACGTTGCCGCCGACGACGAACTTGCCGAACGCCTCGACGACGTGGCCCGCGTCGCCCTCGAGCAGGATCAGGCGCGTCACCGACACGTTGATCGCGAGGCGGAACAGCGTCGTCAGCAGCAGCAGGGACGGGAACGCGCTGAAGTCGAGCGCGCGCGGCAGGTAGAGCGTCGCCACCACGATCGCCAGCGCGATCGAGATGTTCAGCGTGATGAACAGGTCGAGCAGCACCGGCGGCAGCGGCACGATCATCATCACGACGACCAGCACCACCGCGCCCGCGGCGAGCAGGTCGCTGTACTGCGAGAGCCTCTTCAGCGACTGGTTCATGCCGCCGGCCTCCTACCGGCCACCCGGTACACGTACGCGAGGACCTGCGCGACGCCGGCGAACAGATCCTCGGGGATCTGGCGGCCGACCTCGACCGACTTGTGCAGCGCCCGCGCGAGCGGCGGGTCGGGCACGACGGGCACGCCGTGCTCGCGCGCGATCTCGCGGATGCGCAGCGCGAGCAGGTCCTGGCCCTTGGCGACGACCTCGGGGGCGGCCTTCTTGCCGTCGTACTTGAGCGCGACGGAGAAGTGCGTCGGGTTGGTGACCACGACGTCGGCCTCGGGGACGGCGGCCATCATCCGGGCGCGGGCGGCGGCGGCCTGGCGGCGGCGCATCGCCATCTTCACTTCCGCCGGGAGCTGCTGCTCCTTCTGCTCCTCCTTGACCTCCTGCTTGTCCATCCGCAGCGACTTCTCGTGGCGGCGCTTCTGCCACGCGAAGTCGGCGAGGCCGATGATGAGGTAGGCGACGGCCGCGCGCTGCGCGATGCCCATGATCGTGGAGACGAGCTCGCCCGCCAGCTGCGACGGCGTCATGCCGACCATCGCGCCCATCTGCGGCAGCGTCGGGACGAGCGCGGCGGCGACGATCGCTCCCACGACGGCCACCTTCACGATCGACTTGCCGCCCTCGACGAGCGCGTTCGGCCCGAGGAGCTGCTTCAGCCCGTTCAACGGGTTGATCCGCTTCGGGTCCGGCGCCGCGGCCTTCGCCGACGGCTTGAAGCCGACCTGGATGACGCTGGCGAGCAGGCCGGCGACGAGGCAGGCGCCGGCGACCGGCGCGACGGCCAGGCCGGTGTCGGTGAGCGCGTCCATCAGCAGCCTGCCGATGCTGTGCCGGTCGACGACCGAGGGCTCGGCGACGTGCTTGAGCGTGTCGGTCATCGCGTCGCGCATGTGGCCGGCGATCGCGCCGCCCGCGACGAGCAGCGCGAACAGCCCCGCCACCATCACGGCCGCGCCGTTGAGGTCGGCGGACTTGGCGACCTGCCCCTTCTTGCGCGCCTCGTCCCGGCGCTTGGGGGTGGCCTTCTCTGTCTTGTCGTGTGCGCCGCCGCCGGCCATCTAGGCGATCCTGAGCATCTGGAGGGCGTCGGTGACGGAGGCCTCGAGCTCCTCGCTCAGCCAGCCCGCGAGGAACGGGAGCGTGACGCCGAGGACGAGCAGGCCCACGACGATCTTCGCGGCGAAGCCGACGGCGAAGACGTTCAGCTGCGGCACGACCCTCGACACCATGCCGAAGGCCGCGTCGGTGAGGATGAGCGCGAGGAGCACGGGGCCGGCGACCTGGATCGCCGCGCCGAAGATCCCGACGAACGCGGCGAGCGTGCCCGAGGTGATCGAGCCGAGCGAGGGGAACGACTCGAGCGGGACCAGCTCGTAGGTGCGCGCGATGCCCTGGATGACCCAGGCGTCGCCGCCGATCGCGATGAAGATGAGCACGCCGATGAGCGCGTAGAGCTGCGAGAGCACGGCGGCGCTCGACCCCGTGATCGGGTCGACGATCGAGCCGAACGAGAAGCCGATGCTCGTGTCGAGGAACGTCCCCGCGACGCTGAGCGCCGCGAACAGCGCGCCGAGCGCGAACGCGAACGCCATGCCGATGAGCAGCTCCTTGCCGATCAGGCCGGCCAGCTCGAACGTCTCGAGCGGGATGCGCTCGCGGGCGACGACGGGCACGAGGCCGATGGTCAGCGCGACCGCGACGACGCCCCGGACGCGCGGCGGCATGAGCTGCGAGCTGAACAGCGGCGCGAGGACGAACAGCGGCGACACGCGCGCCAGCACGAGGAAGAACGCCGCGACGTGCTGCTCGCCGAACTGCTGGATGAGATTCCCGCCCACCCTCATCCGATCAGGTCCGGGATCGAGAGCCAGAGGTCGGACGTGTACGAGAGCAGCTCGTCGAGCATCCACGGCCCGCCGACGACGAGCACGACGACCGTCGCGAGGATCTTCGGGATGAACGTGAGCGTCTGCTCCTGGATCTGCGTGACCGCCTGGAAGACGGAGATCACGAGGCCCACGGCGAGGCCGACGAGCAGCAGCGGGAGCCCGACCTTCAGCGACAGCTCCACCGCGCCCACGACGAGCTGGATGACCGTGTCCTCGTTCACCCGAAGCTCTCCACGAGACTTCGCGTCACCAGGTTCCAGCCGTCGACCAGGACGAACAGCAGGATCTTGAACGGCAGGCTGATGAAGACGGGTGGCAGCATGATCATGCCCATCGACATCAGCGTCGAGCTGACGACGAGGTCGATCACGAGGAACGGCAGGAAGATCAGGAAGCCGATCTGGAACGCCGTCTTCAGCTCGCTGATGATGAAGGCGGGGATGAGGACGTGCGTGGGGACGTCGGCCCGCGTCTTCGGCCGGTCCATCTTCGCGAGCTTCACGAACAGCGCCAGGTCCTTCTCGCGCGTCTGGCGGAACATGAACTCGCGGATCGGCTTCTGCCCGCGGTCGAACGCCTCGCCCTCGGTGATCTGCTTGGCCTGGAGCGGGTCGATCGCCTCCTTCTTCACCGCGGTGAAGGTGGGCGCCATGACGAAGAGGGTCAGGAACAGCGCGATGCCGACCAGCACCTGGTTGGGCGGCGCGGTGGGCGTGCCGAGGCCGGTGCGGATGAAGCCGAGGACGACGAGGATCCGCGTGAACGCCGTGACCGTGAACAGCAGGGCGGGGACGAGGGTGATCGCCCCGACGAGCAGCAGCAGCTGGACGGCGTCGCCCCCGGCGCTCACTTGCGTACCGTCCAGAGGCGGACCTTGTCGATCAGCTGGCCGATCGTCATCGCGCCGCTCGGGTGCGCCTTCCGCCCAGGCTCGGGCAGAGGCTGGAGCTCGTCGCCGGCGTGGTCGCCGATGAGGCCGACCGCGGCCGCCTCGGCCTCCGTGTAGGTGCGGATCGGCGTGACGCCGTGCTCGGCGACGCCCAGCAGGACGAGCTCGCTGCCGGCCCGGACGAGGTGCAGCGAGCGGCCGGGCCCGAGCGGCACGACGGCCTGCGGCGCCAGCCCGCGGCCGACGGTGCGCTCCTCGCGCGAGGACTTGACCTGCCTCAGGACCCAGTAGAGCCCGTAGATGACCGCGACGACGACCGCGAGGCCGACGAACGTGCGGACGAGCGAGCCGCCGCCGGAGGCGCCGGCGTCCCCGAGCTGCTTCGGCGCGTCGACCGGCAGGTCGAGCGGCTTGTCCTCGCCGTAGGTGCCGGAGAGGGGCGGCGCCTCCTTCTTGGTGGCCGCAGCGGCCAGCGCGGGGAGGAGCAGCGTGAAGTTGGCGGTCGCGTACGCGACCGTGAGCACACGAGTGCGGAGGGACATCCGATGGAGGGGCGACCCGAGTTGGAGGGGGACGGGTCGTCCCGGTATTCGGATGTCCCGGCTGGACCTTTAGGCGGCCAACTCGCCCGCGATGCGCTGCGCCTCGGCGACCTGCGCCTGCGCCTGGCCGGCGGTGGCCTCGACCGACGCGACGATCTGCGTCACGCGCAGGCCGAAGACGTCGTCGATGACCACGACCTCGCCGCGGGCGACCGGCATCCCGTTGACGAGGAGGTCGACGGGCTGGTCGGCGAGGCGGTCGAGCGTGATGACCGATCCCGGGCCGAGCGCGAGCGCCTGGCCGAGGGTCATCCGCGTGCGGCCGACCTCGACGGTCAGCTCGAGGCCGACGTCGTTGAGGCGCTGCAGGTCGGCGGAGGAGCCGGGGCTGTTGACGGCACCGCCCTCGAGCGGAGCCAGCTTGATCTCTTCGTTCATCTCTCGCTCGCTCTCCTACTGCACGGACACGTCGGTGAACAGCACTTCATGGATCGGCACGTCGGTCGCTTGCTTGACGCGCTTGAGGATCCGCTCCTTCAGCTCCTCGCGGCCCTCGCGCTCGGTCAGCTCGTCGTCCTTCACGTCGGTGAGCGTGTCGGTGACGATGTCGCGCACGGCGGCCTCCTGCGGCAGCGGGCCGTAGCCCTCCGGCGGCTTCGGCGGCGCGCTGTGCCCGCCGCCGCCGGCCGGGGCCGCGGCGCCGTGGTCGACGACGATCGCGATGCCGAGCTTCGCGTAGTGGCCGTCGGCGAGGTTCACGAGGAAGTCCTTGCCGAGGACGTAGACGTCGCCGTGGATCTTGGGCGGCTTCTCCGCGCTCTCCTTGGCGAAGCCGAACTTGTAGCCGCCCCCGAGCGCGACGAGCGCGACGGAGACGATGACGATGAGCTTCTTCTTGGTCATCGAGTGCCCTCCGTGGCGGTCGATGGCGCATGGCTGGGACGGATGCCCTCGGCGAGCTCCGCCGGGGTTTGCGGGGCCGGCTCGGCGTGCCGGCGGGGAAGGATGATCTCGACGCGGCGGTTCTTGGCCCGCCCGTCGTCGGTGCCGTTGCTCGCGATGGGGTCGAGCGCCGCGCGGCCGACGGCCTCGAACGGGCGCGAGTGCAGCGGCGTGCCGAGCAGGACGCGCACGACGCCCGAGGCGCGCGCCGACGCCAGCTCCCAGTTCGACGGGAACCGGCCGCTGATCGGGATGCTGTCGGTATGGCCCTCGACGCGCACCGGATGCGGCTGCTCGGTGTGCGCGAGGATCCCGCCGATCTTCTCGAGCAGCGGCTCGGCGGCCGGCTTGACGTCGGCGGCGCCGGAGTCGAAGAGCAGGCCGTCGGTGAGGACGCGCACGGCCAGGCCGCGCTTCTCGATCGCGGTCTCCACCTTCGTCGTCAGCCCCTGCTCCTTGACGAGCCGGTCGATCTGGGCCTTGAGCTTGCGGAAGTCGGTCTGCTCGGCGCGCGCGGCTGGCGACGATGCCGCCATCGGCTGCAGCGACGTCTCCGACGAGACCTCCGGCTTCGCCTGCTCGGCCTGCACGGAGCCGCCCGTCTGCTGGATCGACCTGCCGCCGAGGATCTTGCCGCTGAACGCGTCCTGCAGCGAGTCGGCCAGTGACTGGAACTTCGTCGCGTTCACCGACGACATCGCGAACATCACGATGAACAGCGCGAGCAGCAGCGTGATCATGTCGGCGTACGTGAGCAGCCAGCGCTCGGAGTCGTCGTGCTCGGCCTCGTGGTCGTCGAAACGCAGGGAGCTCATGCCGCGATCGCCTCGTCGTCCTCTACGGCGCGCAGCTGCGGGCCCGCGTCGGCCGCCTCGTCCTCGTCGTCGCCGCGCTGGTCGGGCGGGACGAACGAGATCAGCTTCTCCTCGATGACGCGCGGGTTGTCGCCCGACTGGATCGCGAGGATCCCCTCGAGCACGAGCACGCGCGACTGGACCTCCGCGTCCGAGAGCTGCTTGAGCCGCTGGGCGACCGGCAGCAGCACGACGTTGGCGGCGCCGACGCCGAGCAGGGTCGCGATGAACGCGCCGGAGATCGCGGGGCCGAGCGTCTCGGGCTGGTCGAGCTTCTGCAGCGCGGAGATGAGGCCCATGACCGTGCCGAGCACGCCCATCGTCGGGGCGAACCCGCCGGCGACCTCGAAGACCTTGGCGCCCGCCTTGTGCCGGGAGCGCATGCCGTGGACCTCGGCCTCGAGGATCTCGCGGACGAGCTCCGGCGGCGTGCCGTCGACGACGAGCTGCAGGCCCTTGCGCGTGTACGCGTCGCTGACCTCGTCCAGCTCCTCCTCGAGCGCGAGGAGGCCGTCGCGCCGGGCGCGGTCGGCGTAGCCGACGAGGTCGTCGACCTGCCGGCGCAGCTCGGGCGCCTCGGCGTTCATCACCTTCTTGTAGAGGGTGGGGACGAGCTTCATCCCGTCCATGCCCACCGACGCCATCGACGCGCCCGCGAGGCCCCCGAAGATGATGATCATCGCGGGCACGTTGAAGAGCGACCCGAGCGGGGTCCCCTCCATCGTCGCGCCGAGCAGGAGCCCAGCGCACGCGACAGCGATGCCGATGCCGGTTGCGGCCTTCATCGTCCCGGTTCATCGGCCCGGCGGAGCCGGACTTGGAGGGGCGTCCACTGCTTCTGGACGCCCTAGCGGACGGCGAGCACGTGCTCGATGCGCACGCCCCAGCTGTCGTCGTCGGTGACGACGAGCCGGCCGGTCGCGTAGCGCTGGCCGTCGACGTACAGGTCGACGGCGTCCTCGGCCTCGCGATCCAGCTCGACGATCGCACCGGAAGGCAGACCGACGACCTGGCCGGTGGGCATGCGGGTGCGGCCGAGCTCCGCCCAGACGCGGATGTTGACGCTGCGCAGCGCGCCGCTGAGCGGCATCTCGGTCGCGACGACCGGGTCCGCGGCGGGCGTGACGCCGGAGCGCGGCTCCGTGCCGAGGTTGGTGGGCAGCAGGAGCACGAGGCGCCCCGGCTCGCCCAGCAGGGTGAAGGCGACGAGGACGGCGCGGGTGCCGACCTCGACCGGCGAGCGGACGTCCTGCGCGGCCTCCGCGACGCGGACGCTCGCGGGGCGGAAGGCGGTGTCGCGGTCGACGACGGCGGTGACGGCGCTGCCGACGGCGGCGGTCAGCTTGCCCATCGCCTCGCGCACGGCGCTCAGCTCGCGCTCGCCGAGGTCGGAGCCGCCGAACTCGGCCTCCTCCTCGTCGATCGCGCCGAGGACGGCGGCGAGGCGCCGCGTGCCGGGCGCGGTGAGGACGAGCATGGCCGGGCCGGTCGCGCCGTCGGCGGGAACGGCGTGGGCGAGGACGGACGGGACCTCGACGTCCTCCAGCGCGTCGGCGCCGGGCTCGAGCAGCTCGGGCTCGGGCACCTCGGAGATGCCGGGCGCGAACGACTCGAGCACGGTCGCGACCGCGTCGCGGGTGGCGTCGCCGAGGCGGGCGATCCGGTCGCTCACTGCTCCTCCACCGGGCCGATGACCTGGATGGCGCGGCGGCTGCCGCTGCGGCCGGGCCGCGCGCGGTGGACCGGCACGTCCTCGGCGAAGATCGTCACGTCGCTGCCGGCCGCGGGGCCGAGCTTGACCACGTCGCCGGGCTTCAGCTCGAGGACCTCGTGCACGGGCATGACGCGGTCGGCCACCTCGGCGCGGACGGTCACGTCGACGCGCGCGACCCCGGCGCGGACCGCCTCGGCCGTGAGGAGGTCGGGGCCGTCGCCGCCCTCGTCGCGGCCGGAGAACCGGCCGAGGACGGGCTCGACGGCGTGGTAGGGGAGCAGGAGGACCATGACCGTCGACGCGCGGCCGAGCCGGGCCTCCGTCGTCAGCGCGAGCGTCGGCTCGCTGGGCTGCTCGAGGTACGTCGTCTCGCCGGACGGGTCGACCTCGGTCACCGCGAGCTCGACGCCCGCGTGGTCGGAGAAGACGCTCGACAGCGCCTCGACCAGCGTCTCGAAGACGCGGCGGATGAGGAGCAGGTCGATGTCGGTCAGCTTGCGGTCGCGCGGCGCGCGCTCCGGCGAGCCGCCGAGGATGGCCTCGAGCGCGCCGAGCAGCAGCGGGTGCTCCGCGCTCAGCACGACCCGGGTGCCGAGCGGCTCGACGCGCGCGAGCGCGGTCACCGACCCGGGCGGGACGTGCGCCTGCGCGTTCGACCAGGTGTGCTGCGAGCAGTCGAGCAGCTCCATCTCGCACGGGACGCGCTCGGCGGCCAGGCGCGAGGACGCGGTGCGGCAGTACGCCTCGATGGCGCGCGTCAGCCGCCGCTCCTGGTCGGTCGTGAACTTCGTCGGCCGCGAGAAGTCGACGGTGCGCAGCCAGCGGGGCCGGCGGCCCGTCGCCGTCTCGCCCTCGACGGGCCGGCGCTGCTGGCCGGCCGCCGCCATGAGCGCGGCGATGCGATCGGCGTCGACGGTGGAGCTCACGCCAAAGTGGTCGGCGCGGGCTGGACGGGCTTGAGCGCGCCGCGGGCGACGGAGACGCGCCACTCGCGGATGCGGTCGATCACCTCGTCGACGCTGTCGGCGACGACGACCTTCGTGCCGGTCGTGAGCACGATGACGGTGTCCGGGTGTGCCTCGATGGTGGCGATGAGGTCCGGGTTGACCCAGACGGGCTCGCCGTGCGCTCCGAGGCGGTTCAGTTCGATCATGGTGGCTCCTTACAAGCCGGCCGGCTCGGCGACGCGCGGGCCCTCCACCCGCGCGCCGCCTCATGCCGGCATCGTCAAGGCAGCAGCGCGTCCGCTACCGCTTGATGTTGACGAGGTCGTTGAGCATCTCGTCCGCCGTCGAGATCACGCGCGAGTTGGCCTGAAAGCCGCGCTGCGCGCTGATCATGTCGGTGAACTCGGTCGCCAGGTCGACGTTGGACATCTCCAGCGTGCCGCCGATCGACTGCCCGTAGCCGTTGCCGGCCGGCGTGCCGATCGTCTCCGGGCCCGAGGCGCCCGTCGAGCGCCAGCGGTTGGAGTTCACGCGCTCCAGGCCACCCTCGTTGGAGAACTTCGCCAGCGTCAGGTAGCCGACCACCGCGCGGCCGTTGGCGATCGGCGGCAGCGCCGCGGGCTGGGTATAGCCCGCCGGCGGCACGAACGACACCGCGCCGTCCGGCGCGATCGCCACATCGGTCGCCCCCGCCGGGATGTTGATAAAGCAGTTCTGCGCGCCGGCGGTCCCCGCCGGACGCGACAGCCCCAGCGCGTAGGAGCCGTCCTGGGTGATCAGATAGCCCGCGTCGTTGCGGGTGAAGTTCCCCGCCCGCGTGTACTCGACCGAGTTCGGCCCGTTGGGGACGCCCGCCGTCGGATTGCCGCCCGTCGGCGAACCGATACCGACGCGCAGCCAGCCCTCACCGGAGATCGCCACATCCAGCGGGCTGCCCGTCGCCTGAAACGCGCCGTTGACCATCACGTTGTCGATCGAGCCCAGCTGCGTGCCCAGCCCGACCTGGGCGGGGTTGCCGCCCCCCACGCCGGGATTCGACGCCGTACCGGACCGCTGGATCTGCGTCAACGAGTCCTTAAACGTCGTCCGGGCCGACTTGTAGCCCACCGTGTTGACGTTCGACAAATCGTTCGCCGTGACGTCAAGCGCGATCTGATGGGTCTTCAGACCACTGATCGCCGAATACATGCCGCGCATCATCGAGGCATCACTTCCTTTCTGCTTCTTCTCGGGGGAGGTTCTGCGCGTCAGCCGATGACGGCGCTGTCGATGTTGGTGAAGACGTGATCGCGCATGTGGTCGCGATCGACGGCCGTGATGACCGTCTTGTTGCGGACGGAGACGACGAACGCCGTGCCGTCGACGAAGACGACCGCGTCGCGGGCGCCCTTGCCCGCCGCACGGCCGACCGCGTCGTCGAGACGCTGGAGCGTCCCGGGCTCGACGTTGATGCCGCGCCGCTGGAGGCGCTGCACCGCGTGGTTGGAGAACTGGACGCCGATCCGCCGCGCGTCGAGCAGCTGCGCGAAGCGGGCGGGATCGATGCTGGGGCCGGTCGCCGCGCCGGGCTGGCCGGCGGGCGCCGGACCGGAGATCCCGGGCGGGATCAGGGCGGCGTTGTGGACGTGCGCGCTCACGAGCTCACACCCACCACGTCGGCCAGGAGCAGCCCGGAGGTGCCGCCGATCGTCAGGCGCGGCGCGGAGGCGGTCGTGTCGACGTGGTCGACGAGGCCCTCCTTCACCCCGCCGTCCGCGTCGCGGTAGCTCACGGTCTTGCCGAGCAGCTCGACGGCGTGCGTGCGCGCCAGCGAGATGCTCGAGGTCTCCGTGGCCTCGGTCAGGTTGGTCAGCTGCTCCAGCATCGAGAACTGCGTCATCTGCTGGGTCATGGACTCCATGTCCTGGGCGTTGGACGGGTCCTGGTTCTTGAGCTGGGCGACGAGCAGCTTGAGGAAGTCGTCCTTGCCGAGGATGCCGGCTTCGGACTTCTTCTTGTCGGCGGCGCCGACCGCGCTCGCGGCCGTGCTCGTCAGGGGATCGATCGGCATGGAGCCTCTCCTGCGGTCAGGCGAGGACGTCGACGAGCGCCCCTGCGGGCACGCCCCTCGGCGCTGTCGGATCTGCCTCCATGGCGTCGGCGACGGCCTCCTGGCCGCCGTTCGGATTCGTGGTGCCACCGCTCGCGGAGCGGTCGCCGCCGGCCTGCATCTGGTGCCCGGCCGCGTGCCCGCCGCCCGCGCCCGCGAGGGCGACGTCGACGGACAGGACGTTCAGCCCGCGCTGCTCGAGCGCGCGCCTCAGCTCGGCGCTCGCCTGCTGCAGCGCCTGGACGGCCTCGGGCCGGTCCGCGTGGATGGCGGCGGTCAGGCCGTCGGCGGTGACCCGCAGGCGGACCTCGACGCCCCCCAGCTCGGCCGGGTGCAGCTGCAGCCGCGCGTGGGCGGCGCCGCGCGAGGCGGCGACCTCCGCCAGCTCGCGGAGCTGGAGCGCGGTCTCGGCGAGGCGCAGCGCGTGCGTCGCGTTCGCCGGCCGCAGGTGGGCCGCCGTGGCGTGGGTCGGCACGGGCGCGACGGGGCCCGGAGGCGCGGCGTGCTCGGACGCCGGGCCCGGCTTCTCGCCGGCGGCGAGGGCCTCGTGGACCTCGTCGGCGCGCGCGCCGTTGGCGTTCGGGGAAGGCTCGCCGCGACCCGGGGTGGGGGAGCCCGCGGGCGCGGCGGCAGCGGTGTCGTCCGCCGGAGCGGCGGTGGCCTGCGGGGTCGCCGCGGCGGCGGCGCCCTCGTCGGCCTGCGTGCCGGCGGCGGCGCCCGTCTGCGGGGCGGTCGCCGCGGCCTGCTCCGTGGGCGAAGCGGTCGTGGTCGTCTCGGCCGTGGCGGCCGTGGGCGTCGTCGGCGCCTCGGTGGCGGCCTCGGCCACGCCGGCAGCCGTCGTGGCGGCCGGGGACGTCGCCGGGCCGGGGGCGCCCGCCGGGGCCGGCGCGAGCGGAGCGGCCGGGGTCGGGGCCTCGGCGGCGCTCGCGAGCGGCGCCGCGTCCGCGACGGCCTCGGTGGCGGCGAGCGGGCCGGGGTCGACGACGGCGCCCGGCACGAGCGGGCCCGCGGGGGTCGCCGTCGCAAGCTGGTCCGTGGCCACGACGCCGGCCGTCACGCCGGCCGCAGCGGGCCCGGGGCTCGGGGAAGCGGGAACGGCGGGCGCGGCGCCCGCAGGCGCGGCGCCCGTGACGCCCGCCGGAGCGGCGCTCGGCGCGACGGCGGTCGCGGTGGGGGTCTCGGCGGCGGCGCTCGGCGCGGCCTCCGCGGCGGGTGCGGCCGGCTCGGCGGCGGCCTGCTGCGCGGGGTCGGCGGTGGGGGCGTCGTCGGCCGGCGTGGCGACGTCGTCGCTCGGCGCCGCGTCGCCGGCGACGGGCGGGGTCGTGGCGTCGTCCTCGGCGGGCGGGGCGGGCGCCGGGCCGTCCTCGGCGACGGGCGGCGTCGTCGGGTCGGCGTCGGCCTCGCGCTCCGCGCGGCGCACGTGGCCGGGCGTGACCGACGGGTCGCCGTGGGCGCGCACGCCCCGGTCGCGACCGTCGCCCCGGTCCTTCTTGTGGCCTTCCGCAGTGGCGGTCCGGGCCTCGTCGGTGTGGAGGGCGAGGAGGAGGTCGAACCCCTCCGGCGCCTCCTCCGCCCTGGAAGGCGGCGGGCCTCCCGGCGGTGCGGCTTCCGTGCGATTGACGTGCATCGTTTAGGTGATCCCGTAGGTGGTGGGGGAGCTGGCGAGGGGGGCGGCGGGCGGCGCGCTCGTGGCGCCGAGGCCGTACTCGCGGGCGTAGCCCATGACCTTCTGGACGTACGCCTGCGTCTCGGCGTAGGGCGGGACGCCGCCGTACTTGGCGACGGCACCCGGGCCGGCGTTGTAGGCGGCGAGCGCCTTCTCGACGTCCCCGCCGAAGCGGTCGAGCTGCTGGCGCAGGTACTTCGCGCCGCCCTCGATCGCCTGCGCGGGGTCGGTCGGATCGGTCACCCCGAGGCCGGCCGCCGTGCCGGGCATGAGCTGCGTCAGGCCGCTCGCGCCCGCGGGGCTCATCGCGTTGGGGTTGAAGTTGGACTCCTGGCGGATCAGCGCCTTCAGCAGCGCCGGGTCGACCCCGTTGCGCGCCGCGGCGGCCTGGATCTCCGCGTCGAACGGCGTCGGCGCGCCGGTGCCGGCGGCGGCGGCGGCCGGTGCCTGCGCAGCGGCCAGCGCCGCGTCGAACGACCCGGCGGGCGGCGCGCCGTTCAGCGCGGCGACCATCTGCTGGATCTCGGCGACGCGCGCGACCGCGTTGGGCGGAGCGACCCCGATCGAAGTGGTGGGGACGCTCATCGCGCGCCCCCGCAGTGACCCTGCCCGCGCCGCGGCGCGGAGGTGAGGCGGCTTCCCTGACGGGTCCGGCCGCTGGCGCTTCGCACCCTCATGCGGCCTCCCCTGTCGGGTTGCCGCCCGTGCGGGCGCTCGAGGAACGGCGTACATGGGCGCCGGTGGCGATCTCGTCCAGGAAGTTCCCTTCGCGGCGGGCCGCCTCGGCGGCGTGCTCCGCGGCGCGCCGCTCCTTGAGGCGGTCGAGCGCCTGGCGGCGGCGGCTCGCCTCGGTCAGCGCGCGGCGGCGCTCGGCGAGCGCGTGCTCGCTCTGCTGCAGCTCGCGCTCGGCGTCGCGGCGCGACTGCTCGACGCGGTCCAGGTAGGCCTGCATCGACACCAGCTGGGGACCGGAAGCCTCGGCGGCATCGCCCTCGCGGCGCGCGGCGTGGGCCGCGTCGACCTGCTCGGAGGCAGCGGCCAGCAGCGCGGCGCCGCGCAGGCGCTCCTGCAGGCTGGCGGCGAAGGCTTCCTTCGCGCGGTCCTCGTCGTGGGCGCGGATCTCGCGCACGCGTTCGAGGCCGAACCGGAATCGGGGGCCGGTGCTCACGGTCGTGTCGTCGGTCGGATCGAGGGCGGGTTCAGCGGAAGTGGACGGCTATCTGACCCCGAGGTGCAACGGGGGGATCGCGGTGAGGCCCTGGTCGGCGCCGAAGGGCGCCGAAGCGGGCTCCTCGAGCGGCGACGGATCGACGAGCGGGCCGGCCGGGGCGGAGCCGACGAGCGCGATGAGCCGGTCGTCGGCCTCCTGCGCCGCCGTCGGCTCGTCGACCTTCTGGCGCAGGAAGGCGCCGATCTCGTGCTCGAGGTCGATCGCGCGGTCGGCGACCGGGTCGCTGCCACGCTCGTACGCGCCGATCGAGATCAGGTCGCGCTTGTCGCGGAAGGCGGCCATCAGCCGGCGCAGCTCGCCCGCCGCGACCTGCACGTCGGCCGTGAGGATCTCCGTCGACAAGCGGGACACGGACTGCAGGGCGTCGATCGCCGGGTAGTGGCCGGCGTGCGCGAGCTCGCGGGTCAGGACCACGTGCCCGTCGAGGATCGCGCGGACCGCGTCGGCGACCGGCTCGTTCATGTCGTCGCCGTCGACGAGCACCGTGTAGAGGCCGGTGATCGAGCCGTTCGCGCTCGTGCCGGAGCGCTCGAGCAGGCGTGGCAGCAGCGCGAAGACGCTCGGGGTGTAGCCGCGCGTCGCCGGCGGCTCGCCGACGGCCAGGCCGACCTCGCGCTGCGCCATCGCGAAGCGCGTGACCGAGTCCATCATCAGCAGCACGTCGTCGCCGCGGTCGCGGAAGTGCTCGGCGATCGCGGTCGCGGTCAGCGCGGCCTTGATCCGCACGAGCGCCGGCTGGTCGGACGTGGCGACGACCACGACGCTGCGCGAGATCGCGTCGCCGAGGTCGCGCTCGATGAACTCGAGCACCTCGCGGCCGCGCTCGCCGACCAGGCAGATCACGTTGACGTCGGTCGCGGCGCTGCGCGCGATCATCCCGAGCAGCGACGACTTGCCGACGCCCGATCCGGCGAAGATGCCGAGCCGCTGGCCGCGCCCGCACGGGACGAGCGTGTCGAGCGCGCGCACGCCGAGCGGCATCCGCTCGCGGATGCGCGGGCGCGAGAGCGCGTCCGGCGGCGGCCCCTCCGCGGGGCGCGCGGCCAGCGAGCCGAGGCCGGGACCGTCGTCGATCGGCCGCCCGAGCCCGTCGAGCACCCGGCCGAGCAGCGCGTCGCCCACCGGGATGCGGACCGGCCGCCCCGTCGGCGTCACGACGTTCCCCGGGCCGATGCCCGTCATCTCGCCCAGCGGCATGAGCAGCGTGCGGCCGGCGCGGAACCCGACGACCTCCGCCGGCACGGCCTCCCGGCCGCGCCCCGCGGCGACGTCGCACACCTCGCCCACCTCCGCCTCGAGCCCCGTCGCCTCGACGACGAGGCCGATGAGATCGCAGACCCGCCCGCGGCGGCGATGAAGGTCGGCGCGAGCGACGACGTCCGCGGCGCAGTCGAGGCGCGACGCGACGGCGGCTCCGCCCGTAGGCGACCCCTCCGCGGCGGCCGCACCCGAAGGCGATCCCTCCGCGGCGGCCGCACCCGAAGGCGATCCCTCCGGCGCGGCCTCGAGCTGCGCGTCAGCGAGCAAGCTCTTGCTCCACCACTTCGCGCGCGCGGCCGAGCTTGGTCTCGAGCGTCGCGTCGACCTCGCCTTCCGCGGTGCGGACGATCGCGCCCCCGCGGGAGACGCGGCGGTCCGCCTCGATCCCGCAGTGCTCGATCCCGCCGAGCTCGGCGACGAGGGCGTCGGCCTGCTCGCGGACGACGTCGAGGTCGTCGGGGTGGACGAGGACGAGGACGCGGTCGCGCTCGACGAGCCGGCGCAGCGCGCCGCGCACGGCCTCGACGACCCGCTCGGGCTCGACGGCGAGCGCGCCCTGCAGCACCTGCTCGGCGATGCGCAGCGCCAGCTCGACGGCCGCGCGCTCGGAGCGCTCGGCGACGCCGGCGCGCAGCGCGGCCAGCTCGGAAGCGGCGGCGCGCAGCGCCTCGGCCGCGGGCTCGACGACGCTGCGCGCGTCCGCGGCGCCGGCCGTGTAGCCCTCGTTGAACCCTTCGGCGCGGATGGCGTCGAGGTCGACCTGCGGCGGAGCAAGGGGAGCGGGGCCGGCCGCCGCGGCCGCCTCGGCGGAGGCGGGCTCGAGCGGGGCGAACTCGAAGGGCGCGACGCTCGGGGAGGGCGTGGGCATCAGACCAGCTCCTCCTCTTCCTCCTCCGAGGAGCCGCCGAGCGTGATCGTGCCGTTGTCCTCGAGCCGGCGCACGATGGCGACGATCCGCCCCTGCGCCTCCTCGACGACGTGCTTGCGCTGCGGCGCCTGCGCCTCGATGTCCTCGCGCAAGAGCTCGGCCGCGCGCGACGACATGTTCGACGTGATCTTCTCCATGAGCCAATCCGGGACGCCGCGCAGCGCGAGCGCGAGGTCCTTCTGGTCGACCTCGCGCAGCACCAGCTGCAGCTCGCGGTCGGCGAGGCGGTGGAGATCCTCGAAGGTGAACAGCCGCGCGCGGACCTCTTCGGCGAGGTCCTCGTGCTCGGCGCCGATCGTCTGCAGGACGTTGCGCTCGGTCGACCGGCCGGCGTGGTTGAGCAGCTCGGCGAGCGTCTCGACGCCGCCCACCGACGAGTACTCGTGCTCGAGGACGTTCGAGAGCTTGTCGCGCAGCCCCTGCGCCACGTCGCGCACGACGCTCGGCGAGGTCTCGCCCATCAGCGCGATGCGCAGCGCGACGTCGGGCTGGAGGTCGACCGGCAGCTCGGCGAGCACCTTCGCGCCCTGGCCGGCGTGGAGGTTGGCGAGGACGAGAGCGATCGTCTGCGGCGTCTCGTCGACGAGGAACGCGGCGATCTGCTCCGCCGGCGTGCGGCGGACGAAGTCGAACGGCCGCCCCTCGGCGGCGTCCTTGACGACCTGCAGCACCTCGCCCGCGCGCTCGGGCCCGAAGACCTGCTCGAGGACGGACTTCGCGTACTCGACGCCGCCCTTGCCCATTGCGTCGGACGCGATGACCCGCTGGGCCAGCTCGTCGAGCACGAGCTGCCCGACCTCGGCCGGGACCTCGTCGAGGCCGCTCATCTCGAACGAGAGCGCCTCGATCTCGCGATCGGAGAGGTGCTTGAGCACCTCGGCCGCCTTCTGGGCGCCCAGAGCGATCAGCAGCACCGCCGCCTTCTGCCGGCCCTTCAGCCCGCCGTCGGCGCCGAGCGGCGCCGGGAGCGTCTCGGCGTCGGCCGAGCGCAGCTCGAGCGCGAGCTCCTCGCTCACCGATGGTCCTCCGCCATCCAGCTGCGGACCTGGTGGGCAACCTTCTCAGGCTCCTTGCGCAGCGCGTCCTCGACGGTCTGCCGCGCGCCGACGCCCGCGAGCTCCGGCACCGCGCCGTTCCCGCCGCCGCCGTTCTGGGCGGCCTCGAGCGCGCTCAGCGACTGCGGCGCCTCGATCTGGCGCAGCCACAGCGGCTCGCTCATCAGCGCCTCGTCCTCGCGCCGGCGCAGGTGGCGCCCGACGAAGAACAGGAAGATCAGCGACGCGAACCCGAGCGCGCCGTACTTCGCCATGTCGACCGCGCCGGCCGGCACGGGGCCGCCGCTCTCGCCCTTCGGCTTCGGCACCGCAGCGAAGGGCAGCACGCTCGCGGTGATGCGGTCGCCGCGCTCGGCCTCCTGCAGGCCCGCCGCGCCGGCGACGAGGTTCATGATCTCGGTCTTCTGCGAGTCGAGCGACTTGTCGAGCACGAGCGCGACGTCGAGGCGTTTGACCTGCCCGGGCGCGCGGACGCTGTCGATGATCGTCTTGCCGACGGCCGTCGTCTTCTTGGTCGAGCGCTTCTCGTAGTTCGAGGTCCCGCCCGCGGCGCCGGTCGCGGCCTGGTAGGTCGGGATGTTCGCGCGCGTGCCGGCCCCGCCGGTCCCCGCGCCGCTGCCGCCCTCGAGCTGCTCGGTCTCCTCGATCTCCTCGATCGGGGTGCCGCGGCGGTCGTACTTGAGCTGCTTCTGCTTGACCTGGTCGACGTCGAGGTCGGCGGTGACCTTGACCTGCGCCTTGCCGTCGCCGACGGTGCGCATCAGCAGCGCGTTGATCGACGACTCGACCTGGTTGGCGTACCGGCTCTCGGCCGCGGTCTTCGAGGCGATCGCCATGCCGTCGGCGCCGGTGGCGCCGCTGGTCGGCCACACCATCTTGCCGCTGCCGTCGGTGATCGTGACGTTCTCGGCCTTCAGCCCCTCGACCGACGACGCGACGAGGTTCGCGATGCCCTTGACCGAGGCGGACTCGAGGTCCTCCCCGGCGCCGCTGAGCAGCACCGCGGCCGTGGCCGGCTTGGCCTCGTCGGCGAAGAGGTCGTCCTCCGGCAGCGTCAGGCGAACCTGCGCGCCGCTGACCCCGTCGATCTGGCCGATCGTGTTGGCGAGCTCGCCCTCGAGCGCGCGCTGGTAGGTCGCGCGCTGCTGGAAGTCCGAGGCGCCGAGCTTGGTGTCCTTGAGCAGCTCGTAGCCGGGCTGCTTGCTCGCGCCGCCGAGGCCTCCCTGGGCCAGCGCGACCTGCGCCTGCCCGGTCTTCGACTTCTCGACCTTGAGCGCGGTGCCGTTGTTGGCCAGCTCGTAGCCGATGCCGGCCTGGTCGAGCGCGGCGGTGATCTTGCCGGTGTCGGCCGGGTCGAGCCCGGTGCGGAGCGTCGTGTAGCTCGGCGCCGTGGCGACGCGGAACAGCATGAACGCGGCGAAGAGGATCCCCACGGCCGAGGCGGCGAGGATCGCCTTCGAGCGGGTGGGCATCTGGGCGAGGACGGGGGGCATGGAGGGTTAGACCTGCGTCCTGAAGATCTCGTTGATGGCCTCGACGCCCTTGGTGCGGAGCTGGGACGCGAGCTGCATGGAGAGGCGGGCCCGCTCGACCGCCATGACGGTGGCGGCCGGGTCGGTCGCGGTACCGGTCGCCAGCGCCTGGGAGGCGTCGGCGGCTTCGGCCTGGAGGGAGGAGAGCTTGGACAGCTGCTCTCCGAGCGCGGAGGAGAAGCCGTCGGGGGAGCCCGGGGGCGCCACGCTCTCGTCGAGCGGCCCGATGGACCACTCGGTCGGCAGCGCTCCGGCGAGGGAGGAGGGATCGATCGCCGGCATGTCGCTACTTCAGGAGGTCGAGCGTCTTCGTGAACATCGACTTCGCGGTCTGCATGGCGGTGACGTTGGCCTCGTAGGCGCGGGACGCCGCGATCAGGTCGACCATCTCGGTGACCGGGTCGACGTTCGGCATCGAGACGTAGCCGTCGGCGTTGGCGTCCGGGTGGCCGGGGTCGTAGACCATCCGGTTGGGGGCCTGGTCCTCGGCGATCTGCACGACCTCGACGCCGCCGGCGGGCGCGGCGCCCGAGGCCATCGCCGAGTTCAGCGCGCCCTCGAAGCCGCCGCCGGCCGCGCGCAGCACGACCTCCTTGCGGCGGTAGGGCTGGCCGTCGGGGCCCTGCGTCGACTGGGCGTTGGCGAGGTTCTCCGCCGTGACGTCCATGCGCAGACGCTCGGCCGCGAGGCCGCTGCCGGAGATGTCGATGGCGCCGAAGAGGCTCATCAGCGGCTGCCCATCGCGATCTCGATGATGTCGGTGCGCGCGCGGAGGACCTGCGCGAGCGCCTCGTACTCCAGCGCGTTCTGGGCGAGGTTCGCGTTCTCGGCGTCGACGTCGACGCTGTTGCCGTCGGGCCGCATGGGGGCGGCGTCGTCGACCGCGGGGGCGATCTGCGCGGAGGCGAGCGCGGCCGGCCCGCCGGGCATGGCGGCCTGCAGCGCGGAGTGGAAGTCGACGTCCTGGCGCTTGTAGCCGGGCGTGTTGACGTTCGCGAGGTTCGACGCGAGCGCCTGGTGGCGCAGGGCCGAGCCCTGGATGGCCCTCTCGAGGGCGACGTGGACGGTGTCGAAGAGCTCCATGACGGGGTGCGACGTTGATCGCGACGACTCGCCCGTCCGTGGGCTCATGCATCTGGGGGTAAGGCCGACCGCCTCCATGGCGATCCTCGGCCCGGTTCATCGGACCCTCGTCCGGTGGCTTTAGGACTCAGCCGCTCTCGTCGAAGGTCCGCGCAGGCTCGAGACCCGCGGGGGCGTAGCCGCGGAGCGTCGCGCGGCCCTGGTCGACGCGGTGAAGCTCGGCCGCCACCGCGTCGCGCGTCGCCGCGAGCAGCTCGGCGATCTCGCCCTGCACGGCGAGCGCGCGCTGAAGCGTCGCCACCTGATGCGGCGCCGGGTGCTGCGGCAGCTCGGCGAGCAGGCGGTCGCGCTCGGCGTGCGACGCGGCGAGCTCCTCGATGCGGCCCTCGGCCGCGAGGCGGCGCTCGGCCCAGGCCAGCTCGAGCAGCGCGTAGGCGGGCTCGCGGGCGTCGGTCATGCCGCGGCGATCTCCGCCCACGCGTCGCGGAGATCGGCGAGGAGGCCGGCGGTGCGGCGGATGCGGTCGACGTCGCGCTCGACGCGCGCCTCGATCGTCAGCCGCTTGCAGAAGACGTAGATCCCGAGCAGGCGCTCGGCGATCTGCCCGCCCTGGTCCTTGTCGAGCGTGACCAGCAGCTCGTCCACGATCGCGTCCGCCTTGTCGAGCCGGTCGAAGGCGTGGCGCCAGGCGCCCTCCTCCGCGGCCAGCTCCGCCTGGCGCAGGAAGCGGCCCGCGCCGTCGTAGAGCATGACGACGAGCTGTCCCGGGCTGGCGGTCATCACGCTGCTGGAGCGGTACGCCTGGGGGGACGCGTACGGGTTCATCGAGCCTCCGGGATCATGGGCGGTCGCCCCGACTCATCGGGCGCGCCGCGCGAGGCTTGAGGGCGGCTCGGCGTCCTTACGAGCCCGAGGACATCCCGGCGATGCGGGACGACATCTCGACGCTCTGCGAGTTGAGCTTCGACAGCGCGGTCTCGAGCCCGGTGAACTGGCGGCGCAGGTACGTCTCCTTGCGGCCCAGGCGATCGTCCATCCGCTTCAGCTGGTCGCTCAGCCGCGTGAGCTCGGAGCTCGCCGCGTTGATCCGGCCGTCGAACATCCCATCCACCGCGGTGAACGGCGTGATGAGCGCGTCGATGCGCGCCGACAGCCCGGTGGAGGTGACGCTGCCGCGCAGCAGCCGCTCCACGGAGGACGGGTCGGCCTCGTAGGCCTTCAGGAACTTCGCCTCGTCGAACTGGAGCTTGCCCGCGACCGCGTCGGGGTTCGAGGTGCCGCCGGTGGCGACGCCGGTCGAGACGCCGATCTCCGCGAACTCGTCCATCGTCAGCGAGTTGCCGACGCTGATCGGGTCCATGACCGACGTGCGCAGCTGCGAGAGCATCGTGGTCAGGCCGCTGTCGCCGAACAGGACGCCCTTCTTCGCGTCGACCGTGTTCGTCGCGTTGGTGACGCGCTTCTCGGTGGTGCGGCTGCGCGTCGCGTCGACGACGGCGTTGTAGGCGTCGACGAACGCCTTGACCTTCGTCGCGAGGCCCTTGTCGTCGACCTCGGGGGCCGTGACGACGATCTCGACGGGCGTGCCGGCGGTGGTCGTGCCGTTCAGCGTCAGCTCGGCGCCGGCGATCACGTCGGTGACGGTGTTCGAGCTGCGCGTGTAGGAGGTGCCGTTGACCTTGAACTGCGCGTCGACGCCGGTGACCGAGGCGGTCTGGCCCGTGATGTTGTTGGGCGAGTTGACGGTGAAGTTGCCGCCGGTGCCGCTGACCTTGGCCGACACGAGCAGCTGGCCGTTGTAGTTGCGGGCGGCGACGGGGGAGTTCGGATCGGAGTTGATGATCCGGACCATGTCGTCCACCGTCGAGTTCGGCGGGATGTCGATGTTGTAGGACGAGCCCGTCGCCGTCGTGGTGAACGTCAGCGTGGTCGGGTTCGAGCGCAGCTGCGTGCTGAACGTCCGGCTCGCGTTGGTCGCGAGCTGCGTGACCTCCACGCTGTAGGTGCCGGGCGTGATGCTCCCGACCGAGCGGGCGCCGACGCGGACGGAGTCGCTCGACGTGACGTCCTGGGTGGCGGTCCAGGTGCCGGCGGTCGCGAGGTTCTGGGCGGCCGTCTTGAGCGCCTTGAGCTTCGTCGAGATGTCGCGCAGGGCGTCCTGCCGGGCCTGCACGGCCGCCTGCCTGCGCTCCAGCCGCGCCCGCGGCTGGCGCTCGATCGCCATCAACTGGCTGATGATCGCCTCGGTGTCGAGGCCCGACGACAGCCCGCCGAGCCTGAGTCCACTCGCCATGGTCCTACGTCACCTCCTCCTTCATGCGGCGAAGTCCGGGCCGCCCGTCACGTCGATCGCCTCGCTCAGGGGAACCGGGCGAACGACGTCGCCGTCGACCGTCCGCAGCTCCGCGCGCACTCGACCGCCCTCGGACTCGAACCGCAGCTCGTGCCCCTGGGCGTGCAGCGCGTGGAACATCCGGGACGCCGCCTCCATCTCCTCCAGCACCGTGACCGGGATGACCGGCTCCGGCGACGGCACCGCGGTGGGCTCGGTCCGCCGCGCGCGCGCCATCGCCAGGTCGTAGACCTGCGCGAAGCCTCCAGGCTCCGTGGTGCTCGCCGGACGAGGACCCAGCGGTCCCGTCGGCGGGGTCGGGCCCGTAGGTGGCACGATTGGCGGCGTCATCGGTTCCCCTCCGTGGTGTCAACCGCGCCCGTCCCTGGACGCGGATCTGGGAGGGGCTATCGGAGATGCGCGGGAACCCTTGACCGCTGCCCGCAGGCGACGGCCATCTGTTCGATGCCGTGTCCATGGCCCTCAGGCCGCGGTGGCGAGGTGCTCGAGCATGCGGGCCGCCCCCGCGTTCTCGGGCTCGATCTCCTGCGCCTGGGCGGCGAGGACGGCGGCGTCCTCGTCCATCCCGCGCGCCCACGCGACCTGCGCGAGGCCCATCAGCGCTGCCGCGTCGATGCCCTCGGTCTCGCAGACCGTGATCCACTCGTCGGCCGCGCTCTCCAAAAAGCCGCGGCGCAGGTAGACGGCCGCCAGGCGCTCACGGCGCTCCCGCCAGGGCAGCGCGATCGCGTCGTAGCAGCCGGCGAGCGCCTCGAACGCGTCGAACGCCTCGACCTTCGCGAGCGCCTCCAGCATCACGATCGCGCACGGGGCGGCGTCGGCGGGCAGCGAGGCGGGCGCCTGCTCACCGGCGGTGACCGCGCACCAGGCGCGCAGCACGGAGGCCTCGGCCTCCGCCAGCCGGTTGATCGCGGGGCGCGCGAGGATCTCGCGGCCGGTGGCGGCGTCGCCGCCGGCCAGCGCCGCGAAGGCCATGGCGCGCGCGGCGGCCGGGGCCCAGGTCGAGTCGGCGGGGACCGCGTCGAGCTCCGCGATCGCGTCCGCGAAGCGCGCCTGCGAGAGCAGAGCCTCGCCGAGCGACAGCAGCGCGGGGCCGTTCTGCGGCTGGGCGTCGAGCACGGCGCGCAGCTCGGTCTCGGCGTGCTCGGCGGCGCCGGACTCGTAGAGCGTCACGGCGAGCATGAACCGGCCGCCGGGCGGCAGGTCGGGGATCGCGGCGTGGACGTCGGCGGCGACCTCGGCCGGCTCGGCGCCCTGCGCGAGCCGCAGCGCCGCGTACGGCTCGACGACGCCCATGAAGCTCGCGTGGTGCTCGAGGCAGTACCGCACCTCGGCCTCGGCCTCGTCCAGCCGGCCGTCGAGCCGGTAGACGTCGGCCAGCGCGAGGCGGGCGAGGTAGGTGCCGGTCCCGACGGTGCCGGCGTACATGCTCGGGGCGTCGCCCATCTCCATGCACTGGCGCAGCAGCCGCTCGGCCTCGACGGGATCGCCGGCGGCGTGGGCCGAGATCGCCTGCTGGAAGACGATGTCGGTGAAGCCGGGGAAGCGCTCCAGGATCTCCTCGCTCAGCTCGCGCACGCGCGGGAAGTCGCCGAGGGCGGCCACGACGCGCAGGTAGCGGTTGGCGAGCGACGGCACGAACGCGAGGCGCGTGATGACGCCGTCCTCGCCGCGCAGCCCCTCCCACGCCCGCTCGAACTCGGCGCGCGCCGCGGGGAGGTCGTCGAGCGCGTGGTACTCCGACCCGAGGTTGAAGTGCATGAAGGGCGAGTCGTCGCCCTCCGCCGCCTGGCGGCGCAGCAGCTCGAGGTTGCGCTCGGACTTGCCCTTGCTGTCGCGCACGGCGCCGAGGTAGCCGAAGTGCTGCACGCGTACGTCGCAGGTGACGAGGCGCTCGGGCAGGTACGGCGGCAGCTTGTCCGCCCACTGCTCGTGCAGCCGGCCCTCGAAGCGGTACTCGGGCCGGTTGCGGAAGATGCGCAGGGCGTTGAAGTTCTGCGTGTGGTTGTCCTGGACGTCGCCGACGAAGTTCGTCATGACGAGGTAGAAGGCCTCGCGCCACGTCTGGGCGGTGAGCGCGCGCAGGCGCGGGCCGTCCCCGTCGACGAGCACCTCGTCGGCGTCGAGGTAGATGATCCAGTCGCCGGTCGCGGCCTCGAGCGAGATGTTGCGCGCCTCGCTGAAGTCGCCCGTCCACTGATGGTGCAGGACCTTCGCGCCGAACGACTCGGCGATCTCGACCGTGCGGTCCTGCGAGCCGGTGTCCACGACGACGATCTCGTCCACGTGGTCGCGGATCGCCTCAAGCGTGCGCCCGAGCATCGCCTCCTCGTCCTTGACGATCATGCAGAGGCTCAGCGTCAGGCCCTCGGCGGGCTGCGCCTTCGCGGCGATCTTCCTCGCGCGGGGGGCGAGGTCCTTGAGGACGATCTTCAGCGGCGCGGGCAGGTTGATCGCGCCGAGGCCCTGCCGGCGCCGGCGCGCGATCTCCCGCAGGTTGCGCTCGACGTGCGGGAGGTCGGGGTCGAGGCGGCCGGCGGCCTTGAACAGCGCCTCGGCGGCGTCGAGCTCGCCGAGCTCGTAGAAGGCGACGCCGGTGTAGTTGAGGATGAGCGGCTCGCACGGGTCCTCGTTCAGGACGTCGAGCGCCTCGCGGGCGGCGGCCGCGAAGACCGCGCCCATCCCGCTCAGCTCGTGGCCGCCGGTCTGCAGGGCGGCCTCGATCAGCTTCTTGCGCGCCTCGTAGCGGCGGTGCCGGTCGTCGATGCCGGCGGCCTCGGCGAACAGCGCGCGGTACGCGGCGATGTCGCGCTGGGCCAGCGACGCATGCGCCCTCGGGACGAGGGTGGCCGCGGAGGGGCCGGACGGATGGTCGGGATTCGGGGCGGCGTCGGTAAGGCGGAGCGCCATGGGGGACGAGGGGCCTTTCGCGTCGGGGGGAACGGCGGCCTTCACGCCGCGTGATCGGCCGCTTCGGCGCAAGCTTGAGGGGACAGTCCCCCTCCCCACTTTTGGGGATGGACGGCTGGACGGATCGCATCCTCAAGACCCCAAATTGCGGGGATGCGGAAGTGGACGCGACGACCCGATAGATGCCGGGTCCCGCCCTGTCCGTCCCTCGCAGCAAGGAGCACCTCCGTGACCCCCCCGACCGCCTCGCGGCGCCGTCTCTCCCCCGAGGACACGCTTGCCCTCTGGCAGCAGTACCGCGACACGAACGATCCCGGTCTGCGCGACCGGCTGATCCTCACGTTCGCTCCGCTGGTCAAGTACATCGTCTACAAGAAGGTCCGCGAGATGCCGGCCCGCTGCGAGGTCGAGGACTTCATCTCGTGCGGCCTGGAGGCGCTGATCCAGTCGATCGACCGGTACGACCCGGCGAAGGGCGCCACGCTCGAGCAGTACGCGTGGACCCGCATCCACGGCGCCGTCCTGGATGAGCTGCGCCGCCAGGACTGGGCCCCGCGCTCGATCCGCCGCTGGGAGCGCGACGTCGAGAAGGCGGTCGAGGAGTTCACCGCCCTGCACCGCCGCCGCCCGACGCGCGAGGAGCTCGCCGAGGCGCTCGGCACCACCGTGTCGGAGCTGCGCCGCCGCCAGGACGAGATCCAGCAGTCGGACATGACGTCGCTGAACACGCTCGTGCTGAGCGACGACGAGACGACGATCGAGCGGATCGACACGCTGGCCTCCACCGACGTCCGCGTCGACCCGGAGCACGCCACGGCGACGATCGAGGCGAAGGAGAAGTTCCGCGAGGCCTTCGCGCAGCTGCCCCAGCGCGAGCGCGAGATCGCGGTCCTGCTCTACGTCAAGAACCTGACCCTGGCCGAGATCGGCGCGATCCTGGGCGTGAGCGAGAGCCGCGTCTGCCAGATCCACGGCCAGATGAAGAAGACGCTGCGCAAGGCGCTCGACGACGACGCCGCGCTCTTTCAGCTCGTCGCGTAATCGGAGTCCATCAACCGGCGCGGACGCGCCGCGTCGCCCCTAGTCTCGGTTGCTGGTGAGGCGCTGGGAGCGCACGATCGGCGCAGGGACGCTGCTCGAGATCAGCTTCGATCACGCGCGCGCCGACCCGCCCCAGGCCCTCGTGCTCGAAGTCGACAAGGGCCGCCTCGCATGGGACGAACAGGGCGAGGAGGGGCGGGCGCTGCGCGTGTGGGCGGACCGTCACGAGACCGTGGTGCTGCGGCTGACCGGCCGCTTCACCCGCGTCGATTTGACCGTCTGGCACGCCTACCTCGACCACGACGAGCTCGACGGCGAGGTCGTGCGGGCCGGGGACGGGATGCTGGTCGAGGAGCAGCCGGGCCTCGCGGTGCTGCGCTGCGGGGACGACCTCGTCGCGCGGATCGCGATCCGCACGCGGGCGCGTCACCGCGAGCGGGCGTCGAGCGAGTAGGCCCAGACGAGCGCCTCGGCGACCGCCGCGTACAGGTCGAGCGGGATGTCGAGGTCGAGCTGGAGGCGCGCGAGGGCGTCGGCCAGCGGCGCGTCCTCGCGGACCGGGACGCCGTTCTCGCGGGCGATCTGGAGCAGGCGCTCGGCGACGTGCCCGGCGCCGGCGGCGACGACCTTCGGCGCCGGGTCGACGCCCTGCTCGTAGCGCAGCGCCGCGGCGCGCTTCGGCTTGTCACCCGCGGACATCGAGGCTCTCCGCGCGCGGCTCCACGCGCACCGTCGCGGGCCGGTCGGTCGCCTCCGCCAGCCCCGTCCGCAGCTCGTTCGCCGCCGAACGAACCGTGTCCGCCGCCCCCGCGGCCACGCCGACCGTCGCGGTCGCCGCCTCGGGCTCGAGGTCGATGAGGAAGTCGAGGCGGCCGAGCGCAGGGGAGTCGAAGCGCAGGGCGATGGAGCGGCGCCCCCCACCGCGCGCATCCGGGCCGGCCCCGCCCTCGTGCTCCTCGACCCTGAACCGCGCGCCGCCCGGCAGAGGGATCCCGACGGTGGGTGGTGGCGGCGTGGCGGACGCGGCGGGGTCGGCCGGCGGGAGGACCTGCAGGAGCAGCCGCTCGGAGGTCGCCTCGGTGACGCGCACGCGCAGAGCGGCGCCGGCGGCGAGCTCGGGCGGCAGCTGCGCCGGGACGCGGACGCCGTTGAGCAGGAGCGTGCCGCGGGGGCCGTCGCGCTCGAGGATCTTCGCGGCCAGCACCGTGCCGGGGCGCAGCGACGTGTCCGTGAACAGGCCGCGGAGCAGGACGAGGTCGGCGATAGGTCCGGCCATAGGCCCTCAACATCCTCGCGCACCGGCCGACCATCCGGTGCGTATGGAGCGTGGGCTCTACATCGCCGCGTCCGGGATGCTCTCCGAGATGCAGCGCCAGGATCTGATCGCCAACGACCTGGCGAACGCGTCGACGCCCGGCTACAAGGCCGACCGCACCTCGCAGCACTCGTTCGCCGAGATCCTGCTCGAGAACCGGCGGACCGGCGAGACCGTCGGCGCGCTCGGCACCGGCGTGTCGATCGCCCGGCAGGTCACCGACCTCGCTCCCCAGGCCGCCCGGGAGACCGGCGAGCCGCTCGACTTCGCGATCACCGGCGACGGCTTCTTCGGCGTTCAGACCGCCGACGGCCTGCGCTTCACGCGCAACGGCCGCTTCATGGCCGACGGCACCGGGCGCCTCACCGACCAGCTCGGCAACGCCGTGGTCGGCCGCGACGGCGCGCCGGTGACGGTCGCCGCCGACGGCACCGTCGACCCGGCGCAGCTCGGTGTGTTCACCGTGCAGAACGCCCGCAAGGCGGGCGAGGGGCTGTTCACCGGCGCGGCCGGCGGGCAGGCCGCGGGGAACGTCCGCTCCGGCGCCCTCGAGGGCTCCGGCGTCGACGCCGCCCGCACGATGGTCGACATGATCGCGTCGCTGCGCGCCTTCGAGGCGGGCCAGCGCGTGATCACCACGATCGACTCGACGCTGCAGAAGGCAGCGAACGACGTCGGTCGCGTGGCCTGAACGTCCACCTCTCGCTAAAGCCGCATCCAGCCCGTCCGACTACCCGGGCCGACGAAGATCGCCCATGGCTGGACCGCCCCTTGGCGGAGGCCAGGGCTCCCCCCCAGGAGACCCGTGCTCGAAGGCATGTATACGGCTGCCGCCGGTATGGCGGCGCAGCAGCAGCGTCTTGCGGCGCTGTCCAACGACCTCGCGAACGTCAACACGACGGGCTACAAGCGCGTCCGCGTCGCCTTCCGCGATCTCGTCTACACCCCCGCCGGCCCCGGGACGTCCCCCGGGATCCAGGAGGGCGCGGGCGCCGCGGCGACCAGCGTCGGCCGCGGGGCCGCGCAGGGCGCGCTGAAGCGCACCGACCGCCGCCTCGACGTCGCCGTCGACGGCCCCGGCTTCATCCGCGCCCGCGGCGCCGACGGGTCGGAGGTCCTGACCCGCGACGGCGCCCTGCAGCTCGACGCGAACGGGCGCCTGATGACCTCGAGCGGCCACTTCACCGGCGTGACGCTTCCCCCCGGCACCGCCGAGGACCAGATCTCGATCGCGGCCGACGGCACGGTCTCGGACGGCAACCGCGTCGCGGGCCGTCTCGAGCTCGTCACCGTCCGCGCCGTCGACGGCCTGCGGGCCAACGGCGACAACACGTACTCCGCCACCGTCGCGAGCGGCAACGCCGCCGCCGGCGACGTGCGCATCGAGCAGGGCGCGCTGGAGGCCTCGAACGTCGACGTCGCGGACGCGATGGCCGACATGATCGAGGCGCAGCGCTCCTTCGAGCTCGCCTCCCGCGCGATCCGCATGCAGGACCAGCTCCTCGAGATCGCCAACGGGGTGAAGCGGTGAGCGTCCCCGCCGTCGGCGGCGCCATGCCGCTGCCGGGTCCGGGTGGGGAGACTCACCAGAAGCGGACCGACGCCGAGCGCGTGGGACTGGCCTTCGAGCGGATGCTCCTCGTGCAGCTCACCGAGCAGCTCGCCAAGACCGCGCAGCCGGAAGGTGAAGGCAGCGCCGCGACGCAGGCGTACCGCGACCTGCTGCCCGGCGTCATGGCCGACGCCATGGTGGCCGGCGGCGGGATCGGCCTCGGCGACGCGCTCGGAGGGGTTCGATGAGCCTTCCCGCCTCGCTCGTCCCCGCTCCGCCCGCCGAGATCGGGACCGCCGTCCTCGCACACCTCGCCGACCAGCTCGGCTCGAGCCGCCGGCTGCTCGACGCCGTCCTGCGCCAGGGCGCCGCGACGCGCCGCCAGGACGTCGACGGGGTCCTCAACTGCATCACCGAGATCCAGGGCGAGATGGACCGCCGCGGCAAGCTCGAGACCGAGCGCGCCCAGCTGCTCGTCCGCGCCGCCGGCATGCTCGGCCGCCAGCCGCACGAGGTCACGCTCGACGCGCTCGTCTCGCTGATGGAGCCCGCAGACGCCCAGCTCGCCCGTGAGCGCTCCGCCGAGGTGCGCGGCCTGCTCAACGAGATCCAGCGCGAGCACGTCGTCAACCGCGCCCTGATGCGGCAGGAGCTCGCCTTCCTCGACCATCTCGTCCGCCTCGTCGGCGCCGAGGAGGACCCCGGCTATCGCCCTGGCGGTGAAGGGGTGGGCGGGCGGGGACTGTCTCCTGCGCGTCTGACCTCGTCCCACCGCGTCCTGGACCTCCAGGCATGAACGTCTCGAGCTTCATGGGCCTGCAGACGGCGCTGAGGGGCCTGCTCGCCCAGCAGCGCGGCCTCGACGTCACCGCCCACAACCTCGCCAACGCGAACACGGTCGGCTACACGCGCCAGGAGGCTGCGCTCGTCGCCTCCGACCCCCTGATCATCAAGGCGGGCGCGACCGCGAGCGGCGCCGGCGCGCTGCTCGGCCAGGGCGTCGAGGTCGAGGCCTACCGCCGCCTGCGCGACGGCTTCCTCGACGTCCAGTACCGCGGCCAGACGATGGCGCTCGGCGGTCACGAGACGACCTCCCGCGCGCTCGCCAGCGTCGAGGCCGGGCTGAACGAGCCGGGCGACGGCGGCATCAACGCGCTGCTCTCGCAGTTCTGGAAGGCGTGGGGCGACGTCGCGAACTACCCGGAGAGCCAGCCGGCCCGCCAGGCCCTCGTCGGCCACGCCGACACGCTGGCCACCGCGATCCGCACCCTCGACGCGCGCCTGCAGTCGGTCGCGCAGGAGGCGATCGCCGAGTACAACACGATCACCGGGCCGTCGGGCCCGATCGTCGCCGCCGCGACCGAGATCCAGCGCCTCAACGTCATGATCGAGAGCGCGGTCAAGGCCGGCCGCGCGCCGAACGACCTGCTCGACCGCCGCGACGTCCTGCTCGACGAGCTGTCGAACTACGCGCAGGTCTCGGTCACCGACCTCGGCAGCGGCCTGATCCGCGTGAACTTCGGCGACGCCGCGCAGCCGCTCGTGAACGGCACCGCCGCGCCGAACTGGCCGCAGGCGCTCGCCGCGCCGGGCGGCCGCCTCGGCGCGCTGATCGACCTCGGGCCGAAGACCAACGCGTACCGCGCGAGGCTCAACGACTTCGCCCGCGAGCTGAAGACCAGCGTGAACGCCCTGCACTCGCCGCCCGCCTTCTTCACCGCCACGGTCGGCGCCGAGGCGACCGACCTCGCCGTCGCCGTCACCGCGACGACGGTCAAGCCCGGCTCGACGGCCGCCCCCGGCGCGAACGACATCGCCCTCGCGATCGCCGCCCTGCGCGGCAAGACCGCCGACCAGAAGTACGCCGACCTCGTCGGCACGATCGGCGCCGACGCCGCCAGCGTGAACCGCCAGCTCATCACCTCCCAGGCCCTCGTCGACGCGGCCGACACCCGCCGCCAGGAGGTCAGCGGCGTGGCGATGGACGAGGAGGTCACCAACATGATCCGCTTCCAGCGCGGCTACCAGGCCTCGTCCCGCGTCATGACGACGATGGACGAGATGCTCGACGCGCTCATCAACCGGACCGGGAGGGTCGGGCTGTGAGCGCCGGGCGCGTCACCGAGGGCATGCTCGGCCGCCGGCTGCTCAGCGACCTGCGCGCGAGCACGCAGCGCATCGCGACCGCGCAGCGTCAGATCGCGTCGGGCCGCCGCATCGACAAGCCGTCCGACGACCCGCTGGCGACGCACAACGCGATGCGCCTGCGCTCCGAGCTCGGCGGGATCGAGCAGGACAAGCGCACGATCAGCGACACCAAGGGCTGGCTCGACACGACCGACTCGGCGCTCGCGACCATCACCGACGTCGTGCACCGCGCGCGGGAGCTCGCGCTGCAGGGCGCCAACGGCGCGATCGGCCAGACCGAGCGCAACAAGCTCGCCGACGAGATCGACCAGCTCATCGAGACCGCGAAGAGCGCGGCGAACTCCTCGTACGGCGGCCGCTACGTCCTCGGCGGCACCGACACCGACGACCCGCCGTACACGCCGGGCGCGGTCGACGCCTACGACGGCGACACCGGCCTCATCGCGCGGCAGATCGGCCCGGGCGTGTCGGTCCAGATCAACATCCCGGGCGTCAACATCCTGGGCAACGGGGCGGCCGGCGAGAGCCCCCAGAAGCTGCTCAGGACGCTCCGCACGCTCGCCGCCGATCTGCGCAGCGGCAACCTCCCCGGCCTCCGCGGCCCGGCGCTGAACAACCTCGAGAAGAACCTCGAGGACGTGACGTCCGCGCGCGGCGTCGTCGGCGCGCTGGCGACCCGCCTGGAGTCGGCCGAGGCCCGGCTCGCCCAGGTGGAGGAATCGACCGTGTCCCTGCTCTCCGAGAACGAGGACACCGACATCGCCAAGGCGATGATCGACCTCACGACCCAGCAGTCCGTCTACCAGGCCGCGCTCCAGTCGGGCCAGTCCCTCATCCAACCCTCGCTCCTCGACTTCCTCAGGTGATGTCCAACATGGCAGTGACCCTCCACAGCACGCGGTTCGGCCGGCTCGAGGTGCCGGCGGATGCCGTCATCGAGTTCCCGAACGGCCTGATCGGCCTGGGCGGCACGCGCTACGCGCTGCTGGCCCGCTCGGAGGACAGCGCCTTCATCTGGCTGCACTCGCTCGACGACCCGGAGCTGGCCGTCCCGGTCACCAACCCGTGGCGCTTCTTCGGCGAGTTCGAGGTCGAGCTCTCCGACGAGGAGGCCGAGCGCATCGGCATCACCGACGCCGAGCAGACCTCGGTCTACGTCACCGTCCGCGCCGCCGAGGCGCTCGAGGACTTCCACGCGAACCTGCGTGCGCCGATCCTCATCGCCCACGGCAAGGGCTACCAGGTCATCAACCAGGCCGGTGAGGCTCCCATGCGCGCGCCGCTGTTCGCGGGGCTCGCGAAGGAGGCCGCGGCCTGATGCTCATCATCACCCGCCGTCCCGGCGAGAAGATCATGCTCGGCGACGACGTCGTCGTCGAGGTGATCGAGGTCAGCGGATCGAACGTCCGCATCGGCATCGCCGCGCCGAAGTCGGTCCCGGTCTACCGCGAGGAGATCTGGACCGCCGTCAAGGAGGAGAACGCCGCCGCCGCGGCGACCCCCTCCGACGTGTCACTGCCGTCCCCCGACCCACTCCCCCAGTAGGCCCCCCGAAGTCCGCTAAGGAAGGAACTAGACAGGATGTCTCTTCGCATCAACCACAACATCGAGGCGCTCAACGCCCATCGCCAGCTCGTCGGTACGAACGAGAAGATCAAGAAGGCGATGGAGCGGCTGTCGTCCGGCTACCGGATCAACCGGGGCGGCGACGACGCCGCGGGCCTCGGCATCTCGGAGCGCATGCGCGCTCAGATCCGCGGCCTGACCCAGGCGCAGCGCAACACGCAGGACGGCATCTCGATGGTGCAGACCGCCGAGGGGTCGCTGGCCGAGGTCCACGCGATGCTGCAGCGCATCCGTGAGCTGGCCGTCCAGTACAAGAACGGGTCGCTGAGCGACACCGACCGGGCGGCGATCTCGTCCGAGGTCGCGCAGCTGTCCGCGGAGATCGAGCGCATCGGCTCGCAGGCCGAGTTCAACGGCATCAAGCTGCTGAACACGATCGCGAACATCACGTTCCAGGTCGGCGCGAACGACGGCGACGTCATCGCCGTCTCGACGATCAGCCTCTCCGGCGCGATCGGCACCCTCGCCGTCGCTCTGTCGACGGCGTCGAACTCCGACATCACCGAGCTCGACGCCGCCCTGAGCGCCGTCAGCCAGCAGCGCGCGGTCTTCGGCGCGGTCCAGAACCGCTTCGAGCACACGCTGAGCGCGATGTCGGTCTACCAGGAGAACCTGGTCGCCGCCGAGAGCCGGATCCGCGACGTCGACATGGCCGAGGAGATGGTCAACCTGACGAAGGAGCAGATCCTGATGCAGGCCGGCCAGGCGATGCTCGCGCAGGCCAACCAGACGCCGTCGTCCGTCCTGCAGCTGCTGCAGGGCTAGCGCCTAGGCAGAAGACCAGAGCGCTCCCGTGAGGAACATCGTGGGCCTGGCCCTCCATTCGAGGGCCAGGCGCCACAGCTCCGCGGGAGCACGCGGGCCCGGGAGGTCGCAGGCGGCTGCGACCTCGGGCACCGCCAGCCGCGGCCAGCGCCGCAGCGCCTCCTCCACCGTCGGCAGAGGCTGAGAAGCCGCCTCGCCCTCGACGATCAGCGCGGGCATCTCGTGCCCCGCGGCCCTCTCCAGGTCCGCCGCGAACGCCTCGGTGATCGCGTTCGAGGCGAGGTCGATCGAGAACCGCTCGACGTTCAGGCCGGGCACGTCGCGGGCCAGCGCCGTCAGCGCGTCGGCGGTGTCCGCCTTCACCTGCTCGCACATCACCGCCTCACGCACCCGCCGGAGGTAGGGCCCGTCGAGCCCCTGCTCGGCCGCCGCCTTGACCGCGAGGCACGCGGGGTACGAGCTCTTCGGCGGAGCGTCGAGCCAGAGCCGGGGATCGACCGGCATCCCGGTCTCCGCGGCGACGTCGAGCGTCTGCGCAAGGGCCTGGCCCGGGACGATCTCCCTCCAGCGTCCGCCCATGACGTAGGTGATCGTCACCTCGTCGCCGAATTCGGCCTCGATGCGGCGGACCCGAGGTTCCAGCCCCCACGACCGCGGGCAGAGTGGATCGGTGACGTAGAGGACATGGACGGGCATCCGGTCAGCACAATAGGCGGCGTGAGCACCCACCTCGGGACCAGCCTGAGCGGCCGCTACCGGCTGGACGAGCAGATCGGCACGGGCGGGATGTCGACCGTCTACCGCGCGTTCGACACGGTGCTGGAGCGCCAGGTCGCGGTGAAGCTCATGCACCGCGACATGGCCGATCACCCCGATCAGCTCGAGCGCTTCCGCCGCGAGGCGCGCTCGGTCGCCCAGCTCAACCACCCGCACATCGTCCAGGTCATCGACGCGGGCGAGGACGGGAACATGCCGTACATCGTCTTCGAGTACGTCGAGGGCGAGACGCTGAAGGACCGCATCCGGCGCTTCGGCCGCCTCCCGATCCCGGAGGCGATCGCGTACGCCATCGAGATCGCGTGGGCGCTCGGCGCGGCGCACGCGCGCGAGATCGTCCACCGCGACGTCAAGCCGCAGAACGTGCTCGTGGACGAGGAGGGGTCGGCGAAGGTCACCGACTTCGGGATCGCGCGCACGCTCGACCAGGAGGGGCTGACCGCCGACGGCCGCGTCCTCGGCACCACCGACTACGTCTCGCCGGAGCAGGCGCTCGGGCACGTCGTCACCGGCCAGTCCGACATCTACTCGCTCGGCGTCGTCCTCTACGAGATGCTCACCGGCGACGTCCCCTTCCACGGCGAGAACCAGGTCGCCGTCGCGATGAAGCACGTGCGCGAGGAGCTGCCCGACCTCCAGTACCGCCGCCCGGAGGTCTCCAGCGCGCTGGCCGCCGTGCTCGACCGCATGACCGCCAAGGACCTCGCGTCGCGCTACCAGTCGACCCACGAGCTGATGGCCGAGCTCGAGGACGTCTTCGCGATCGAGAGCGCGCGCGCCGGCCAGACGACGGGCGAGGCGACGCAGGTGCTGCGCGCGCTGCCCGAGCCGAAGCGCTCGCGCCTGCCGCTGCGGATGCGGACGTCGATGCGCGCGCTCGTCGCGTTCCTCGTGCTCGCCGGGGCGGCGACGGCCGCGATCCTCGTCCTCGCCGCCGACCGGACCGAGCGCGGCACCGGCGCCGTGCGCGACTCGCCGCCGCCGGAGCCCGGGCTCCAGCGGGTGTCGCTCGCGCAGCGCGCGGCTGCGGACTTCGACCCCGCGGGCGACGAGGTCGAGCACGCCGACGAGACGTCGCTGGCCGTCGACCGCGACCCTGCGACGGCGTGGACGACGGAGACGTACTCCGCGGGCGCGCTGCAGAAGGAGGGCGTCGGCATCAGCGTCGACGCCAAGACCGACGACGGCGGCGGGATCGTCGCGCGGCGCCTGGTCGTGCGGACGAAGACGCCCGGCTTCACGGCCGCGGTCTACGGCGCGGCCGACGGCCGGCCCGAGGTGCTCGACGGCTGGACCGAGCTCGCCCCGGCGCGGAAGATCGACGGCACCGAGCAGATCGCGCTCGACACGCGCGGCCGCGAGCACCGCCACTACCTCCTGTGGATCACCGAGCTGCCGCCCGAGGGCGACAAGGTCGAGATCGCCGAGCTCGAGCTGTTCCGCTAGAACCGGTGCGCGCGCTCGCGCTCGAAGCGCTCGACCGCGAGCCGCACGAGCCGGTCGACGACGTCCGGGTACGGCACGCCCGTCGCCTCCCAGAGCTTCCCGTAGACGCTCGTCTGGGTGAAGCCCGGCATCGTGTTGACCTCGTTGAGGAGGACGTCCTCGCCGTCGACGAAGAAGTCGACGCGCGCGAGGCCGTCGCAGCCCGCGAGCCGGAACGCCCCGACCGCGATCTGGCGCACCCGCTCGCTCGCCGCCGAGGAGATGCGCGCGGGCACGACCAGCTCCATGCCGCCCGGCTCGTACTTCGCCTCGTAGTCGTACCAGCCGGCGCCCTTCCTCAGGACGATCTCGCCCGGCTGGGACGCGTCGCCGCCGAGGACCGAGCACTCGACCTCCAGCCCGGTCGCGTTGGCCTCGACGATCACCCGCGGGTCGTGCGCCAGCGCGCCCCGCAGCGCGTCCTCGTACTCGTCCGGCCCGGCGACGCGCGCGATGCCGACGGAGGAGCCGAGGCGCGCGGGCTTCACCCAGCACGGCCATCCCACCTCCGGCACCCGGCCTTCGACGCCGCGCTCGAAGTCCACCTGCGGCAGCCCCGCGCTCCTGAAGAGGTTCTTCAGGAGCAGCTTGTCCATGCACACGGCGGAAGCCGCGACGCCCGACCCGACGTACGGGACGTCGAGCAGCTCGAGCAGCCCCTGCACGGTCCCGTCCTCGCCGAACGGGCCGTGGAGGACGGGGAACGCGACGTCGCACCCGAGCAGCCCGCGCCCGGCGCGCAGCTCGACCTCCTCGCCGTCGCACGTCCAGGTCCCGTCGCGCGCCAGCTCGACCGCGACCGGCTCGTGGCCCGCCTCCGCCAGCCCCTCGCGCACCGAGGCGCCGGACGCGAGCGACACCTCGTGCTCGGAGGAGCGCCCGCCGGCGAGGACGGCAACCCTCACCGCCGGCCCTGCGCTCCACCACTGGACGCGCCCTCGAGGTCGGAGTCGTCGTCAGGGGGCGGCGTCTCGCCGGTGTCGCCGGGGTCGGGATCGAGGTCGGGGTCGAAGCGCCCGACGGTGATCGTGACCGTCGACCCCTCCTTCGCCTGGCTGCCCGCCGCGGGCGACTGGCTGAGCACCTTGCCGTCGCGGCTCGGCTGCGTGACCGCCTCCTCCTGGACGTCGACCTCGAAGCCGGCGCCGGACAGCCGCTCGGCCGCCTGCGACTCGTCGAGGCCGGAGACCCCGGGCACGCCGACCTTCTCGACCGCCTTCGCGACCGTGAGCGTCACCGTCGAGCCCTTCTCGACCTCGCTGCCGCCGGCGGGGTCCTGGCTGAGGACGGTGTCCGGCTCCGCGTCGTCGGTCTCCTGCCGCTCGGTCGCCACCTCCAGGCCCGCCCGCTGCAGCTCGGCGCGCGCGTCGGCCAGCGAGCTGTCGGTCACGTCGGGGACGGTCACCTGCTCGGGCCCGCTCGAGACGACGATCGTCACCGTGCTGCCGACCTCGACCTGCGAGCCGACGGCCGGGACGGCCTCGATGACGTTGCCCTCCTCGACGTCGTCGGACGGCTCGCGCCGCTCGCGCACCTTGAAGTTCGCGTCGGTCAGCCGCTTGCGCGCCTCCTTGCGCGACAGCCCCTCGACGTTCGGGATGCCGGTCAGCCCCGGCCCGTCCGAGACGGTGAGCGTGACCTCCGAGCCGACCTCGAGCTGGGTGCCCGGCTCGGGGTCCTGCGCGATGACCGTGTCCTTGGGCGCGCTGTTGCGCACGCGCTCGGGCACCGGCTTGAAGCCCTCGTTGCGCAGCGTCCGCGCGGCGGTGGCGACGTCGGCGCCGACGATCCGCGGCACCGGCTTCGTCTCCTCGCCGCCGAGCACGAGCGCGGCGGCGATCGCGCCGGCGATGAGCAGGACCGCGAGCAGCCCCCACAGCCACCACCGCGGCCCGCGGTCCTCGTCGAGCGGCTCCGCGTAGACGACGTCCTCGTCGATCACCGGCGAGCCGGCCACGGGCATGAACGCGGTCGTGGCCGCGCCGCCCGGCGCGTCGAGCCCCGCCCGCGCCAGCTCGAGCGCGGCGATGAACTCGTCGGCGTCGGCGAAGCGGTGCTCGGGCTCCTTCGCCAGCGCGCGCAGCACGACCCCCTCGAGCTCCGGCGACACCGCGGGGTTCAGCCGGCTCGGCGGCAGCGGCGGTTCCGAGACCTGCTTGAGCGCGATCGTCACGGCCGAGTCGCCGTCGAAGGGGACTGTCCCCGTGAGCATCTCGTAGAGGACGATCCCGATCGCGTACAGGTCGGACTGCGCGCTGACCGCGTGCCCCTGCGCCTGCTCCGGGGAGAGGTACTGCGCGGTGCCGAGGATCGAGCCGGTCTCGGTCATGTCCGACGCGCCGGCGCGCGCGATCCCGAAGTCGGTCACCTTGGCCCGGTCCTCGGCGTCGACGATCACGTTGTGCGGCTTGAGGTCGCGGTGGATGATCCCGCGCTTGTGCGCGAACCGCGCCGCGCGCAGGATCTGGATCGCCAGCTCGATCGCGCGCTCGGGCGCCAGCGGGCCGTCCCGCTTGACGAGGTCCTTCAGCGTGACGCCCTCGAGGAACTCCATCGCGATGTAGTAGGTGCCGTCGAACTCGCCGCGGTCGTAGACGGAGACCACGTTCGGGTGCTGCAGGCCGGCGGCGCTGGAGGCCTCCCGCCGGAACCGCTCGACGAACTCGCTGTCCTCCGCGAAGCGGCGGTGCAGGAGCTTCAGCGCGACGCGCCGGCCGAGCTGGAGGTCGTCCGCGCACCACACGTCGGCCATGCCGCCGGAGCCGAGGCGGCTCACGAGCCGGTAGCGGCCGTCGACGACGTGGTCCTGGGCGATCCCGCCGCTCACTGCAGAAGCTCCTCCATGACGCGCTTGGCGATCGGCGCGGCCACGACGCCGCCCGTCCCGTTCGACCGTTCGATCGTCACCGCGACCGCGATCTTGGGGTTGTCCCGCGGCGCGAAGCCGATGAACCACGGCTGGTTGACGTTCTGCGCCGGGATGATCTCGGCGGTGCCGGTCTTGCCCGCGACGTCGATGCCCGAGAGCGCGGCAGCGGTGCCCGTGCCCTCGCGGACGACGCTGGCCATCATGTCCCCGACCTCGAGCGCGGTCGACTGCTTCATCACCTGCGACAGCTCTTCCGGCTCGACCTCCTCGCTCCTGCCGTCGCGATCGACGATGCGCTCGGTGAGGACGGGCTTCATGAGCGTCCCGTCGTTGGCCACGGCGCTCGCGACCATCGCCATCTGCAGCGGCGTCGCGAGCAGGCCGCCCTGGCCGATCGCCGCGCGGCCGACGTCGACGCGGTCGCTCGTCATGTCCTGGATCCCGTGGCCCTGGACGTAGACGCCGCTGCGCTCCCGCTGGCGCGTCGGCAGGTCGACCTCGACGCGGTCGTAGAAGCCGAAGCGCTCCATGTAGCGCTGCATCGTCGCGCCGCCGAGCTCGACGCCGACCTGCGCCCACACGGTGTTGACGGAGTTCGTGAGCGCCTGGGTCAGCGGGATCACGCCGAAGTCCTCGCCGCCGAAGTTGTTGAGCGGGGCGCCGGAGATCGTCTTGGGCGAGGAGCCGTCGAGCGTCGAGTCCTTCGTGAACTTCCCGCTGTCGATCGCGGCGACCGCGGTGACGACCTTCATCGTCGAGCCGGGCGGGTACTGGCCCATCGTCGTGCGGTTCACCAGCGGCGAGCCGGGCGCGTCGTCGAGCTGCTTCAGCGCGCCGCGGCGGCGCAGGGCGTCGGGGTCGTAGCTCGGGTTGCTCGCCATGACGCGGATGCGGCCCGTCTGCGGCTCGAGCGCGACGACCGCGCCGCGCTGCGCGCCGAGCGCCTCGAACGCGACGCGCTGCGCGCCGACGTCGAGCGTGGTCCTCACCTCCTCGCCCTCGCGCTCGCGGCCCGAGAGCTGGTCGATGATCGAGCCGACGTCGTCGCGCTCGCCGCTCAGCTCGTCGTTGCGCGACTGCTCGAGCTCGTAGCGGCCGATGTCGATGTACGAGTAGCCGACCGGGTGGCCGAAGAGCGCGCCGAGCGGGTAGCGGCGGCTGAACGTCCCGCCCTTCCCCTCGACCGACCGCGCGATCACCTGGCCGTCGCGGGCGCGGATCGGCCCGCGGTGGATGCGCTGCTCCTCGAGCAGCTCGCGCCGGTTGAGCTCGTTGTCCCGCAGCGCCTCGGCCTCGAAGACCGTCCAGCGCGAGGTCTGGCCGACCAGCGCCGCGAAGAGCAGCGCGATCAGCGCGTAGAGGCGGAAGGCGGGCGTGTTCACCGCGGCTCCCTCGCGCGGTTCGACACGGTGAGCAGCAGCGCGAGCAGCACGAAGTTCGCGACGATCGACGACCCGCCGTAGGAGACGAACGGCATCGTCACGCCGGTCAGCGGGATGAGCTTCGTCACGCCGCCGACGATGACGAACACCTGCAGCGCGAACACGGCGGCGAGCCCGGCCGCGAGCAGCTTCGAGAACGCGTCCGCGGCGAGGATCGCCGTCTTGAACCCGCGCTCGACGAACAGGAGGTAGACGGCGATGACCGCGGCGGCGCCGAACAGCCCGAGCTCGTTGGTGATGAGCGCGTAGATCAGGTCGGTCTCCGCCGCGGGCAGCAGCCGCCCGCCGCCCGGAAGATTCAGCAGGGCCTGCCCGAAGCCGGTGCCGAAGAGGCCGCCGTCGGCCTGGGCGAAGAGCGACTGCGCGATCTGGTAGCTGCCGCTGACCTGCGCGTCGTAGAGCTGCGGGTCGAACGGGTCGCGCCACGCGTCGATGCGGCCCTGCACGTGGCCGACCGTGTTCGTGAAGAACCACGCGCCGGCGAAGAACATCCCGAGCCCGATCGTCACCCAGCGCAGCTGGTTGGTCGCGACGTAGAGCAGCGCGAGGAACGCGCCGAAGAACATCAGCGACGAGCCGAGGTCGCGGATGAAGACGAGCAGGAGCATCGCCGCGCCCCACACGACGAGCAGCGGCCCGAGGTCCTTGCCGCGCGGCAGCGGCAGCCCGGCGATCCGGCGGCCGCCCTGCACCAGCGTCGCCCGCGTGTCGCGCAGGTAGCTCGCGAGGAAGATGACGATCGCGATCTTCGCCAGCTCCGCCGGCTGGAAGGAGATCGGGCCGAGCTTCACGCCCAGGTACGCGCCGTTGACCTGTGCGCCGATGCCGGGGATTCGCGGGAGGATCAACAGGCCGATGCCGGCGAGCGCGATCGTGTACCGGTAGCGCTCCAGGACCGTGTAGTCGCGCAGCCACACGATCGTCGCCGCGAACACGACCAGCCCGACCACGAACCACTGCGCCTGCTCGCGCGCCAGCTCGTCGTCGATGCGGTAGATCATCACCAGCCCCACGCCGGCGAGGACGGCGACGAGCGGGAACAGGTACGGGTCCGCGTGCGGCAGCGTGAAGCGCACGATCATGTGCGCGGCGAAGCAGAGGCCGAGGAAGACGGCGCCGTAGGTCAGGCTGACGTCGGAGAGCAGCTCGTCCTGCTGGATGAACACCGCCGCGAACCCGGCCGTCACGAGGACCGCGGCGGGGATCAGCGCGAACAGCTCGCGGTTGCGCGCGCTCACGTCAGTCGCCCTCGAGCCGTCCGCGCTCGAGCTCCGCGACGACCTCGTACGCGTCGTCGCGGCTGCGCAGCGAGTGGTCGAGGAGCGTCTCGCGGCGCCCGTCCGGCACGAGGTCGCGGTGCACGCCGGACGTGTAGTTCGTCTGGTAGAGGTCGACGCCGAGCGGCAGCTCCCACGGGACGCCGCGGTACACGGTCACGTAGCCGCGGTCGTCGGAGCCGATGAAGTACACGGCCCGCAGCGCCGTCAGCGTCCCGATCCCGATGGGGACGAGGAGGAACGCGACCACCGCGAGCGTCACGAGGAGCCGCTTCCGCCACCTCCGCGACGATCCTCCGCGCCCCGCGCGCGCCGCTCCACGCGGCCCCTCCGCCGCCCCTCCGCGCGGCTGCACCGGCGCGAGCCGCCGCGACGAGGGCGTGGGGTCGCTCCGCACCGCGGCGGCCGTCGCCGCGCCGCCGCGCGGAGCCTCGGCGTCCGCGCCGCCTCGCCGCTCCTCTGCCTCCAGCGCGGCCTGCACGTCGCTGGTCCGCAGGGCGTCGTCGCCGACGGCGGTCGCCTGCTCGTCGCCGGCCCCTCCCTCGACCTCCTCCAGCCGGACGAGGATCACCGTGATGTTGTCGCGCCCGCCGGCGTCGTTGGCGGCCTCGATCAGGCGCTCGCCCGCGTCGTGGAGCGACGGCGCGGAGCGCAGCGTCTCCGCGATCAGGGCCTCCTTGATCATCGTCGTGAGGCCGTCGCTGCAGATCAGGAACACGTCGCCGGCGCGGCCGCGGAGCGTGCGGGTGTCGACGTCCACGTGCTCCTCCGGGCCCAGCGCGCGGGTGATGATCGAACGCTGCGGGTGGTTCTCCGCCTCCTCGTCGGTCAGCCGGCCGAGGCGCCGATACTCCTCGACCAGCGAGTGGTCCTCGGTCAGCCGTTCCAGCTCGCCGTCGCGCAGCAGGTAGGCGCGCGAGTCGCCGACGTGCGCGACCGTGACCTCGTCCTCGCCGAAGAGCAGGACCGTCATCGTCGTGCCCATGCCCGCGCGGCTGGAGTCCTCGCGCGAGACGGCGTGGATGCGCTCGTTGGCCTGCTGCACGATCTCGGCGAGGCGCCGCTCGGCCGCGCCCTCGGGCACGCCGGCCTCCCCGAGCGACTCGACCGCGATCCGCGACGCGATCTCGCCCGCCTGCGCGCCGCCCATCCCGTCCGCGACCGCGAACAGCGGCGTGCGGGCGTACAGCGCGTCCTCGTTGGCCCGCCGCTGGCGACCCGTGTGCGAGCCGTGGAACTCCTCTGCGACGCGGAGCATCGGCGCCTAGCCCTGGAAGACGAAGTGGGAGTCGCCGATGCGGATCCGGTCGCCGGAGTGCAGCGGCTGCGGGCCGCGCAGCAGCTCGTCGTTGAGGTACGTCCCGTTGGTCGAGCCCAGGTCCTCCAGGACGACGGCGCCGCCCTGGCGCTCGATTCGCGCGTGCTGCGAGGAGGCGAACGGGTCCTCCAGCACGATCTCGACGTCGCCGCGGCCGAGCGTCGCGCCGCTGCCCACGTCGTAGCGCGAGCCGGACTGGTGGCCGGGCGCGCTCTCGACGATCAGCAGCGCGTCGCGGCGGTCGTCGCCTCCGACCGCGGCGTGCAGGCCGGTCGCGTCCGGCGGGGCGGCGACGAGCGCGTGGGGCCCGGCGCCGGTCCCGCGGCGCAGGTCCTTCAGCGCGCTGCGCGCGACCCAGAGCAGGAAGAGGTAGAGGACGGCGAGGAAGCCGAACTTGAGGGCGACGGAGACCGGCTCGAGCGCCACGCTCGCTACTCCAGGACGAACCGGACGTCCGCGGTGCCCAGCGCGAGCCGGTCGCCGGACTCGATCGGCGTGGGCCCGTCGATCCTGCGGCCGTTCACCTTCACTCCGTTCGTCGAGCCGAGGTCGCGCACCTGCCACCCGCCACGGGCGTCGGGCCGCACCTCGGCGTGGCGGCGCGAGACGTTCGGGTCGGCGAGCACGACGTCGCAGTCGCGGCTGCGCCCGATGACCGCGCCGCTCGACGACACGACCAGCCGCTTGCCCTCCGCGAGCACCATCGCCCTGCCGGTCGGCTGCGGCCCGCGCGGCTCGTCCAGCTCCGCGCGCAGGCGGTCGGACGTCGAGTAGACCATCGTGTGGCCGTGCTCGGCCTGCACCGGCTCCGACCGCGCCGCATCGCCCGAGCCGCGCACCATCCGCACCTGGATGCCGAACTCGCCGAGGCTCAGCGCATCGTCGGCGTCGAACGTCACCTGCGGCTTGGCGACGAGCGCGAGCCTCTCCCGCCGCGCGTGCTCGAGCAGGTAGGCGCCCAGCTCGTCGGCGATCTCGTGCTCGACATCGGCGAACCGGCGCCGGTCGTCGGGAGAGAGCCAGACGACGTACTCGTTCGGCACGTACGTCCGGGACACCGACACGGTGCGGTGCTGGTCCATCTCCTTGGCGAGGCCGCGGGCGAGCTCGGCAGGGCGGACCTCCGACCGGAACACCCGGCCGAACGTCCCCTCCACGAGGTCGGCGATCTTGCTTTCGAGGCTTCTGAGCACGGACATGGTCAGAGGACCGCCGTACCCGGCGGCGCCGCAGCCATGCTACGCGGTCAGGTTTCGCGGAAGGCGGCGGCGCCGACCGCGACGACGCCCGCGAGCACCGCCGCCACAACCGTGCCGTCGGGCTCGGCGAAGGCCAGCGCCTCGGCGATCGCCTGCGTCGCGGCCGCCAGCCCCGCGGCCCAGACCGTCGCCGCGACGACGTCGACCGGGAGCCTGCGGCCGCGGACGAGCAGGGGCAGCACGGCGGCGGCGACGGCCCACAGCGCGGCGAGCGCCGGCACCGCCGGCTCGGCGATCGCCTCGAAGTCGGGCCGCGGGTCGGTGACGATCGTGGCGAGGATCAGCCACCAGAAGCCGATCGCGCCCAGCACCGCCCGCGAGAGCGCCGTGCGCGCCTGGCCGGCTAGCGCGGGATAGACGCCGGCGAGGCCGATCAGGTCGAGAGCCGGGGCGACCGCCGGCAGCGACCACAGGGTCCCCTGCCGCGGCACGAGCAGGACGACCGGCAGCGCCGCCGCCGCGACGACGAGCGTCACCCGCTCCGGCCCGAGCAGGGCGAGGGTCCCCGCGAGCGCGACCAGCCACGCGACCCGCGGGAGCAGCGCGACCGCGACCCCGGTCACGACCGCCGCGATCAGAGGGTCGAGGTCGTGCGCGAGCGCGCCGCCGGCGGTGAGGTCGACGGGAAGCTCGCTGAGCGCCCACCCCGCCAGCCCCGCCGCCGCGGCGCCGGCGACCACCCGCGCGGGCGCAGAAACACCTTCCCTCTCTTCAAGATGATGTTGGGCCGGCGGTTCGGGAGGGGGCCGCGCCTCGCGCGCTTCCCGCCACGACCGCGTCCGCTCGACCACCGCCTCCACCGGCCCCGCCTCCACGATTCCTGGCTCGTCGTCGACCAGCGGCTCGGCGGCGAGGAGCGCGGCTCGCAGCGCCGCGACGTCTCCCCGTCCCTCCGGCTCGGGGTCGAGCGCGGCGTCGAGGGCGGCGCACAGCTGCGCGGGAAGGTCGCGGCGCAGGCGGCGCAGCGGCGGAAGCCGCATCCCGACGCGCCGGGCGGTGGCGGCAGCGCCCTCGGCGCGGACGGGGTTGGTCCCGCTCAGCGCCTCGTACAACACGAGCGCGAGCGCGTAGAGGTCCGCCGCGCCGGTCACGCGCCGCCCCTCGGCCTGCTCCGGCGCCATGTACGACAGCGTCCCGACCACCGAGCCGGTTCGCGTCAGCGCGGCGGCGTCCGCGAGGCGCGCGATCCCGAAGTCGGTCAGCTTCGGCCCGCCGCCGTCGTCGGGCACGACGACGTTCGCCGGCTTGACGTCGCGGTGGATCACCCCGCGCGAGTGGGCGTGGGCGAGCGCGTCGCACAGCGCGACGCCGATCCGCACGACGTCGAGGTCCGACAGCGCGCCCTCGCGCTCCAGGTCGCCGAGCGTGCGCCCCCGCACCAGCTCGGAGACGAGGTAGAACGCCTCGTCGTCGCGGCCCGCCTCGTACAGCGCGACGATCCCCGGATGGGCGAGCCGCGCGGCGGCCAGGGCCTCGCGCTCGGCCCGCGGGCTCTCGCCGCCCTCGAGCGGCACCTTCTTGACCGCGACGGGCCGGTCCAGTCGCTGGTCGTGGGCGAGCCAGACCGTTCCGAACCCGCCCGCGCCGAGGCGCCGGAGCAGCCGGTAGCGGTCGAGGACGAGCTCGCCCTGCGGCTCGACCTCCATGGTCTGGGCGGTGTCCACCGTCTTCGGGGGTTCGTCGCGTATCTCCTCCAGCCTGCCAGGATGGGAAGGGAACCCGTCCCTGACGGCAAACTTGCACCACCGATGGCCTTCTTCGACGAGGGGGACGAGCCCCGCACCCGTGTCGCCCGGCCCAGGCCGGCGGGCTCCCGCGCGGGCGGGGGGCGCGGCGGCGGTCGCGAGCCCGACCCGCAGACCGTCCGCAACCGGCGGATCGTCGCCGGGATCATCGCGTTCCTCTTCGCGATCCTGCTGTTCGTCCTCATCGACGGCTGCCTCGACCGCCGTGCCGAGAACGCGCTGAAGGACTACAACCGCGACGTCGCCGCGCTCATCAAGGCCTCCGACCAGGACGTCGGCGCCGAGTTCTTCGGGTTGCTGAGCGGCGGCGGCGAGTCCCCGACCGACCTCGAGCGGCAGATCAACGAGCTTCGGGTCATCGCCGACCGGCAGGTCGACGAGGCGGAGGACCTCGACGTCCCGGACGACATGCGCGCCGCGCAGCGCAACCTCCTCCTCGTCCTCGACATGCGCCAGGCGGCGCTCGGCAAGATCGCGTCGGAGATCAGCACGGCGACCGCCGCGGAGCAGAGCGACGAGTCCGCGGAGGCCGTCGACCAGATCGCGGCGCAGATGCAGCAGTTCCTCGCGTCCGACGTCGTGTACGACGCGCGCGTCCGCCCGCTGATCGACGAGGCGCTCGCCGACAAGGAGATCGGCGGCCAGGAGATCCAGGACAGCCAGTTCCTCCCGAGCCTCGAGTGGCTGGACGCGAACTTCGTCGCCGACCGGCTCGGCGCGGAGGGCGGCGGGAGCACGCGGCAGACCGGCGACGTCGCGCCGGGCCTCCACGGGCACGGGCTCGTCAGCGTCAGCGCCGGCGACGTCACCCTGCAGCCGGGGCAGACCGCCAACCGGATCCCCGCGGGCTCGAACGTCACCTTCAACGTCACGTTCGCCAACCAGGGCGAGAACGACGAGGCCGACGTGAACGTCGCGGTCCGGATAGACGGGGACGGCGAGCGGATCACCGCGCGGAAACGTGTCGACCAGACGACCGCGGGCAGCAACGCCGAGGTCTCGATCCCGCTCACGCGGGCCCCGCCGCTCGGGACCCCGGTGACGATCACGGTCGAGGTCGGCAAGGTCCCCGGCGAGAAGAAGCTCGACAACAACAAGCAGACCTACACGGCGATCTTCACGCGGTAGCTTCCGCGGCGTGGACGACTCCACCCAAGTCATCGCCGTCGCGGCCGCGGCCGTGGGCGTCGTCGCGCTCGTCTGGGCCCTCTTCCTCACCGTGCAGGTGCGCAGGCTGCGGGCCGCGCAGACCGGCGTCCTCGGCGAGCACGGGGCGCGCGACCTCGTCACCCACGCCGCGGAGCTGGACGAGGCGTTCCGCAACCTGCGCGACCACGTCGACGTCGTCCATGGGGCCATCGACGAGCGGCTCGCCGAAGTGGAGGCGCGGCTCGACGGCGCGATCGCCTACCGCGCGCTCGTGCGCTTCGACGCGTACAACGAGCTGTCCGGCCGGCAGTCGACGTCGATCGCGCTGCTCGACGCGCACGGCTCGGGCGTCGTGCTGACGTCGATCCACCACCGCGAGGCGGCGCGCCTCTACGCCAAGCAGGTGCACGAGGGCCGCGGCGAGCTGGAGCTGGCGCCCGAGGAGGAGGAGGCGGTGCGGCTCGCGCTGAGCGCCCCCGCTCCGACCGCATGAGGGTCGCCTACCTCGGGCCGCAGGGGACGTTCAGCGAGGACGCGCTGCTCGCCAGCGCGCCGGCGGGGGTCGAGCCGGTCCCGATGCCGACCGTCGACGCCGTGGTGCGCGCGGTGGAGGACGGGTCGGTGGAGCGGGGCGTCGTGCCGATCGAGAGCGCGGCGGAGGGATCGGTCGACGCGACGCTGGACGCGCTGGCCGCCGCGCCGGTCACGATCGTCGCGGAGGTCGTGCGCCCCATATCGCACGCGCTGATCGCGCGGTCCGAGCTGCCGCTCGAGCGGGTCACGACCGTCGCGTCGCACCCGCAGGCGCTGGCGCAGTGCGCGGACTTCCTGCGCGCCGAGCTGCCGTGGGCGACCGCGATGGCGTGGAGCTCCACCGCCGAGGCGGTGCTGGAGACCGCCGCGCGGCCGGAGCCGTGGGCCGCGATCGGGACGCCGCGCGCCGCCGAGCTCTACGGCTGCGTCGTCCTGCGCTCGGGGATCGAGGGCCGCGCGGGCAACGAGACGCGGTTCGTGTGGCTCGCCCCGGAGGGCGCCGAGCCGGATCCCGCGACCCCGCCGTCCAAGACCTCCCTCGCCTTCTTCGGCGCCGGCGCGTCGGAGTCCGGGTGGCTCGTGCGGTGCCTGTCGGAGTTCGCGTTCCGCGGCGTCAACCTCACGCGCATCGAGTCGCGGCCGCGCAAGGACCGCCTCGGGCAGTACCTCTTCTTCGTCGACCTCGAGGGCGGGACGGGCGACGAGCGCGTGCGCGCCGCGATCGAGGGGCTGCGCTCGCACGCCGACGAGGTTCGAGTCCTCGGGTCGTATCCGGCGGCGTAGGCGAACCGAGCCTCTGGCTATCCTTCGGCCCGGCCATGCGCGCCAGCACCCCACCAGGCTCGCCGGGGTTCGCGCCGCCGCATCAGCATCCGCGGCGCGAACGTGACGCTGGCCGGGTGCTGGTCCTCAACGCGACGTACGAGCCGATCAACGTCTGCACCGTCCGCCGCGCGGCCGTCCTGCTGCTCAAGCAGAAGGCCGAGCTGGTCGAGCGCGCGAAGTGGACGCTGCGCTCCGAGCACACGCAGATGCCGCGGCCGGTGGTGATCCGCCTCGTGTCGTACGTGAACGTCCCGCGGGACACGCACCGGCGCAAGATCACCCGGCGCGCCGTCTTCGCCCGGGACGGCTGGGCGTGCCAGTACTGCGGCTCGCGATCCAATTTGACCGTCGACCACGTCATCCCGCGCTCGAAGGGCGGGGCCTCGACGTGGGAGAACATCGTCGCGTCGTGCGCGCCCTGCAACCGGAGGAAGGGCGACCTGCTGCCGGCGCAGGCGAACATGACGCCCCGCCGCGCGCCGCGCGCGCCGAACCCCCACGTCTTCATCCACGTCGCGTCGCCGACGATCCCGACGGCGTGGAGGCAGTGGCTCCCGGGCGACCACACCGGCCCGCCCGGGGACGTCGCGGTCGAAGCGGCGTAGCCCGACGCGCCGCTCTAGGCGCCGTCGCTCGGCGCCCAGGCCGGCTTGATCGTGAACCCCTCCGGGACGCCGTCCTCGCCGACCCGCGCGGTGCGTCCCCTGCGGTCGTCGTCGTCGGGCGGCGGCGGCTTCGGGCGGGCGGCCTGCTCCTCCTGAAGCTCGGTGATCCGGCGCACGAGGCGGATCGCGAGGAAGGCGGTCACCATCAGCGCGACGCTCACGACGACGCTCGCGCCGCCGAGCCAGCGGTACTGCTCGACGCTGTCGACGGGGATGCGGAACAGGACGCGGTCGGCGAGACCGCACGCCAGCCACAGCACCCACCACCCCAGGACCCACGCGGGGACGTAGGCCCGGCCCGTCGATCGCCACATGTCGTTGACGATCTGCTTGGGCCGCCAGAGGTTGAGGATCGGGATGATCCAGCCGAGCCACGCCCAGCCGGTCCAGTGGCGGGGGACGTCGGGGGTGAGCGCCTCGACGTTGTCGTACGCGCGGGTCATCCAGACCATGAACGCGATCCCCGCGGCGAGGAACGACACCAGCTGGATGAGGCCCGTGATGGTGGCGAGGTGATCGCGCTGATCGATCTTGTCGAAGCCGCCGCTGCGATCCTGGATCGCGTCGGTCAGCAGCATCACGTTGACGACCTCGATGACCGCGATCGCGACCTGCGCGAGGATCGCCCCGACCAGCAGCGGGACCGCGACACGCGCCGGCCCGCGCGCCGAGCGGAACTTGCGCGGCCGCCGTTCCGGAGTGCGCGAGTAGTCGGTCGGGTTGCCCCACTCGCTCCCGTACATGGCGCGGAAACGATCGCACCTCGCGCTCAGCCGCGCGCCAGTAAACGACGAAGGGCGCCGACTGCCGCCGGCGCCCTTCGAAGTACGTAACTGGACTTGGCCCGAGCAGTGGTGCTGCGCCGGGGGGACGAGCTCCGGCTTCCCGCTCGGGGGTGGCCCGGTTTGGATTCGCTAGGCGAAGCCCAGCATCCGACCTAGCGGCCGGTCACCTCCAGGGTCCCAAAAGAACTGTCACTACAGATACGGACCACCTCCTTTCTCTGGTCGCGCCAGAGTAGCGCAAGGCGGGGTCGCGTTTCGTCGCTCCTTCGCGCGTCTGTTTTGCCCCGTTGCCGCCACGTCGGCGCTGCCGGTTGCGCCCGGTCCGGCCCGCCCCTCGCCAGCCGGCTGTCGGACTCCGTCCGAATCGCCTCGAGCGGCTGGCGAGTGGCGTACCGGCCCGCGCGCCTTCGACCGCTGCGGCGCTCGCCGGCGCCACCGCGGTGGCTCCGTCGGCCGCCTACATCGCGGTGCCGGGTCGCGCCCTTCGTGCGTCTCGCGGCTCGGCTCCTTCGACGGCTCGCGGGAGGAGGTCGGTCAGGATGACCTCCTCCCACTCGCATCCGCGCAGGCGCCAAGCGCGCGGGACATCGGCGTCGCCGACACTTCCACCTCCGGCGATGTCCCATCTGGGCCTGCGCCCTCCACTGCGCGAGTGCGAAGGAGTCCTCACTGCCGATTCCCTCGCACGAGCCCGCCGACGGAGCCGTGAAGCACGGGGCCGAAGGGCGCGGGTCAGCAGGCGGAGAAGTGAGACGGTCGGAGGAGCCGCGCCAACGGGAGGCCCGACCGCCGTGCCGGGCCGAGGGCGGCGGGCCGGTACGGCCCTCGCCAGCCGCTCGAGGCGATTCGGACGGAGTCCGACAGCCGGCTGGCGAGGGCCGGGCCGGACCGCCGCACACCAGAGCGGCCGACGAGGAGCGGCCGGCAAACCGCGGCGCTAAGCGTCCGGAGTCGGCGGACCGTCGATGTCGTCGAGGTCGACCTCGTCCGGCTCCACATCGCCCCCGCCGTCGCGCGACGGATCGGACGCCCGAGCCGCGTCCTCCGACAACGAGGCGGAGGGGTCCAGACCGGAGTCGGCGGCGTCGTCGATCGACGGACCGGCCTCGGCGTCGCCGCCGGTGGCGTCGATCGAGATCGGGCCCTCTTCGGCCACGATCTCGCCGAGCGGCTCGTCGGTGTCGGCCTCGGACTCGACGACGAGCGCGACCGCGGAGACGAGGTCGTCCTCGCGGATGTTCATGACCTTGACGCCCTGGGCGGCGCGGCCGGTCTGGCGGATCGGGGCGACGCCCGTCCGCTGCACCATGCCCTGCGCCGAGATGAGCACCAGCGACTCGTGCGGCCGGACGACGAGCGCCGCCGCGAGCCCGCCTCGCTTCTCGGAGAACTTGATCGTCTGGACGCCCTTGGCGCCGCGCGACGTCAGCCGGTACTCGCTCACCGGCGTGCGCTTGCCGAACCCGCCCTCGGTCACGACGAGGACCTCCTGCTCGTCGCGCGCGACGTCCATCGCGAGCACGACGTTGCCCTCGCCGGTGATGTTCATCCCGCGGACGCCGGAGGTGTCGCGGCCCATCGGGCGGACGTCCTCCTCGCTGAAGCGCACCGCGAGGCCGGCCTTCGAGATCATGAGGATCTCGTCCTCGCCGCTCGTCCGCCGCACGGCGACCAGCTCGTCGTCGTCGCGGATCTTGATCGCGATGATCCCGTCCGCCTTGATCGGCGTGTTGTAGGCGAGGAACTCGGTCTTCTTGACCACGCCCTGACGGGTCGCGAACACGAGGTACTTGCCCTCGGTGAAGTCGCGCGTCGAGAGCACCGACTGGATCCGCTCGCCCTCGCGCAGCGGCAGCACGTTCACCAGCGCGCGACCGCGCGCCGTCCGCCCCATCTCGGGCAGCTCGTAGACCTTCGACCGGTAGACCTTCCCCCGGTTCGAGAAGAACAGGAGGTAGTCGTGCGTCGAGCACACGAAGAGGTGCTCGATGTAGTCGCCCTCCTTCAGGTCCATCCCCGTCACCCCGACCCCGCCGCGGTGCTGCTGGCGGTACGTCGCGAGGGGCAGCGTCTTGATGTAGCCGCTCTTCGTGATCGTGACGACCATCTGCTGGTCGCGGATGAGGTCCTCGATGTCGATCTCGTCCTCGGACGGCGCGATCTGCGTGCGCCGCTCGTTGCCGAAGCGCCCGACCAGCTCCTGCAGCTCCTCCTTGATGAGGCCCATGACCTTCGCCTCGTCGCCGAGCAGCTCGCGCAGCTCGGCGATCCGCTCGACCTTGTCCGCGTGCTTGGAGCGGATGTCGTCGGCCTCGAGCGCGGTGAGCTGCGAGAGTCGCATCTGCAGGATCGCCGACGCCTGGATCACGGTGAGCGCGAAGCGCTCGACCAGCTGCGACCGCGCGGTGTCCGAGTCGCGCGACGCCCGGATGACGGAGATGACCTCGTCGAGGTTGTCCAGCGCGATGAGCTGGCCCTCGAGGATGTGGACCTCGCGCTCGAGCTGCGCGAGCTCGTACTTCGACCGCCGCACGACGACGTCCCGCTGGTGGTCGACGTAGTGATGCAGCACCTCGCGCAGCGACAGCGTCCGCGGCACGCCGTCGACCAGCGCGACCGTGTTGACGCCGAACGTCGTCTGCATCGGCGTGTGCTTGTAGAGCTGGTTGAGGACGATGCGCGGGTCCGCGTCGCGCTTCAGCTCGATGACCACGCGCATCCCGCGCTTGTCGGTGTGGTCCTCGATGTTCGCGATGCCGCCGATCTTCTTGTCGATGACCAGCTGCGCGATCTTCGTGATGAGGCCGCCCTCGCCGCCCTTCTTGACCATGTAGGGCAGCTCGGTGACGATGATCGCCTCCTTGCCGCGCCCGATGTCCTCGGTGTGCGCCTTCGCCCGCACGCGCACGCGGCCGCGCCCGGTCTCGTAGGCGTCGCGGATCCCCGACCGGCCGAGGATGATCCCGCCCGTCGGGAAGTCGGGCCCCTGCACGTGGTCGCGCATGAGCTCCTCGACGGTGATCCGCGGGTTGTCGATGAACGCGACCACCGCCCCGACGACCTCGCGCAGGTTGTGCGGCGGGATGTTGGTCGCCATCCCGACCGCGATGCCGGACGACCCGTTGACGAGCAGGTTCGGGAACCGCGCCGGCAGGACCAGCGGCTCGCGCTTCGAGCCGTCGTAGTTCGGCCCGAAGTCGACGGTGTCCATGTCGAGGTCGCGCAGCATCTCCTGCGCGAGCCGCGTCATGCGCGCCTCGGTGTACCGCATCGCCGCGGCGGGGTCGTCGTCGATCGACCCGAAGTTCCCCTGCCCGTCGACCAGCAGCTCGCGCATGGAGAAGTCCTGCGCCATGCGGACCAACGTGTCGTAGATGGCCTGGTCGCCGTGCGGGTGGTAGTTGCCCATCACCTCGCCGACGATCCGCGCGCACTTGACGTAGGGACGCGTCGGGCCGAGGCCGTTCTCGTTCATCGCGTACAGCACGCGACGGTGCACGGGCTTGAGGCCGTCCCGGACGTCCGGCAGCGCGCGGCCCACGATCACGCTCATCGCGTAATCGAGGTACGCGGAGCGCATCTCGTCTTCGAGTGCGCGCGGCTCGATGTTGCCGCCGCCGATGACGTCAGAGGAAGCCATGCGCTACACGTCCAGGTTGCTGACGAGACGGGCGTTGGACTCGATGAAGTCGCGCCGCGGCTCCACCTGGTCGCCCATGAGCATCGAGAAGATCCGGTCGGCCTCGGCGGCGTCGTCGACCGACACCTGCGCGAGCGTCCGCGAGGACGGGTTCATCGTGGTGTCCGCGAGCTGGTCGGCGTTCATCTCGCCGAGGCCCTTGAAGCGCGTGAGCTGGACGCCCTTCTGCGCGACCGCGAGGACCGCGTCGCGCAGCGCCTCGAACGAGAGCGCCTCCTCGACGTCGTCCTTGAGCCTGACCGTGAACGGCGGCGTGCCCGCGAGCTCCGCGAGGCTGACGTGCACGCGGACGAACTGCACGTAGTCGTTCGAGGCGAACAGCGCCTTGGGCAGGCGGTGCGTCCGCGCCAGGCCCGTCTTGCCCTCCACCGCGCGCACGACGATGACCTCGTCGTCCTCGCGCTCGACGGTCGTCTCGAACGGCTCGCCCTCGATGCCGCGCCGGCCGAGCAGCTCGATCGCGGCCTTCGCGTCGGCGATCCGCTCGTCGAGGATCGAGCTCTCCTCGAGGAAGCCGACGAGGTCGTGGCCGTGCTCGGCGCGCAGCGACGACCCCCAGCCCTCGTACTGCTTCAGCAGCCGGGTGAACTTCTGCCACCGCGCGTGGGTGAGCTTGAACTCGCGGTGCTCGCGGTCCAGCACCTCCATGCGCTCGAGCTTGTCCTGGAGCAGGATCTCCTCGAGCTCGGTCTCCTTCTCAATGTAGCGCTCGCTGCGGCCCTGCTTCAGCTTGTACAGCGGGGGCTTGGCGATGTAGACGTAGCCGGCCTCGATCAGGTCGGGCATCTCGCGGAAGATCAGCGTGAGCACGAGCGTGCGGATGTGCGCGCCGTCGACGTCGGCGTCGGTCATGATGATCAGCTTGTGATAGCGCGCGTTCTCCAGTGAGAACTCGTCGCGGATGCCGGTGCCGAGCGCCGTGATCAGGGCCTGGATCTCGTTGTTCTGCAGGACCTTGTCGATCCGGCTCTTCTCGACGTTGAGGATCTTGCCGCGCAGCGGGAGGACGGCCTGCGTGTTGCGGTCGCGCCCCTGCTTCGCGGAGCCGCCGGCGGAGTCGCCCTCGACGACGAACAGCTCGGTCAGCGCCGGGTCCTTGACCGAGCAGTCCGCGAGCTTGCCCGGCAGCGCGGAGTTCTCGAGCGCGGACTTCCGCCGCGTCAGGTCGCGGGCCTTGCGAGCGGCCGCGCGGGCCTGCGCGGCCTGGACCGCCTTGCGCACGACGCCGTTGGCGACCTTCGGGTTCTCCTCGAAGAACTGCGCGAGCCCCGAGTTCACGACCGACGCGACGAACCCCTCCATGCCCGGGTTGCCGAGCTTGGTCTTCGTCTGGCCCTCGAACTGCGGGTCCTGGAGCTTCGCGGAGATGACGGCCGTCAGCCCCTCGCGGACGTCCTCGCCGGAGAGGTTGTCGTCCTTCTCCTTGAGGAGCCCCTCCTTGCGCGCGTAGGCGTTCACCGTGCGCGTGAGCGCGGCGCGGAAGCCGCTGAGATGGGCGCCGCCCTCGTGCGTGTTGATGTTGTTGGCGAAGGAGTGGATCGACTCCTGGTACGTCGTGTTCCACTGCATCGCGACCTCGACCTGGCCCTCGTCGCTCTCGCCCTCGAAGTAGATGACCTTGCGGTCCACCGTCTCCTTGTTGGCGTTGAGGTGGCTGACGAAGTCCTCGATGCCGCCGTCGTACTGGAACTCCGCGCTCTGCCGGCTCTCGCCGCGCTCGTCCTTGAGGCGGATCCGAAGACCGCGCGTGAGGAAGGCGGTCTCGCGCAGGCGGGTGACGAGGGTGTCGTAGTCGAACTCGTGGACGTCGAAGATCTCGGAGTCGGGCAGGAAGGTGATCCGCGTGCCGTGGCGCTTCGTCGCCTCGCCCTTCCTCAGGTCGTAGAGCGGCGCCCCACGCGTGTACTCCTGGATCCACGTGTGCCCGTCGCGCCAGACCTCGACGATGAGCTGCTCGGACAGCGCGTTGACGACGGAGACGCCGACGCCGTGCAGGCCGCCGGAGACCTTGTAGCCCCCGCCGTCGCCGAACTTGCCGCCGGCGTGCAGGACGGTCAGGACCACCTCGACGGCCGGCCGGTTCTCCTTCTCGTGCAGCGCGACCGGGATGCCCCGGCCGTTGTCGGTGACGGTGACCGAGTTGTCGGGGTGGACGGTGACGTCGACCTCGGTCGCGTGGCCGGCGAGCGCCTCGTCGACGGAGTTGTCGACGACCTCCCAGACCAGGTGGTGCAGGCCGCGGACGCCGGTCGAGCCGATGTACATGCCGGGCCGCTTCCGCACGGCCTCCAGACCCTCCAGGACGGTGATGTCCTGAGCGTCGTACTGGCCCTCCCTGTTGTCGCCACCTGCTGCCAATCGAACCTCCTAAGACACGCGAACGCCCCGGAGCCGGGTGATGCCCCGGGGCGACTGAACGCTCCGCTCCAACGTAGGACGGAGGCGAATTCGGTTGACAGAAGAATACCACACGCCCCCAGTCAGACCCGCGCGCACGCGCGCGTGAAAGTGCTGCAAAACCGCGCAAAAACCGTGCCGGATCAGTGGCGCTCACGGCGCGGCGCGGCCGTGCAGCGCAGCTCGGTCACGCGCGGCGTCCCGAGGGCTTCGTTCAACCGTGCGACGAGGTCCGGCGCCAGCAGCGTCAGCTCCTGCGCCCAGACCGCCGAACGGCACGCGATCGTGACCACGCCGGCCCGCTCGGAGACCGGCGCGGCCTCCGCCGCGACCACCTCGCCGGCGACCTCCGGCCACGCCTGCTGGACCGCCGACAGCGTCGTCTGAGGCGCGAGCCGCGCGGCGAGCGCCTCGACCGCGCCGGCGACGGGCACGGGGGCCCGGCGCCGCTGCGGCCGGCGATCGACCGGCAGCGCCCGGCCACCCGGCGTCCGTGACGGATGTGACGGATGTGACGGCTCGCCAGCCGGCGGCGCGCGTCGCGGAGCCTCGCCGCTCCCGGGCCGCTCGACGGCGCTCATGCCGCCGCCGCCTCCTGCAGGACGGTCCCGTCCCGCACCGCGACGCGGGTCACGCCCGCCGCGGTCGCTCCGGGCACGTGGGCGAGGTCGGTCGTGGTGATGACCGACTGCCCGCCGGCCCCGATCCTCTCGACGAGCCGCTCGCGGCGGGTGGCGTCGAGCTCGCTCATCACGTCGTCGAGGAGGAGGAGCGGCGGGCCGCCGCGGGCCTCGCCGAGGGACTCGCGCTCGGCGAGGAGGAGCGCGAGGAGCGCGAGGCGCTGCTCGCCCTGCGACCCGTACGCGCGGAGCTCGCGGTCGTCGCGCAGCAGCGCGAGGTCGTCGCGGTGCGGCCCGTGGCCCGTGAAGCCGCGCTCGAGGTCGGAGTCCACGCGGGCCGCGAGCTCCGCGGCCAGTTCCTCCTCCGTCGCGGCCCGCGCCTTCGGTCGCTCCTCCAGCCGCGCCTCCCCGCTCAGCCCCAACTCGGCGGCCGCCGCCGCGAACGGCTCCACCAGCGTCGCGACCGCGGCGCTGCGGTCCGCCCGCAAGGCCATCCCGTGGCGCGCGAGCTGCTCGTCCCACGCCCGCAGCGAGTCGCGCGCGGCCAGCCCGCGGCGCACTCTCGACAGCAGCGCGTTGCGCTGTGCAAGGGCCTGTGAATAAGACCTGCGGGTCGCGACCCGCGCAGGCCACAGAGCCGCGACGACCTGGTCGAGGTGCGAACGCCGCAGCGCCGGCGGCCCCTTCACCAGCTCGAGCCGATCCGGCAGGAAGACGCTCACGAGCGGCCGCGCCGGCGTGTCCGCGAGCCGCTCCACCGGCGCGCCGTCGACGCGGAAGCGCTTCGGCTCGCCGGGCTGGAAGCCGACCGCGAGCTCGTGCGCGCCGTCGCGATCGCGCGTGTCGACCTCCACCCGCGCGGCGCTCGCCGAGAACGCCACGACCTCCCGCTCGTTCCCCGTCCGGCACGACCGCCCGGTCAGCCCGAAGTACAGCGCCTCCACGAGGTTCGTCTTCCCGGCCCCGTTCGGCCCATGGACCACGGTCAGGCCCGGGCCGAGCCGCACCTCCGCGGCCTCGTAGCTGCGCCACCCCCGCACCCGCAGCGCCTCGACGCGCGGAGAGCCCACGGCCCTACACGTTCAGCCTGATCGGCATGATCAGGTACAGGAAGCCGCTGCCGTCGCCGGCCTCGATCAGGCCGGGCCGCAGCGGGCTGATCAGCTTGAGCAGAAGGTCGTCCGCGTCGACCGACTCCAGCCCGTCGCGCAGGAACTCCGGGTTGAAGCCGATCTCGAACGGTTCGCCCCCGAACGGCAGCGGCAGCGTCTCGAGCGCCTCGCCGACGTCGGGCGTCTGGGCCGAGACCCGCAGCTCGCCCTCGGCGAACGACAGGCGCAGCGGCGCGTTCTTCTGCGCGAGCAGGGAGATGCGCCGGACGACGTCGGTCAGCTCCCGCGTGTCGACCCGCAGCTCGTGCTCGTACGTCTCCGGCAGCAGCTGGCGGTAGTTCGGGAACTGCCCTTCGATCAGGCGCGAGGTGAGCACCATCCCGCCGACGTCGAAGACGATCTGGTTCGCGCGCTTGGTCACGGCGAGGGTCTCGCTGCCGGCCTGCTGCGCGATCCGCGCCAGCTCCTGCAGGGCCCGCGCCGGCACGTTGGCTTCGAAGGCCCCGTCCAGCGGCGCGTCGAGCGGGGTCTCCTTCACCGACAGCCGATACGAGTCGGTGGCGACCATCCGCAGCTCTTGGCCACTGGCGCTCACGAGGATCCCGGTGAGGATCGGGCGCGTCTCGTCGCGCGAGGCGGACCGCGCCACCTTGCCCACGGTCTCGACGAACGCCTCGGCCGGGACGGTCACCACCGCGTCGCCGCCGGGCTCCGGGAACGGGGGGAAGTCCTCGGCCCGCAGCGTGCGGATGTGGAACGTGGCGGAGCCCGAGACGATCTCGACGTCCTGCTGTGCGGCGCGCAGCTCTATCGTCACGCTGTCGGACGGCAGCGCGCGGGCCACGTCGAGGGTGAGCCGTCCGGGGAGGACGGCCACGCCCTCGCGCTGGACCTCCGCCTGCAGGGGAACGCGCAGGCCCACCTCCATGTCGGTGGCGCGCAGCTCGACGCTCCCGTCCTCGGCGACGACCTGGACGCCGGAGAGCGCCTGGACGGCGGAGCGGGTGGACGCGACGCGGGAGACCGTCTGAAGCTGGGCGAGGAGCTCGGGTGCCGATGCCTGCAACTTCACGATGAAGACCTCGAGAGAATGGAAGGAGTCATAGGGGCTGTCAGGTTGTGCAGAAGGGCCCGGAAGGCCGGAGCGTGCGGGTTCGGAACGTTCACGGAGCCCTCCCGTCCTGTGCGCAGTCTGTCAGTCGCGCCCGTCGGCACGCAGCCGGGCGGTGACGGCCTGGATGGCCTCGTAGGCGTCGGTGTCGTCGGCGATGCGCTGCTCGGTGCGCTTGACGGCGTGCAGGACCGTGGTGTGGTTGCGGCCTCCGAACGCGGCGCCGATGGCGGGCAGGCTCGCCTCCGTGTGCTCGCGGGCGAGGTACATGGCGACCTGCCGCGGCCACGCGACGCGGGCGGTGCGACTGGCGGAGAGGAGCTCGTCGCGGTCGAGGCCGAAGTGGTCGCAGACGGTGGCCTGGATCCGCTCGATCGTCGGCGCCGGCGCGCGCGTGCCCGGCCGCGGGGAAGACGGATACAGGTTGGCCAGGACCTCGTCGGCCAGCGCCGGCGTGAGCGGCCGGCGCGTGAGCGAGGCGAAGGCGACGACGCGGATCAGCGCGCCCTCGAGCGCGCGGACGTTGTCGAGCATTCGGCCGGCGATCGCGGCGAGGACGTCGTCGTCGGGCACGTGGAGCTGGTCGTGCTGCGCGCGCTTGCGCAGGATCGCGACGCGCATCGCGTGGCAGGGCGCGCCGATGTCGGTCACCAGGCCCGACTCGAACCGCTCCCGGAGCCGGTCCTCGAGCGCGACGAGGTCGCGCGGCGGGCTGTCGGAGGTCAGGACGAGCTGTGCGCCGGCGTCGTAGAGCGCGTTGAAGGTGTGGAAGAACTCCTCCTCGGTCTTGGCCTTGCGCTCGAGGAACTGGACGTCGTCGATGAGGAGGACGTCGTTGCGGCGCCACTTCCCCTTGAAGCGCTCGACGTCACGCGCCTGGATCGCGGCGAGGAAGTCGTTGGTGAAGCGCTCCGCCGTCGTGTACCGCACACGCAGCCCGGGCTCGTACGCGCCCAGGTAGTTGGCGATGGAGTGGAGGAGGTGGGTCTTGCCGACGCCCGGCGGTCCGTAGATGAACAGCGGGTTGTAGGCGGTCCCGGGCAGCTCGGCGACCGCGAGCGCCGCGGCGTGCGCGAGCCGGTTGGCGTCGCCGATGACGAACTGGTCGAAGGTGAGCTTCGGGTTGAGTTCCGGCCGGCCGTGCTCGTCGAGCCCCGCGTCGGGCGGGCCCGCGGCAGCGGCGGAGGCGGGGACGACGTCGACGGTCGCGTCCGGGCCCAGGACGACCGCCGCGCACGTCTGGAGCACGCGCGCGAAGCGGTCCGCGACCCAGCGTCGCTTGTCGTCCGGCGCCTCGACGACGAGGCGCTCGCCGTCGAGCGCGCGCAGCCGGAGCGCCGCCAGCCACAGGTCGTACGCCGCCGGCTCGACCGCACGACGCAGCTCGCCCTGCACGCGGGACCACGTGTCGGCGGCGTCGTGCGTCACGGCAGGCGTCGGTTCCTCCCCCTCCAGGGCGGTCGTGGCGGGCACTGATCTCGGTGGGGGCGCGAACGCCCCGGCGGGAGCGACGGTAGCACCGGCTCCGAGCGCCCGCAGGAGGGCCACGCCGCAAAACGCGAAGGTTTCGTGAACACCCGGTCGCGGGGCTGTTCACAACCCGTCGTCTATCCTCCGTCGCCGCGATGAAGCGCACCTACCAGCCCAAGAAGCGCAAGCGCGCTCGGACGCACGGGTTCCGTGCGCGGATGCAGACCCGTGGCGGCCGCCTGACGCTCAAGCGCCGGCGCTCCAAGGGCCGCAAGCGCCTCGCAGTCTGAGCCGTGCCGCCCAAGCGCGGCCGCCTGTCCCGCAGCGCCGAGTTCGAGCGCGTCTACCGCCACGGCCGCTCGCACGGCAACCGCCACCTCGTCCTCTACGCGTTCCCGCGCGCGGAGGCGGCGGCGGACGACTCCGACGAGCCGCGCGTCGGGCTCTCGGTTTCCCGGAAGGTGGGGGGCGCCGTCGACCGCAACAAGGTCAAGCGCCTGCTCCGCGAGGCGTTCGCCGCGGAGTCCGCGCGCCTGCCTGCGGGCCACGACGTCGTGGTGGTCGCGCGGCCGGAGGCGCGCGAGCTCGCCGAGCGCGAGGGACTGGCGGGGATCCGGACCGCGCTCGCCGAGCTGGTCGAGAAGGCCGCGGCGAGGGAGGCCCCGTGACGGCGCTGCGCCGCGTGTTCGTGGCGCCGATCCTCGCCTACCAGCGGGTGATCTCGCCCGCCCTCCCGCGCCGCTGCAAGTACGAGCCGACGTGCTCGGCCTACGCCGTACGGGCGATTCGGGAGTACGGCATACTGCGCGGGCTGGTCCTGGCGGGCTGGCGGCTGCTGCGCTGCAACCCCTGGAGCCACGGTGGCTTCGACCCGGTCGAGGCGCAGCGCCTGTTCCGCCGCCGACCTCCGTCGCCATGAGCTTCTACTTCGCCGACGTCCCCGTCATCCAGCCCCTGATCGACGTGTTCGAGAAGGTGCTGGTCTTCTTCCACGACTCCGTGGGGCTGGGCTGGGGCACCTCGATCATCGCCCTCACGATCACCATCCGGGCGCTCCTGCTGCCGCTGACGCTCAAGCAGGTCAAGTCGATGCAGGAGATGCAGCGCATCGCTCCCCAGATGAAGGAGCTGCAGGCGAAGTACAAGGAGGATCGCCAGCGTCTGAACCAGGAGATGATGAAGCTCTACCAGGAGCACAAGGTGAACCCGTTCGCCTCGTGCCTGCCGCTGCTGGCGCAGCTCCCGGTCTTCATCTCGCTGTTCTACCTGCTGCGGCAGGACCTCCGGCACGAGGTGTGCCCGGAGATCAACGCGGCCGGGATCTCCAACCCGAAGCCGTGCGGCGAGTCGACCGCGTCGGAGTTCCTGTTCATCCCGGACATCACGGACAAGGCGACGGGCGCGGTGCTCGTGACGCTGCTCGTGCTCTACGTCGGTTCGCAGCTCGCGTCGTCGGTGCTGATGAGCGTCTCGGCGGATCCGCGCCAGCGCTACATCTTCATGGCGCTGCCGTTCATCTTCATCCCGTTCATCCTCTCGTTCCCGGCGGGCCTGCTCGTCTACTGGATCACGACGAACGTCTGGACGATCGTGCAGCAGTTCATCGTGCGGAAGACGGTCGGGCCGGTGAGACCGGCGATCGCCACGGCGGACTCGGGAGGTGGTGGTGGAGGCCTGCTCGGCCGGCTGATGGGCGGCGGGGACGACGGCGAGCGCGACGCCACGGGCCGGCCGGTCGGCGGCGCCGACGCGAACCGGCCGAAGGCCGCGAAGACCTCTGGCGCGAAGGGCAACGACGACGGCGCGAAGCCGACGCGCCGCACCGCTCCGCCGCCCCCGCCGCGGCGCAGGAAGAAGAAGACGGGGAGGCGGCGGTAGTGCCCGAGGAGACCGCGGAAGCCGCTGCGCTGCGCGAGCTGCTCGAGCGGGTGGCCGACGCGCTGGACCTCGACGCGGACGTCGAGATCGAGGACGACGGCGAGACGCTCACCGGCCGGCTCGACGGCGAGGACCTGGGCCTGTTCATCGGGCGCCACGGGTCGACGATCGAGGCGGTTCAGCACCTCGCGCAGCGGATCGCCGGCGGCGAGGGGGCTTCCCGCCGGCGGATCGTCGTCGATGCCGCGGGCTACCGCGAGCGGCGGGCGCAGGTTCTGGAACGGCAGGCAGACGAGGCCGCGGACCGTGCGGTCCGGTCGGGCCGCCCCGTCGCGTTGGACGCGATGACGTCGAGCGAGCGGCGCATCGTGCACGAGTACCTGCGCGATCGGGGCGACGTGGACACACACAGCGAGGGCGACGAGCCCGACCGGCACCTGGTCGTCTCGCCCGCCTCCGGCGACTGAGTCGCTCCGCTCCGCCGCCGCGGGGCGGGCGACTGATCCCGCTCCGCCGCCCCGGGGGACAGTCCCCGTGTACCGCGCGGCGGCGCCCCTCCCCCGCGCCGTGCCGCGGTGCCGCAGGGGGACAGTCCCCGTTTCACGTTTTTCTCCCCGGTGAAACAATCCACGGATGCTCTCGGAGTTCGATCAGGGCGTCGTCGTCGGGCTGCTGCTCGGCGAGGGCAGCTTCGGCGGGGATGGCAAGCAGCCGCAGATCACAGTCCGGATGCACACTCGGCACGAGGCGCTGTTCCAGTGGCTGATGGAGCGGTTTCCGCGGACACGGCTGTACGGGCCGTACCACCATGGCGGCCGGTCGTACTTCCAGTGGATGGCGCGCGGGCAGGCGCTGGTCGAGGACGTGCTGCCCGTGCTCGAAGCCGCGATGACGCCGGAGCTCGACGCGCATGCGCACGCGCGCCTGGAGACGATGCGGGCTCGGTATGCGGACTACATCGCGGCGGTGCGAGCGCGGGCGGAGCGGTGACGCGGCTGGAGGAGCTGGCGAAGGAGTACGTCGTCGGGCCCGCCGGCGTGGCCGCGCTGCGGGCGATCCTGGACCTCCTCGCGAGCGACGACACCGCGCCCACGACCGTCCGGGACCCCGAGCGGGCGGTCGACGTCCACGTCGCCGACTCGCTGTCGGGACTCGTGCTCGAGGAGGTGCGGTCGGCCCGGGCGATCGCCGATTTGGGCTCCGGGGCGGGATTTCCGGGGCTGGCGCTGGCGGCGGCGCTTCCCAAGGCCCACGTGTCCCTCGTCGAGAGTGTGGGGCGGAAGTGCGCGTTCATGGAGCGCGCGATCGGGGCGGCCGGACTGTCGAACGCGGAGGTCGTGTGCCAGCGGGCCGAGGAATGGCAGGCCACCAACGACGTCGTCACGGCGCGCGCGCTCGCGCCTCTCGCCGCGATCGCCGAGTACGCGGCGCCCCTGCTGCGCGCCGGCGGCGGGCTGGTCGCGTGGAAAGGGGCTCGGGATGCGGGCGAGGAGGCCGATGCCGCCGCCGCGGCGGGCGTTCTCGGCCTCGAACCGCGCGGCGTGCGGCGGGTCGAGCCGTTCCCGGGTGCCGAGCAACGCCACCTGCATCTCTACTCGAAGGTGCGGCCGACGCCTTCGCGCTTCCCCCGTCGAGCGGGAATGGCCCGCAAGCGCCCACTCGCAGGCTCGAGTTGAGGTGGAGACAGGGCGGTTCGGCCCCGAACCGCCGCGGCCATCCGACCGCCCCCGCCGGTACCTTGGCCGGCGATGGGCACGGTGTACGCGATCGCGAACCAGAAGGGCGGCGTCGGCAAGACGACGACGGCCGTGAACGTCGCCGCCTGCATCGCGGAGGCCGGCTATCCGACGCTGCTCGTCGACATCGACCCGCAGGCGAACGCCACCGTCGGTCTCGGCGTTCCGAAGGACATGCATCCGAACGTCTACGACGTCCTCGCGGGCGAGGTCGACGCGACGGAGGCGCTCCACGACACCGAGACCGACCGGCTGCGCCTGCTGCCCTCGCATCCGGATCTCGCGGGCGCCAACGTCGAGCTTCCGCGCACGCCGGGGAGCGAACTTCGGCTCCGTGAGGCTCTTGCCTCCGTGCGCAACGACTTCGCCTACACGCTGCTCGACTGCCCGCCGTCGCTCGGCCCGCTCACGGTCAACGCCCTGGTCGCCGCCGACCGCGTCATCGTGCCGGTCCAGACCGAGTACTTCGCGCTCGAGGGGCTCGCGGGGCTGCTCGACACGCTCGCGCTGGTGCAGCGCGAGCTCAACCCGCGCCTCACCGTCGCCGGGATGCTCCTGACGATGCACGACGCCCGCACCCGCCTCGGCCGCGACGTCGAGCGCGAGGTCCGCGAGCACTTCCCGTCGCTCGTGTTCGACACGGTGATCCCCCGCAACGTCCGCGTGGGCGAGGCGCCGAGCTTCGGCCGCCCGGTCATCCACCACGATCCTCACTGCGCCGGCGCGGACGCGTACTTCGAGCTCGCGAAGGAGGTGGCCGCCCGTGGCTGACGCGCTGGCCCGCGCGAAGACGGCGCCGCGCGGCATGGGCCGCGGGCTCGCCGCGATCCTCTCCGTGTCCGAGGGCGGGGACGGCGACGAGCTGCGCGAGGTGTCCGCCGACCTGATCGCGCCGAACCCGCACCAGCCGCGCCGCTCGTTCGACGAGGTCGCCCTGCAGTCGCTCGCCGACTCGATCGCGGCGAACGGGGTGCTCCAGCCGGTGCTGGTCCGGCCGATCCCCGGCGGGACGTACGAGCTCGTCGCCGGCGAGCGGCGCTGGCGCGCGGCGAAGCTCGCGGGCTTGGAGCGGATCCCCGCGCTCGTACGCGACCGCGACGACGCGACCTCGCTCGAGCTCGCGCTCGTCGAGAACATGGCCCGCGAGGACCTCAACCCGGTCGAGGAGGCGCGCGCCTGCGCGGCGCTCGTCGAGGAGCTGGGCCTGACGCGGGAGGAGGTCGGCCTGCGCGTCGGGCGCAGCCGCGTCGCGGTGTCGAACCTGCTGCGCCTGCTCGACCTCCCCGACGAGGCGCTCGCGCTCCTCGAGACCGGCGATCTGAGCGAGGGCCACGGCCGCGCGCTGCTCCTCGCCGACGACCACGCGGCGCGCCGCCGCCTGGCCCGCGGCGCGGCCGACGAAGGCTGGTCCGTCCGCGCGCTCGAGACGCGCGCCCGCGAGGCGAACGCGACGACGACGCCCGGCGGCGGACCATCGCGCGGCGGCGCGCGGAGGGGGCTGCACCCCGACCAGGAGGCGGCGGTCGCGACCATCGCCGAGACCCTCGGCGGAGCCTTCGGCAGAGAGGTCAAGGTGAAGCCCGCCGGGAGCGGCTACAGAGTCGAGCTGGAGCTGTCGACCATCGAGGAGGCGGCGGCTCTCGCGGGCCGCGTCAGCCCGGGACCCGGCGCTACACTGCCGACCCCCGAGGGCGATTAGCTCAGCCGGTTAGAGCGCTTCTCTGATAAGGAAGAGGTCCCTGGTTCGAATCCAGGATCGCCCATCGCCCGAATTTCCCGGAAGCACGGCGATTTCGGCTCCGCGGCACCGGGTGCGACTCGACCTCCCGCAGAAAGGCGCAGAATGATCGCGTCGTATCTGTTGGTCGCGGGCGCCCGGACATGGCCGACCCAGACCCCCCGAACCCAAGCCCGCCGCCTCCGGACATCGATCGTCGGGCGCTCGCTGCCGCCGACGCGCGAGGGGTCGCAGCCCGC
>DASVPR010000046.1:0-40677 GCA_036389485.1 Solirubrobacteraceae bacterium
CCGGCCGCATGCACGCCGAGCGCGCCGCCTACTATTTGTCGATCGGCGATCTCGACCGAGCGGCGACCGACGCTCAGCGTTCGGTCGAGCTGGCGAAGGACGACGCCGCCGGCTATCTCGAGCTCGGCATCTGGGCGGAGCTCAGCGGCGACTTCGAGGACGCCGACGAGTTCTACCGCAAGGCGCTGGCCCTGCTTCCGACCTTCGACATCGCTCGACTCGGCCGCCGTGCGACGCTGATCGACCCTCCGGGCCGGCTCCTGACTCGCGCGGCGGAGACCCTCTTGCATGCGTACCGGCCGCGGCAGGCCCTCATGGTCGCCGATCAGGCGCTGCAGGCCGATCTACGCGGTCCGGAGCTGCATCCCCAGGTGGCGGCACACGTGCTGCGAAGCCAGGCGTTGGAGCAGCTCGAGGACCACTCCGATCAAGAGGCGGCAACCGCCGCCGTGGAGGCGGGGAGGCTCTCTGCGTGGAATGGTGATGTCCGCCAGGCAATCGCGCAGTTCGAGCGGGCGGAGAAGCTCGACAGCGCAGACAGGGACCTGGGGTGGCTGCTCGCGGATGCCCGCCTCACCACAAGCCTTCCACCCGGGGCGACGAAGACCGATCAGCGCATGGTCAGGCACGCGTTCGAGACCTGGGAGGAGTGGACGGAGAAGGTGGGACCGCCGTCCGGCGAGATGTCCTGGGCCTACTTGACGCGCGCGATGATCGCCGACCTCGGCACGCAAGAGCCCACCGCGGACCGCCTGGCGGGCGTCTGGGAGGCGCTGCTGTACGTCGAGAAGGCGATCGTGCACGATGAGGTGGACGCCCAGCGATGGGGGTACGCGGCGCAGTATCTGCGCTATGTGCACCTCGACGAGTTGGCGTTCGAGGCGGCCGATCGGGGCTACCAGCTGGGCTCGGGCGATCGCCAGGTTCTCGCCGAGCGGCTCGCACAGCTTGCCAGTCGAGGGCGCCTTGTCGAAGCGGAGCAGGTGGCCGAGGAGCTGGTCACGATGTTCGGCAACGACCCCGGGGTGAGTGCGGCGCGGGCCTGGCTCGCGATCCACAGTCCTCGGGAGTCGCGCTACTACGAGGGCCTCGGCCTGCTCGAGCTGCCGCTCGCCGGGGGCAACGACCCCAGCTGGTACTACGAGATGCGAGCGCTCTGCCACGTCGGCCTGCACGAGATCGATGCTGCACGCGACGACTTTCGCGGGCTGTTGACGCATGCGCTGCCCGTCGACGGGACCACGAAGTGCCGGCTGGAGGTGGCCGCGGTTGCTACCAACGACGTCGATCTGGCGGCTCACTGGTCGAGCGAAGCCTCCAAGGACCCGACCTCCCGGGCGATCACCTGCCTCACGGCGGACGCGTTCGCCGCGTTCGCGCGAGACGATCTGGATGCGGCCGCCGAGTTGCTCTCGCGTGCTACCGAACATGCGATCAGCGGCGTGGAGCTTCGAGACATCGAAATGATGATGCTGCTGCGCATACCGCTGCTGACCGATGATCCCGAGCAAGCGGCCGCGTACGAGCGCGTCGTCTCGGAGGTGGCCGAGGGCCCTGCCAGAGAGCGCGAGCGGGCGCTCGAGCGCAGTCCGCTGAGCCCCGATCAAGAGCTCGAGGACGCGCTTGCGAGGTATGCCGACGCAGCCGATGTGCCACAGGTCATCCACGACGCGCTGCTGGCAGTCAAGGCGCGGCGCGACGTTCACGCGGGACGACTGCTCGAGGCGGCGGCCAGCTACCAGGAGCTGCTCAGCTCGAGCTTCGAGCCTGAGGCGACGCTTGGCCTCACCCGCGCTCTCGGCGGTCTCGCGGCGCAGCAGGCCGCCGCCGGAGACGTGCAGCAGGTCCGCCAGATCACGGAGCGCATGACAGCGCTGGGAAACGTCAGTCCCGCCGAGGTTGCCACCACGCTGGCATCTGCGCTCGAGCGAAGCGGCGATCGCTCCGGGGCGCGCAAGCAGCTCGAGACCGGGCTCGCGATGGCGACCGACCCCCGCGAACTGGCCAGGCTTCACCAGCGTGCGGGTGGGCTGGCGCTTGCGGAAGACGACCTCGATGATGCCTCCGCGCATTTTCAAGCGGTGCTCGCGACGTCGCTCGAGGACGAGGCACACGGTCGCGCGGGACAGGTTCAGATCCGGATGGCGCTGATCGCGATCCTGCGAAGCGATCTTGCTGCCGCCGTCGACCATCTCCTCGCCGCGGCGCGCACGTGGAAGGACGGAGGCGCCGTGGATCCGACGGCGGCACTCATCGCCGAGCTGCACGGGCTCAAACGGCTGCCCGGGGGCCGGTGGGAAGCTGCCGCGAGCGAGGCGCTGCGGCTCGTGGAGCTGGCCGTCACGCCAGACGCTGCCAAGAAGGACGTCAGCTCCGAGCTCGAGCCGCTGCAGCGCGAGCTGGGAGTGCTGTAGTGGTCCGTCGGGCGGGGGAGCCAAAGGTTCCCCTCATGTTCATGAGCTACGCCCACCGCGATGGCCGCGACGGCCGTCTGTCGACATTTCACGTCCGACTCAGCAGTGCCATCGCGGCGTCACGATCGCGACGCGCGTCGAGTTGAAAGAGCGCCGCTGTCTGGGCGACGGCGACCGAGCGGGCAAGACACCAACGAACGCGACTACGCGGCGTCGAGCAGTGCCACGGAGTCAGACGCCTCCGCAATCGCCGCCGCGGTGATCTGCACGAGCCGGCGCAGCTGCTGCGTGCTCATCGCCAGCGGCGGCATGAGGACGACGACGTCGCCCAGCGGACGCACGATCGCGCCGCGCCGGCGCGCGACGCGCGTGACCTGATGGCCCATTCGCGTGTGCAGCGCGAACTCACCCAGCTCGATGCCGACCATGAAGCCGCGGCGGCGCACCTCGCGCACCGATGCAAGGGGTGCGACGTGCTCCTCGAGCAGCACTCCGAGCAGCTCGATCTTCGGCGCCAGCGCCTGCAGCGTGCGCTCGCGCTCGAACACCTCGAGTGTCGCCAGCGCGGCCGCGCAAGCCAGCGGGTTGCCGGTGTACGTGTGGCCGTGAAAGAAGGTCTTCAGTTGTGCGAACTCGCCGAGGAACGCCTCGTAGATGCGTTCGGTCGCAAGCGTCGCGGCAAGCGGCAGGTAGCCGCCGGTCATTCCCTTGGCCAAGCACATGAGGTCCGGCGATACGCCTTCCTGCTCGCACGCGAACATCGTGCCGGTGCGCCCGAAGCCGGTCGCCACCTCGTCGCAGATCAGCAGCACGTCGTGCTCGTTACACAGCGCCCGGACCCTACAGAGGTATCCGTCGGGGTGCGTGAGGATGCCGGCGGCGCCCTGCACGAGCGGCTCGACGATGACCGCCGCGACATAACCCGCGTGCTCGCGCAGGAGCACCGAAAGGTGCTCGGGATCGCCCGGCTCGGCCTGCCAGGAGTCGAACAGCAGCGGCCCAAAGCAGGAGTGAAACAGGTCGATCCCGCCGACCGAGACCGAACCGATGGTGTCGCCGTGATAGGCGTCGCGCAGGCAGATGAAGCCGGTGCGCTCCAGCTCGCCGCGGTGGCGCCAGTACTGAAACGCCATCTTCAGGGCCACCTCTGCGGCGGTCGAGCCGTTGTCGGAGTAGAAGACGCGGCTCAGGCCCGGCGGCGAGATCTGCACGAGGCGCTGGGCAAGCTCGATCGCCGGCGGGTGTGAGAGGCCAAGCATCGTCGAATGCGCGACGCGGTCAAGCTGCTCGCGGATGGCCGCATCGATCGCCGGATGACCGTGGCCGTGGACGTTGCACCACAACGACGAGACACCGTCGAGGTAGCCGTTGCCGTCGGGGTCGTAGAGCACGCAGCCCTCGCCGCGCTCGATGATCAGGGGCTCCTCCTCGCACCAGCCCTGCTGCTGCGTGAACGGGTGCCACAGCACCCGCCGGTCGATCTCTGCAAGCTCGCGCGTCGTCATGGCGCTGACCATACGAGCGCGAACGGACGAATACGCTCGTGACGCATGCGCCGCTTGCCCGATCCCCCGCTCGCCCTCGTCGTCTTCACGGTCGGCCTGAGCATCCTCGGCGCCGAGATCGCGGCGGCCCGCCTGCTGGCGCCGTACTTCGGGGCGTCGACGATTGTCTGGGCGAACACGATCGGGATCGTGCTCGTTGCCCTCTCGATCGGCTACTGGTACGGCGGGCGGCTGGCCGACCGCGACCCGACCCCGCAGGGCCTCTACCGGATCGTCCTGCTGAGCGCGCTGCTGCTCGGTGCGGTGCCGTTCGTCGCCGACCCGTTCCTCGACATCGCCGTCGACGCGCTCGACTCGATCTCCGCCGGCGCGGCGGCCGGCTCGCTCATCGCCGTGCTCGTGCTGATCGCGGTCCCGGTGCTGGTGAGCGGCGCGGTCGCGCCGTACGCGCTGCGGCTCGCGGTGACCGGGGTGGAGGAGGCGGGGCGCGTGAGCGGGCGGCTCTACGCGATCTCGACGGTCGGCTCGCTGTTCGGGACGTTCCTGAGCGCGCTCCTGCTGATCCCGCTGCTCGGCACGCGCCGCACGTTCCTCGTCTTCGCACTCGCGCTCGCCATCGTCGCGGTGGCGGGGCTGGCACGGCGCTCGCTCGTGCTCGTCCCGGTCGTGCTCGCGGGACTGATCGCGCTGCCGGTCGGGACGGTGAAGGGCGACGTCGACGAGGGCGAGAAGGTGATCCACGAGGCGGACACCGAGTACCAGTACGCGCGCGTCGTCGAGCGCGCCAACGGCGGCCGGGACCTCGAGCTGAACGAGGGCCAGGCCGTCCACTCGATGATCCGCCCCGGGACGTTCCTCACGGACAACATCTGGGACGAGTACCTGGTCGCGCCGTTCGCCGTGCTCGACGGGCCGCCGGAGCGGATCGCGATCCTCGGCAACGCGGCGGGGACGACCGCACGCGCGTACGGGCACTTCTTCCCGCGGACGTGGGTCGACGGAGTCGAGATCGACGGCGAGCTGACCGACATCGGGCGGAAGTACTTCGACATGCGCAACCCGCGGCTGCGGACGTTCACCGACGACGCCCGCCCGTACCTGCGCGCGACCAACCAGCGCTACGACGCGATCCTCGTCGACGCGTACCGCCAGCCGTACATCCCGTTCTACCTCGCCACGCGCGAGTTCTTCGAGTTGGCGAGGGACCGCCTGCGCCCGGGCGGCGTGCTGCTCGTCAACGCCGGGCACCCGGAGGGCAGCGACGACCTCGAGGAGGTCCTCGGCGCGACGATGGCCGACGTCTTCCCGACCGTCCTGCGCGACCCCGCCGAGGACACCAACACCCTCCTCATCGCGACCGAGCGGCGCGACGGGATCGGCGCGGGGAAGCTCGCCGCGGCGATCCCGTCGCTGCCCGCGGACGTCCGCCCGCGCGCGCGCCAGGCGGTGGCCCGGATCGGCCCGCGGCTCGACGGCGGCAGCGTCTACACCGACGACCGCGCGCCGGTGGAGTGGCTCATCGACGCTTCGATCGTCGAGGTCGCGGCGCGCGGCGAGCGCTGATCAGGCGCAGGCGCGCCTGGCGGCCGCGATCGAGCGGGCGTACACGGCACGGCGGCTCGCCCGGATGCGCCGCCAGCGGCGTCGCGCAGCGGCGCTCCTCGCCGTGCGGGCGCGGACCTTCGCCGTCGCGAGCGCGGCCTTCGCCCGGCTGCGCCTCGCGCGCGCGGCGCTGCACGCCGCTGTCACCGCCGGCGCCGCCGCGCAGCCGGTCGGGGTCGCGGCGGCGGTGCCAGGGCAGCGATCCGTCGCGTCCGGCACACCGTCGCGGTCCCGGTCTGGCGGCGGCGGCGGGGCGCAGCCGTCGCTGGTGGACGCGGGTGCGCGCGGGCAGCGGTCCGACGCGTCGGGGACGCCGTCGCCGTCGGCGTCGGGCGGCGGCGGGCAGCCGTCGGCGGTCCCGGCCGGGACCTCGTCGCAGCGATCGAGGTCGTCGGGGACGCCGTCGCCGTCGGTGTCGGTGGGAGGCGGCGGCGGAGGCTCCTGGTCGGTGACGCGGCCCGCGGGGTCGATCCGCAGCCGGTAGTCGTCGTCGGCGCAGCTGCTGTTGTCGATCCGGATCGAGTAGTGCGCCGCCGCAGCGCCGTTGTAGCGCAGGTGGGTGTGGGTGTTCGTATAGGCGGTCTGGCCTAGGAGGATGTAGTCGTCGCTCGCGCCCGAGTAGAGCTGGGCGTACAGGCTGCAGCCATAGTCGTACGGGTCGTTCGTGACGGTGTTCGTCACCACGACGTCGAACTCACCGCCGCCGTTCGTGTAGAAGAAGAACCAGTCGTCCTCGCCCCCTGAGTCGATCCGGCCGGCGTACGGCGTGCCTCCGGCGAGCGGCCCGATGGCGCTCGCGGCCGTGCGGCCGGTGTTGGCGGTCGCCTGCGCCGGTCCGGGCAAGGGCCCGCCGGTCAGGGGACCCGTGGCCTTGAAGCCGTAGTTACCGCTGCAGTTGCTGCTGCCCGTGCCGCTGAGCCGGAAGTAGTAGGTGCCGGCCGCGTTCGCGATCTGCGTCTGCGACCCGGCGTTCCCTTGACTGACTGTGTCGTCCTTGAGCTCGTAGCCGTCGGCGTCGTGGATGCGCGTGCGAAGGCCGTAGTAGCAGTTCACGGTCGAGTTCGTGACGTCGACCTTGAGCGTCCCCGGTCCGGAGAGGTGGACGATGAACCAATCGTCCTCGTACGGGGCGGCGATGCTCCCGTTGTACGTGACGTTCGCCTGGAGCGGGCCCTTCGCCTGGTGGATGCCGTCGTTCGGCTCCGGGGCCGGTACGGCGGAGGCGGTTGCGGGCAGCGCGACGAGGCCGCCGAGGACGGCGACGAGCGCCCACCTGATCCGTGGCATGGCGGAGCCTTCCTGCGGGGCTTCCCGCCCCGCGGACGGGAGTAAGAATCAACGTACGCCAGTCGCGGGCGGTGCGTCAATGAGCACTAGTGCCTACACGGTTGAGTTTCGTCCACCGAAAGGAGTAGCGTCAACGCGCCATCGTGACCCTGGACGATCCCCTTACCACGCGGGAGCTCGAGGTCCTGAGGCTGGTGGCTCAGGCCTACACGAGCGATCAGATCGCGGAGCTCCTCGCGATCAGCCGCCGCACCGTCGACCACCACCGCGCGAACCTCCTCGCGAAGCTCGGGATGCGCAATCGCGTCGAGCTGACGCGCTACGCGATCCGCCGCGGGCTCGTCGAGCCGTAGCGCGGCTAGGCGCCGCGGACGAGCTGCGCCATCTCGGTCGCCGGCAGCGGGCGGCCGAGGAGGAAGCCCTGGGCGAGCGGCGCGCCGTGCGTGACGAGGAAGTCCCTCTGGGCTTCGGTCTCGACGCCCTTGGCGACGGCGGCCATGTCGAGCGAGCGGGCGAGCGCGAGGACGGCGGCGAGGATCGACCCGGCGCGCCGGTTGCGCGGGACGCCGCCGAGGAGCGCGCGGTCGAGCTTCAGAGCGTGGGCGTGCACGTCCTGAAGGCGCGACAGCGAGGCCAGCGCGCCGCCGACGCCGTCGATCGCGACGGCGAATCCGGCGGCGCGGAGGTCGGCGGCGCAGGCGGTTGCCCGCGCGGGGTGGGCGATCACCGCGGCCTCCGGCAGCTCGACGCACAGCGCCTCGGGCGAGAGGCCGTGCGCGGCGACGCGCTCGACGATCTCCCCGGCCAGCTCGGCGCGCGCGACCTCCTTCGCCGAGACGTTGAAGCTCAGCCGCGGGACGAGCCCCGCGTCGCCCCAGTCGCGCGCATGGCGGCAGAGCGCGTCGAGGACCCAGGCGTCCAGCTCGCGGATCAGGCCGGTCTCCTCCGCGTCGGGGAGGAACTCCGAGGGGCCGATGAGGCCGCGCTCGGGGTGGTCCCAGCGGACGAGCGCCTCGGCGCCGGCGAGGGTGAGGTCGTGCGGCGCGCGGACCGGCTGGAAGTGCAGCTCGAGCTCGTCGCGCTCCAGCGCCTGCTTCAGCCGCGCGGTCGCGCTGAGCGGGCGTCGCGGGTCCACGACCGTCGCCTCCGCGAAGACGGTGCCTCCGCCCGCCGCGCGTGCCTGGGCGAGCGCGATCTCGGCGCCGCGCAGGAGGTCGTCCGCGTTGTCGGCGTGGCCGGGCAGGAGCGCGACGCCCGCGCTCGGCGCGATGCGGACGTCCTGGCCGTCCTCGTCGCGGAGCGGCGCGGCGAACGAGTCGTGGACGACGCGGACGGCGACGCCGTCGGCGGCGAGCGCGGCGTCGTCGAGGTCGGTGAGGACGAGGATCAGCTCGTCGCGGCCGGGCCGGGCGAGGAGGTCGCCGGCGCGCGTGGCCGCGCGGAGCCGCTGCGCGGCCTGGAGGACGAGTGTGTCGCGCTCCGCCTCGGCGATCCCGCGCGCGTCCAGGCGGAGGTCGACCCAGACGACGGCAAGCCCGGTCCTCAGGCGGCGCGCCCGCGCGACGGCGAGGCCGAGGTGCTCGTCGAGGAGGCCGCGCGTCGGCAGCCCGGTCAGGCGGTCGTGGTGCGCGAGGAAGCGCAGGCGCTCCTCGATGCCGCGCCGCTCGGTCACGTCCTGGCCGGTGAGCACGGCGCCGTGGTCGGGGGCGGGGGTCGCGCGCCACCAGACGCCGCGCTCCTCGCCGTCCGCCGTCCGCAGCGGCGCCTCGAAGTGCTGGCCCTCGGCGCTCGGGGACGCCGCCAGCCGCGCCAGCGCCCGCCGCGCCTCGGGCCGCGCCCGGACCGGGATCGCGAGCTCGACGAAGTCCGCTTGCACGAGCTCGCGCGCCTCCGCGCCGAGGAGCGACCGGACCGCCGCGTTCGCGTGCTCGACGCGGCCGTCGGCGTCGAGGGTGACGATCAGCGCGGCGGCGGCGTCGAGCTGCGCCGCCGCGCGGTCCCGAGCGCTCGCGAGCGCCCGCTCGCGCTCCGCGCGCGCCGTGACGTCCACGAGGGTCACGATTACCGCGGCCTCCACCACCGCGAACGCCATCTCCACGACTCGCTCGCCGCGGCGCACCACCATCGCGCTCCCTTCGCGCGCGAGCGCGGCGAGCGCCGCCGGCCGCAGCTCCGGGACCGGCGCACCGCCCTCGCGGACGACCGTCACCGGCCCGGGGAACGGCGGCCGCGCGCCCGCGAGCGTCATCGCGGTGCGGTCGAGGATCTCCAGCGCGGCGCGGTTCCACTCCGTCGCGCGCCCATGTGCGTCCAGCACGACGATCCCCTGAGGCAGGGCTTCCAGGACGGCGGCATGGTCCACCGACCTGACATCGGCCGCTCAGCCCGTCTTCTCCAGAGCCACTGGACGTCCGCGGACCACTATTCGTTGGCCATGAGGCCTCGTCCTTGGGCGAGATAGGGTCGGCACCCGCGCGACCGGCTGCGGGTCTATCTCCGGGGCGTGAGCGGTCACTCGTCATTTAATGTGCACTGCCTTGACCGTAGAGCGATTCTCGCCGGAAGGCTCGGGGCGTCCTGCAGTGGGCGCCGACGAGTTCATGGCAATCGCGGCGCTCTGGGGATTCGATGCGCTGACCCTGGCGGCGATCGACCGTTGTGTCGGGCAGCGCACGTGGGCCGAGAGCCCGCGCCTGGGTCGGTATCAGGATCCTGGCCACTCGCGCGTCGCCGAGTTCGAGCGCGTTGCGGCGGAGGCGCTCGGCTCGTCGTATGCGCTGGCGCTCCATTCAGGTACCTCCGCGTTGGAGACCGCGCTGGTGGCGACGGGCGTAGGCCCCGGGGACGAGGTCATCCTCCCGACATTTACGTTCATGGCAACCGCGCTCGCCGTGGTCAACGTGGGGGCCGTTCCCGTGCTCGGGCGGATCGACGAGTCGCTGACGCTGGACCCGAACGAGATCGAGAAACGGGCAATGGCTCGGACCAAAGCGGTGATCGTCGTGCATCCGTTTGGTGTGCCCGCTGACATGGCGCGCGTCTTGGATCACGCGGAGCGCCGTGATCTCGTCGTAATCGAGGATGCTGCACAAGCGCTTGGCGGAGCGTTCGGCAACAAGCGCGTCGGGACCCTCGGCCACATCGGTTGCTTCAGCGTCAGCAGCTACAAACGCTTCGGGATCGGCGAGGCCGGCTTGTTGGTGACGGATGACGCCGCGGTGTTCGAGCGGGCCATGGCGTATCACGACGGTGCGGGCGGATGGCTGCGGGCGAGCCGCGGATGTCGTCGGCCGCGGGACGTCCCGTTCTGCGGCACGAATCTCCGCCTGTCGGAGCTAGAGGGCGCCGCGAACGTGGTGCAGATCCGAAAACTTGATGCACGGCTCGCGCGGTTCCGCGCGAACAAGAGAGAGCTCGCCTCGAGCATCGAGCTCCCGGCCCACGCGACGCTACAGCCAGTGCACGACGAGCGCGGGGACGCCGCGCATGCGCTCGGCATCACTCTTCGGAACGGCGATGTAGCCCGGACCGTTCGCCACTTGCTCAGCGAACGTCGCGTCCCATTCCTGGATCTCGACGAAGGCTCGGAGGCGGAATGGCACACCGCCGCCTCCTGGGAGCCGGTTCTGCGAAAGAGCTCGGCGAGTGGCCGCTGCAGCTGGCGCTGCCCGCGCTATGACGGTGCCACCGAACCCGCCGACCGGGAGGTGCTCGACGCGGGACGGGAACTCGTCGCGCGAACCGTCTTCGTCTGCGTCGAGGAGGGCTGGACGATTCGCGACTGCCGCTCCGTTGCCGACTTTGTCGAGCGGGGGCTTGCGGCGGTGGCGAAGTAGAGAGATGCCGAGCGCCAGATCCACATACTCCGTCTTCTTCGCCCACAATTTCTCGCGCCTCGCCGACTACATCGAGCGAGAGGTCCGTGATCAGGCGAACTCGCTCGGCTTCGATATCCGCACCGCTCCTCCCGGCGTCGCCGCCTCGAGCCCACCGGACTTCGTGCGCGACGAGATGCGTCAAGTCGAGGGCCTGCTCGTCATTGCCGAGCGCGACACGAACTGGCTGAGCAACGAAATCGGCATCGCGTACGCGTTCGAGCTGCCCGTCTACGTCTTGGCGGACAGCGCCACGGAGCTGTCCGGAATCACGCGCTCGATCTCATCGGTGGGCCAAGCGCAGCTGTCCGATCCCGCGGCGGCGCAGAAGGCGGTGACAGGTGCCTTTCGTGCCCTCGCGGACGAGATCGAGCGGCGGCGGAGAAAACTTCCGCAGCCGATCCCGGAGCGTGTCACGATCGAGAAGGTCGACTGGGTCCGCTTTTTCGATGCCGTGTACGACCTCCATCGCGCGCTCGAGCGGCCCAACCGGAGTGGGGGTTTTCACCCCTCCCTCGTCTTGGGCATCCCGCCGGGCGGGGTGATCGTGGCCGACCTCCTCTGCCGCTTCAACTCCATGCGCGAGCTCGGCCTGCTCAAGCCGCGGCGTCTCGCGCGACAGCCGTCGACGACGGAGTTCGACCAACAGTTCGCGACGCCGCTGATCGAGGAGCACGTCAGATGGCGCTCCCCGGCTGCGGCTCGAATCCTGATCGCGGACGACGTACTGAACACCGGCGAGACCCTCGCCGGGGCCTTGGCGGTCGTTAACGCCGCGGCCGACGACTGCGCCCGCCTCGGCTATCCGCGCCCGCTCGTCAAGTCCCTCGTCCTCATGGTGAACTCACGTCGGCGACCGAGGCCTGATTATTGTGCGGCGGACGTCGCTCCCTCGCGACGCCTCATCTTCCCCTACGGGATCGGCTGACCAGAGTCGCCGCTCAGCTCGCGGGCGCGGCGCCGAGGCTCGCGAGATCGGCCACGGGGATGGGCGCGAGGGTGGCGACCACGACGCCCGTGAGCCTCTCGATCGTGTCGCGGTTGGAGCGCTCGATGGCGCTTGGCTCCGACGGCCACGGGGTGAGGACGATGCGGTCGATCTCGAGCCCGGCGGCGCGCGCCGCCTCGACCGTCAGGAGCGTGTGGTTGATCGTGCCGAGCCCCGGGCGGGCGGCGATGACCAGCGGGAGGCCCAGGTCGACCGCGAGGTCGCGGACGGAGTAGTCCGGCGTGATGGGGACGAGGAGGCCGCCGACGCCCTCGACGACGACGACGTCGGCCGTCGCGGCGGCCGCCTCGACGTGGCGCACGAGGGCGACCGGATCGATCGGCTCGCCCGCGAGCTCCGCCGCGAGGTGGGGCGAGGCCGGCGGGCCGAACCGGACCGGCGCGATGTCGAGCGGGTCGCCGCCCGTCGCCTCCGCGAGCAGCTCGTGGTCGTGCGGGCCGTCGTCGTCCAGGCCGGTGAGGACCGGCTTGACCGCCGCGACCCGGTGCCCCGCGGCGCGCAGCGAAACGCAGAGGGAAGCCGCCACCGCGGTCTTCCCGACGCCCGTGTCCGTGCCGGTCACGAAGTAGCCGGGCGGAAGGGGCGCGGCGTTGGATCTCGGAGGGCCGGCGATGTGGGAGGGCACCGCCGGCCCTTCGAGCGAGGTACGCGGCGGCGAGAGGGGATCCGCCGCCGCGCGGGATGGAGGCTTGAACGTCATGCGGCTCGGGCGGCCGCGGGGAGGGCGTCCCATTCGTCGGTGGTCTGGGACGCGGCGACGGGCATCGCGTCGGCGGGGCGGAAGCCCGCCTGCAGCGCGGCGCGGCCGAGGACGCGCGCGGCCTCGCGCAGCTCGGACTTCGTGTGCGACGCCATCACCGCCAGGCGCAGGCGCGACGTCCCCGCCGGGACGGTCGGTGGCCGGATCGCCTGCGCGAAGACGCCGCGCTCGAGCGCCGCCTCGCAGATCGCCATCGCGACGTCGGCCTCGCCGACGACGAGCGGGACGATCTGGGTCGTCGAGCCGCTGACGTCGAAGCCCTCGCGCGCGAGCTCGTCGCGCAGCGCGCCGGCGTTCGCCTGCAGCTTCGAGACGCGCCGCGGCTGCTCGCAGAGCAGGTCGAGCGCCGCCATCGCGCCCGCGACCGCCGGCGGCGGCAGCGCCGTCGAGAAGATCAGCGACCGCGCGCAGTTGACGAGGAACTCCGCCATCGTCGCCGAGCACGCCGCGAACGCGCCGTAGGCCCCGAGCGCCTTCCCGAGCGTCCCGATCACGACGTCGATCTCGCCCTCCAACCCCGCCTCGGCCACCGCGCCGCGGCCGCCCGGGCCGTAGCAGCCGGTCCCGTGCGCCTCGTCGACGACGACGCGCAGCCCGGCCTGCCGCGCGACGTCGACGATGTCCGCCAGCGGCGCGACGTCGCCGTCCATCGAGAAGACGCTGTCGGTGACGATCACCCCGCCGCGCCCGCCGGTCCGCCCGACGCACCACGCCAGGTGCTCGACGTCGCCGTGCCGGTACACGACCGTCTCGGCCCGCGCGAGCCGGCACCCGTCGACGATCGACGCGTGGTTGAGCTCGTCGGAGAAGACGGCCTGCCCGGCGCCCGCCAGCGCGCTGACGACGCCGACGTTCGCCAGGTAGCCGGAGCCGAAGAGCAGCGTGCGGTCGACGCCCTTGAAGTCCGCCAGCCGCTCCTCCAGCCGCCGGTGCACCGTCATCGTGCCCGAGACGAGCCGCGACGCGCCCGCCCCCACGCCCCACCGCATCGCGGCGTCCGCCGCCGCCTCGCGCACGCGCGGGTGATCGGCGAGGCCGAGGTAGTTGTTCGAGCAGAGCAGGAGGACCGGGCTGCCGTCGAGCACGACCCGCGGGCCCTGAGGCCCGCTCACCATCCGCATCCGGCGATAGAGGCCGAGCTCCGCGAGCTCGTCGAGCCGGGCCTGGAGGTCCTCCACGGCGCTACGCCGCCGGCTCCTCCGCCGGCCACCGGTTCTCGGCGCCGTCCGGCCGCACGGGCACGGCCGTCTTCTTCGCGAAGCGCAGCTGCGACGAGGGGTCCCACATCCGGACCTGCAGGGTGTCGGCGGGGGCGCTCTCCGCCGCGATGAAGTCGTCGACGATCGAAGGCGTGGTCCCGTCGAGCCAGCCGGACCGGTTGTCCGGGCGCGGGTTGGCGCCGTTGTCCGGCTGCGGCGCGACGTTGAGCCCGAGCTCCTCGAACAGCGAGCGGTCCTCCTCGGGCGAGGACCCGAGCGTCGTGAGGAAGTTGCCCATCATCACGCCGTTGAGCCCGGCCTTCACCGCGAGCCCCTGCAGCTCGCCGAGGTTCTCGACCCGCCCGCCGCACAGGCGGAACAGCGCGCGCGGCAGGATGAGCCGGAAGATCGCGATCCACTTCACGGCCTCCCACGGGTCCATGTAGTCGCGGTCGCCGAACTTCGTGCCCGGCCGCGGGTTGAGCAGGTTGATGGGGACCGACGTCGGGTCGATCGACGCCAGCTGGAACGCCATCTCCACCCGCTGCTCGCGCGTCTCGCCGAGGTTCAGGATCCCGCCCACGCAGGTCTCGAGCCCCGCCTCGCGGACCGCGTCGATCGTCCGCAGCCGGCCCTCGTAGCGGACCGTCGTGGAGACCTCGGGGTAGTACGACTCCGCCGTCTCGACGTTGTGGTGGACGCGCTGGATGCCGGCCTCGCGCAGCGCCCGCGCGCGCGCCGCCGACATGTGCCCGATCGATGCGCAGCGCTTGAGGTTCGTGTGCTCCGCCACCAGCCGCGCCCCCTCGAGCACCTTCTCGAAGTCGCGCTTCGACAGGCCCTGGCCCTGCGTGACCATGCAGAACCGGTGCGCGCCCGCGGCCTCCGCCGCGCGAGCGTGCTCCAGGATCTGCTCCGGCTCCATCATCGCGTGCAGCGGGGTCTCCGCCTCCGCGAAGCGCGACTGCGCGCAGAACCCGCAGTCCTCGGCGCACCCGCCCGACTTGGCGTTCACGAGCGAGCAGAGGTCGGTGGAGTCGCCGAAGACGTCCTGCCGCGCGCGCCACGCGCGCTCGACCAGCGCCTCGATCTCCGAGTGGTCGTCGATCTCGCCGAGGCGGCGCGCTTCCTCGCGGCTGATGAGCGGCGGCATGCGGGGCAAGCTAGGCGCGGCGCCGGACGGACTGTGACGACCCGCGAAGCTCGCGCGTAGTGTTCGAGTGACCATGCGTCTGGCGATCCTCGCCGCCGCCGCGGTGACGCTCCTAGGCCTCGCGACGACCGACCGCGCCGGCGCCTGCTCCTGCGCCCAGATCGACCCCGAGGAGCGGCTGAAGCAGGTCGACGCGGCCGTCATCGGGACCGTCCTCTCGGACGACGGGAAGGTCGGGCGGATCCGCGTCGAGCACGAGTTCAAGGTCGACCTCCCGGCCGAGATCGAGGTCGGGACCGGCGACGAGGAGTCGGCGTGCGAGCTCTCGCTGGAGCCGGGCCGGCGGATAGGGCTCTTCTTGACGCGGGCGAAGAGCGGCCGCTGGAGCTCGAGCCTCTGCGACATGGTCGACCCCGACGACCTGCCGGGCGCCGAGGAGCGCCTGCCCCGCCCGCTCGGCGAGGGGACGGCCGCGCTGGTCGCCTACGGCTCGTTCTCGGCCGGCCGCGTCGCGCTGCTGGACGGCGAGGGACGGCCGCTGGCGTACGGCGCCGGCCGCGGGACCGCCGAGCGCCTCGGCGTGTGCCCGGGCTCCCGGCACGTCGTGGAGCTGGTGCGGGACGGCGCGCGCCCGTCGATCGCGATCCGCCGCGTGCGCGACGCCGCCGTCGTGCGCCAGCGGCGCTCGCCGTGGCGCGGCAACGTCTCGCGGGTCGCCTGCGGCGACCCCGACGGCCGGAAGCTCTTCGCGGTCGTCGGGCGGAGGCGGTCGACCTCCGTCGCCGCGCTCGAGGACGGGCGGCCACGCACGATCCACGCCGGGCGGTACGTCGGCGCCGAGCTGATCGCGCCCTACGCGATCCTCGTGCGCAGGCGCGGCGCGGACCTGCTCGACCTCCGGACCGGGCGCGTCCGGCGGCTGCGCGGCGTGCGCGGCCACAGCGAGTCGTGGGCCCTCAGCCCCGACGGCACGCGCGCGGCCGGCATCGCGCCCGGCTTCGACCGCCGCGACTTCGCGGGGGCGGTGATGCTCGTCGACCTCGCGCGTCGTACACGCGCGATCGTCCGCCCCGCCCGCGAGGACTTCACGCTGACCAACGCGGTCCTGTGGCTCGACGACGACCGGCTGCTCGTCGCGGGCGACAGCCGCCGGCTGCGGCTCGTCGACGACGCGCTGCGGACGCTGCGCACGTTCCGGTCCCGGCTGGAGCCGGCCGGCCTCGTGATCGCCGGCGGCGGCGTCTACGGAGTCGACGACGAGACCCTGCGCGTCGCCGAGGGCCCCGACCTCGCTCAGCGCGACCTCGCGCGCCTGCCGGCGCGCGGCATCTCGTCGCTCGCCGCGCTGCCGGACGCCCCGCAGGTCGACGTCACGCCGTAGGCCACACTGTCGGCGTGTTCCTGAGCGCCGCAGTGGCCGCGGTCGCCGCCCTCGGCGGGCAGAGCGTCGAAGGACGGCCGCTGCGCGTCGAGCATCGCGGCGCCGAGGACGCGCCGCGCCGCGTGCTCGTGGTCGGCGCGATCCACGGGGACGAGCCGGGAGGCCGGAGGGTCGCGGCGGCGGTGCTGCGCGCGACGCCGCCGCGCGGCGTGCAGGTGTGGGTCGTGCGGAACCTCAACCCCGACGGCGCGCGGCGCGGCACGCGGCAGAACGCGCACGGCGTCGACCTCAACCGCAACTTCCCGCACCGCTGGCGGCGCGCGCCCCGCGGCCGCTACTGGCCGGGGCCGCGGGCGGCCAGCGAGCCGGAGACGCGCTACGCGATGCGCGTGACCCGCGCGATCCGCCCCGACGTCACCGTCTGGCTGCATCAGCCGTACGGGATCGTCGTGCCGGCGGCGGGCGCCGACCGCGCGCTCGTGCGGCGGTACGCGCGGGTCGCCAGGCTTCCCGTCCGCAGGCTGCCGCGCTACCGGGGCACCGCTGCCGGCTGGCAGAACCGCGTGCTGCCCGGCGGAGGAGCGTTCGTCGTCGAGCTGCCGGCCGGCACGCCGAGCCGCGCGGCGGTGCGCCGGCACGTGCGCGCGGTGTGGGCGGCGGCCCGGAGCGGCGCCGTGGCGCGCGACGCCGCCGCGCGCCCGCGCATCCACTGGGACCCGATCCCGTTCGGCCTGAAGCGCAAGCGCCAGATGCGCCGCTACGCGCGGCGCCACTACGGCCTGAACACGCACCTGCTGAAGGCGCCGAAGACCGTCGTCGAGCACTTCACCGCGGGCGACACCTACGCGAGCGCGTTCAACACCTTCGCCGCCAACCGCCCCGACCTCGGCGAGCTGCCCGGCACGTGCGCGCACTTCGTGATCGACAAGCGAGGCCGGATCCACCAGCTCGTCTCGCTGAGGTTCATGTGCCGCCACGTCGTCGGCCTCAACCACGTCGCGATCGGGATCGAGCACGTCGGCCGCAGCGACGACCAGGTGATGGGGAACCGCCGCCAGCTGCGCGCGTCGCTGAGGCTCACGGCGTGGCTGCAGGAGCGCTACGCCATCCCGACGCGGCACGTCATCGGCCACGCCGAGTCCCTGTCCAGCCCGTTCCACCACGAGCGCGTGAAGGCGTGGCGCCGCCTCACCCACGGCGACTTCGTCAAGCGGACGATGGACCGCTACCGCCACCGCCTGGACGGCTGATCGCTCGGGCTCTTGACAACCGATCTAGAGTCCCGACCACTGGTGCTCGACACCGGGCGCCGCGGGCGAAGAGGGGTGCACGATGGGGCGGGGGCTCAGGGGCGTCGTGTTCGGGACGGCGATCGCGGGTGTGCTGCTCGTCGCGCCCGCCGGGCCGGACCCGGCCACCCCACCGGCCTCCGCCGGCTCGGGCGGCGAGGGGCTCGAGGGCCGCTCTGTCGAGGCCCCGATCGTGCAGGCGCGGCCCATCCCGCAGACGCGCGCCGCCACCAGCCGGCCCGCCGCGCTGCCCTCCGGCGCGACCGCCGTGTTCCCCGGCTTCAACGGCGACTCGATCTTCGTCACGCTGCCGCCGCGGGAGGCGTCGTCGCTCTCGTCGGCGCAGGTCCTCGACCAGGTCGTCCGTCCGATCGCGCGGGCGGCCGGGCTCCCGCGCCGCGGAGCGGGGACGTTCCGCGCCTCGCGCCGGCAGGGGAAGGGCGACCGCCGGCCGGGCGCGAGCCTCGCGGCGCTGGCCCGGGACACGTGCCGCGAGTTCGCCGAGATGCAGCGCTCCGGCTTCGACGCCATGTGCGCCGTGATGACCGGGCGCGAGCGGGCGACGCCCGAGATCGACCAGATGTTCGACAACGGCGAGGGCATGACGTTCGCCCAGTTCAAGGCGGACATCGAGCGCAGCCAGATCCAGTACGCGTTCCCGCAGCTCGTCGGGTCGACCCCGATCGAGCACGTCGGGCTGCTCGCCTCGCGCTGGGAGGGCGAGACGATCACGACGGTCCACGGCAGCCTCTTCACGCGCTTCGCGATCGCCAACTCGCGCCGGCTCTCGTTCGCGCGCGCCGCGAAGCTCGGCGCGCGCCGCGTCAGCCGGCTGCGCGGCGTGCGCCGCGCGTCGGTGCCGCGCAAGGCACGCGGCGAGCTGGTGCTCCTGCCGTACGGAGGCGCGCGACACGGCCGGCGGCGCGTCCCCGCGCTGCGCTACGCGTGGCGGACCCTGGTCGAGGGCGTGCTCGACGACAAGGCCGAGGCCCTGTGGACGGCGTACTTCGACGCCCGCAGCGGCGCCGTCCTCGAGCTGATGCCGCTCGGCGGCGACGAGTTCGCCACCGGCGAGACGTGGCGCCGCGACCCGACGACGCCGACCGAGGTCGCCGGCTTCACCGTCGACCCGCCCTCGGGCGGGCAGTTCACGCTCGAGGCCGACGACGGCACGACGCGCGGGGTCCGGCGGGTCGACCGCCTCGGCGACGGCGACTTCGACGACGGCGAGGTCACCGTCGCCGGCACGGCGGGCGGCGTCGCGAACTTCAACGTCGCGCCCATCAACGACGACGCGAACGCGATCTGCGGCGCGGGCGGCAACAACACGTTCCGGCAGGTCAACGCGTTCGGGCACGTCGCGCGGATGCGGGACATGGTCATCAACGCCGGGACGGTCCCGCCGTTCCCTGAGGGCGCGATGACGATCTGGACCGACGACCCGGACCCGGACGGGGGCGGCAACTCGCTCGCCTACGCCAGCAGCGGCAACACCACGCTGAAGCTCGTCCAGGGGTCGGCGTTCTCCGCGTCCACCTGCCCGGACACGGGCGGTGCGTCGCTGCCCGGCCCGACCGACGTCACGACCATGGGCCACGAGTTCTGGCACGCGGGCATGGCACGCCTGCACGATCGCCGGCCGGCGGACTGGTGCGGCTCGGCATCGTGCACGATGCCGAGCGGGCGCGCGCTCTTCCACGACTTCGCGGACGCGTTCGGCCACGCCTACGCGTCGATCAACTGCCAGGCCGGCTACTCGCGCAAGAACAACCCGACGGCGAACGCGTCGCTGCGCTGCGTCGCGAACACGAGCGAGACGAGCGGCGTGCCGCGGCTGTCCGACGTCGCCGTGCCGTTCATGCCGGCGGCGCCGAACGACCACTTCCCCGAGAAGCGCCCGCTGTACAGCGCCTCCGACCCGGGCATCCGCGGCTACGCCGACGGGCAGATCGCGGCCGCGGCGCTGTGGCAGGTCCGCCGCGGGATGCGCAGCAAGTGCCTGCCGTCCGGCACGCCGCAGTACTTCGTCCGGCTCATGCGGGCGCTGTGGAACTTCGGGTTCATCACGAGCGCGGGGACCGGCGACGAGCAGATCTACCGCTACCTCCAGGACCTCCTCCGCCAGATGGTCGTGCAGTGGGCGACGTCGGGCAGCCCGGGCGGGCCGCCGGCGTTCTTCCACAACGGCAACCACACGACGAACAAGGTCACGTCCGGCTTCGCCCGCGCGGGCGTCTTCCTCGTCCCCCACCAGTGCATCGACGGCAGCAGCGCGACGACCGAGGCGACGAGCTGCCCTGCGAGCCAGGGCGGCGAGAACGGCGGGGACGCGATCGTGGACATCGACGACAACGACACGGGCGACGACCCGACGATCGACAGCGTCGTGCACCGGGAGATCGACTGGCTGCGCAGAGCCGGCGGCCCACCGACGTTCCAGGTGTGGACGGGCCCGCGGTTCAAGTTCATCGGCGCGTCGGCGAGCAGCTTCACGCCGTCCACCGCGAGCCCGTCGCCGTGCTATGTGCAGTACCAGGTCGAGCTGTCGCCGAACCAGGACTTCAGCGGCACGGTGGTGACGAGCACGCCGAGCAGCGGCGTGTGGCGGACGGTGTCCACGACGACCGAGCCGGTCTGCTTCGGCACGTGGACGCCCACGACCGCGGAATGGGACAGCCTCAAGGGGACGTCGGGCGACGTGCGCATCCACTACCGCGTGCGCACGCGCAACGCGGCGGGCGACGCGGCGTCCGAGCGGATCTCCACGGCGCCGGGCAACGGCCTGTGGAACGTGCCGCCGGCGTACGCGGTCGTGCGCGACAGCGGGCAGCCCTAGGCGATGGACGACACGATCCGGCACGTCCTGACCGCTTACCGCACGTGGGCGGTGGTCGGGGCGTCGCCGGACCCGACGCGCGACTCCCACGCCATCGCGAGCGTGCTCGAGCGCCGCGGCTTCGACGTCGTGCGCGTCAACCCGAACTGGCCCGAGGCGTACCCGTCGCTGGAGGCGGCCGCGGAGGACCACGACATCGAGGTCGTCGACGTCTTCCGCCGCTCCGACCAGGCAGGCGCCCACGTCGACGAGGCGATCGCGATCGGCGCGAAGGCGGTGTGGCTGCAGCTCGGCGTGATCGACCACGACGCGGCCGAGCGCGCCCGCGCCGCCGGCCTCGAGGTCGTCATGGACCGCTGCCCGAAGCTCGAGCTGCCGCGGCTCTAGCGGCCCTGCCAGCGCGGCCGGCGCTTCTCCGCGAACGCGCGGACGCCCTCGCGCATGTCCTCCGACGCGAACGACGACTCGCGCAGCGCGATCAGCTCGCGCTCGAGCTCGTCGGCGAGCGGGACGTCGGCGGCGAGCAGCTCGCGCAGGATCCGCTTGTTGCCGCGGATCGACAGCGGCGCGTTCGCCACCAGCTCGGCGGCGAGCTGCAGCGACGCCGCCTCGACGTCGTCTTCGACCGCGTTCACGAGGCCCCACGCCAGCGCGGTCGGGGCGTCGACGTTGCGGCCGAGCAGGAACAGCTCGCGCGTCCGCGGCGCGCCGATCGCCTGCACGAACCGCCGCAAGCCGATGTGGGAGTAGATGAGCCCGAGCTTGGCGGGCGGCATCCCGAGCTTGATGCCGGCCGCCGCGATCCGGAAGTCGCAGCACAGCGCCATCTCCAGGCCGCCGCCGATCGTGTGGCCGGGGAGCGCCGCGACGATCGGGGCGTCGCAGGCCTCGAGCGCGTCGAGCGCCGCCGTGAACGGGTGGGCGACGAGCCGCTCGGCGCGCTCGGCGAAGACGTCCTCTGGGATGTCGCCGATGTCGTAGCCGGCGGAGAACATCCCGTGCGCGCCCGTGAGGATCAGGCACCGCGCGTCGCCGTGCTCGGAGACCGCGGCCGCGAGCCCGTCGAGGATCGCGTGGTCGAGCGCGTTGCGCTTGGCGGGGTTGGAGATCGTGAGCCGGACGATGCCCTCGCCCGGCCGGTCGACGAGCAGCTCGCCTGGCAAGGCAGCGAGGCTACTCCAGGACTACGAGCGTGTCCCCTTCGTTGACCGCCTGCCCCTCCTCGCAGAGGATCTCCTTGACCTTGCCGGAGTCCTCGGCCTCGACCGGCATCTCCATCTTCATCGACTCGAGGATGACGACGGTGTCGCCCTCCTCGATCTGCTGACCGACCTCGCATTCGATCTTCCACACGGTGCCGGTGATGTGGGCTTCGACGTCTGGCATGGCGCGGAACCCTAGACCCTCGACCGGCGGGCGAACGGGGCTCGCGGATCTTCCGACCGGTGGGCGGATGGAGAGGCGCGGATCCCCGCGTACCTTGCTCTCACCGGCGGGATGACCCGCCCGCCGGGGCTCCCGAGGCCAACAGGAGAGGGGCGCGCGAACGGGACAGGCGCGTCCCTCTCCGCCTCGGTAGCGTCCGGCCCTTGATCCTCGCCATCGACCAGGGGACGACGGGGACGACGTGCCTCGTCTTCGACGACGACGGCGCGCTGGCCGGCCGCGCGTACCGCGAGTTCACGCAGCACTTCCCGCGGCCGGGCTGGGTGGAGCACGACGCGCAGGAGATCTGGGACGTCACCGAGGCGGTCGCGCGCGACGCGCTCGACGACGCGGGCGTCGACCGGCCGGCCGCGATCGGCATCACCAACCAGCGCGAGACCGTGTGCGTCTGGGACCCGTCGACCGGCGAGCCGCTGCACCGCGCGCTCGTGTGGCAGGACCGCCGCACCGCCGACCGCTGCGCCGAGCTGAAGGAGGAGGGCCGCGAGGAGGCGGTCCGCGCGAAGACCGGCCTCGTCCTCGACCCCTACTTCAGCGCGACCAAGATCGAGTGGCTGCTGCGCAACGTCGACGGCCTGGCCGAGAAGGCGCGCGACGGCCGCGCGGTGTTCGGCACGATCGACGCGTGGCTGATCTTCAAGCTCACCGGCGAGCTGGTCACCGACGCGACGAACGCGTCGCGCACGCTGCTCTACGACATCCGATCTGGAAGCTGGGACCCGGAGCTGCTCGACCTCTTCGGCGTGCCCGAGCGCGCGCTGCCGCGGGTCGTGCCGAGCATCGGCGAGGTCGGGCGCACGCCGGAGGGCGTCCCGGTCGCGGGCATCGCCGGCGACCAGCAGGCCGCGCTCTACGGCCAGGGCTGCCTCGACCCCGGCCAGGGCAAGAACACGTACGGCACCGGGTCGTTCGTGCTCCTCAACACCGGCGACGAGCCGCCCGAGCCGCCGACCGGCCTGCTCGCCACCGTCGCCTGGGGGATCGGGGAGCGCCGGTTCTACGCGCTCGAGGCGTCGATCTTCGTGACCGGCGCCGCGGTGCAGTGGCTGCGCGACGGGCTGGGGATCATCGCGAGCGCGCCGGAGACGCAGGAGATCGCGCAGAGCGTCGACTCCTCCGACGGCGTGGTGTTCGTGCCGGCGCTCACCGGCCTCGGCTCGCCGCACTGGGACCCGTACGCGCGAGGCACGATCCTCGGGATCACCCGGGGGACCACCCGCGAGCACCTCGTCCGCGCGACACTCGAGTCGATCGCCTTCCAGACCGCCGACGCGATCGACGCGATGGAGGGCGCCGGGCCCGACCTGCGCGAGCTGCGCGCCGACGGCGGCGCCTCCGACAACGACTTCCTCATGCAGTTCCAGGCGGACGTGCTCGGCGTCCCGGTGGTCGTGCCCGAGGTGGCGGAGATCACCGCGCTCGGCGCCGCGTTCCTGGCCGGCGTGGGCGTCGGGCAGTGGACGCAGGGGCGCGTGCGCGAGCTGTGGCGCGAGCGCGCCAGGTTCGAGCCGCGGATGTCGGACGACGAGCGCGCTTCGCGCCGCGCGAGCTGGTCGCGGGCGGTCGAGTGTGCCCGTTCGTACGGAGAGGGGTAATTTCTCGTACCCGTGCCGGAAGACCTCGTTGAGATGAAGGCGCAGGTCTACAAGGACCCGCGCCCCAAGGAGTACTTCGACCGTTTCCACGAGCGCTCGCGCACCCGCGAGCCCGACCCGGTCTACGAGGTCGTCCGGTTCGTCACCACCGTCTACGCGCTCACGTTCTTCCGCGCGCAGTGCATCTCGTCGGAGAAGGTGCCGCAGTCGGGTCCGGTGATCCTCGCGCCGAACCACTTCTCGTTCATGGACCACTTCTTCCTCGGCGCCTTCATCCGCCGCAAGGTGCGGTTCATGGCGAAGTCGCAGCTGTTCAGCGGCGGACCGCTGCAGTGGATCTACACGCACGGCGGCGTGTTCCCGGTCCGCCGCGGCTACCGCGACGAGGAGGCGTTCATCACCGCGAACACGATCCTCGGGCGCGGCGGATGCGTCGCGATGTACTGCGAGGGCGGCCGCTCGCGCACCGGCAAGCTCGCGGAGAAGCCGAAGCCCGGGATCGGCCGGCTGGCGCTGGAGAGCGGGGCCGCGGTCGTGCCGGTCGCGATCCACGGCTCCAGCCGCGTGCGCAACTGGAAGAAGCTGCAGTTCCCGAAGGTGACCGTGCAGTACGGCGACCCGATCCGCTTCGCGAAGGTCGACGACCCCACGCGCGACCAGCAGCAGGCCGTCGCCGAGGACATCTTCGACGAGATCAAGGTGCTGTACGCGGGGCTCGAGCAGCATGGCCGCCGCGGCGTGATGGAGCGCGTGCGCCAGGAGCGCCGCGCGCTGCGCCGGGCGAAGCGCAAGCGCGTCGCGTCCGCTTAGCCGATCACCGCGACCGAGAGGAAGCGGCGTTCCCGCGGGGCGTCGCCGGTCGCGGTCACGGTCAGGCGCGCGGTCGGGTGCCCGCCGCGGCGCAGCGCCCGCCGCGCGGCGCGCCGCGCGCGCGGGCCGAGCTGCGCGTAGAACGTGAACGGCGTGTCGCCGCGCAGCGGGATGCTCGTGGGGATGAGCGTGAAGCGCCTCGGGCCCACCCACAGCCCGCCGGTGAGCGTGATGCGGCACCGTGCGTTGCAGCCGGCCTTCACGAAGACCCGCTTCAGCTTGACGCCACGCTGCCGCGGCGCGGTGTCGACGTAGAGGCCCAGGGCGCCCGGCGGTCGCGGGGCCTGGAACGGCGGCGGGGCCGGCGGGTCCTGGGTCGGCGGCGCGGGAGCGGGCGTCGTCGTCGTGGTGTCCTCGTCGTCGTCCTCCTCGGGCGGGGGCGGGCACTGTGTCGCCGCGTCGCCCGTCAGCCGGTACACGGGGCCGTTCAGCGAGACGGCGTAGACGTGCGCGGCCGCGTCCTCCCCGAAGCTCACGAGGAAGGAGACCTGCCGGTCGGCGATCTCGGTCGTCGCGCCGGTCAGCGGGTCGGCCAGGAAGAGGCCGCCGGGGCGGAACGAGTCGCCGTAGACGTACCGGCCGAACTCGCACAGCTCCGGGTCGCGGATGACGTAGCCGCCGGCGATCGCCTTCCAGCCGTCGTCGCGGAGGTGCTCGATGAGCGGCGGGTGGTGGTCGGCGGGCGGCGGCGCGAGCCCGGTCACGCGGTTGCCCTCGTACGCGGGCCAGCCGTAGTTGTCGCCGCGGCCGCGGTCCGGCGCCGCCGCGAAGTCGATCTCCTCGGCCGCGCCCTGCCCGACGTCGCCGATGAGGAGGTCGCCGGTCTCGCGGTCGAAGCTGAAGCGCCACGGGTTGCGCAGGCCGATGGCCCAGACCTCGGGGGCGCCGTCGACGCCGTCGGCGTACGGGTTGTCCGCCGGGATGGCGTGCCCGCCGCCCGCGATCGGCGTGAAGCGCAGGAGCTTGCCGAGCAGCGACCGCGGGTTCTGGGCGTTGCCGAGCTGGTCGTTGGCGCCGCCGCCGTCGCCCGTCGACAGCCAGAGGTGCCCGTCGGGGCCGAGCTGCAGCTGGCCGCCGTTGTGGTTGGAGAAGTTGTGGTGGGGGATGCGGATGATCTCGGCCGCGCGGCCGGGGTCGTCGCGCAGGCGCTCCTCGACGACGATCTCGCTGCCGGGAAGGTCGCCCTTGTCGTTCTCGGGCGCGTCCGCCGTGTAGACGATCCAGTAGCGCCCCTGGCTGCCGGGGCCGTTGTAGTCGGGCGCGAACGCCATGGAGAGCAGGCCCTCCTCGCCGTCGATGTCGACCTGGCCGGAAATGTCGAGGAAGGGCTCGTCGACCGCGGCGCCGTCGTCGACGAGCTTGATCCGGCCCTTCTTCTCGACGACGAACAGCTGCGTCGGGTCGCCGGGCGGGCCGATGGCGTAGACGGGCTGGTCGTAGGTGCCTGGCACCTGCTCGAGGTCGAAGGCCGCGGCCTGGCCGGCGGTCGCGGCGAGCGCGCCGGTGGCGAGGAGGAGGACGAGCAGCGGGGGCCTCACCGCCGGACATCCTCGCAGTCGCCGGCCACCTCGTCCTCCGGTCCCGCCTGGACGACGTCGTGGCCGGGACCGCAGAAGACGCGCTCGCGGCCGCGGCCGTAGACCGAGATGCGGTCGTCGCCGTCCTCGCCGAAGAGCGTGTCGTCGTCGAGGCCGCCCTCCATCCGGTCGTTCCCCGGGCCGCCGTAGACGAGGTCGTCGCCGCGGTCGCCCTGGACGTAGTCGTCGCCCTCGTCGCCGTAGACGCGGTCGTCGTCGTTGCGGCCGTACACGCCGTCGTTGCCGGGGCCGCCGCGGACGGCGTCGAAGCCGTTCTCGCCGTCGACGTAGTCGTCGCCCTCGCCGCCGAACAGCGTGTCGTTCCCGTCGCCGGAGTACATCGTGTCCACGCCGGGCGTCCCGAGCAGCGTGTCGTCGAAGGGCGTGCCGCTGATGATGTTCGAGGTACGCGGCGCGTCGGTCGAGGGTTCGGGTGCCGTCCTGACGACCGTCTCGCAGCGGCGGAGCGAGTCCTGTTGCGGGACCGCGTTCTCGATGTGGACGACGTCGCGGCCGGGGCCGCAGTCGACGAGGTCGCCGTCCGTGTCGGCGGTGCGGATGTCGTCGTTGCCGGCGCCGCCGCTGACGAGGTCCGCGCCCGGGCCGGCGACGATCGCGTCGTCGCCTTCGTGGCCGCTCAGCCGGTCGTCGCCGGAGCCGCCGTCGATGGTGTCGGCGCCGTCGGCGCCGAAGATCGTGTCGCGCCCGGCGTCGCCGCGGACGGCGTCGTCGCCCTCGCGCGCAAGCACCACGTCCGGGCTGATGCCCGCGTCGATCGTGTCGCTGCCGGGGCCGGCGTCGATGTGGTCGCCGCCGTTGAAGCCGATCAGCTCGTCGTCGCCGTCGCCCCCGGCGATCGTGTCGGGCGCGCGGCCGCCGTAGACGAAGTCGTCGCCCGGCCCGCCGTCGAGGAGCCGGTCGGGGCCGAGCCCGCTCTCGTAGATCTTGTCGTTCCCCTCGCCGCCGATCACGACGTCGAGGCCGTCACCGCCGTCCAGGTAGTCGTCGCCGCTGGAGCCGTCGACGAGGTCGTTCCCCGTCCCGGCGTTCGCGTTGTCGTCGCCCGGCCCGGCCTTGACGAAGTCGATGCCCGACATCGCGCTGATGCGGTCGTCGCCCTCGCCCCCGTCGAGGAGGTCGCCCCCGCCGCCGCCGACCAGGATGTCGTTGCCCGGCCCGGCGATGATCACGTCGTTGCGGCGGAAGCCGTTGAGGTCGTCGTCGCCGCCGAAGCCGTCGATGCGATCGTCGTCGCGGGTGCCGAACAGCGTGTCGGGGCCGTCCGTGCCGGCCAGCAGCGCGAGTCCCGGCTGCACCGCGAGCGCCATCGCGCGGCCGCCACGTCCCGCCGCGCCTCCGCCTCCGCCTGCCGCGGATCCGCCGCCGCCCACGGCGGTCCCGCCCGCGATCCTCTGCGCCGCGAGCCGCCGGTACGTGTAGCCGCTCACCACGGTGACGGTCCCGGCGCGCTCGTTGGCGACGTATGCGCGCGAGCCGTCGGCGGCGAAGGCGGGGCGGCCGGGGCCGCGCGCGGTCGGGACGCGGTCGATGAGCCGGCCGCGGCGCAGGTCGACGATGCCCGCCTGCGCGCGCCGGCCGGCTGAGCCGACGACCGCGCGCTGGTGCAGGGGCGACAGCGCGACGCCTCCTCCGAGGTCGGGGCCGAGGGCGACGCTGCGGATGAGGCGGCCGGTCGTCGCGTCGACCTGCGCGAGGCTGCCGCGCCGGCTGAACCAGGGCGCGGTGCCCGTCCACGCGACGCCGGTGGGGCGGGCGAGCGGCCGGCGGACGGTCAGCCTGCTCGCGGTGAGGCTGACGATGCCCGCGCCGCCGGGCCTCAGAGCGACCGCGGCCCGCGCGCCGGCGGGCTCGAGCGCGATCGCGACCGGCGTCGCCCGGACTGGCAGGGCGATGCGCGCGACCGGGCGCAGCGTGAGCGCGTCGAGGCTCTCGATCGCCCGCGCGCGGCCGGCGAGCAGGCGCGCGCCGTCGGGCGTCGCAGCGAGCGCGGTCACCGGGGCGAGAAGCGTCGCCTGCCCGGCGATCGTCCGGGTCGCGAGGTCGATCGCGACGATCCGCCGCCCGGTCGCGACGAACGCCCGCGACCCGTCGGGCGCGATGGCGACGGCGGTCGTCCGCCCACCGACCGCGATCCGCGGCCCGACCGCGTTCGTGCTCACGTCGGTCAGGACGACGTCCGGCCCACCGGTCGCGACGACGACGACCCGCGCGGACACCGCCGCTGGAGCGAGGAGCGCGGCGAGGAGGGCGGGCACGAGCGCGCGGCGGAGGACCACGACCGCGCAAACTCGCAGGCGGCGCGCGAAGTTGCGGCGGCGGGCACGCACGGCGCGCCCGTTCGCGCCGGGCCGCTAGCGTGCGCGCGCCATGCCGGCCGCCTCCGACCTCTTCCGCGCGGGCCTCCTCGATGGTGTCCCGGTCGCGCTCGCCGGCCCGGCGCGGCAGGAGATCGCGGCGACGCTCGGCGCGCTCGGGGCGGCCACGCGCGAGGTGGAGATCGCGTCCGACGAGGAAGCACCGCCGGAGGCCGCGGACGTCCACGCGCTCGTGTTCGACGCGGCGGCGCCGTTCGCGGCGAGCGGCGCGCCGGGGGCGAGCGCCGGCGAGCTCGGGCCGCTCCGCGCCGCCGGCGACGCCGCGTGGATCGCGACGCGCGCCGTCGCGAACGCCGCCTGGATCGAGCCGAAGGCGCCCGGCGGGAAGGTCGTCCTGATCGCGCCCCGTCCCGGCGACGGCATCCACGCCGCCGCCGCCCGCGCCGCCCTCGAGAACCTGTCCCGCACGCTGTCGATCGAGTGGTCGCGCTACGGCATCCGGACGACGACGATCACCCCGGCCGACGCCACGAGCGACACCGACGTCGCGAACCTCGTCGCCTACCTCGTCTCGCGCGCCGGCGACTACTTCTCCGGCGCGCGCCTCGACCTGCGGCGCTAACCCGCCCAGGGCACCTCGACGGAGTCCTCGGTGGGCGAGTCGCGCGCGACGACGTACTCCGCCGGCTCGGAGTCCGAGAGGTTCTCGAGCACGTGCGTCTCCCGCGGCGGGACGTAGAGCAGGTCGCGCGGCTCGAGGACGACCTCCTGCTCGAGGTGGTCGCCCCAGCGGATCTTCATCCGCCCCGAGAGCATGTAGCAGACGCTCTCGCAGTTCTCGTGGTAGTGCGGGCGGGACTGGGCCCCCGGAGGGACCCGGAACACGCCCATGTAGATGTTGCTCGCGCCGGTCGTCGCCTGGGAGATCTCCGAGCCGCCGACGACGCCGCGCGGCACCTCACGATCGGGACCTGGCTTGACGACCTTCATGGCCTCTAGAAGTACATCCCCGTGAACTGCCCGCCCGTCACGTTCAGCACCTGGCCGTGGATGAAGTTCGCCCACGGCGTGCAGAGGAGGAAGATCCCGCCGGCGGCCTCCTCCGGCGTACCGGCGCGGCCCAGCGGGATGAGCATCGTCCCCATGCCGCGCAGCTGCTCGGGGATCCCGAGCTGGACCTTCTCGCCGTCGATCTCCATGACGTTCTCGTCGGCCTTCGCCGCGGTCAGGCGCGTCTCGATGAACCCGAACGCGACGGCGTTGCAGTTCACCTTGAACTGGCCCCACTCCTTCGCGAGCGTCTTCGTCAGGCCGACGATGCCGAGCTTGCCCGACGAGTAGTTGGCCTGGCCGGCGTTGCCGTTCATGCCGGAGGTGGAGGACACGTTGACGATCTTGCGGAAGACCTCGCGGCCCTCCTCGCGCTCCTTCTTCGCCGGCTCGCGCAGGTGCGGCGCGGCCGCGCGGATGATGCGGAACGGCGCGATGAGGTGGATGTCGAGCATCCGCTGGAACCAGTCGTCGCTCATCTTGTGGATGGGCGCGTCGAGGGTGTAGCCCGCGTTGTTGACGATGATGTCGATCTTCCCCCAGGCGTCGATCGCCGTCTGGACGAGCTGGTCGGGCGCGCTCTCCTTCGTCAGGTCGCCGGCGAACACGGCCGTCTCGCCCTGGATCTGATCGGCGGCCTCCTGCGCGGCATCGGCGTCGAGGTCGTTGATCACGACCTTCGCGCCGTGCTCGGAGAGCAGCTCCGCCGTCGCGCGGCCGATGCCGCGCGCGGATCCGGTGACGATCGCGACCTTGTCGTCGAGGACTGCCATGTGCCGTGTCTCCCTGAAGTCGAGTTCCGGTTGTGCGGCGGGGAACTCTACGTTCATGCGGCGCGATACGGTTCGCGCCGATGCCGCAACCGCGCCGCGTCGACCCTCGGCCTCCCGCGGGGAGGATCCGGTACCGCAAGAGCGTCGGTCGGCTGAGCGATCGGCAGGGCGACTGGCTGCGTCAGGCGTTCGGCGAGGTCCAGAAGTTCGGGATCGCCGACAACCGCGGCTTCCAGTTCTTCGCCGGGCTCCACGGGTTCCCCGGCGGGTACTGCGCGCATCACCGCCCCGGGCGTCCCGCGCCGCTCTTCCTGCCGTGGCACCGCGCGTACCTGTACTTCTTCGAGCTGGCGCTGCAGGACCAGCGGCCCGGCGTCTCGCTGCCGTGGTGGGACTGGTCGAGCGCGCGGTCGCACCGCGACGGCGTGCCGCCGCTGTTCGCCGGCGCGGCGACGAACCCGCTGGCCGGCGCGGAGATCGCGCCCGGCCATCCCGGTCGCCGCCGCGGCTGGCCGGAGCGGACCTTCCGCAACCCGGACGTCCCGGCCGCGCTGCCGACGGCCGCCGAGGTGGAGGACGTCCTAGCGCGGGAGGACTTCTACGACTTCTCGGAGGCGCTCGAGGGCCTGCACGACAGCGTCCACGGCTGGGTCGGCGGGACGATGGGCAGCGTGGCGTTCGCGGCGTACGACCCGATCTTCTGGACGCACCACACGACGATCGACCGCCTGTGGCGGATCTGGCAGCAGCGCCACGGCCGCTTCGGGCCGAGCATCGAGGACTACGACAAGGCGCTGCCGCCCTTCCCGATGACGGTGCGCGAGACGCTCGACGTGCAGCGCCTCGGCTACGACTACGCCGTCTCCACGACGCACATCGACACGACATGAACTTCCAGGATCGCTACGTCTCGAAGCCGCTGTCGCTGCCCGACCCGGAGGAGCCGTTCTCGCGCGCGGACCTCGAGTTCTACGACGTCGACCACAGCGGCCCGTCGTTCGAGGCGCGCATCTTCCTCAACCGCCCCGAGGCGACCCGCCGCACCGCGCTGAACGACAGCACGGGCTACGCCGGGCGCTTCCACATCTTCGGCCACGGCGAGTGCTTCGGCGACGTCGGGCACTGCGACGTCCCCGAGGGGCCGTTGAACGCGTACGACCGCCGCCCGCCGCACCAGCTCGTGCCGTACCGCAAGGTCGTGACGGTCACCGACGCGCTGAAGCGCGAGCTGGAGCGCGGGGTGGACGAGTTCGTCGTGACGGTGGTCGCCAACGTCCGCGACCGCTACGACGGCAAGCGGCCGCGCCACGACGTGCTGCGCTTCGAGCGCATCGCGCTCGTCACGTACGTCTAGCCCGGCACGGGCACCGATTCGCTGAACCGCGACGTTCAGAAGACCGCAGGTTTCCGACGGGGCGGGCGTTGAAGGTCGCATGAAGCTCTGGGTCTGCCTCCTAGTGGCCGTCGTCGCGCTCGGATGCGCGCCGGTCACCGCCTCCGCCGGCCTGCGCGCCGGCGCCGCCCGTGCCGACATCACCCCGCCGGTCGGCACGCCGATGTTCGCCTACACCGCACGATCCGCCATCGCCGGCGGCCACGTCGAGCGGCCGATGCAGATCGTCGCCGACCCCGACCACCACCTGTACGCGAAGTCGTTCGTGCCGAGCACGGGCGTCCACACGCGGCTGCAGGCGCGCGCGATCGTCCTCGAGAAGGACGGCGCCAAGTACGCGCTGGTCCAGGTCGACCTCGGCGGCATCCCCTACGCGCTGACCCAGGAGGTCCAGAAGCGGATCAAGTCGACCGGCATCTCCGCGGACCGCGTCCTCATCTCGGCCACGCACACGCACTCCGGCACGGGCCCGATCTGGCCGGCCGACAACGGCGGCTACGCGGCGCTCGGCGGCGACTTCTTCGACCCGCGCGTCTTCTCGATCACCTCGATGGGCATCGCGGAGGCGATCATCCGCGCTGACCAGCGCCTCCAGGACGCGAAGATCGGCGTCGGCGCGACGACGGTCACCGACGCGAGCCGCAACCGCAACTTCGTCCCGTTCCGCCGCAACCCGGACATCCCGCAGGACGAGGCCGGCGCCCGCGCCGCCTCGATCGACCCGGCGCTGACGGTCCTGCGCGTCGACGACGCCGCCGGGCGGCCGATGGCGGTCTGGTCGAACTTCGCCATCCACGAGACGTCGTTCGGCGACGGCAACCTGATGTTCAGCGCCGACAACGCGGCGACCACGGAGCGGATGGTCGAGGCGGAGCTGGCCAGGACGAGCGGCGGCCGCGACGTCGTGAACGTCTGGACCAACGGCAACGAGGGCGACATCTCGCCGAACGGCAGCCCCTCCAGCGTCGGCGGGGAGCCGGCCGAGTACGTCAACAGCTCGGCCGCCGGCGCGAACCTCGCGGGCAAGCGGGTCGCCGCGGGTGTCCTGCGCGCGTGGCGCGACGCCGCGGACCGGATGACCGCCGACCCCGATCTCGGCGCGCGCCGCTCCTTCGTCGCCTTCGACGGCACGAGCTACGACGGCCGGCCCGTCGGCCCGATCGCCGCGCTCGGCCAGGGCGGCATCGTCGCCGACGACGGGACGTGCTCCCCCGTCGAGGACGCCGCGGGCCCCGGGCAGGGCAAGAAGCTGCCGGCGCTCATCGGCGCCGGTCTCGTCCCGAGCATCGTCCCGATCTCGCTGTGGAAGGTGAACGGCCTGGGCGTCGCCGCGTTCCCGGCCGAGATCACGAAGCAGATGGGCGAGCGGATCCGCACGGCGATCGACCGAGGCGGCTTCGACCGCGTCGCGCTCGCGGGCCTCACGAACTCGTACATCTCGTACACGGCCACGCCGGAGGAGTACGACGCCTGCCACTACGAGGGCTCGTTCACGCTCTTCGGGCGCCACCAGGGGCTGAAGTGGATGGACGAGGTGCTCGAGCTCAGCGGCCCGCTGCTCGCCGACCGCCCGGCGCCGGCCGGGGCGCCCGAGCCGCCCAACCTCGGCTTCGGCCTGCAGAACTCGGGCATCCCGGCGCGCCAGACGCCCGACGCCGGCACGATCGTCGAGCAGCCCGCGCCGAGCGTCACGCGCACCGGCAAGGTCACCTTCCGCTGGAACGGCGGGGACCCCGCGATCGAGGTGCGCCGCGGGGTCAGCTTCGTCACCGTGCAGCAGCGGATCAACGGGATCTGGCAGACCGCGTTCACCGACGACAGCTACCAGGACGCCACCGAGCGGACCGGCCGCGACGTCTGGACCGAGACCGTGCAGTTCGGCGAGTGCGACCCGGTGGGCCGCTACCGCATCGTCGTCGACGGCATGGCCGACAAGGGCTCCGGCGTGCAGCCGTACCGCGTCGTCTCCGGCGAGTTCGACGTGACGACCGCGAAGCTCGAGGGCGGCGCGCCGACGGTGGAGGGCACGACCGCGAGCGTGAAGGGCCGCTACCCGGCCCCGCCGGCCGAGTCGCTGCTCGCGACGCCGCGGCTCGTCCGCACCGGCACCGCGCTGCTGAGCGTCACGGCGCCCGACGGCACCGCGACGACGGTCTCGGCCAAGCCGGACCCGGCGAGCGGCGCGTTCGCGGCGACCGTCCCCGCCGGCTCGAAGGTCGAGCTGGTCAGGCTGACCGACGGCTGCGGCAACACGACCTGAGGGTCACCGCTGCTCGCCACGGCTCGCTGCGCACGACCTCCGTCGCGACCGCATCGGCCTACTTCGAGCCATTTATCACCGCGGCTCCGGCCGCGGCAGCGGTGCTCGCGCCAACACGTCGGGCTTCTGCGCGACGGCGGCACGATCTCCTGCCAGTACGCGGCGAGTCAGTCGCGGGAGCCCTCGCGCAGGCGAGCGACGATCGTGTCGGCCTCCTCGGCGACACCAGCGGCAGAGGCGAGGAACGGCTGAAGATCCTCGCGAAACGGAACCACTAGCGCGAGTGCCGCGCGCGCCTCCGCAACGAGGGAGACGAATCGGAGGTACGCCTGCTCGCGGATCGTCGTCTCAAGGGCTCGAGCCGTGTTCCCTGGCAGCCCGATGTCCTCAGGCACGTTGTTGATGAACTGCCTCGCCGCACCGGCGGCCGCGACGGACGCGATCGCGTCGTTGAAGAGGCGCTCGATGTGCTGCTGCCGGCGGTCGCGCACGTTGACGGCGTATGTGATGACACCGCCGACTGCGACGCCGATGCCTCCCGCGAGGGCCTGGATGATGATGTCCATCGTGCTCCTTTCCGCGAACTCGGCGGGGGCGCTCTCAGAGCGAGAGCGTCTTCCCGAGGATCTCGCGCATGATCTCGTCGGTGCCGCCGCCGATCGGGCCGAGGCGGGCGTCGCGGGCGGCGCGCTCGATGTCGTACTCGCGCATGTAGCCGGCGCCGCCGTGGATCTGCAGGCACGCGTCCATGACGTCGAACGACGCGCGCTGGGTGAAGAGCTTGGCCATCGTGACCTCCTTCACGGCGTCCTCGCCGGCGACGAAGCGGCGCAGCGCGTCGTAGGTCAGGCAGCGGCCGGTGTGGGCCGTCGTCGCGATGTCGGTCAGCTTGTGGCGCAGCGCCTGGTGCTTCGTCAGCGGCTTGCCGAACGTCGTGCGCTCGCGGGCGAACTCGACCGTCCGCTCGTACGCCGCGGTCATCGCGCCGACCGCGCCGAGCGCCATGAGCAGCCGCTCCCACTGGAAGTTGGCCATGATCAGGTAGAAGCCCTCGTTCTCCCGGCCGAGCAGGTTCTCCTCGGGCACGAAGACGTCGTCGAAGGCGATCGTGGCCGTGTCGGACGCGTGCCAGCCGAGCTTCTCGAGCTTCGACGACGTGACGCCCTCGCCGCGGTCGACGATGAGGAACGAGAGGCCGTGGTGGCCGCCCTCGCCGGTCGTCTTCACCGCGGTGACGATGAAGTCCGCCCGGACGCCGTTGGTGATGTACGTCTTCTCGCCGCTGACGACGTAGCCGCCGTCGACCCGGCGGGCCTGCGTGCGGATGCTCGCGACGTCCGAGCCCGCGCCCGGCTCGGTGATGCCGAGCGCCGCGATCTTCTCCCCGCGGATCGCGGGCGCGAGGTAGCGCTCCTTCTGGTCGTCGGTGCCGAACTTCCAGACCGGCGGCGTCGCGATCCCGATGTGCGCGCCGATCCCCGCCGCCAGGCCGCCGGAGCGGCTGCGCGCGAGCTCCTCGCTGAGCACCGCGTCCGGAAGGTAGCCGCCGTCTGACCCGCCGTACTCCTCCGGGTACTTCAGGCCGAGGTAGCCCTGCTCGGCCATCTTCGTGAAGACCTCGTTGGGGAACCACTTGGCCTCTTCCCACTCGGGCGCGTGCGGCGCCAGCTCGTTCTCGACGAAGCGGCGGACGACCTGCCGGAAGTCCTCCAGCTCCTCGGTGAACGGCGGCATCGGGTCGGGCACGGGGGCGCAGTGGGTCAGAGGATGTCGAGGACGCGCTCGACCGGCCGCGCGAGCACCGCCCGGTCGCCGCGCTCGACGATCGGGCGCTGGACGATCTCGGGGTGCTCGGCCATCAACGCGATCAGCGCGTCGTCGCCCGGAGGATCGGCCGGGTCGATCCCCAGCTCGGCGACGAGCGGCTCCCGTGCCCGCAGGACCTCCGCCGGCCGCATCCCGCCTTTGCGCAGCAGCTCGCGCAGCTTGGGCTCCGGCAGTCCCTCGACGTGGTACTCCACCCGGTCGAACTCGATCCCGCGCTCGGTCAGCAGCTCGGCGAGCCGCCGGCAGGTCGTGCAGGTGCGCTTCTCGTAGACGGTCAGGTCGGCCATTCCGCCGCCGCACGTTACCCCAGGCAAAGACAGGGGTGCCGCCGTCATGGCGCGCGCGAGGGATGGCGGCAGATTTGTCGGCATGCTCGCAGCCTTCCGCTCCTCGCCTGTCTCCTCGCGTCTCTCGCGGCCGCCGCGCCCGCCCCCGCCGAGAGGCTCGAGGCCGGCGCGCCCACACCTGCGCCGTGCGGGCCGGGGGCGTCGTGCGCCGCTGGGGCGAGGGCGGAAGCGGCCGGCTCGGCACCGGCTCGACGCGCGGACCGTCAAGCGTTAGTCGTCGTCGCCGGAGCGGCGCGAGTCCGGCACGCGCAGCGAGGCGCGCCGGCCCAGCAGCGTCGCCGCGACCGTCTTCACGAGGATCTCGACGTCGAGGAACAACGACCACTTCTGCACGTAGTAGAGGTCGAGGCGGATGACCTCGTCGTAGCGGTCGTCGCGGCGACCGGAGATCTGCCAGAGGCCCGTGATGCCCGGGCGCACCAGGTAGCGACGGGCCTGCCAGTCCTCGAGCGCGTAGTAGTCCGAGGCGCTGATGGGCCGCGGGCCGACCAGCGACATGTCACCCCGCAGCACGTTGAACAGCTGCGGCAGCTCGTCGACGGCGAACCGGCGGAGGACGCTGCCGACCGGGGTGGCGGGCGCCTCGCGCATCGGCCCGCGCGGCATGTACGTCGTGCGCAGCTTGTACAGGTCGAACGGGAACCCGCCGGTGCCCGGCTGCGAATGCCGGAGGATCGCCGGCCCGCGCGACGACGCGCGGATCGCCACTACGGCGACGAGCATGAGCGGCGCGGTCATGACGAGCAGCACCGTTGCCGCGACCAGGTCGAAGACGCGCTTCGCCATCCGCTGTCCGGTGTCGAAGACGGGCAGCCGGAGCTCCTCGAGCGGCAGCGGCTCGCCGGGCACGTACCGGCTGAGGGCGACGAGGAAGTTGCGGCCGCCCGACAGCCCGTGCAGCTCGATCCCGCGGTTCCATGCGAACGACGCGATCTCCGCGACGTCGCCGTCCGGCAGCTCGGGGTCGCAGACGATCAGCTCGTCGATGCGGCGCTCGCGGACGATGCGGTCGCGCTCGTGCAGCAGCCCGAGGCACGGCAGCCCGTCTAGCGCGGCGTCCTCGGCGGTCGTGATGTAGCCGACGACGCGGCCGCGCGGGCTGTCCTCCGGCATCGCCTGCGCCACCTCGGCAACGCGCTCCGGCGCGCCGAGGAGCGCGATGTTCGGCACGCGCCCCATCGCCTGGCGCGCGAACCATCGCGTGCCGCGCGCCTGCAGCGCGCGCCCGAGCCCGATCGCCGGAGCGGCGGCCGCGAGGGTGATCCAGATGGTCTCGTGGCTCGGGATCTCCGGGCCGCCCAGGATGCGGACGACGGAGACGAAGACGGCGGCCTGGGTCAGGGCGGCGGCGACGCGTGCGAAGCTCGTCCGGCGGCGCTCGGCGAGATAGAGCCCGGCACGCAGGAACAGCAGCGCGACCAGGAGCGTGACGAAGGCGACCCGCTCGTCCGCCCACTCGGCCGCCGCGCCGACGTCCTCGGCACCGCCGGCGATGAGGGCGGAGGCCACGAGTCCGACCCAGACGCCGAGCGCGTCGACGGCCAAGAGCGTCGTTAGCCGCGCCGACGCGATGAGGACGGGGTGGGAGAACCACCAGGCGAGAAAGCGCACGGGCCGCTTGAAGCTCGGCCCGCGACCATGCCGGCCTCCGTTCGGGGACAGCAGGCGCTCGCGCGCGACCTCCAGGCTCTCGCGCGTCTGCGGCCGGCGCTGCTCCCGTGCGAGCTGCTGCCAGAGCACGGACGCCGCGTGACGGGTCCCGGTGTCGGTGGCCTGGTCCTCGAGCACGCGCGAGACGGCCTCCGTGGCCACCTCAGCCTCGCCTCGCGAGCTGGCGGCCGTCGCGAGCGCGAGCAGCTCCGCGGGATCGATCACCTCGCCGGAGAGCAGCGACTGCCACACGCCGTCCGAGATGTCCGGCCCGGTGCGCTCGACGTGCTCGACGATCACGTCCGGGACCGTGAAGCAGACGTCGTCGCCCGGGACCTCCTCGAGCAGCGCCGTGCCGGCGTCGAGGCCGTGCGTCGCCCAGGCCAGCGCGCCCTCGAGCGCGTCGTCGTCCACGTCGTGCGTCAGGTAGCACCCGAGCACGCTCAAGAGCCAGCCCTTCGCCACCGGCCGCGTCTGGCCGGCGCGCCGCCAGTCGACGGCCGCGCGGACGAGCGCGACGCCCGTGGGCACGCTCTCGACGGCGGCCCGGAAGCGGCGGATCCTGCGATCGCCGGAGGCGAGGTGCCGCGCGAGCTGGCGTACGCCGTTGCCGACGTCCCGGTAGACGCGCCGCGCGCGCGTCTGCTCGGCCCGGGTCCAGTCGAGCGGCAGCTCGTGCTCCTGCGCCAGCTGGAAGATGTCGCGCGCGCGCTGGCCCAGCACCCCCGGTGCGGTCACGTGCCGCTCCTGGTCCGCGGGGTTGAGCGTCGCAAGGATGCGGCGCCCGCGGGCGGCGGCCAGCCACCGCCGCAGGAGCGCGGCGTCGATCGCACCCTCGTCGAGGTAGCCTCCGAGGTCGTCCAGCCAGAGCACGCATCCCCGGCGTGCCCAGAGGAACGGCAGGCGACGGACCTGCAGGAGCTGGCGCAGCGGCTGTCCGGGGCCGTCGGAGGCGGCGCGCGGCTTCAGCACGTAGCAGGACGGGAACAGCTCGGCGGCGACCTGCTGCGCGGTCCTGCTCTTGCCCGCTCCAGAGGCGCCGACCAGGACAACGAAGTTCGCCTCGTGCAGGAGCGTACGCAGGTCGTCGTCCGTGTCCCGATCGACGTACGGGGCTCGGTCGCCGTCGTCCTCGTACCGCTCAGCGACCGAGGAGCGCACGGCCCCGAGCTCCCATGGCGTGGTGACCGCCAGCGGCGCGGGGGGCGGGTCGACGAGCTCGTTGACGAGGGCGCGGCGCCCCCGCAGGTGATAGCCGGCGACGGCCGCCAGGATGACGGCGAGCGCGGTCGCCTGCTCCTTGGGCCCGTCGATGCCGAGCCGCCGCAGCTGATCGAGCTGGGTCGCGGCGTAGAGCAACACCGTCGCGACGCCTGCCGCGAGGAGTCGAAGAGCACTCATCGCCCTCCCCCTGCCGCTCCGGACATTACCGAGCGGCCCGGTTGTCCACTCGCTCCGGACACTCTCTCGTCCCGGCACGGATGTTAGCGCGGTACGGCGTAGATGTCAGCGTAGTGCGAGGCCGACGAATCGTCCTGGTAGGCTCCACCCGCGTCGCGCCGGCGGAGAGGTACGTCCACTTCCCCGGCGAACACTGCAAGCACGCCGCACGCGGGTCGATCCGCGGCCGTGAGTGATGACCGAGGACACCTTCGCCGAGACGTTCGCGCAGATCAGGAAGCGCCGCCGCATCCCGCTGCGCTTCTTCGAGGAGCACGCCGGCCTCAAGGCGTCGTACGTGCACGACGTCGAACGCGGCGCGCTCCTGCCGAGCACCGAGAAGTTCGCCGCGCTGCTGCGCGTGCTGCGCGAGGTCGCCGTCGACCAAGGCGCCGCCGATCCCGACGAAGATGGACGGCGCCTCTTCCGGGAGCGCGAGCGCGTCGTCCTGGTCCAGCGCCACGGCGTCGAGCCGGAGCTCGCCGAGGCGATCATCGACCTCCGCGCTCTCGACCTCGGGCAGCGCGAGGACATCGCGGAACCGCTTCGCGCGGCCGTGGAGCTGTTCGCGGGCCTCGACGTTCAACAGCGGCGCGCGGTCGCCCGCACCGTCGTCCAGGCCGCGCAGGCGCTGCTGGCGCGGGCGCCGGAGGAGCGCGCGCGCCTCGGTTCCCACATGCAGAAGGGGATCCTCGATGCGCTGACGGCGCGCGGCGCCGCCGATGACGGCCTGAGCGTGCCCCCGCAGCCTCGACAGAGCCCGCCGGCCTCCAGCCCTAGAGCCCGTACGAGCGCCCGATCACGTCGAGCATGATCTCGTCGGTGCCCGCGCCGATGCGGTTCAACCGCATGTCGCGCCAGACGCGCTCGACGCCGTACTCCTTCATGTAGCCGGCGCCGCCGTGGATCTGGATGCACTCGTCGGCGACCTCGACCGCGATGCGCGACGCGTAGAGCTTCGCCATCGAGATCTCGCGGACGGGGTACTCGCCGTTCTGGAAGCGCCACGCGGTCGTGTAGACCATCTGCCGCGCCGTCTCGATCTTGGTCGCCATCTCGGCGAACTTGTGGCGGATCACCTGGAACTTGCCGATCTCGCGGCCGAACGCGGTGCGCTCCTTGGCGTACTGCAGCGTCTGCTCGAAGCAGCGCTGGGCGCCCGCGACGCACCCCGCGGCGCCGATGAGCCGCTCGCCCTGGAGCTCCCACATGATGTGGTAGAAGCCCTTGCCGACCTGGCCGAGGACCGCGGTCTCCGGCACGCGGACGTCCTGGAAGGCGAGCAGCGCCGTGTCGCTCGCGTGCATGCCGAGCTTCTCGAGCTTCTTCTCGCGGATCACGCCGGGCGCGTCCATCGGGACGAGGAAGAGCGTGAAGCCGTCGTAGCCGGCGTCCGGGTCGGTCTTCGTCACGAGCACGATCACGTCGGCGCGGTGGCCGTTGGTGATGTACGTCTTCGACCCGTTGATGACCCACTCGCCCGAGGCCTCGTCGCGCACGGCGCGCGTCTTGATGCCGGCGACGTCGGAGCCCGCGTCGGGCTCGGTGATGCCGAGACAGGAGATCTTCTCGCCCTTGATCGAGGGGACGAGGTAATTCTGCTTCTGCTCCTCGGTGCCGAACTTGAGGATGGGCGGCATGGCCATGTCGGTGTGCACCGCGATGCCCATCGCGAGCCCGCCGGACTTCGCGTGGACCATCTCCTCGCCGAGCACGAGCGACGCGTAGAGCTTCGCCATCGAGATCTCGCGGACGGGGTACTCGCCGTTCTGGAAGCGCCACGCGGTCGTGTAGACCATCTGC
>DASVPR010000047.1:0-58260 GCA_036389485.1 Solirubrobacteraceae bacterium
AGCTCTACGCCAACAGCGCCGAGCGCACCGCAGCGCTCGACGCCTGGCTCAACCACTACAACTTCATCCGACCCCACGGCAGCCTCAGCCACAAGCCGCCCGGCTCACGACTGACGAAGGCGCCTGGGAACGACAGCTAGCCGCCCGGCGCGACGAACGCGGCGGGCGGCTCACCCTCGATCTCGACGGGCACGCCGCTCAGCGGCGAGCGCTCCAGCTCCTCGCGCAGCAGCGAGAACACGCGGACGTCGTGGACCGTGTCGCCGTGGCGGTGGTAGGCGCGCAGCGTGCCCTCGGCGACGAAGCCGAGCTTCTCGAGCGCCCGCTGGGACCGCGGGTTCGCGGGCGCGGCGTAGGCGCCGATCCGCTCCAGGCCGAAGGCGTCGAACGCGAGCCGCGCGAGCAGCGCCTTCGCCTCGCCGTTCACCCCGGTCCCCCAGTGCGCGCGGCCGAGCCACGTCCCGACGACCGCGCGGCGGTCGCGCAGGCTCCACTCCCCCAGGCCGATCACGCCGGCCGGGCCGTGGTCGCGGTGGTCGATCAGCAGGTCGAGGTGGCGCCCCGAGGCCCGCTCCTCCGGCAGCCGAGCGATGTACGCCTCGGCCTCCTCGACCCGCTGGTACGGGCCCCACGAGAAGAACCGGGTGACTTCGGGGTCCCGCGCGAGCGCGAACAGCGCAGGCGCGTCGGCCGGCTCGGCGAAGCGCAGCGTGAGGGTCGGGCCCGTCGCGCGGAGTGACATGATCGGCGCATGATCGCGCTCCTGTACGACGTCCACGGGAACCTGCCCGCGCTCGACGCCGTCCTGGCCGACGCGAGCGGCGCGGACGTCACCGGCTACGTGATCGGTGGCGACGTCGCCCTGTTCGGCGCCTTCCCCGCCGAGACGGTGGAGCGCCTCGAGCGGCTGCGGAACGCGCGGTGGCTGCGCGGCAACGGCGAACGGTGGACGGCGAACCCCTCCGATCTCGCGCCCGACCACCCGATGCAGGGCGGCATCGCGGCGGCCCGCGAGGCGCTCGGCGCGACGGTCGTCGAGGAGCTCGGCGCGCTGCCGGAGAGCCTCGACCTCGGCGACGGCACGCGTGCCTGGCACGGCTCGCCCAAGAGCGACGTCGAGTCGTTCATGCCGCAGCCGAACGAGCACGACGACGCACTCCTCGCCGGCGTCACCGACCGCCGCCTGATCTTCGGCCACACCCATCTCCCCTTCCAGCGGACGCACGGCGACGTCGAGCTCGTCAACCCCGGGTCGGTCGGGATGCCGCTCGACGGCGACCGGCGCGCCGCGTACGCGCTGCTGCACCCGGACGGCACGATCGAACACCGGCGCGTCGAGTACCCGGTCGACGCGACGATCGCCGCGCTGCGCCGCCGCTACGACGGCCCGTGGGTGGACGTCGTCGCCGGGCGCCTGGAGAACGCCGCGTTCTAGGCGATGGCGCGGGCGGCCCGGACGCGGACGAAGGCCGAGCAGGGCGAGGCGACGCGGGCGAAGCTCGTGAAGGTCGCGCGGCGGCTGTTCGCGTCGAAGGGCTACGGCGCCACGTCGATCCTCGACATCACGAAGGGGGCGCGCGTGACCCGCGGCGCGCTCTACCACCACTTCCCCGACAAGCAGGCCCTCTTCCGCGCGGTCTTCGAGGCGGTCGAGCAGGAGACGCTCGAGGGCATCGCCGCCGTCGTCGCCGCCGAGCCGCGGCCGGAGGAGCGGCTGAAGGCCGGGCTCAACGCGTTCCTCGACGCGTGCCTCGACAGCGAGTACCAGCGCGTCGCGCTGCTCGACGCGCCGTCCGTGCTCGGGTTCGACGAGTGGCAGGAGATCGACGAGAGGTACGGGCTCGGGATGACGCGCGCGGCGATCGCGAACGCGGTGGACGAGGGGTTCATCCGGCCGGTCGACCCGGAGCCGCTGTCCCACCTCGTGCTCGGGGCGCTCAACCAGGCGGGGCTCGCGATCGCCCGGGCGGAGGATGTCGGCGCGGCGCGGCGGGGATTCGGCGAGGCTTTGGAGCAATGGGTCGACGGCTTGCGTGCCTGATCGCGCTCTCCACCGCGCTCCTCCCCGCGTCGGCCGCCGCTGCGCCCGACTGCCCCGAGGAGACGAGCGCGCAGCCGCTGCTGCAGGGCCAAGGCACGCTCGAGTCGGTGATCGTCGACCCGCGCGGGCCGCTGTTCTTCACGAACGAGAGGAGCGTCCTGCGGCTGGATCGCCCCGGCGCCGAGGCCGTCGTGGTGGCGGAGATCGAGGAGCCCGGCGGGCTGGCGTTCGACCCCGCCGGCAACGTCATCGTCGGGTCCGGCAACTCGCTGCAGAACGGCTCGATGGGCGACGCGACCGGCCCGTCGAGCCTCATCCGCGTCGACCCCGCGACCGGCGCGAAGGAGGTCTACGCGACCGGGCTGTCGATGGGCAACGGCCTCGTCCGCGGGCCGGACGGCGCCTTCTACGCCTCCAACGACGGCGGCTTCAACATCGACCGCGTCGCCGACGGGAAGACGCAGCGCGGCTGGGCGCGGGTGCAGTCCGGCAACGGGCTGGCGATCGACACGAACGGGCGGTGGCTCTACGTGGCCCAGACGTTCAAGCCCGCGGCGATCCAGCAGGTCGACCTGCGCGACCCGAGCAAGGTCACGCCCTACGTGGAGGCCGCGCCCGAGGACGTCCACGCCGGCCTCGACGGCATGGACCGCGACCCGGCCAACCAGCTCTTCGTCACCGCGAACGGCGCGGGCCAGGTGTGGCGCGTCGCGGGCGCGCCCCCCGAGATCTGCGTCGTGCTCCGCGGCCTGCCCGGCTTCCCCGACGGCCCGAGCGCGGTCGCCGTCGGCAAGCCCGGCACGCCGTTCCCGCCCGAGAACCTCTACGTCGTCGCCTTCAACGGGACGCTCACGGAGATCGCGAAGGCCGCTGCCCCGCCCCGCCCGGACGGGTTCCACGGCGATCCGCCGCTCCCGCAGAAGGTCCCCCTCCGCCTGCGCGTGCGACCGCGCGTCGCCGTCGCCGGCCGCCGCACCCGCTTCCGCATCGTGGTCGAGGCCTTCGCCGGCACCGGCTGGATCCGGGCCCCGCGCGCGACGGTGAGCTTCGTCGGGCGCCGGGTTCGCACCGGGCGCGCCGGCACCGCGCGCGTCACGCGGCGGTTCCGCAAGGCCCGCCGCCACCGGCTGCGCGCCGTGTGGGGCGCGCAGCGGAGCCCGGCGGTGACGCTGATCGTCCGCCGCCGCTAGGCCGCGAGCGGCCTCGGCGCGACGATCTCGAGCCGCCCGCCTCCGGAGCGCTTCGAGACGTACATCGCGGCGTCGGCGGCGCGGACGAGGGCGTCGGGGTCCTCGGTCCCGTCGACGGCGAGCGCCACGCCGACGCTGACGCTGCCCGGCACCTCGCGGACGATCCGCTCCGCGATGCCGCGCGCCTCGCCGACGCCGGCGACGTCCTCGCACAGCACGACGAACTCGTCGCCGCCGAGGCGCGCCGCGGTGTCGCCGCCGCGCAGCCCGGCGCGCAGCTGGTGCGCGACCTCGACGAGGAACTGGTCGCCGGCCGCGTGGCCGAGCGCGTCGTTGATCGCCTTGAAGCCGTCGAGGTCGAGGAAGAGGACGGCGAGGCACGTCTGGGTCCGCCTCAGGCGGCTCAGCGCGAGCTTCAGGCGGTCGGAGAACAGCGTGCGGTTCGGCAGGCCGGTCAGCGGGTCGTGCAGCGCGCGGCGGGCCAGCTCCCACTCCCGCGCCGTGCGCTCGACGGCGTGGCGCAGCGCCCGCGCGAGCGTCCTCCCGTCGAGGCCGCGGCGCGAGACGCACTCCTGCGCCCCGGCGCGGACGGCCGCGAGCGCGACGGCGTCGTCGTCGGTCGGGCTGAGCACGACGACCGGCCGGCCGAGCGACGCGGCGTGCACCCGGTCGAGCGTCGCGACGCCGTCGAGCAGGACGGCGTGCACCCCGTCATCCAGCAGCCGATCGACCGCGGCATCGGCGTTCGCGACCACCTCCACGCGGAACTCCGCGGGCGCGGCCTCCTCGAGCAGCGCGCCGACGAGCGCGGCGAACCCGCGACGCTCCTCGATCAGCAGGACGCGCATGGAGGCGATGTTCTCACGCCTGAACATTGGTGAAGGGTCTTTGGACGAATGTCGGAGTACCTTCACGACATGACGCTCATGTTCGTGCGCGGCAGCGCGCCCGACTCGGACTCCGAGGCGCTCGACGCCTACTCGCAGGTCGTCACCCGCGTCGCCCGCGATCTCGCCCCCTCCGTCGCGAACCTTCGCGTCTACCGGCGGGTCCGGGGAGGAAGGCGGGCCGTGGGAGGAGGGAGCGCCGTGGCGATCGCGCCCGATGGGTACCTCCTCACCTCGGCGCACGTCGTCGCCGGCGCCAGCTCCAAGGGGCTGGCGTCCTTCGTCGACGGCCGCGACGTCGCGTTCGAGGTCGTCGGAAGCGACCCGCTGTCCGACCTCGCCGTGCTCCGCACGGCCGACGGCGCGCTCGATCCCGCGACCCTCGGCGACGCGTCCGAGCTGCGGGTCGGTCAGCTCGTCGTGGCGATCGGCAACCCGCACGGCTACGCGGGGTCCGTCACGGCCGGCGTCGTGTCGGCGCTCGGCCGCTCGCTGCCGGTCCGCTCCGGCCCGATCGCGAGGGTCGTCGACAACGTCATCCAGACCGACGCGGCGCTCAACCCCGGCAACTCCGGCGGCGCGCTCGTCGACAGCCGCGGCCACGTCGTCGGGATCAACACGGCGGTCGCCGGGATCGGGCTCGGCCTGGCGGTCCCGATCAACGAGTTCACGCGAAGGATCGTCGGCGCGCTCGTGCGCGACGGCCGGGTCCGCCGCGCGTACCTCGGCGTCGCCGGCGGCGAGCGACCGCTCCCGCCGCGGGTCGCCGAGATGGTCGGCCGCCGCGAGGGCGTCGAGGTCGTCGAGGTCGTCCCCGGCGGCGCCGCCGACCGCGCCGGGATCCGCCCCGAAGACCTGCTCGTCGAGCTCGACGGCGTCGCGGTCCGCTCCGTCGACGATCTCCAGCGCCTGATGACCGACGAGCGGATCGGCCAGGCGGTGCCGGCGGTCGTCGTCCGCGACGGCGAGCGTCGCGTCCTGCGCGTCGTCCCCGCCGAGCTCGGCGCGTGAGCGACGACCAGACCCCCGTGGACGTCGTCCTCACCGCGGGCGAGCTCGACCGGCACGTCGTCGCCGTGCGCGAGCTGCTGCACCGGGTCAGCGCGCTCGAGGTGCAGGCCGTCGTCGACCGCGGGCCGGAGGAGCCGTTCGCGCTCATCACCTGCGGGCAGATGCGCCCGATCGAGATCGCCGACGACCAGCGCACCGTCCACCTTCCGCACGCCGTCGAGTTGGACGCTCGCGTGCCCGAGCTTCCGAGCGTCCCCCCGCTGCCGCCGATCGAGGTCGACGCCGAGCAGGGAACGGTCGGCGCGCCGCTCGGCGCCATCGACTCCCTGGTCGACGCGGTCGGCGCGCTGGCGGGCGCGCTCGGCGGCCGCAGCGTCGCGCTCGCGTTCTTCCAGACGACCGACGACGAGACCCCGCTCGGCATCGCGGCGCGCGCCGGCGAGCCCCCGATCCTCACGCTCGGCGAGGAGCAGTTCGCCCTGCCGGGTGTGACCGACGCAACAGAGCGTTAACGCGGCGGCGCGCAAGTGGCGCGCAATACGAACGTTTCTCCTAGCGTCCCGTCCCACGCAGGCTTCGCATGGAGAACGACGAGAAGGAAGGCACAAGCTGGGTCGGCCGGATCGCAGCCGTTGCGGCATTGCTGCTCGCGGTGGCGGTCGCGGCGTGGCTCCTCATGTTCGAGGACGAGGGCTACAAGGTCCACGTCCGCTTCCAGGCCGCGACCAACGTCGTCAAGGGCAACCTCGTCCAGGTCGCCGGGCGGCGGGTCGGCACGATCGAGGACATCGAGCTCACCGAGGACGGCCAGGCCGACCTCACGCTGAAGATCGAGGACGAGGACATCGTCCCGCTGCGCACCGGCACGCGCGCGACGCTGCGCATCGCCTCGCTTTCCGGCTCGGCCAACCGCTACGTCGACCTGAGCATCCCGCCCGCCGGCGGGCAGGAGATCGACGAGGGCGGCGTCATCGACGCGAGCAGCACGACCTCCGCCGTCGAGGTCGACCAGCTCTTCCAGATGTTCGACGAGCGCACGCGGAAGGGCCTGCGCAGCTTCATCCGCGGCCAGGCGCGGCAGTGGGGCGACGACCAGGGCCGCCTGGCGAACGACGGCTGGAACTCCGTCAACCCCGCGCTCGTCTCCGCCTCGCGCCTCTTCCGCGAGCTCGACTTCGACCGCCGGATCCTCGAGGAGTTCGTCGTCAACTCCTCCAAGCTCGTCACCGACGTCGCCGATCGCCGCGACGACCTCTCCGCCCTCGTCGACCAGCTCGCCGACATGCTCGGCGCGATCGCGCGCGAGGAGGGCAACCTGCGCTCGGCGATCGACCAGCTGCCGCCGTTCATGCGCCGCGCGAACACCACGTTCGTCGAGCTGCGCGGCACGCTCGACGAGCTGGCGCCGGTGGTCCGCGAATCGAAGCCCGTGACGCCGAAGCTGCGCGCGGTGCTGGCCGAGCTGCGCCCGTTCGCCCGCGAGGCGGTCCCCACCGTGCGCGGCCTCTCGCGCCTCGTCCGGCAGGACGGCCCCGACAACGACCTCATCGACCTCGCGAAGAGCGTCCCGCCGCTGCGCGACGTCGCCACTCGCCCGGTCTTCCGCAACGGCAAGGAGCGCCCGGGCGGCTTCGACACCGCGGTCGAGTCGCTGCAGGGCCAGACACCGCACATCGCCTACTTCCGGCCGTACACCGTCGACTTCACCGGCTGGCTCGACGACTTCAGCCACTCCGGCATCTACGACGCCAACGGCTCGGCCAGCCGCGTCGCGACGTCGGTCAACGCGTTCGCCGCGATCGGCGCGCAGCTCAAGCTCGTCCCCGAGGAGCTGCGCCAGGAGATCACCAACGCGGTCACCCGCACCGGCCAGAGCAACCGCTGCCCGGGCGGCAGCGAGCGCCCGTGGTCGGACGGCTCCAACCCGTGGAAGCCGAGCCCGGACTTCAACTGCGACGAGACCCAGATCCCGCCGGGGCGATGAGATGAAGCGCGTCCTCACCCTCATCGCCCTCGCCGCCGCGGTCGCCGCCATCGCGTCCCTCGGCACGGGCGCGTCCGAGCAGGAGAGCGGCGACCGGTACTGGGTCGAGCTGGACAACGCGTTCGGCCTGACCGACGGCGCCGACGTGAAGATCGCGGGCGTCCGCGCCGGCAAGGTCACCGAGATGAAGCTCGACCGCGACGACATGCGGGCGCTCGTGGGGATCGAGGTCACCGAGACCGGCTTCGACGACATCCGCAAGGACGTGCGGTGCGAGACGCGCCCGCAGTCGCTCATCGGCGAGTACTTCATCGACTGCCGCCCCGGCACCGACGACGAGCGGCTGAAGCCGGGCGACACGATCCCGGTCGAGCAGACCGAGACGACGGTCCCGCTCGACCTCATCAACGACATCATGCGCCGGCCGTACCGCGAGCGGTTCAGCATCCTGCTCTCGCAGCTCGGCGCCGGCCTCGCCTCGCGCGGGCCCGACCTCAACGAGACCATCCGCCGCGCGGTCCCGGCGCTGCGCCAGGTCGACCGGCTGCTGGCGATCCTCGCCGAGCAGCGCCGGACGATCCGCCAGCTCTACGACGACGCCGAGGAGGTCACCCAGGCGGTGGCGTCCAAGCGCGACGAGGTGGCGCGGTTCGTCGACGAGGCGCGCGACACCGCGCAGGCCGCCGGCTCGGAGGAGAACGGGATCCGCCGCCAGTGGGCGACGCTGCCGACCTTCCTGCGTGAGCTGCGCCCGACGCTCGAGCAGCTCGAGCTGACCGCGAACGAGCAGATCCCGGCGCTGCGCAACCTGCGGACCGCCTCGCCGTACCTGCGCAAGCTCTTCGAGACGCTCGGGCCCTACAGCGAGGCGTCCCAGCCCGCGATCCGGACGCTGAGCGAGGCCGCCTCCAAGGGGCGCGGCGCGATCGAGGCGGCGCGCGAGCCGGTCGCGGAGCTGCGGCGCGGCGTCGACGACCTCCCGGAGGCGGCCGACAACCTCGCGATCACGCTCGAGCACCTCGACGACCCGCGCTTCGCGATCGAGAAGGATGCCCGCGCCGGCCGCGGCCCCGACGGCGGCTACACCGGGCTCGAGGCGCTCATCCGCTACTTCTTCCGCCAGTCGCAGGCGATCAACCTGTTCGACGCGTCGAGCTACATCCTCAAGGCGTCGATCTTCCTCGACCGGCCGTGCGCGAACTACGCGGACGCCAACTCGGTCAAGAGCGGCACGGCGCCTGAGCGCTGCCGCGCGTGGCTCGGGCCGAACCAGCCCGGCGTCACGAGCGAGGACTTCACCGCCACCGGCGACGGCGGCGGCGGTCGCGCGCGCGGCCGGGCCGGCAAGGCCGATCGGCGCGGCGGGCGCGAGGACCGGCGCGGCGGCGACCGCGACGGCGGCGGCTCGCGCGACGGCGGCGGCGGCTCCGGCGGCAGCGGGGACTCCGGCGGCGGCGGCGGCGTCGGAGGCCTGAGCCCGGTGCCGAACCTCGACGACCTGCTCGACGACGTCCTCCCCGACGACGCCCCGAAGGTCCCCGACACGCCGAAGGTGCCCGACCTCCCGCGCGACGAGGGCGTCCCGCGCGAGGCCGAGGACCTCCTCGACTTCCTGGTGGGTGACGGCTGATGCGCCGCAGCTCGTCCTCCATCGTCGCCAACCCCGTGCTCGTCGGCGCGGTCACCGCCCTCGTCGTCGTGGTCGCAGTCTTCCTCGCCTACAACGCGAACAAGGGCCTGCCGTTCGTGCCGTCGACGACGGTGAAGTTCCGCGTCTCCAACGGCGCGAACCTGCTCGAGGGCAACGAGGTCCGCGAGGGCGGCGGGCCGCGCATCGGCGTCATCGAGAAGATGCGGCCGGTCCGCCTGAAGGACGGCACGGTCGGCGCCGAGGCCTCGATGAAGATCGACGCCGAGGCCGGGGACATCCCCGTCGACTCGACGCTCAACCTGCGGCCCCGCTCCGTGCTCGGCCTGAAGTACGTGGAGCTCACGCGAGGCGACTCCAAGAAGGTCTTCGAGGACGGCCAGACGATGCCGGAGGACCAGGTCGAGTACCCGGTCGAGCTCGACGACTTCCACCGCATCTTCAACAGGAAGACGCGCGACTCCGTCCAGACGAACCTCAAGGGCTTCGGCAACACGTTCTCCAACCGCGGGCTGTCGCTGAACGAGACGATCGCGACGCTCCCGCGCTTCCTCACCCATCTGACGCCGGTCGCCGAGACGCTCGCCGACCCCGACAACCACCTGGCCCGCTTCTTCAAGGAGCTGGGCGACGCGGCGCGCGTCGTCAGCCCGATCGCCGACCGCTACGCGCACCAGTTCGAGGCGGGCGCCGACACGTTCGAGGCGTGGTCGCGCTACCCCGACCGCCTGCGCAAGACGATCCGCGACAACGCTCCGACGATGGAGGTCGGCATCCGGTCGTTCCGCGTGCAGCGGCCCTTCCTGCGCGACACCGCGGCGTTCTCGCGCTCGCTGCGCCGCGCGACCGAGGTCATGCCGGGCGCGCTGCCGCCGATCACCGCCGCGCTGCAGACCGGCATCCCCGTGCTCGAGAAGCAGTCGGGCTACAACGAGGAGCTGGGCCGCACGCTCACCGCGCTCGAGGAGCTGATGCGCGACGACAGGACGATCTACGCGCTGCGCGGGGTCACGCGGTTCGTGGACATCGTCCACCCGCTCATCCGCTTTGTCGGCCCGTACATCACGGTCTGCAACTACTTCAACTACGCGTGGAGCAACGTCGGCGAGCACCTGACGGAGCCCGATCCGACCGGCGGCTCGCAGCGCACGCTGCTCAACCAGCCGTCGCGCCCGCGCGACCCGCGCGACCCGTCCATCGGCTCGATCGGCGCCAAGACGCCGTCGAACGGCGAGCCGACGAGCTCGGGCGTGCCGATGAACCTCCACACGAACGTCTACACCGCGGCGATCGACCACGAGGGCAACGCCGACTGCGAGTCGGGCCAGCGCGGCTACCTGCAGAAGCTCACGACGTACAACACCGACCCGAACCTCAAGATCGTCACCGACCCGCACATCCCGGGGAACTCGGGGACGACGCTCACCGGGCGCCCGCGCGTGCCCGAGGGCCAGACGTTCACCCGCCTCCCCGAATCCGGCCCGCGGCTGCCGAAGGAGCTGGACAAGTGAGGCGGCCGGTCTCCAAGTCGCGCAACGCGCTCTACGGGCTGGTCGCCTTCCTGATCGTCGCCGTGGTCGTCGTCGCCGGGTTCCGCAAGGACAACCCGTTCAACAACCCGTACGAGATCAAGGCGGCGTTCCGCAACGTCAACGACCTCAAGCCGCGGTCCCCCGTGCGGATCGCGGGCGTCAACGTGGGCAAGGTCCAGAAGGTCGAGCCGATGGACGGCGGCACCGGGGCGCTCGTCACGATGGAGATCAAGGACGAGGGCCTGCCGATCCACACCGACGCCGAGGCGAAGGTGCGGCCGCGGATCTTCCTCGAGGGCAACTACTTCGTCGATCTGCGCCCGGGCTCGCCGACCGCGCCGACGATGGACGAGGGCGACACGATCCCCGTGCAGCGCACCGCCGCGCCGGTGCAGTTCGGCCAGTTCCTCGAGACGCTGCAGAGCGACACGCGCGAGGACCTGCGGACGGTCCTGCGCGAGTACGGCAAGGCGGTCGACGGCCCCGGCGGCGAGGGCTTCAACGACTCCATCCAGTACTGGGAGCCGGCGTTCAAGAACTCGTCGCTCGTCAACGACGCGACGCGCGGGATCGAGGAGCACGACCTCTCGAACTACCTGCGCGGCGCGCGCAAGGTGGCCGAGGGGCTCGACCGCGACCCCGAGTCGCTGAAGGGGCTCATCACGAACCTCGCGGACACCGCGGGCGCGTTCGCGGACGAGCAGGACAACCTCAGCGCGACGATCCGCGAGCTGCCGGTGACGCTGCGCGTCGGCCGGCGCGCGCTGGGGGCGCTGCGCGAGGCGTTCCCGCCCGTGCGCCGCCTGGCGCGGGCGATGCTGCCGACCGTCCGCACGTCGGGCCCGGCGCTCGACGCCCAGCTGCCGCTCGTCAGGCAGCTGCGCAGGCTGGTCGGCCGCGACGAGCTGCAGGGCCTCGTCAAGGACCTGCGCCCGGCGGTCTCCGCGTTGACGCGGATGAACCGCGAGGCGGTCCCGCTGCAGGAGGAGACGCGGCTGACGGGCAGCTGCAACATCAACGTCATCCACGAGTGGAACGAGACCGAGGTCCCGGACCCGAACTTCCCGGCGAAGGGCCCGATCTACCAGGAGGCCTCCAAGCAGTTCGTCGGGCTCGCGGCGGAGAGCCGCAACTTCGACGCCAACGGCCAGTACGTGCGCTCCTACGCGCAGAACGCGAACTACGCGTCGGCCGTCGGCGACGGGCGCTTCTTCTTCACCGACCTGCCGGTGCTGGGCGTCAACCCGCCGAAGGCGCCGCGCCAGCCGCCGTACCGCGCGGACGTCCCCTGCGAGACGCAGGAGCCGCCGGACATGCGCACGCGCATCCAGGCGCCGCCGCAGCAGATCAAGATCAACCAGCACGCGCCCGGCGCCGACGCGCGCCGCGCCCGCGTCACGAAGTCGCTCATGGGCTGGATGCGCGACGAGCTGAAGCGCAGCTCGCTCGGCGAGCGCTACACGCTGTCCGACGAGCCGCTGACGGCATCGGAGATCCCCTCGGTCGCGAAGGCGGTGGGCGGTCGATGAAGCGCGCGATCCGCACCCACCTGCGGGACTTCATCGCGATCCTCGCTCTGACCTCGGTCGCGCTGTTCGTCGCCTACTACATCCTCCAGAACCAGCGGCTGCGCATCCCCTACCTCGAGGAGCAGCCGTTCGAGCTGAAGGCCGAGATGTCGACCGCGCAGGCGGTCACGCCGGGCCAGGGCCAGACGGTGCGGATCGCGGGCATCCGCATCGGCGACATCGCGAAGACCGAGCTGAAGGACGGCCGCGCGATCATCACGCTGCACCTCGACCAGGACTACAAGGACGTCGTCCGCGAGGGCACGACCGCGCTGCTGCGGCCGCGCACCGGGTTGAAGGACATGTTCCTCGAGCTCAACCCGGCGCCGAAGGACCGGCCGCTGCTGAAGGAGGGGGCCATGATCCCCGTCCACAACACGCTGCCCGACGTCAACCCCGACGAGATCCTCGCCGGCCTCGACGCCGACACGCGCGACTACATCAGGCTGCTGCTCGACGGCGCCGGCGAGGGCCTGCGCGGGCGCGGCGACGACCTGTCCGAGGTGCTGCGGCGCTTCGAGCCGACCTACCGCGACCTCGCGGCGGTGCAGACCGAGGTCGTCAAGCGGCGCGCCGAGCTGCGCCGGCTCATCAACGCGCTGCAGCGCCTGAACACGACGCTCGGGCGCAAGGACGACGACCTCGCCCAGCTCGTGCAGGCCGCCAACCGCGTGTTCCGCGCGATCGCGTCGGAGCGGACGAACGTGTCGACGTCGGTGCGCGAGCTGCCGCCGACGCTGCGCCAGGCGACGTCGACGCTGCGCAAGGTCGAGGAGCTGGCGGGGGTGCTCGGGCCCGCTGCCGAGGCGTTCCGCCCGGCCGTCGTAGCGCTGCGCGACGCGAACCTGCGCACGCGGCCGTTCGCGCTGGACGCCGCGCCGCGGATCCGCGACGACATCCGCCCGTTCGTGCGCGAGGCGCGCCCGCTCGTGCGCGACCTGGCGCCGGCGGCGAAGGACCTGGCCGACGGCGAGCCGGGGCTGCGCCGCACGTTCCGGGTGATCAACCACTTCTACAACATGCTCGCGTTCAACACGAACGGGCGCGAGGGGCCGGACAAGGCCGACCGCGACGAGGGCTACCTCTTCTACACGGGCTGGCTGGTCCACCAGGTCAACAACCTGTTCCGGTCGATGGACGCTCACGGCCCGGGCCGCCCGATCACGTTCGGCGGCACGTGCGCGGTGATCGAGAACACGCTCGGCGCGTCCGAGGAGCTGGAGGCGCTGCTCGGGCTGACGGGCGCGCTGACCGACCCGCTGGTGTGCGGCGGCGCCGAGGGCACCGGCGGCGCCGCGGCGCTGCTCGAGCAGATCCCACTCACGGGCGAGCTGCCGCCGCTGCCGAAGAGCGCGCGCGGGAAGGCGCTGGCGCGCAAGGCGTACGAGTACCGGCGCACGCACGGCGGCACGGACCCGAAGTGGATCGTCGAGGCGCGCAAGCGCGCGGCGAAGGCCCGCGCCAACTCCACTCGCGCGGCGTCAGGGGGCGGGCGCTAGATGCAGAAGCAGGCCCCGACTCTCGGCCGGCTCGCCACGATGGTGTTCTTCGCGCTGTCGTGCTTCGGCCTGTTGATGTTCCTGTGGCTGGCGTTCGGCGGGCCGACGCCGTTGAAGCCGAAGGGCTACCAGTTCAAGATCGCGTTCTCCGAGGTCTCGCAGCTGGCGACGCAGTCCGACGTGCGGGTGGCGGGCGTGGAGATCGGCAAGGTCGTCAAGGTCGACCGCACGACGCGCGGCGACTCGGTCCTGGCGACGCTCGAGATCGATCGCAAGTACGCGCCGGTCTGCTCCGACGCGAAGGCGCAGATCCGCAACAAGACGATCCTCGGGCAGACGTACGTCGAGCTGACGCTCGGGTCGAAGTCGTGCACGAAGCTCGCCGACGGGGGCGTGCTCGACGAGCGCAACGTCGGCGACCTCGTCTCGCTCGACGAGATCCTCAACACGCTCGACCCGTACACGCGGCAGGCGTACCGGACGTGGCAGCAGGGCGTCTCGCACGCGATCGACGGGCGCGGCGACGAGCTGAACGACGCGATCGGCAACCTGCCCGAGTTCGTCGACTCGGGCGGTGACCTGTTCGAGGTGCTCGACGAGAACCGCCGCGCGCTCGGGGCCCTCGTGAAGAACACGGGCGTCGTGTTCGGCGCGCTGACCGAGCGCGAGGATCAGCTCTCGAACCTGATCGAGAACAGCGACACCGTCTTCACCGCGATCCAGTCCGAGCGCGAGGACTGGGCGCAGGTGTGGAACATCTTCCCGACGTTCCTCGAGGAGTCGCGGCTGACCTACGCGCGGCTCGAGCGCTTCGCGCGCGACACCCGGCCGCTGGTCCGCGACCTGCGCCCGGCGCTGGACGACCTGCGCCCGACGTTGATCGCCCTGCGCGACCTGTCGCCCGACCTGCGCACGCTGTTCCGCAACCTCGACCCGCTCATCGAGGCGGGCAAGGAGTCGCTGCCCGCGCAGCGCGAGCTGTTCGAGGGCCTGCGCCCGGTGTTCGGCGCGCTCGGCCCGTGGCTCTCGGAGCTGAACCCGGTCCTCGCGTGGCTCGGCGAGCACCAGCACACGATCAGCGACATCTTCGCCAACCTCGGCGTCGCGACGCACGCGAGGACGCAGTCGCGCGACCCGCAGGCCACCGGCCACTACCTGCGCCAGTTCGGCCCGACGGGCGCCGAGACCGCCGCGGTCCACCCGAACCGGCTGGCGGCGAACCGCGGCAACACGTACATCAACCCGCTGTCGCTCGTCGGCCCGGAGCGCGCCGCGCGCGGCATCATCGACGCCTTCGACTGCAAGAACGTCTCGGGCGAGCAGGACAAGCCGGACAAGGAGGAGAACCCCGCCTGCTTCAACCAGGCGCCGTACCAGTTCGGCGGCGCCCTGCGGAAGTTCCCGCATGTGGAGCGAGAGGACTACGCGCGCGGCAGGTGACCCCGCGCGCGCTGCCCCTCTGCCTGGTCGCGCTCGCCGGTTGCGGCGGCGATGACGGGCCCACTCCTCCGCGCTCCACGCCGTCGCCGTCTCCGGAAGCGGTCGTGCGCGGCTGGGCCGCCGACATGCGCCGCTCGGACATCGTCGCCGCGACCGCGCGGTTCGCCGTGCCCGCGATCGTCGCCAACGGCACGCCGGAGATCCGGCTCGAGACGCGCGCGCAGGTCGCGGTGTTCAACGAGCAGCTGCCGTGCGGCGGGCGGGTGGTGCGGACCGAGAGGCGTGGCCGGTTCGTCGTGGCGACGTTCGTCCTGGTCGACCGGCCGCGATCGAAGTGCGACGGGCCGGGTGGGCGCGCGAAGGCGGCCTTCGAGGTCCGCGACGGCAAGATCGTCCGCTGGCTGCGGGTGCCGATGGAGGGCGAGCCCGAGCCCCCGCCGGGCGACGTGGTATGACGCCCGCCTCATGCCCGACGTCCTGCGCCCCCTCTTCGACCAGGTCGTGATCAAGGAGCTCGAGCCCGACCGGATGCGGAAGTCCGGTTTGCTCGTGCCGCAGGGCACGCACGATCTGCCGCCCAACGAAGGGATCGTGCTGGCGGTCGGCGACGGGCCGTACGAGCAGCCCGACTTCAAGATGCCGGTCGCGCCCGGCGACCACGTCGTCTTCCCGCGGTCGGCCGGCGTGTGGGTCGAGGTCGAGGACGAGCGGCTGCTGGTCTGCCGCGTCCGCGAGCTGCTCGGCGTGATCGAAGCCGCCTAGCGGGGGGCGTGGGTGACGTCGCGCTTGAGGAACTGCGCGGCGACGCGGAAGGCGGGGCGCAGGCGACGGGTCGGGCCGATGAGGGCGGAGTCCCAGGCGGCGTCCTCGACGGCGCGCCACTGGTAGAGGTAGACGCGCTTGATCCGGGCCGACTGCGCGACCGCGAGGCGCAGGACGTAGCGGGTCGCGCCGGCCGCGTCGCGCAGGCGGCGCTTCATCGGGACGCCGACGCGGCCCCGCGGGCGGCGCACGACGCCGCCGGTCTCCGTGAGCCACAGCTGCCCGTTGGTGATGCGCAGGAACTGGCGGGTCGCGGTCGACTTGCGCCCGTACGCGTCGCCGTAGTTGTGCAGGCCCCAGATGCGCGGCCTCGCTCGCAGCACGCGCTGGTACTTCTCCGTGTACCGCGTCATCCCGGGCGTGTCGAGCATGTCGCCGGCGACGATCCGGCACGCCGGACACTCGGCGTTCATCGCGTTCCAGTAGCGGCCGGCCATGTCGGGCCGCTTCCACGTCGGCTGCTTCGGGTGGTTCGGCTCGTTCCACGGGATGAAGGCGGTGACGTCGGGGTGCGCCTCACGGAAGCGGCGGAACGCCCAGCGGTACGCGCTCAGCGTCGGGAGCGTCCGGTCGCCGCGGTCGTCCCACGTCCGGCCGAAGGCCACGACCGGGTCGACGCTCAGCGCGCGCGTCTTGTCGAGCCAGACGCGGACGCGCTCGCGGTCGGACTCCCCGTTCATGACGTCCCACGGCACGACGATCCGCGCCGTCTGCATCCCAAGCCAGCGGAAGAGCGGGTCGTCGAACATCTCGGCGTGCTGCTCGCCGATGCCGAGCATCACCCGCGGCGGCGCGGCGTGCGCGGCCGTCGGCGGCGCGGCGGCGGCGGCCAGCGCGACCAGGACGAGGAGCAGGGCGGCGCGGCGCGGCATCGGCCGCGCCATCGTAGTCGCGCCGCCCGTCAGTCCCGCGCCAGGCGCGCGAAGTAGCCGAGCGGCGTGCCGGCGCGGCGCTCCCACCGGAAGCCCGCGGCCTCCGCGCGGCGCTGCAGCGCGCCGGGCGAGACCCAGTGCGGGTCGCCGAACAGCTCCCCGACGACCACGCGCCCACCCGGCCGGACGACGCGGTGCAGCTCGCGCAGCGCCGCCTCCTGATCCGGGATCTCGCCCAGGACGGTGACGAGGTACGCGCCGTCCATGCTCGCGTCCTCGTACGGCATCGAGCGCGCGTCGGCCTCGGTCGCGACGATCCCCTCGATGCGCTGCTCGGCCGCGCGGCTCAGGGTGTGGTCGAGCATCTCGCGCTGGACGTCGAGGATCTCGAGCGTTCCCCCCGGCGCGAGCCACGACGCGACCGGCAGCGCGTAGTAGCCGGTCCCCGGCCCGACCTCGAGCAGCCGCTCACCCGGCCGCAGCTCCAGGACCGCGCGCAGCCGCGGGCGCGTGATCAGCGGATGCGGCGCCTCCACCCAGAAGCGCTGGTTGTACGGGCACGCCGACGGGTTGCGCCGCCACCACAGCGCGGCGCCGACGAGGCCCAACAGGCCGAGCACGAGCAGCCGGCGCATCGGGACCGAATCGTAGGCGTCCGCACCGGGCACGCTGTGACCATGGACACGCGCAAGTTGGGATCGCAGGGGCCGGCCGTCTCCGAGCAGGGGCTCGGGTGCATGGGGATGTCGGAGTTCTACGGCTCGACCGACGAGGCGGAGGCGATCGCGACGATCCACCGGGCGATCGAGCTGGGGATCACCTTCCTCGACACGGCCGACATGTACGGGCCGTTCACGAACGAGAAGCTCGTCGGGCGGGCGCTGGAGGGCCGGCGCGACGACGTGATCCTCGCGACGAAGTTCGGCAACGTCCGCGGCGAGGACGGGTCGTTCAACGGCATCCGCGGCGACGCCGAGTACGTCCGCCAGGCGTGCGACGCGTCGCTGCAGCGGCTCGGCGTCGAGACGATCGACCTCTACTACCAGCACCGCGTCGACCCGCAGGTGCCGATCGAGGAGACCGTGGGCGCGATGGCCGAGCTGGTCGAGGCCGGGAAGGTCCGGTACCTCGGGCTGTCGGAGGCGGCGCCCGAGACGATCCGCCGCGCCCACGCCGTCCACCCCATCGCCGCGCTGCAGACGGAGTACTCGCTGTGGGAGCGCGCGGTCGAGGAGGAGATCCTCCCCACCGTGCGCGAGCTCGGGATCGGGTTCGTCGCGTACTCGCCCCTCGGGCGCGGCTTCCTCACGGGCGCGATCCGCTCGCACGCCGACCTCGACGAGGGGGACTCCCGCGCACAGCGCTTCCCGCGGTTCGAGCGGGAGAACCTCGAGCGCAACCTCGGGCTGGTCGAGCGGCTCGAGGCGATCGCCGAGCGCCTGGACTGCACGCCGGGCCAGCTCGCGCTCGCGTGGGTCCTCAGCCGCGGCGACGACGTCGTCCCGATCCCCGGGACGAAGCGCCGCCACCGCGTCGAGGAGAACGCTGCGGCCTCGGACCTCGAGCTCGACGGCGAGACGCTGCGCGAGCTCGACGAGGCGTTCCCACCCGGCGCGGCGAGCGGAGCCCGCTACGCCAAGTGGGGGATGCGCACGGTCGGTCGTTAAGCGGCGGCCGGCGCGGGCGCGGCCTCGCTCCGCATCGCGCGGCTGTCCGCGCCGCGGATCGCGAACGCCGCGATGAGGAAGGCCACGAGCGCGAAGCCGGCGCCGACGAGGAACGCGTCCTGGAAGCCGTCGGTCAGGGCGGCCGGGTCCGGGCGGCCGTCCGGCACGTTCGCGAACGCGATCGTGGTGAGCACCGCGAGGCCGAGCGCGCCGCCGATCTGCTGCGAGGTGTTGATGAGGCCCGACGCGAGGCCGGACTCCTCCTCGCGCGTGCCCGCCACCGCGCCGATCGTGACCGGCACGAACGAGAACCCGAGCCCGGCGCCGGCGATGATCGCCGGGAAGAGCACGTCGCCCGTGTACGAGCCGCCGACCGAGACCTGGCTGAACCAGATCAGCCCGGTCGCGACGAGCAGCAGCCCGCCCATGAGCACCGGCTTGAACCCGAGCCGCGTGACGAGCTGCGACGCGACCCCCGCGGTCACGATGATCGTGAGCGCGAGCGGCAGGTACGCGAGGCCGGTCTCGAGCGCGTCGAAGCCGAGCACGTTCTGCATGTACAGCGAGACGAAGAAGAACATGCTGAACAGCGCCATGCCGATGAGCAGCCCGACGGCGTTGGACGCGCTCAGCGACCGCAGCCTGAAGATCGCGAACGGGACGAGCGGGGCGGACGTCCGCCGCTCGATCGCGAAGAACGCGAGCTGCAGGAGCGCGGCGAGCGCGAGCAGCACGACGGTCTGGGTCGAGCCCCAGCCGGCGTCCTCGGCGTCGACCAGCGCGTAGACGAGGATCGACAGGCCGGCGGTGATCGTCACCGCGCCGGCGGCGTCGAAGGTGCGGCGGCGGCCGGTGTCGCGCGTGTCGGCGAGCAGCGACGGCGCCAGCGCCGCCGCGACGAGCCCGATCGGCACGTTGACGAACAGCACCCACTCCCAGCTCAGCGCGTCGGTGAGCACCCCGCCGAGCAGGACGCCCGCGGCGCCGCCGGAGCCCGCGACCGCGCCCCAGACGCCCAGCGCCTTGTTGCGCTCGGCGCCCTCGGTGAACGTCGTGGTGACGATCGACAGCGCCGCCGGCGACAGGATCGCCGCGCCAAGCCCCTGCACCGCGCGGGCGACGATCAGCTGCACCTCGTCCTGCGCGAGCCCGCCGGCGAGCGACGCGAGCGCGAACAGGATGAGGCCGCCCATGAACACGCGCCGGCGCCCGAGGAGGTCCGCCATGCGCCCGCCGAGCAGCAGGAAGCCGCCGAAGAACAGCGTGTACGCGTTGACCACCCACGACAGCTCGCTGTTGTCGATGGCGAGGTCACGGCCGATCGACGGCAGCGCGACGTTCACGATCGACGCGTCGAGGACGACGACGAACTGGGCGGCGGCGAGCAGGCCGAGCGCCAGCCACTTGCGGCGCTCGAGGGTTTCCGTTGAAGTCATGAGTGCATATCCCCTAAGCTGAAGCGGAGTTCCGGTTCCGGATCAGGAAGATGCGGAATCAGGATTCCGTTTTCAACCCGACATGACCGACGTCACCTCTTCCACGAGCGAGGCGCGCCCGCTGCGCGCCGACGCGGTGCGCAACCGCGCCAAGATCATCGAGGCCGCGAAAGCCGCCTTCGCGGAGCGGGGCGTCGAGGCGCAGATGGAGGACGTCGCGCGCCGGGCGGACGTCGGCGTCGGCACGCTCTACCGCCACTTCCCCACCAAGGACGCGCTCGTGCGGGCGCTGATCTTCGACAAGATGGCGCGGCTGTCGGAGGAGGCGCGCGCGTCGCTGGAGGAGGAGGACGACCCGTGGGAGGCGTTCGAGCGCGTCTTCTGGCGCGCCGGCGAGCAGCAGGTCAGCGACCGCGCGCTGCGCGAGGTCGTCTCGTCGCAGCCGCAGGAGGTCTTCCAGCAGGCGGCCGAGGAGACCGAGCTGCAGGCGCGGATGGCCGAGCTCGTGCGGCGCGCGGCGGCAGCCGGGGAGCTGCGCGAAGGGGTCGAGCCGCAGGACGTCCCGCTCGTCATGTGCGGGCTCGCCGCGGTGATGCAGAGCGAGCGCAACTGGCAGCGCTACCTGCGTTTCATGCTCGACGGGTTCCGCGCCCGCGACCGCGCGCCGCTGCCGGAGTAGAGGGACCTCGGGCCCTGGTCACCTCGTACCTTGGGCGACGATGCGGCGCCTCCTCGCAGTCTTCGCGCTTCTCTCGCTGACCCTCGGGCTCGGCGTCGGGTGGGCGGCGCAGGACCATCCCGCGCCGACCTGGCCGGCGCCGGAGGTCGCCACCGCGCCGGCGGTCCCGGTCCCCGAGCCGCCGCCGACCGAGGCCGTCGGCCCGCCGGAGCGGCCGCCGTCGCGCGCGCTCGGCAAGCCGTTCGCCCGCGGGCGGCTCGTCGACGGGGTCCCGTTCCCGCCGACCGGCCTCGACCACTTCACCTGGGACCCGGTCCTCAAGCAGAGCCCCAACCGCGTCTGGCGGCGCTACGGGACCGACCACACCGTGCAGCGCGTCCTGCTCGCGCTCGCGGCGTTCCGCGAGGCGTACCCGGACGCGCCGCCCGTCGGCGTCGGCGACCTCTCGCGCCCGCGCGGCGGCGAGTTCGGCAGGCGCTTCGGCGGGCTCGGCCACGCATCGCACCAGAACGGGCTCGACGTCGACGTCTACTACCCGCGGGTCGACCGGCTGCTGAAGGCGCCCCGGCGCCCGGTCGAGGTCGACCGGTTCCTCGCCCAGGGCCTCGTCAACGCGTTCGTCCGCGCGGGCGCCACCGACGTCTTCGTCGGCCCGTCGCTGAACCTGCGCGGGCCGAAGGGCGTCGTGCAGAAGCTCGTCCACCACGACGACCACCTGCACGCGCGGTTCCGTCCCTAGTCTGTCCCTCCATGGCGACAGAGGAGATCACCGACCCCGAGGTCGAGCAGGTCAACTGGAACCTCGAGGACCTGGTCGACGGCCGGGGCGCGGGCGGCGTCGAGACCCTGCTCGACGAGGCGCAGCAGCGGGCCGACGCGTTCGCGGAGCGCTACGCGGGGAACGTCGCCGAGCTGGACGGGCCGGGCCTCGAGGAGGCGATGCGCGCGCTGGAGGAGATCGGGGAGCTCGGCGGGCGCGCGGGCAGCTACGCGATGCTCGACTTCTCGGTCGACACGCAGGACCCGGCGCGCGGCGCGCTGGTCGCCAAGGTGACCGAGCGCTCCACCGCGATCGAGACGAAGCTCGTGTTCTTCGAGCTGGAGTGGGCGGCGCTCGACGACGACCGCGCCGAGGAGCTGCTGCAGCACCCCGGCCTCGACTTCGCCCGCCACTACCTGCGCAACGCGCGCCGCTACCGGCCGCACCTCCTCACCGAGCCCGAGGAGAAGCTGATGGCCGAGAAGAGCCAGACCGGCCGCAGCGCCTGGGGCCGGCTCTTCGCGGAGCTGATGTCGGACGTGAAGGTCGACGGCGAGCCGCTCGAGATCGCGCTGAGCCGGCTCATGCACCCCGACCGCGAGGTCCGCCGCACGACGGCCGAGGCAGTCACCGAGGCGCTGCAGCCCGGCCTGCGCACCCGCGCCTACATCTTCAACACGCTGGCGCTCGACAAGGCCGTCGACGACCGCCTGCGCCACTACGCGAGCTGGATCCAGAGCCGCAACCTGTCGAACGAGGCGAGCGACGAGTCGGTCGAGGCGCTCGTGCAGGCGGTGCAGGGCCGCTACGAGATCGCGCGCCGCTGGTACCGGCTGAAGGCGAAGCTGCTCGGGATCGACCGGCTGGCCGACTACGACCGCATCGCGCCGGTGGTCGACGACGAGCAGCGGGTCGGGTGGTCCGAGGCGAAGGCGATGGTGCTGGACTCGTACAACGCGTTCTCGCCCGACCTGGGCGCCGTCGCCGGCGACTTCTTCGAGCGCAGGTGGATCGACGCCGCGGTGCGGCCCGCGAAGCGCGGCGGCGCGTTCTGCGCGTACACGGTCCCGAGCGTCCACCCGTACGTGCTGCTCAACTGGACCGCGCGGCGCCGCGACGTCCTCACCCTCGCGCACGAGCTCGGCCACGGCGTGCACGCGGCGCTCGCCCGCCCGCAGGGCCTCTTCCAGCAGGGGACGCCGCTGACGCTGGCGGAGACCGCATCGGTGTTCGGCGAGCAGCTCGTGTTCGGGCGGCTGCTCGACGAGGCGGCCGACGCCGAGTCGCGGCTCGCGCTGCTGGCCGAGGCGATCGAGGGCCAGATCGCGACCGTCTTCCGCCAGATCGCGATGAACCGCTTCGAGCACGCGCTCCACACCGCGCGCCGATCCGAGGGCGAGCTGGCGGTCGACCGCATCGGCGAGCTGTGGAAGGGATCGCAGGAGGACCTCCTCGGCGACGCCGTCGAGGTGACCGACGGCTACCGGAGCTGGTGGAGCTACGTGCCCCACTTCGTCAACACCCCGGGCTACGTCTACGCGTACGCGTACGGCCAGCTGCTCGCGCTGTCGGTCTACCGGCGCTACGAGGAGGAGGGCGAGGGCTTCGTCCCCGCGTACCTCGACCTGCTGCGCGCCGGCGGGTCGAAGTCGCCGGAGGAGCTGGGCGCGATCGTGGGGATCGACCTCGCGGACCCGGGGTTCTGGGACGCCGGTCTCGACCTCGTCGAGCGCGACCTGCAGGCCGCGGAGGACGCGGCCCGGGACGCCCGCGGCGTCACGCTCTAGCGAGCCGCTCGCGCAGCCACCCGGGCTCGTAGCTCGGCAGCCGCTCCCCGGCGTGGAAGAGCGCCGGAGGGTCCATCGTCCCCGCCGCCTCGACGTCGACGCGCAGGCGCTCCATGTGGGCGTCCGCGCCGAAGACGCCCTCGAAGCGCTCGGCGTCGAGCCCCGCCTGAGTTGCGAGTGCGCGCAGCGCCGCGCCGTCCAGCGCGCCGTCGTGCCGCAGGAGCGCTTCGTGCATCGCCTCGAAGCCGCCCAGCTCGCGCGCGGCCTCGGCGGCGAGGGCGGCGGCGAGGCCCGATCGCTTCGGCAGATGCCTGAACGCGACGGTCCCTCCCGCCTCCTCGACGGCGGCCACGGCGGCCCGCGTGAACGGGTCCAGGTAGTCGCCGAACACGACGACCTCCAAGCTCTGCTGTTGGCTCACTTCACGAAATGGCGTTGGTGGACGTTGTCGATGAGTGCGACGCTCGGGAGCGATGCGCGTCTGGGTCGCCCTGTGGACCGTCTACCTCGTCTGGGGCTCCACCTACCTCGGAATCCGGTACGTGGTCGAGACGATGCCGCCGCTGCTGGCCGGCGGGGCCCGGTTCTTCCTCGCCGGCGCACTGTTCGCGGCGTGGCTCGTGGCGCGGCGGGGCGTCGGCGCGCTGCGGGTGACGCGGGGCGAGCTGCTCGGCTGCTCGTTCGTCGGGATCGCGCTGCTGCTCGGCGGCAACGGGCTCGTGTCGGTCGGGGAGGACGAGGGCGTCCCGTCCGGGCTGGCGGCGCTGATCATCGCCTCCGTCCCGCTGTGGGTGGTCGTCTTGCGCCGGCTCTTCGGAGAGCGCGTCGGGCGCGTGACGCCGCTGTGGATCGCGATCGGCTTCGCGGGCGTCGCGGTCCTCCTGCTCCCCGGCGACCGCCCCGACCAGGCCCCGATCGGCGGGATGCTCATCCTCGTCGCGGCGGCGTTCTGCTGGGCGAGCGGGTCGTTCGCGTCCTCGCGCCTGCCGATCCCCGACGACCCGATCCGCGCGACCGCCGTGCAGATGCTCGTGGGCGGCGGGATCTGCGTGGTCGTCGGCCTGGTTGCCGGCGAGGGCGGGCAGGTCGACGTCGGCGCGTTCTCATCGGAGTCGATCGCGGCGTTCGCCTACCTCGTGCTCATCGGGTCGCTCTGCGCGTTCACCGCGTACGCGTGGCTGCTGAAGAACGCGCCGATCTCGCAGGTCGCGACGTACGCGTACGTCAACCCGGTCGTCGCGATCGCGCTCGGCGCGCTGTTCGTCGACGAGGAGGTCACGCCGCTGATGGGGATCGCGGCGCTCGTGATCGTGGCCTCGGTCGCGGGGACGATCCGTGAGGAGGCGCACAGGCGGGCTCCCGCCGTCGCGGAGGAGCCCGCCGTGGCGTAAGGTCGCGCGCCATGGATCGCGCTACCGCTCTCAAGACGCTCGCGGGCCTGCGGATGGCCGTCGGCGTCACCTCCTACGTCGCGCCGAACTTCGGCGGCAAGCTCTTCGGCCTGGAGCCGGAGGCGAACCCGCAGGCACCCTACCTCGGGCGGCTGTTCGGCGTGCGCGACGTCGCGCTCGGGCTCGGGACGCTGCGGGCGAAGAAGAAGGCGCAGGACAACTGGATCGAAATGGGGATCGTGTGCGACGCGGCCGACACGGTCTCGGCGTTCCTCGGCGGGGGTAAGGGGTATCTGTCCCCGACGACCACCGCGATGGTCGCCGCGCCCGCGATCGCGGCGACCGCGCTGGGCGTGATGGCACTCCGAAACTAGATTCCTCTCGACTGCACCTACAGGCTCCACGTCCCGCACCGCGTCGGCTCGCTGGCGCGGGTCGCGGGGGCGATCGCCGACTGCGAGGGCGTGATCGGCGACATCCGGACGATCGCGGTCGCGCGCAGCGAGGCGATCCGGGAGTTCACGATCGAGGTCGTCGACGACGATCACGCTTCGCGGGTGGCCGACGCGCTCGGCTCGCTCGACGGCGTGCGGGTCATCTGGTACCGCGACCGGGCGTTCCTGGCGCACGAGGGCGGGAAGCTCGACGTCAGCGGCGTGCGGCCGGTGCGGTCCAACCAGGACATGCGCGACGTGTACACGCCGGGGGTCGCGCGGGTGTGCACCGCGATCGCGTCCGATCCCGACCTCGCCCGGCGCTACACGACGATCGGGCGGACCGTCGCGATCTGCACCAACGGAACCCGCGTGCTCGGGCTCGGGAACATCGGTCCCGTCGCGTCGATGCCCGTGATGGAGGGCAAGGCGCTCTTCTACTCGCAGCTCGCGGGCATCTCCGCGGTGCCGGTGTTGATCGACTGCTCCGACGTCGACGGGTTCGTGTCCACGGTGGAGCGGATCGCGCCGTCGTTCGGTGGGATCCACCTGGAGGACATCTCCGCGCCCGAATGCTTCGAGATCGAGCGCCGGCTGATCGAGTCCCTGGAGATGCCGGTGATGCATGACGACGTCCACGGGACGGCGGTCGTGACGCTGGCGGCCGCGATCGTCGCCTGCCGCGAGGCGGGCAAGCGCCTGGATCGCGTGACGGTCGGGCAAGTGGGCCTGGGCGCCGCCGGGTACGGGATCGCGTCGCTCATGGTCGAGTCGGGCGCTCAGCGGGTCGTCGCCTCCGACCCGTCCCCCGAGGCCCGTGCGAAGGCGGCCGAGCAGGGGATCGAGGCGGTCGAGTCGCTCGAGGACGTCATGCGCGAGGCGGACGTCGTCGTCGCGACCACGGGGGTGCCGGGGTTGATCTCGCCCGACCTCGTGCGCGAGGGCCAGGTCATCCTCGCGCTGTCGAACCCGGACCCGGAGATCACGATCGAGGCGGCTCTGGAGGCGGGAGCCGCCTTCGCGGCGGACGGCACCGTCGTCAACAACGTCCTCGGCTACCCCGGCATGTTCCGGGGAGCGCTGCTCGCCGGCGCGCGGGCGATGACGACCGAGATGAAGCGCGCCGCGGCGTGGGCGATCGCGGGCCTGACGGTCGAGTCCGAGCAGCTCGTCCCCGACGTGCTCGACCCGAAGGTCCACTGCTGCGTCGCCGAAGCGGTGCGTCGCGCGGCGATCGACTGCGGCGTCGGCTCCGACGACCGGCCCCCGTCGGCGCTGGAGGCGAACCCCGAGCCGCCCGACTGACGCGCTTCGTCGCGCGCGCCGCGCCGTCTACTACTAGTAGCCGAGGCGGCTGAGCCGCTCGCGCTCGGCCTGGCGCTTGGCCTCTCGCTCGTCCTTGCGGCGCTTCTCGCGCGCCTTCTTGTCGTCGTCGTCGAGGCCGATGATGCGGATGTTCGCGCCGACGCGCCCGTCGGTCGCGAGCTTCGCGAGGTCCTCGCGGGAGACTCTGTCGCCGCCCCGCCCGCCGCGGCCCTCGCGGCCGCCGGGCCGGTCGTCGCGCCGCGGCCGGCCGCGGTCGCCGCCGGGGCCGCCTCGGCGGGGGCCGCCACGGCCGCCGCGGCGCTCGTCGCGCGGCATGCCGATCTCGTTCTTGATCGCGGACACCGGCGTCGCGGCGAGGCGTACCCAGGCGCCGAACACCGGATCGCCCGGCTTGAGGCCCTTGCACGCGTCCGCGCACACGGTCGCCCACTTCAGCGGCTGCCCGTTCTCGTCGCGCTTGGGGGCGAGGGCCTCCCTGAGGACCTCCTCCCCACCCGCGCGCTCGATCGCGGCGATGAGCCTCGGGCGGTCGATCGGAGGAGGCGGCGAGCTGCGGCGCTTCTCGCGACGGTCCTCGGCGGTCGGCGCGTCGCTCTGCGCGGCGGCGTCACCGTTCGTGGCGACCTCGCCCGCCGCGACGTCACCTTCGGCGGCCCCGCCGGAAGCGTCACCCTCCGCAGCCGCGGCTTCACCCTCTCCGCTCGAAGCGGCCGCCTCGACCACGTCGCCCTCGGCGACCGCGTCGCCCTCCGCGGCAGCGGGAGCGGCCTCCTCGGAGGGAGCCTCAGTTGCGGCAGGCGCGCCCTCCTCGGACGGGGCCGCAGTTGCGGCAGGCGCGCCCTCCTCGGACTGGGCCTCAGTTGCGGCAGGCGCGCCCTCCTCGGACGGAGCCTCCGCGGCCGCAGCTTCGGGCTCGGGAGCGTCCGCGACGGGGGCCTCCGCGGGCGGCGCTCCGGCGCCGGAGGGCTCGGAACCCGCGGTGTCCGCGGGCGCCTCGGCATCGAGCTCCTCGGGAGCCTCGATCCCGGCCGCCTGGCTCCGCCGGAAGTCGTTCAGCCGCGCGAAGAAGATGTTGCGATGCCGCTGCGTCGCGTTGACGCGGCGCCGGCGAGGCCGCTGCGGCTTGTCCGGCGCGGCGCGCTGGATCTTCGTGGGCAGCGGCGGCGGCTCCGGCGCGGTGCCGATGATGACCGGCCCGGCCCCCGGAGGCGGCTTCTGCGAAGGAACCTCTTCGCGTGCGTCGGCGGCCGCCGGGGCCGGCTCCTCGGCGGGCGGCTCGGAATTCTCCTCGGCGGCCGGCGTCGTGGCGGACTCGGCGGCGGGCGCCGAGGGTTCCTCCGCGGCCTCCGCCTCCGCCTCCGCCGGAGCCGGCGCCGGGGGGTCGCTCGGGGCGGCCTCGGGCTCCTCCTGCGACGGAGCCGGAGCCTCGTCGGCGGCCGGCGGGTCGGCGGGGACGTCCGTCGACGGGTCCGGCGCGAGGTCGGTCGGTTCCGTCTGCTCCGCGTTCGCGGTCAGTTCGGTTCCAGGGCTCTCAGGACGATCTTCGGTCAACGGAAAGAGGCGCTTCGGCGGGTCCGGGGGCGCCTGCTTCCAGAGTAGCCGGGATCGGCCGCCCGACACCCCCTCCTCGACAACCCGACCACGCGGTCGAGAGTTGCGGCGCGTGGCCGGGCGTCAGCCGGTGATAGCTTCGAAGGCCCAGACGCCGAAGACGATCCCGGCGGCGATCGCGGCGAGGAGCATCACGAGGTTCGCGAAGCGGCAGGCGTCACTCATCGAGGATCGCCTTCTTCGCTCGCTCGTACTCGTCGGCGTCGAGCGCTCCTCGGTCGCGGAGGGCCGCCAGGCGCTCGAGCTGTGCGACGACGTCTCCGCCGAGCGCAGGCGGCGCGACGGTGGGAGCGCCGCCGTGGTAGCCGGGCGACCCCGGGCGGGTCGTGAGCTCGGACTCGCGCTCGCGGGCGCGGCGGTCGCCGAGGCGCAGCGACGCTCCGAGGGGATCCCGATGGGCGCCAGCGGACCAGAAACCGCGAAGGGGTCCGGGTCCGGCGGCCAGAGCATCTTGCGCAGCGCCGAGGGGCGCGCGAGGGCGAGCAGCGGCAGCCCGCCCATCAAACCGAACACGACGGCGCAGATCAGCCAGCCCCAGACGAGCCCGGACTCCTCGCCCGGCGGGTCGATCCCGAACTCCAAGAAGTTCCACCCCAGCGAGAGGAACAGCGCAGGCCACGCGAACGCGGCGAGCGCCGAGTACGAACCGCCGAGCCGCCCCGCGAACCACGCGAACAGCGCCAGGCAGATCAGCCCCCCGAAGATCCCGCCGACCATCAGCAGCGGGACGCCGTCCGGGCACGGCGTGGGTAGACGACCGCCCCGCCCTCGCCGCACGCGCCGCCGATCTCCATCACCTCGCGCATCCCGAGGTACAGCCACGTCAGCCCGCAGGCGACGCCCGCCAGCGAGAAGAAGGAACCGACGAAGCCGCGGATCACGCGGCGACGCTACAGCCGCCGTGCCGCGGGGGGCAAGGTAGTGTCGAAGCCATGCCGCTCGCAGAAGGCGAAGGCATCACCGCCGAGGAGCTGCAGCTCGCCGCCCGCAACCACGGGATGCCGCTGGAGGCGCTGCGCCACCCGGTCACGCCCGTCGGCCTGCACTACCTCCTCATCCACTACGACATCCCCATCGTCGATCCCGCGACGTACAGGCTCACGATCGGCGACGAGACGTTCACGCTGGAGGACCTGAAGGCGCGCGAGCAGGTGACGACGGCCGTCACGATGGAGTGCGCAGGCAACGGCCGCGCGCTGCTCGAACCGCGCGCGCTCAGCCAGCCGTGGCTGCTCGAGGCGGTCGGGAACGCCGAGTGGACCGGCACGCCGCTGAAGCCGCTGCTCGACGAAGTCGGGGTGCCGCGACACACGCGGGAAGTCCTCTTCACCGGCCTCGACCGCGGCGTCGAGGGCGGCACGGCCCAGCTCTACGAAAGGGCGCTGCCGAGAGAAGACGTCGCGGGAGCCATGCTGGTCTGGGGGATGAACGGAGGACCGCTCCCGCCCCAGCACGGCTTCCCGCTCCGCCTCGTCGTCCCGGGCTGGTACGGCATGACGAGCGTGAAGTGGCTGACGCGCATCAGCTTCCTCGACGAGCCGTTCACCGGCTACCAGAACGCGACCGCCTATCGGATGCGCGAGAGCGAGGACGACGAGGGAACGCCGGTCAGCCGGATCGAACCGCGGGCGTTGATGGTCCCGCCCGGCATCCCCGACTTCATGACGCGCAGGAGGTTCGTGGAGGCGGGGAGCGTCAACCTGGAAGGCCGGGCGTGGTCCGGCCACGGCGAGATCACGCGCGTCGAGGTCGACACCGGCGAGGGTTGGAAGGAAGCGACCCTGGGCGCGACCGACGGCTGGCGCGCGTGGACCTACGAGTGGGACGCGACGCCCGGCGAGCACGTGCTCGCCTGCCGGGCGTTCGATGCGTCGGGAAGGGCGCAGCCGGACGGCCCGCCATGGAACCTCGGCGGCTACGCCAACAACGCGCCGCAGCGCGTGTCGGTGACTGTGACCGGCGCTACTTGAACCGGTAGACGATGCGCCCGCGGTTGAGGTCGTACGGCGAGACCTCGACCCGGACCTTGTCGCCGGGCAGCACGCGGATGCGGAACCGGCGCATCTTGCCGGCCAGGTGCGCCAGGAGCTCGTGACCGTTGTCGAGCTTGACGCGGAACGTCAGGTTGGGGAGGGCTTCGGTGATCTCACCCTCGAAAGCGACCTTCTCCTCTACCGCCATACATCCACCTCCTCGGCACCGCGCGCGCGGGCCGTCGTGATCGTCACAACGACCACATTGTAGTCGCTCGGAGGCGACTGATCGCCATTCTTCGGCCCCGCGGACGGATGTCGCGCGCGGCTTCCTACCTTCTTGGTTGTGGCCGCGACGACGCTCCCCAACGAGCTCCGGCCGCGCCGCCTCGCGGCCCGCGCCGCCCGCGTCGCACTGCTCATCGCCGCCCTGGTCCTCGCCGCGCTCCTCGCCCCCGGGCTCGACGGCGTCCGCGACCAGCTCGGCGACGCCGACGGCACCTGGCTCGCCCTCGCCGGCGGGCTCGAGCTGCTCTCGTGCGCCGCGTACGTCGCCATGTTCCGCCCGATCTTCTGCCGCGCGATGTCGTGGCGCACGAGCGCGGAGATCGGCGGCGCCGAGCTGGGGATGGGTTCGGTGGTGCCCGCCAGCGGCATCGGCGGGCTCGCGCTCGGCGCGTGGATCCTGCACCGCCGCGGGATGGACGCGGCCCGGATCGCCCGCCGCTCCGTCGCGTTCTTCCTCATCAAGAGCTCGATCAACTTCGCCGCGGTCGCGATCATCGGCGCGCTGCTCGCGACGTCCCTCGTGGGTCCGGACCTCTCCCTCGCCCTGACCGCGCTGCCGGCCGCGATGTCGGTCGCGCTCATCGCCCTCGTCGCGACCCTGCCGAAGATCGGTCGCGGGACCGCCGGCGGTCGCGTGGCGCGGGTCCGCCGCGCGATCGTCGACGGGGTCACCGAGGCGCGCGCGATCTTCCGCTCCCCCGACCCGCTCATCGCCGCCGGGGCACTCGGCTACTGGGCGTTCGACAACGCCGTCCTCTACGCGACGTTCGAGGCCGTCGGCGACGCGCCGTCCATCTGGGTCGTCCTGCTCGGCTACCTCATCGGCCAGCTGGGCGGCCTGCTGCCGATCCCGGGCGGCGTCGGCGGGATCGACGGCGGGCTGATCGGGACGCTCGTCGTCTACGGCGCGCCCGCGGAGACCACGGCAGCCGCCGTCCTCGCCTACCGCCTCATCCTCTTCTGGCTGCCGCTCGCGATCGGGGCGCTGTCGCTCGGGGCGCTCAGCCGCTCGGTGAGCGACCCGAGGCGCCGCGACCTGCAGGCCTGTACACCGATCCCCGCGGACGCATAGGGTCGCGACGGTGCATGCCGTCCCGAAGGACCCGAGGGCTCTGCTGCGCGCCTGGCGCACGCTCCCCGAGCCGGACATCGAAGCGATGCAGGGCACGTTCGAGGGCGAGTTCGTCGGCCCGGTCCGGCTGTTCTCGGCGGGCCTCGCCCTCTGCGGGATGCCCGGCTGGCACGGCAAGCGCTTCGACACGCCGACGGAGGGGATCAACCGCCTCGTCGGCCGCGAGGGCTTCCCGATGCACGCGACGCTCGGGCCGTCGTGGGCCGACGGCCGCACGGCGATCGTGGCCACCTACGGCAGGACGGAGCGCCCGCCCTTCCGCTGGATCCGCGACGAGTTCCGCGCCTGGGACGACCGCACGCTGCTCGGCCTCTCGTTCCTCGGCGCGCCCGGCGTCAAGCGCCTCGGGGCGCCCTTCCTGCTGCACCGCGCGTGAAGCCCGTCCCCGAATCCGACCTGAGCGACTACGCCGCGTCGCGCGGGCTGGAGCACCGCGGCAACGCGAGCCAGATCGGCTGGCTCTACGCGTTCCCGATGAGCGAGGAGCTGCAGTTCAACGTCCTGCGCGGCGTGCTGCCCGGCGGCGAGCACGGCGTCCTGCTGCACGAGTGCCGGATCCTCGAGGGCGCCAACCAGTTCGGCGTGCAGCACGCGACGCAGTTCGCCGGCCCGAGGGCGCGCTTCGGGTTCCGGCTGAACGTGCTCGACCGGGTCCCGCTCTTCAAGCTGCCGCACACCACCGTCGCGATCCGGATCCCCGAGGCGACCGGGCTCGTGCTCGGGCTCTTCGCCCGCCGCGACGCCGAGGGCGGCGCGCCGAAGCACGGCGGCTGGACGGCGGTGGAGGAGAACGTCCGCGGCTGGCAGATCGGCGCCCGCGCCCGCGGCGACGCGACGGTCATCCAGGAGATCGCCGACGGCCCGCTCCACGAGCTCCTCGCGCAGCGCCGGCCGATCGGCTTCTCGGTCCAGTACCGCTTCGGCACGCTCGTCGTGACCCAGACGCACTTCGCCTACGAGCCGGGGGCGCTCGACGAGCTGTGCCGCGTCGCGTGCTGGTTCGCGCAGGCGATGCGCGAGATCTGCGCCCGGCACGCCGAGCCGCTGCCGTTCGCGGCCGAGCTGCCCGAGCCGTTCTGGATGGCGGACGTCCGCGCCAACCCCGGCGAAGAGCGGATCGAGGGCAGCGACGGCCAGAAGATCGGGTCGGTGGTGCAGCTCGCGCGCGAGACCGGGATGACGCTCGAGGACGGCCACACCTTCATGCGCCACTTCGGCTGGATCCCGTACCCCGGCGAGATCTACGGGCTGCTGCGCGGGACGCTCCCCGGGACCGACGTCACCGGACGAGTCGCGGTCGCGATCGAGCGCTCGGCCTACGAGAACACGGACGTCCAGAAGGCGCTCGAGCACCGCATCGGCGGGCCGTTCGGCTGCGACACGGTGATGGTCGCGGTCGACCCCTCGACGCCCGAGACGCCCGGCATCCAGGGCGAGCCGTGGATCGAGCGGGGCCGCGTCGCGATCAAGCGCGGCGTCCTCGCGGCGTGGCGGCCCCGCGAGCGCAACTCCGCCCAGCTGCACGAGGTGCGGCAGCTCGTCGCCGACGCGCTCGACGCCGCCCGCGCCCGCGCGACGATCTGCTAGACGTTCGCCATGCGCCTCGCGACCGCCACCGACGGGATCCTCAAGCTCGCGATCAACGACGCCGGCTGGCTCGAGGAGGAGGTCATCGCCGCCGGCCAGCTGCGCCAGGGCAAGGCGCCGACGATGGTCGGGATGCTCGTCGGCTACGCGCTCATCGAGGTACTGCGGCCGCGGCGCTCGAAGCGGCTGCCGCGCCACTTCGTCCTGGCCGTCACCGACAGCGAGGTCGTCGCGTTCAAGGCGAGCGGCGGCCGCGGCGAGGACGCGGGCTCCGTCTACGAGGTGAACATCCGCGAGAAGGTCGAGGCGCGCTACCCGCGCTCGTCGGTCTCGATCGCCGACATCCCGGAGGGCGAGAAGTCCAAGGGCGGGATCATGACCATCGACGGCGAGAGCTTCCCGGTCGCCCGCCCGAACCTCAACGGCGACCCCAACACCGACGAGCTGATCGCGGTCCTCGCCGCGCAGGCGGCTGCCGTAGTCTGAGCGGCATGTGCCGGAACATCCGAACCCTCCACAACTTCGAGCCGCCGGCGAGCGAGGACGAGATCCGCGCGTCCGCGCTGCAGTACGTCCGGAAGGTCAGCGGGACGACGAAGCCCTCGAAGGCCAACGAGGCCGCGTTCGACCGCGCCGTCCAGGCCGTCGCCGCCGCGACCACCGAGCTGCTCGACGCCCTCGTCACGAACGCGCCGCCGCGCGATCGGGAGGTCGAGGCCGCGAAGGCGCGGGCTCGCGCGGCGAAGCGGTACGCGGCCGCGTAGCGGGCGCGAAGCTGACGACGAGCGCCGCCGCCCCACCGGCGAGCAGCACGAGCGGCCAGCCGGCGAGGTCGCCCTCGGCACCGCCGCCCAGCGCGTCGCCGAGCTGCGCGCCCACGATCGCGACGAACGCGGCGAGCCCGGCCGCGCCCACGAGGCCCGGCCCGCGCCGGCCGGTGCGCGCGCTGAACGCGACGAGGGCCATCGACGTCAGGAGCAGGAACGCGTCCCAGAACGCGCCCGGCTCCGCCGCCTCGATCGTGCGCGCCGTCGGCCCGGGCACGGGCAGAGGCCCGAGCGCGCCGAGCGGGCCCAGCTCGCCGAGCACGCCCGCGTAGCCGGTCGCGAGCCCCGCGGCGGTGATGAGGCCGGCGCCCTGCCGGGCCCCCAGCCGGTCGAACACGACGGCGGTCGCGACGAAGATCGCCGCAACCACGACGAGCAGCCAGCGCACGGTGCCGCCGGAGGGGTCGCCGAGCACCTCGTCCCAGAACGCGACCCACGCGACGAGCAGGCCGAGCGCGCCGAAGCCGCCCGCCTGCAGCGCGCCGCCCCACAGCGCCGCCGCGGCGCCCGCGGCGGCCATCAGGCCGAAGATCCAGACGGAGTGGATCGAGTCGTCGGCCGAGCCGCCGAGCACGTCGAGCAGCTGGAAGCCGACGAACGGCACGAGGATCGTCGCGAAGACGAGGAACGTCGCGCGCCACGGCTCGGCGACCTCGCGCCGGGAGCTCATCCCGGCGCCGTAGAGCACGAGGAACGGCACGAGCAGCACGAGCAGGACGGCGAGCTCGCTCCAGGCGTCGGTGGGCATGCCCGCTCATGCGCGCCGGCGCGCCAACCGGATCAGCGGCGGATCGCACACTACGGCCCGTCCCCGCAGGTAGATTCCGCCCCATGGCAGCCTCCACGCGTTCGGTCGCGGTCGTGGGCGGCGGGTTCGCCGGCGTCGGCGCCGCGGTCATGCTCCGCCGCGCCGGCCACCACGACGTCACCGTCTTCGAGAAGGGCGAGCGGGTCGGCGGCGTCTGGCACCACAACACGTACCCGGGCGCCGCCTGCGACGTCCCCTCGCACCTCTACGAGTTCTCGTTCGCGCCGAACCCGCGCTGGTCGCGCCGCTACGCGCCGCAGTCGGAGATCCAGGCCTACCTCGAGGACGTCGCCCGCCGCGAGGGCGTGCTCGACCGGATCCGGACGAGCACCGAGGTGCAGCAGGCGCGCTGGGACGGCGAGCGCTCGAAATGGGTCCTGCGCACGAGCGCCGGCGAGCACGAGGCCGACCTGCTCGTGACGGCGTGCGGGCAGCTGTCCGTCCCGTCGGTCCCGCCGCTGCCGGGGCTCGACACGTTCGCCGGCCCGGCGTTCCACACCGCGCAGTGGGACCACGGCCTCGACCTGCACGGCAAGCGCGTCGCGGTCGTCGGCACCGGGTGCAGCGCGATCCAGGTCGTCCCGGCGGTCCAGCCGATCGTCGAGCGCGTCGACGTCTACCAGCGCTCGCCGGGCTGGACGTTCCCGAAGATGGACTTCGCCTACAAGGAGCGGACGAAGCGCCTGTTCGAGCGCTTCCCGGCGCTCCAGCGCGCCGACCGCGCCGCGGTGTTCGCGTTCATGGAGCTGGGCGCTCTCGCGATGACCACGAAGCCGTGGCTGCTGAGGCCGTTCCGCGCCGTCGGGCGCATGCAGATCAACAAGGCGATCAAGGACCCGGAGCTGCGCGCGAAGGTGACGCCGAAGGACGAGATCGGCTGCAAGCGGATCATGCTCACCGACGAGTGGTATCCGACGCTCGTCAAGCCGAACGTCGACCTCGTCACGGACCGGATCGAGGAGATCACGCCGGACGGCATCCGCACCGCCGACGGCGCGCACCGGCAGCACGACGTGCTCGTGCTCGCGACCGGGTTCGAGTCGCACGGCTTCGTCGCGCCGATGGAGGTGCTCGGCGAGAACGGACGCTCGCTGAACGAGGAGTGGGGCCGCGTGCCGCGCGCGTACCTCGGGATGAGCGTCCCCGGTTACCCGAACATGTTCCTGCTCTACGGCCCGAACACGAACGGCGGGACCGGGTCGGTCATCTACACGATCGAGGCGGGCGTCGCGCACGTCATCGCGGCGCTGGAGGAGCTCGAGCGGGCCGACGCGCGCCGGATCGAGGTCAGCCGCCGGGCCGCCGACGAGTTCGACCGCGAGCTGCGCGCCGCGCTGGCGACGACCGTGTGGCACAGCGGCTGCACGAACTGGTACGTCGACGAGGACGGCAACGACCCGAGCCAGTGGCCCTGGCTATGGAGCCAGTACCGCAAGCGGACCGAGAAGCTCGACCGCGACGCCTACGTCGTCGCCTGAGCCGTCCGCAGCCCGCGCACCGACGGCACCGCCAGCAGCGAGAGCGACGTCGCCGCGAACAGCGCGGCCGCCAGCCACAGCGCGCTCCCGAGGCCGATCGCCACCGCGACCGGCCCCCAGAGCGCGAGCCCGAGCGGGCGCACCGCGTTCGAGCCGAACCACTCGTACGAGCTGACGCGGGACAGCGCCTCGCGGGGGATGTGCGACTGCAGCGTCGACTCCCAGAGCGCGTTGCCGAACATCAGCGCGACCCCGCCGACGAACGCGCCCGCCGCGACGACGGCCACCGGCGCCGGCACCGCGACGAGCGCGAGCGGGACGGCGAACACCACACCGCTGAGCGCGAACGCGACCGCCGGCCGGCCCGGCCGCCAGCGCATCGCGACGAGGCCGCCCGCGACGCCGCCGGCGCCCATCGCGGCGAGGACCGTCCCCCACGCGGCGGCCCCACCCAGCTCGCGGTCGGCGACGACCGGGCCGAGCGCGCTCCACGCGCCCCAGAACGCGTTCTCCGCGGCGCTGGCCAGCGCGACGACCCAGACCCACGTGCGCGCGCGGAACTCGCGCCAGCCGGCGCCGAGGTCGCCGAGGAACGTCGTCCGCTCGACCGGCGGCTCGGCGCTCAGCCGCAGGCGGCTGAGCAGCGCGGCGCTGACGGCGAACGTCGCGGCGTCGATGCCGATCGCCCAGCCCGGGCTCGCGGCGACGACGAGCGCGCCCGCGGCGAGCGGCCCGAGGATCTCCCCGCCGGCCATCGCCGTGAACCGCGCGCCGTTCGCGCGCTGGAGCTCGTCCGGGCCAACGACGGCGGGCAGCAGGCCGGTCGCGGCCGGCATGTAGAAGCCGGTCGCGACGCCCGTGACGCCGGCGAGAAGCGCGAGCGACCACACCTCCGCCGCGCCCGCGAGGAGCAGGACGGCCATCGTCCCCTGGCTGGCGACGCGCGCGAGGTCGGCGCTGACCATCACCGCGCGGCGCGACGTCCGGTCCGCGACGACGCCGCCGACGAGCAGCGCCGCGACCATCGGCGCGGTCCGCAGCGCGAAGACGAGGCCGACGGCCGACGCCGACCCGTCCACCTCGAGCACGGCGAACGCCAGGGCGACGCTGATCATCCCGTCGCCGAACAGCGAGATCGCCTGCGCGCTGAACAGCAGGCGGAAGGCGCGGTCGCGGACGGTCAGCCCTTCCCGAACGCCGCCCGCGCCGCCTTGCCGCCCGCGCGCGAGCGCTCGACGAAGCCGTACGTCCCCTGCTCGCGGAACTCGGTGGCGGCCTCGACGAGCGCGCCCAGCGCGGCGAACGCGAAGTGGCCGCCGACCGACACGCGGCGCACGCCGGCCTCCGCCAGCTCGGCCACCGTCGGCGCCCCCGGCCGGACCAGCACGTTGACCGGGCGGCCGACGGACCGCACCACCTCGCGGATGTCCTCGATCCGCATCAGGCCGGGCGCGTACAGGACGTGCGCGCCAACCTCCTCGTAGGCCTGCAGGCGCGCGATCGTGTCGGCGAGGTCGTCGCGGCCGTGGAGGTGGTTCTCCGCGCGGGCGGTGAGGACCAGCCCGCGTTCGCGCGCCGCCTCGACCGCCGCCTCGACGCGCGCCCGCGCGTGGTCGAGGCAGTAGATCGGGCCGTCGTCGCGCCCGGTCGAGTCCTCAATCGAGCAGCCCGCCAGCCCGGTCTCGCCCGCCAGCCGCACGGTCTCCGCGACCGCGTCGGGCTCGTCCGCGAAGCCGTTCTCGAGGTCGGCCGAGACCGGGATCGACACCGCCCCGGCGATGACGCGCGAGTGCTCGATCGCCTCGTCGCGCGACACCGCGTAGTCGAGGCGCCCGAGCGTCGCGGCGAAGCCGCTGCTCGTCGTCGCGATCGCCTCGAACCCCAGCGACTCGAGGATGCGCGCGGAGCCGGCGTCCCACGCGTTGGGCAGCAGCAGCGGCCTCCCCTCGCGCTCGTGCAGCTCGAGGAAGCTCACGAGGCGGTCACCGAGTAGACGGGCGGCAGCCGCAGCGCGGCGGTCGACCACGTCGCGCCCGCGTCGTCCGACGCGAACACCTCCCCCGACGTCGCGCCGAAGTACAGCTCGAGCCCGTCCCCCTCGCCGCTGCGGTCGAACGCGCGCCGCAGGATCGTCAGGTACGCGTGCTCGTCCGGCAGCCCGTCGCCGCGCGGCGCCCACGAGGCGCCGGCGTCGCGCGTCTCGTACACGCGCACGCGGCCCTCGGGCGTCACGCGGTCCATGTCCGCGTTCAGCGGGATCACGTACGCGCTGTCGGGGTCCGCCGGGTCGACGACGAGCGGGAACCCGAAGTCCGACGGCAGCCCCGTGTCCGTCCCGACATCGCTCCACGAGCGGCCGGCGTCGTCGGACCGGTACACGCCGCCGTGGAACTGCATGAACATCCGGGCCGGCTGCTTCGGCGCGCGGTCGAGCCGGTGCACGCAGAGCCCGATCTCCTCGTCGGCCTCCTCGGGCACGTAGCGCGGGACGAGGCCGTCGTTCCCCCGCTCCCACGACGCGCCGCCGTCCTCGGTGTGCCACACGCCGGCGGCGGAGATGGCGATCGTCAGCCTGTCCGGCTCCCCCGGCCACGGGACGATCGAGTGCAGGCAGAGCCCGCCGCCGCCCGGCTGCCAGCGGTCGCGCGTCGGGTGCTCCCACAGCGCCTGGTTGAGCTCCCACGTCGCGCCGCCGTCGCGGCTCGTGAAGAGGACGCCGGGGTCGCCGCCCGCGTACAGCGTCGCCTCCTCCACGCCGGGCACGATCACCCACATCCGCTTCAGCGCGTTCTCGCCGCCGGCCGGCAGCGCGAGGCCGGACGACTGCTCCCACTCGCCCGCCGGGTCGTCCGTGTAGAAGATCTTCGGCCCGTAGAACGGAGAGGTCATGCCGGCGAAGATCCGGCCGCTGCGCGGGTCGCGCACCGCGCACTCCACGGGCTCGCCCGCGAACGCCCGCGCCGTCACCTCGAAGCCCGAGGCCGGGTCCCCCTCGAGCACGAACAGCCCCTTCTTCGTCCCCACGACGACTTCCGTCACGCGCGTTCACCCTCCCGATATCGCCGGAATCACCTCGACGCGGTCGCGCTCGGCGACCGCCGTCTCCTCCTCGGCCTGCTCACCGTTGACGAACACGTTGACGTGCTCGCGCAGCCGCCCGCGCTCATCGAGGATCCACCCCTCGACGGCGGGATGCTCGGCCGCGAGCGCGCGCAGCACCTCGGCCACCGTCGCGCCGCCGAGCGCGTGCTCGGCCTTGCCGCCGGCCTGTTTCATCAGGGCTCCTCGCAGGCGCAGAGTTGCCATTGCCTCCCATGACCGTCTCACATCCGGAAACTCATCGCCGCTAGGCTCGCCCGCCTATGTCCGGGACCGGCCGCCGCGCGCGAGCACGAACCGCCGCGACCCTGAAGCGGTCGGGCACGGTCCGCGGCGTCGCACGGGCCGGCACGGGCCCGGTCGACGGCGAGCCCACGCTCCGCGAACGCCTGCGCTACCGCTTCGACGCGACGATGGCGCGCGGGCCCTCCGCGCTCGTCATGTGGCTCGCGCTGCTGACGTTGGTGCTGATCGCGATCTTCACCGCGGCCGTGCTCGTCACCGGCACGAACAGCGGCCACTCGACCGTCTTCGGCCAGCTCTTCTACAGCCTGCTGCACGCGCTCGACCCGGGCACGATCGCGGGCGACACCGGCTCGTGGGGCTTCTTGCTCACGATGCTCGCGCTCACGCTCGCGGGCCTCTTCATCGTCAGCGCGCTGATCGGCGTGATCGCGACCGGGATCGACGAGCGGTTGATGCAGCTGCGCAAGGGCCGCTCGCGCGTGCTCGAGCGCGACCACACGCTCATCCTCGGCTTCTCGGAGTCGGTGTTCACGATCCTCGGCGAGCTGGCCGTCGCCAACGAGAGCCGCCGCAGGCCCGCGGTCGTGATCCTGGCCGAGCACGACAAGGTCGAGATGGAGGACGCGATCCGCGAGAAGGCGGGCGACCTGCGCAACACGCGCGTCGTCTGCCGCACCGGCTCGCCGATCGACCTCGACGACCTCGAGATCGTCAACCACCGCACGGCGCGGTCGGTGATCGTCCTGTCGCCCGAGAGCCCGGACCCGGACGCGGAGGTCATCAAGACCGTCCTCGCTCTGACCCGCGGCCCGCACCGGCGGCCGGACCGCTACCACATCGTCGCCGAGATCCAGGACCCGAAGAACCTCGAGGCGGCGCGGCTGGTCGCCGGCGACGAGGCCGTCATCCTCGACAAGCGCGAGACGATCGCTCGGTTGATCGTGCAGACCGCCCGGCAGTCCGGGGCCTCCGTCGTCTACACGGAGCTGTTCGACTTCGAGGGCGACGAGGTCTACTTCGACCCGGAGCACTCGCTCGCGGGCAGGACGTACGGAGACGCGCTCCTCGCGTACGAGGACTGCGCGGTGATCGGGCTCGCGGGACCGGACGGCGGCGTTCGGCTGAACCCACCGGCCGGGACGGCGATCGACGGCCACGCGATCGTGGCGGTCGCCGAGGACGACTCCGCGCTGCGCGGCGCCGCGCCGCTCGCCGCGGGCGTCGACGAGAGCGCGATCGTCGCCGCCGCGCCGCGGCCGGAGCCGCCGTCGCGCGCGCTGCTGCTCGGCTGGAACGACCGCGGCCCGACCGTCGTCGAGCAGCTCGACGAGTACCTCGCGGCGGGCTCGGAGCTGCTCATCGTGACGCAGCACGGCGACCCCGGGCCGCAGCGACTGGCGAACGTGTCGGTGTCCGTCCGCCACGCGCCGACGACCGACCGCGCGACGCTCGAGACGCTCGAGATCCCGGCCTTCGACCACGTGATCGTCCTCTGCTACTCCGACGACCTCGACGCGCAGCGCGCCGACGCCCGCACGCTCGTCACGCTGCTGCACCTGCGCGACATCCTCGCCGACGCCCCGCAGGAGGACCGGCCCGGGATCGTCAGCGAGATGCTCGACGACCGCAACCGCGCGCTCGCGCAGGTGACCGAGGTTGACGACGTGATCGTCTCGGACAAGATCGTGAGCCTCGTGCTGACCCAGCTGTCCGAGAACCCGCAGCTCGACGCCGTCTTCGCCGACCTGCTCGACGCCGACGGCGCGGAGATCTACCTGCGCCCGGCCGCCGACTACGTCGCGACCGGGCGGGAGCTGACGTTCGCGACGGTCGTCGAGGCGGCGCGGCGCCGCGGCGAGACCGCGCTCGGCTACCGCAGCGCGGCGGACGCCCACGACGACGAGGCGGCCTACGGCGTGCGCGTCAACCCGCCGAAGTCGACGGCGATCGTCCCGCGGGAGGGTGACCGCGTGATCGTCTTGGCGGAGGATTGAGCGATGGACTACGAGACGCTGCGCTACGAGACCGACGGGCACGTCGTCGTGCTCACCTACGACCGGCCCGAGCAGCGCAACGCGATCAGCCGGCAGATGAACGCCGAGCTGCACGACGCGTGGCAGCGCTTCCGCGACGACGACGACGCGTTCGTCCTCGTGATCACGGGCGCGGGCGACGCGTTCTGCGCCGGGTGGGACCTCACGGACGCCGCCGAGTGGCCGCGGCCCGACTACGACGAGTTCCGCCGCGACCTCTACAACCTGCCGGGCGTCTGCGGCTACACGCGCCGGGTCGACGTGTTCAAGCCCGTCATCGCGGCGGTCAACGGCTGGGCGGTGGCCGCGGGTCTCGAGACGGCGCTGCTCGCCGACATCCGGATCGCGTCGCCGGGCGCGGTCTTCGGCGCGCTCGAGCGGCGATGGAACATCGTCGCGGGCGACGGCCTCACGGTCCGGCTCCCGCTCGTCGTCGGCTACGCGAAGGCGATGGAGCTGATCGTCACCGGCCGCGCCGTCGACGCCGAGGAGGCGCTGCGGATCGGGCTCGTCAACGAGGTCGCCGACGACGCGCTGGAGCGGGCCCTCGCGCTCGCGCACGAGATCGCCGCGCTGCCGCAGGGCGCGATCCGCGTCGACAAGGAGACGCTCATGCGCAACGTGGGCCGGACGCTCGAGGAGCGGCTGCGCAACGAGGCGGAGGCGACGATGTCGATGTTCCTGCGCCGCGACTCGCACTCGATCGGCGCGAGCGCGTTCAAGGAGGGGCGGCGGCCCGAGTGGCCGCACCACGGGCTCTAGCCGCCGGGGCCGCCCTCTTCTTCGTCGTCGCCCCTGGCGTCGTCGCGGGCCTCGTCCCTTGGCTGCTCACCGGCTGGGAGAGCCGCTCGGCGCCGCTCGCCCTGCAGCTCGCCGGCATCCCGCTCGTGCTCGCCGGCGCGCCGGTCCTCGTCGAGTCGTTCGTGCGATTCGTCAGGGAAGGCCGCGGAACACCGGCTCCCGTGGCGCCCACCGAGAAGCTCGTCGTCGGCGGCCTGTACCGGTGGGTCCGCAATCCGATGTACCTCGCGGTGGGAGCGGTGATCGCCGGCCAAACGCTCGTGCTGGCACAGTGGGTCCTCGTCGCCTACCTCGTCCTCTTCGCCCTGGCGGTCGTCGCGTTCGTGAAGCTCCACGAGGAGCCGACGCTTCGCGCGCGCTACGGAGACGAGTACGACGCGTACCGCGCCGCGGTGCCGGGCTGGTGGCCGCGGCGGCCGCGCGCCTAGCGGCCGACGACGCCGCCCAGCCGCCGGGCCTTCCCCGGCAGGTCGCCGAGGATCGTGCGCACCTCGGCGAGGCCGGAGCGGACCTCCGGGTCCCCCACCTCGACCGGCAGCATCGAGTCCTGCAGCTCGGACAGGATGTCGTCGGCGTGCTCGATCGCCTCGACCGCGCCGTCGAGGAACCCGGTGACGCCCTGCGACGGGTGCCCGCTCGTCGCCGGCGCGAACGTGCGCGGCGGGAGGGCGTGCCTGGCCGCGAACTCGGTGTGGGTGCGGCGCGCGCGGGCGTACGCGAGCTGTAGCGGGCGGAACAGCTCGTCCTCGAGCCGCTCCGCGGTGTGGTCGTCGAGCATCTCGAAGGCGCCGCCGAGCGACGCGAGCGCGCGGCTCAGCTCGTCGGCCGCCTCCGCGACGCTGTCAAGCAGCTCCTGCCTGGCCTCCCCGGCGGCGTACGTCATGGGACCGAGGGTACGCCGCGACCGGCAGCAGCTCCTCGACCGCGCCGGCCGCGGCCGCGTCGCCGCCCGCCGCCGCGAACGCGCGCGCGACCCGTTCCGCGCCCGCGCGCTTCCCCATCGCCGCGCGCACCGCGGCGCGCAGCCGCTCCGGCGAGAGCCTCTTGTGGTGCAGCCACGCGCCCGCGTCGGCGAGCTCCACACGCCGCGCGACGTCGAACTGGTCGCGGCAGAACGGCACGACGCACGCCGGCACGCCGGCCGCGAGCGTCCGCTGCGTCGTCCCCTGGCCGCCGTGCGAGATCACGCACGCGGCGCGCGCGACGATCGGGCCGTGGGGCAGGAACCGCGCGACGCGGGCGTTCGGCGGCGGGTCGAACTGCGTGTGGTCGGTCGCGGCGGTCGTCGCCACGAGCGCGACGTCCTCGCCCGCGAACGCCTGGAGCGCGGTCGCGATCAACTTCTCGTCGTTCTGGTAGGCGGTCGAGGCGTTGACCAGGAGGATCGGGCGCCGCTCCTCCGCGAGCCACTCGGGCGGCTCGGAGGGCGGCTCCCACGTCCCGGGCCCGACGAGGCGCACGTTCGCCGGCCAGTCGCGCCGGGGGAACTCGTACGGCTCGGCGGTGAAGACGACGAAGCGCTGCGGCCGCAGCCACTGCTCCTCGTACGCCGCGATGGGCGGGAGGCCGGCTTTCGCCCGCAGGCCGTTGCGGTGCGCGAGGTGCGGGCGGCCGCCGCGCCGCACGGCCGCGCGCAGCGCTCGCGTGACCCCTCGCCCCACCCGGCCGCGCGGCGGCTTCCACCCCATGCCGTGCAGCGGCGTGTCGGCCGACGGGATCGCGGGCGGGTACGGGCAGTACATCGCCCACGGCAGGCCGGAGGCCTCGGCGGCGATCGCGGCGCCCTCGGTCTGCACGTCGACGACGAGCGCGTCGGGGCGGACCTCGTCGATCGCGCGTCGCATGTCGGGCAGGTCGAGCTCGGCGCGCGCGCCGTAGAACTCGACGACGCGCTTGAACGCGCCGACCTGCGTGCGCTCGGCCCAGTCGCGCAGCTCGATCGCCTCGATGGCGGGATCGACCGCGGCGGCGCGGAGCCCGAGCGCGGCGAGGCGCTCCACCTCGGCGGCGCTCGTGCGCACGTGCACCTCGTGCCCGCGCCGCTGCAGCTCGAGCAGCATGCCGGTCGAGGGCAGGACGTGGCCGGGGGTCGGCGACTGATACGCCAGGATCCGCGCCATCAGTGCCGTCCTCTCGCTGCGGTGACCATCTCGACCACGAGCCGCTCGGCGGCGCGGCGGTCGAGCCCCATCTCGCGGCGCAGGAGCTTCCACACCAGGAGGTCGGTCGCGACGATCAGCTTCGCGATCCGGCGCTCGCGCACGGCGCCGCGCGCGCCTTCGAGCAGCGGCGCGAACGTGCGCTCGACCCATTCGCGGTGCCAGGCACGCCCCTCGTCGGCCATATCGTGAACCGCCGGGATGCGGTCCTCCTGCGCGATCAGCCGCAGCGCCGCATCGCCCCCCTCCTCGTAGGAGTCGTAGAGCACGCGGACCGCGCCCGCGACGTCGCCGGGCGCCGCGCCGTAGCGCCGCGGGCCCTCCGGCGCCCAGCGCCACCTCCACGCCTCGACGAAGAGTGCGTCCTTCGTCCCGAAGCGCGAGTGGAGCGTCTGCGCGGTCACGCCCGCGGCCTGCGCGACGTCGGCGAGCCGCACGTCCTCGTACGCGCGCCCGGCGAACCGCTCCCAGGCCGCCGCGAGGATCCGCTCGCGCGTCGCGGCCGCCGCCTGCGCGCGCGCCACCATCCGGTACCTCCGCTTGGGTGCCGCCGTTCCCGACATTTCGATTGAGTGAGACTAAAGCGAAATGCGACGCGGCGTCAAGGTCGGGACCTTCAGCCCAGGTACTCCGACTCTCCAGCACGAGGTCCTTGATCAGCGTCTGGTACTCGACGTGCGTCTCGTGCTCGGTCGTGCGCCACTCCGCGCTCTCGCGCTCGCGCATGTGCTCGCGGTAGCCGGGGACGCCCGGGAACTTGACGTTGTCGGCCACGACGACGGAGCCCCGATGCAGCCACCCGCGCTCGAGGATGCGCTCGAGGTCGGGGAGGTACGCGTCCTTGGCGTGGTCGATGAACACGAAGTCGACCGTGCCGCGGCCGAAGCCGTGCTCCTCCTCGAGCCTCGCGATCGTCGCGCCGCCGTCGCCGAGCGTCCCGACGACGACGGTCACCCGGTCGCCCACCCCGGCGTGCTCGAGGATACGGCCCGCGATCGCCGCGTTGTCGGGGCTGAACTCGACGCTGTAGAGGTGTGCGTCGTCCGGCATCGCGCGCACGGTGCGCAGCGCGCTGTAGCCGCAGTACGTGCCCAGCTCCAGCAGGCGCCGCGGCTGCGCCCGCCGGATCGCGGCGTCGAGGATCGCGCCCTTCTCGTCGCCGACGTTGATGAGGACCGCGCGCCCGTACGCGAACTCGTCGACGGCGCGGATCGCGTCGTCGAGGTCGCCCGCGCGCGCCGTCGCGAGCACGTGCTCGGCGAGCGCCGCCTCCCGCCCGTCGCCCACCTGCCAGTGCTCCTCGAGGTGCCTGCGGCCGAGCATCATCCGCCACACCGACCACCGCAGGAGCGGCATCCGCCGCCCGCCTATCTCCATGAGCCTGGGCATCAGCCGAGCCTCACCGAGACCCGCGCGCGCTCCGGCAGGAGCGTCCCGGCGGGCGGCCTCTGCGAGCGGACGCGGCGGCCGCGGCCCCGCACGCGCCCGAGGCGGCAGTGCGCGCCGCGCAGGCGCTGCTTCGCCCTGCGCCGCGACGCGCCCTTCAGGTTCGGGACGGTGCAGCGCGGCGGGATGAGGCGGCCGATCGCGGGCGGGACGCCGTCGGTGATGCCGAACCACAGCGCGGCCTGCGGGCCGGGGACGATCGTCCGCGGGCGGGCGTCGCGGCGCAGCCCGTCGGCCTGGGCGAGCCGGCGGCGGCCGCGCCCGTCGCCGTCGATCCGCCAGATCGCGCCGCCCAGGTCGCCGACCCAGACGCGCGAGTTGCCGTCCGGCGACGCCGAGATCCCCCACGGCTCGGGCTGCGAGGAGGCCGGGAGCGCGATCTCGGAGAACCCGCCCGTGCGCGGGTCGAAGCGCGCGATCGAGCCCGCGCGCTCGGTTGCCCACACGACGCCGTCGCGCGCGACCGCGACCTGGATCGGGAACGACGCGAGGTCGGAGCGGACCGGCTCGACGTCGCCGTCCGGCTTGATGCGCCCCAGCTCGAAGCAGGCGCCGTTGACGACGTACCAGACCTCGCCGTTCGCGCCCGGGGCGAAGTCGACGGGCTGCAGCCCGCACTGCGGCTGCTCGGGCAGGAACGACCACCCGCCGCCGACGGTGAAGATGCCGATGCCCTTCCCGGTCGACGCGTACAGCCGCCCGTCCGAGGCGAACGTGATCGCGTTGACGGACGACGGGGACTCGTCCTCGGCCTTGGGGAGCCGGAACTCGCTAACGGACCCGCTGGGGGTGATCCGGGCGACGCCGCCGGACTCCCCCGTCGTCACCTTGGTGGTCAGCGAGAACCAGACGTTGCCGTCGGGGCCCGCCGCCATCCCCGAGCTGGCCTGGATGTTCTCGAACTCGTCGACCTTGCTGTAGACGGTCCCGCCGCTGCCGTCGGGCATCATCCGCGCGACGTAGCCGGTCGGCTGGGTGATCCACCAGATCGCGCCGTCGGGCCCGATCGTGAGGTCCTTGCCGGACGAGGCGTCGCCGGGGCCGGCGGGCTGCCCGTCGGCCTGCGGGACCGCCAGCTCGGTGAACCAGCCGTGGCTGGCGCGGACCGGCGCGGCGCCGGCGACGAGCAGTGCGACCACTGCGAGCGGCACGATCGCGAGCCTCATCGCATCCTCACCCTCACCTTCGTCCCGGCCGGCCGGACGCTCGCGGCGCGCGGCGACTGCGAGCGCACGCGCCCGCGCCGCCGCCCGCGCACGCGGCCGAGCCGGCAGTTCGCCGCCGCGAGGCGCCTGCGCGCCTGCGCGAGGGACAAGCCGCGCAGGCGCGGGACGACGCACGACCGCGCGGCGTCGGACAGCACCCGCACCACGGTCCGGCCCTCGTCCTGCAGGCCGTTGACGAGCACGCCCGCGCCGCCCGCGAGCCGGATCACCTCGAAGCCGACCTCCACATAGGAGATCGCGCCGCCCGGCTGCACGCGCGCGAGGTAGTGGCGGCCGGGCTGGCTCGGATGGTCCATCGCTACCCACAGGACGCCGCCGTCGGCCTCGATCGCGCCGTCCGCCGGGCCGCGCAGCGCGACGCGGGTCATGCTGCCGTCGGTCGCGACGCGCACCAGCTCGCGCTCGTTGCGCACCGCCACCCACAGCGCCCCGTCCGGCCCCGCCGCGATCCCCGCCGCTTCGATCGGCTGGGTCTCGTCGTGCGGGATCGTGAACGACGAGTAGCCCTGCCCGGGCACGAGCCGCCCGACGACGTCCTGGTCGCCGACGAACCAGATGTTGCCGTCGGCGCCGGCCGCCAGCCGCAGGGGCGGCGTCGGCCACTGCTGCGGCGCCCGCTGCTCGCCGGGCTGCAGCGGGTCGTTGAGCTCGTAGCGCTCGACCGCCCCGTCCATGCCGATCCGGACGAGCCCCGCGTCGCCGCCGAACCAGACGGCGCCGTCGCCGGCGCGGACGGCGTCGGTGAACCGGCGCAGGCCGTGCGGCGGCAGCGCGACCGTCGACGTCGCGCCGGCGGTCGTCGTGCGCGAGACGTTCGAGCCGTCCTCGCCGCCGCTCCAGAGCGCGCCGTCGCCGCCCGTGACCAGGCCGCCGCCGGCCGTCCCGCTCTTGACGGCGTAGACGCGCGAGGCGCTGCCCGGGCCGAGCGCCAGCAGCCGGTCGCTCCCGGCGCTGCCGGCCCCCAGCGTGAGCCACAGCCGGCCGTCCGGCCCGGCCTCGAGCGCCTGGGCCGTGTCCCCCGCGGCGAGCGGGGTGCGCGTGACCTGCTCCGCGGCCGCCGGCGCCGGCACCGACGCGACCGCGCAGGCGAGGGCGAGTCCCTTCAGGCGAGCGCTGCCTCTGGTCATCCGTGCGGGCCGAACGTACCAAGACCGAGCGGTCCCGCGCCACCTCTCAGCGGCCGCGTGGTTGACCGGCCTCGCCCGCGCCGCGTAGTCTCACGCGAACGGGGCGGGGAGCGAGACGGCGTGTCGACGTGGCGTCGCGTGTGCGCGAGGTGCGGGGACGCCGCGGGACCGGAGCAGCGGTTCTGCGGCGCGTGCGGCGCTGCGCTCGACGCCGAGCAAGAGGGCGAGCGCAAGCAGCTGACGGTCCTCTTCGCCGACGTGCAGGGATCGATGGACCTGCAGGAGGCGCTCGATCCCGAGCGGTGGGCGGCGATCATCGGGCGCGTCGTCGAGATCCTGGCCGACGGCGTCCGCCGCTTCGGCGGCACGGTCGACAAGTTCACGGGCGACGGCGTCATGGCCCTCTTCGGCGCGCCGGTCGCGCAGGAGGACCACGCGCGGCGGGCGTGCCACGCGGCCTGCTGGCTGAGCGCGGCCGTCGCGGAGTACGCCGACGAGGTGCGCCGCACCGATGACCAGGCCTTGCACGTGCGCCTCGGCCTGAACTCCGGGGAAGTCGTCGTCGGACGGGTCGGCCGCGACCTCCGGCTCGAGCCGACCGCGCTCGGGCACACGGTCGGCCTCGCGCAGCGGATGGAGTCGATCGCGGAGCCGGGCCGCCCGTACCTGACCGAGAACACCGCCCGCCTGGTCGAACGGTGGTTCAGCCTCACCGACCTCGGCCGGCAGAGCGTCAAGGGCGCCCGACAGCCGCTGCGGGTCTACGCGCTCGACGGGCCCCGCTCGGCGCCGCCGGCCGCCCGCGCGGCGTCCCCTCTCGCCGCGTCGCGCCTGGTGGGACGGGCGCACGAGCTCGACGTCCTCGCGGAGTCCCTGCGGGATGCGATGGAGGGCCGTTTCCGGGTCGTCGGCGTGATCGGGGAGGCCGGCGTCGGCAAGAGCCGCCTGTGCCAGGAGTTCATCGGCTCGGTCGAGGCGCGCGGCGTCACCGCGCGGCGCACCGCGGGCGTGTCGCACGGCGGCGACGTCCCGCTGCTGCCGATCCTCTCGCTGCTGCGCGACTACTTCCGCATCGGGGACGGCGAGAGCCCCGGCGAGGCGCGCGAGAAGGTCGCGCGCCGGGTGCTCGCGCTCGACCCTGCGCTCGAGGAGACGCTGCCGATCCTGTACGACCTGCTCGAGGTGGGGGACCCGGCGCACCCGCCGCCGGCGCTGAGCCCCGAGGTGCGCATGAAGCGGATCTTCGAGGCGCTGCGGCGGGTGATGGAGCTGCGCAGCGAGCGCGAGGTCCTCGTGCTCCTCATCGAGGACCTGCACTGGTTCGACCCGCAGAGCGCGCGGTTCCTGGAGGAGCTGCTGGAGTCCTACGCCGGCACCCGGACGCTCGTGGTCACGAACTTCCGCCCCGAGTTCTCCGCGGCCTGGACGGCGCGCGCGTACTACCGCCCGCTGCCGCTGGCGCCGCTGCGCGAGGACGCGGTCGCGGAGCTGCTCGCGGGGCTGCTCGGGGGAGAGCGGTCGATGGCCGAGCTTCTCGAGTTCGTCCTGGAGCGGACCGGCGGCAACCCGTTCTTCGTCGAGGAGCTGGTCCGCACGCTCGTGGAGGACGGCACGCTCGCCGGGCGGAAGGGGAGCTACCGCCTCGCGCGCCCGCTCGACGAGGTGCGCGTCCCGGCGAGCGTCCACGCGGTGCTCGCGGCCCGCATCGACCGCCTGCGCCCCGAGCACAAGGCGGTCCTGCAGACCGCCGCGGTCATCGGCCGCTCCTTCGCGCAGCCGCTCCTCGCGAAGGTGACGCCGCTCGACGCGGCGGCGCTGCAGGAGACGCTGCTCACGCTGTGCGGCGCCGAGCTGCTGCAGGTCGTGCGCCGCGAGCCGGTCGTCGAGTACCGCTTCTGGCACCCGCTGACGCAGGAGGTCGCCTACACGACGCCGCTCGCGAGCCGTCGCGCCGCGCTGCACGCGGCGGTGGCGCAGGCGCTGATCGAGCACGAGCCCGACCGGCTGGACGAGCTCGCCGCGGTGCTGGCCTGGCACTGGGAACGCGCGGGCCGGCCACTGGAGGCGGCGCGCTGGAACCTGCGCGCCGGCGAGTTCGCGGTCCGGACCGATCTCGCCGCCGGACAGCGCCGCTGGCGCGCGGCGGCGGAGATGCTCGCCCGCGAGGAGCAGACGGCGGAGTCGCGCGAGATCGGGGCGCGCGCCCGCACGCGCCTGTTGCAGTTCGGCGCGCGCACGGGCATGGATCCGGCGGAAGCCGAGCGGCTGTACGCGGAAGGCCGAGCGCTCGCCGAGGCCCTGGACGACCTCGGCATGCTCGGCGTGCTCATGACGATGGCGGGGTCCGCCAAGTTCTGGCGCGGCGACGTCCAGGGCGCGCTGGTCCACGTCCAGGAGGTCGCCGCGCTCGGAGACCGTACCGACGACCCCGATCTGCAGACGGCCCTGTGGTTCGGCCTCGGCTTCGTCCGCGCCTATGCGGCGACGCCGCCGGAGACGCTCGCGGCGACGGATCGCGTCCTCGCCGCGGCCGCAGGCGAGCCCGAGCGCGGCGCGGCGCTGATGGGCTATAGCCCGCTCGCGCGCACCCACCAGGTGCGCGGCGGGACGCTCGCGCGCGCCGGACGGCTGGCGGACGCGGCCGCGGAGATCGAGATGGCGCTGGCCGTCGCCCGTCCGCGGAACGAGACCGACACGGTCGCGTGGGCCCTGGCCGAGCTGCCGCATCTCGAGTGGCTGCGCGGCGACGGCAACGCGGGCGCCTCCTCCGCCGCCGAGGCGCTGCGGCTGGCGGAGGAGACGGGCAACGTCGGTGCGCTCGTGCTGGCGCTGGACGGGCTCGCGCTCGCACACCTGCGCGCGGGCGAGCCGGTGGAGGCCGTCGGCCTGTGCGAGCGCGCGCTGGCCGAGGCGCGCGGGCGCCGGAGCGGCTTGTTCGCCGAGGCTCGCCTGCTGATCCACCTGTCGAACGGGCGGCTGGCCGCGTACGACCCGGTCGGCGCGCTGGCCGCCGCCCGCGAGGCGACCGCCCTCGCGCGCCGCCGGAGGACCCGTACGGACGAGTGCGAGGCTCTCCTCGCGCGGGCTCGCGCCCGCCGCGCGGCGGGCGAGACCGCAGAGGCCGTCCTCGACGACCTCGCCGCGGCCCTGACCCTCGCGCGCGACATCGGTGCCGTCACCTACGAGCCGTTCGTGCTGGAGGAGCGCGCTCGCGCGCGGGCGGACGCCGCCGAGCTGCGGGCGGCCGCCGACCGGTTCGCCGCGATCGGCGCGTCCGGGCACCACCGGAGGCTCGAACACGAGCTCGCGTCCGCCGCGGCCCCGGCGCGCGCCCGCTCCGCGCGGTCCCGGTGAGGACCGCTCAGCCGCCATGTGGAAGCTGGAGTGGAGACGGCGGGAATCGAACCCGCGTCCGCGGTCGCGCCGGAGGCAGCGTCTACGAGCGTAGCCCGCACTCTGGTTCTCGCTCCCGGGTCGCCATGCGGGCGGGGTCACCGGGAGCCAGCCTCCTGAGATGTCCCCCGGTCGGAGGAAGCGGACCTTCCGGGGTGAGCCCGCGTTCTGATACCGGAACCCCCGCGGCGGGCGGGCGGGGGGCGGCACCTCTACTGCCTAGTGCTTGTGACTAAGCGGCGAGGGCGTACTCGTGAGAGTCCGCACGTATGGTTTTCCGGTGGTTTTACGAGGCCAACCGGAACCTCGGCTCGCGACTGCCCCTGCGATATCGACCACGTCGAAGCCTGTCGTCCCCAGGGGCTATGTACGCCCTCCATTCTAGCTGGAAAGAGCGACCGTGATCACGGGCGGCGGCGCAGCTCCCGCGCCGCCTCCGTGCTGCTCTTCTGCCCGGTGAGCGCGGTGGCGTCGAAGACGACGCGGTACTCGCCGGCCTCGCGCGGCCGGTCGAAGCGGGCCTTGAACGTGCCGCGCTTCGCCGTCAGCGTCGCGGCGTCGACCGGCGTGTCGTCGCGGTAGAGCGTCGCGCGGATCGTCGAGCGCTTCGAGACGAACACCCGGCCCTCGACGAAGCGCTTCCCGGCCGCGACGCGCGGCGTCCCGAAGCGGACCGGCTCGGTCTCGTAGACGGCGAAGCTCTCCGCCATCCCGCAGAAGGGCTCGCCGCCGACGGTCGCGCACAGCTTCTCGAGGAAACCGCGGAAGACCTGGTGGTAGTGCAGGTCGGACTCCTGCCCGCGGGTCGAGCCGGGCTCGTGGTAGTAGAGCGACCATGCGCCGGTGTCGTACTGCGACATCGCCGCGCGCGCCTCGGCGAGCGCGAACTCGTACGTCTCCTGCACGGCGCCGTCCTCCGGCTCGAGCTGCGCGTACGCGTGCAGCGACAGCACCGCCTGCGCGAACCCGTTCCCGATCAGCAGCCGCGGCGCCTGCGGGTACATGAGGTAGTGCGCGCGCCCCGCCTCGACGACGTACCGCACGCCGAGCGGCGGCTCCTGCCGGAAGACCTCGAGCATCTCGCGCGCCTCCGCGCGCTTGCCGAGCCGCGCGTACGCCTCGAGCGCGACCGCCTGCGGCATCGCCGACGCCCACCCGGGCTCGCCGCCCGCCCACGGGAAGAGGTACTCGAACGCCAGCGCGCCGTTGCGGCGGACGGCCAGCTCGAGCAGGTCGTCCGCCCAGATCCGCGTACGCTCCGTGATCCGCCGCCGCTTGGAGAGCGCGTTGAGCGTCCCGAGGTTCGCGAGCGGCTGCAGCTGCCAGCCGTTGCCGGCGTAGAGCTGGAACACGACGTCTGAGCCCGGGAACGCCCGCCGCGTCCCGTTCGGCGGCGCCGCCTGCCGCTCGCGCCAGAACCACTCGACGTTGCGCTGCACGATCAGCATCGCCGGCTTGACCCGCTCGACCAGCATCTGCCGCTTCGCCAGCGAGCGCGTGTTCTTCACGACGCCCTTCATGTGGGCCTTCGGCGCGCCGGTCAGCCGCCGCGCCGCGATCCGGGCGTCGCGCCAGTCCCGCTGCCACGCATCCACGATCACCGGGTCGAACTGGCCGCCCTGCTCGATCGCGTCGAGCGTCAGGTCGACGGGATCCGTGCTCTGCGCTCCGGCGGCGGGGGCGATCAGCAGGGCGGCGAGCGCCGCGAGGACGGTGATGACGCGCAGTCGCAAGGTCGCGGAACGCTAGAACACGCGTCCGATGGGTTCGGTTCGCTCGTTGCAGCCGCCGACCACGGGAAGGCGCGGCCCGGCGGTGAGGTACGGACGCTAGGGCGCCGGGCCGCGCATTCAAACCGGATGCGGACGCGCAGAGGGGGTCCCACCCACCCCGCGCAATCGAAAATCGCGCGGGTGGGCTAGCGGCCGACGTCGCGCAGCTGCCGGTCCATGTCCCGCTTCATCTCGCGCGCCTTGATCGACTGGCGCTTGTCGAAGCGGTCCTTGCCGCGGGCGAGGGCGAGCTCGACCTTCGCTCGGCCGTTGGAGAAGTAGATGCGGGTGGGCACGAGCGTCCAGCCCTTCTCGGCGATCCGCCCCACGACCTTGTCGATCTCCCGCTTGTGCAGGAGCAGCTTGCGCTCGCGCTCGGGCGGGTGGTTGTCGCGCGCGGCGGGCTTGTACGGCGGGATGTGGAGGTTGTGCAGCCAGACCTCGCCGTCGTTGATCGTGGCGTAGGCGTCCTTCATCTGGGCACCCCCGTCGCGCAGGGCCTTGACCTCCGTCCCGCGCAGGACCATGCCCGCCTCGAGCCGGTCGAGCAGCTCGTACCGGTACGCCGCCTGCCGGTTCGACGCGACGTCGCCCGCCCCGATCTTGCGCTTGCCGCCCTTCTTCGCCACGCGGCAGAGGCTATTCCGACGGCGCCGGGTACAGGTCGACGCGGCCGCGCGGCGCCTCGATCTTCCCGACCGCGACCCGGATCGGGTCGCCGATGCGGATCGCCGAGCCGGTCTTCGTGCCGAAGAGGATCGTGCCCTCCTCGTTCAGCTCCCACCACTCGCCGCGCAGGCGGCGGACCGGCAGGAGGCCCTCGAACCCGTCGCCGAACGCGACGAACGCGCCCGCGCCGATCACGCCCACCACCTCTCCGTCGAACTCGCGCTCCCACCCGCCCTCGAACAGCTCCCGCTCCAGCACGAAGCACCGTGCGACGTCGTCGGCGTCGCGCTCGATGACCATCGCCTCGCGCTCGCGGGCGCTCGACCACTCGCCGGCGTCCGGCAGCCGCGTCCGGTCCGGCGCCTCCTCCCCCGCGCCGACCGCATGCAGCAGCGAGCGGTGGCAGACGATGTCCGGATACCGGCGGATCGGCGAGGTGAAGTGGCAGTACCGCGCGCTCGCAAGCCCTGCGTGCCCGACGTTGCGCGGCGAGTAGTACGCGGCCTTCAGCGTGCGGAGCACCAGCGACGTCAGCCCCTTCCGGCCTCGCCCGGTCGTGCGGACGAAGCGGTCGACCGCATGCGAGATCTCCGACGCGGCCTCGGCCGCCTCCGACGGCGACAGCTGCTCCGCCACCGGCGGCGTCGGCACGTCGAGGGAGGCCAGCTGCGAGACGAGCCGCTGGACCGCCTCCGGCTCCGGCCGCTCGTGCACCCGGTACAGCGCGGGGAGCTTCCGGTCCTCGAGCACCGCGGCGACCGCCTCGTTCGCCGCGATCATCAGGTGCTCGATCAGCCGGTGCGACTCGGTCTGCTGCACCGGCGCGACGTGCTCGACGTGGCCGCGGGTGTCGAAGCGGAACTCGGGCTCGGCGGCGTCCAGCGCCAGCGCCCGCGCCTCGCGCGCCGAGCCCAGAGCCGCCGCCGCTCCCCGGGCCGCCGCCAGCGACGCGTCCCACGGCGCCGCCGCGCGCTCACGCCCGCCGAAGATCCGGTCGACGCGGTCGTAGTCGAGCCGCTCGTTCGAGCGGATCAGCGAGCGGTAGAACGCGCTCTTGACCACCCGCGGCCCGCGGACCTCCATCTCGACGGTGACCGCGAGCCGGTCCTCGAACGGCACCAGCGAGCACTTCTCGTTCGAGAGCGCCTCGGGCAGCATCGGCTCGACCGCGCCCGGCACGTACACCGACGTCGCGCGGCGGTAGGCCTCCTTGTCGACCCGATCGCCGGGGCGCACGTACGCGGTGACGTCCGCGATGTGGACCCAGACCCGCCACGCGCCCTCCCCCAGCTGCTCCGCCGAGATCGCGTCGTCGAAGTCCTTGGCCGTCGCGGGATCGATCGTGAACGCGACGAGGTCGCGCAGATCCCGACGCGCGACGCCCGCGACCGGCTCCGCCTCGCGCGCACGGCGCTCGAGGTCGGGGTCGAAGCGCCGCCGCAGCCCGCGATCCAGCATCAACGCCTCGATGACGTCCCGCGCCACGTCCGGCCGCCCGATCAGCCGCACGACCTTCGCCTGCCCGCGCCCGGTCCCGGTCGTCCGCAGCAGCGCGAGCGCGCCCTCCTTCAGCCGCTTGTCCCGCTCGACGACGACGCGGCGGCCGCGCTCGAAGAACGGCTCGCCGGTCCAGAAGCGCCCCCGGCGCGAAAGCTGCGCGACGATCACGCGCGGGTGACTACCCGCACGGCGCGATCCAGCGCCTCGTCGCGCCGCGGCGTCGCCGGGTCGTCCTGCGCCCGCACGTCCGGCTCCAGCCCGCTGCCGCGCGACGTCCCCTTCCCGCCCAGGTTGCGCCCGCTCGGCAGGAAGTACTGCCCGACGGTGATGTCGAGCGCCCCGCCGTTCTCCAACTCGACGACCTCCTGGAAGACGCCCTTGCCGAACGTGCGCGTCCCGACGAGCTTCGCCCGCCCGCGATCCTGCAGCGCGCCGGCCACGATCTCGGACGCCGACGCGCTCGCGCGATCCACCAGCACCACCAGAGGCGTCTTCGGGGCGATCGGGTCGCCGGTCGCGCGGTACACCTGCTCGTCGACCGTCCGGCCGCGCGTCGTGACGATCTCGCCATCGCGCAAGAAAGCGCTCGCGACGAGCCGCGCCTCCTCCACCAGCCCGCCCGGGTTCGCCCGCAGGTCGAACACGATCCCCTTCACCTCGTCCTTCTCCGCCGCGCGCACGGCCTTGTACACCTCGGCGTGCGCGCCGCTGGAGAACCCCTCCAGACGGATCACAGCGACGTCGCCGCGGCGCTTCGAGGACACGACCGGGATCGAGATCTCGGCGCGCGTGACGCGCTTGCGCAGCTCCTTGCCGCCGCGCCGCACGGTCAGCGTGACGACCGTCCCCTTCGGTCCCTTGATCAGCCCGGTGGCGGCCTCCTCGGGCTTGCCCGCGAGCTTCTGCCCGTCCGCCGTGAGGATCACGTCGCCCTCGCGCAGCCCGGCCTTCTGCGCGGGCGACTTGTCGTACACCTGGCCGATCCGCAGCCCCCGCTCGACCTGCGTCACCGTCACGCCGATCCCGGAGAACCGCGCCTCGGTCACCTCGCGGAAGCGCTTGTACTCCTTGGCGTCGAAGTACGCGGAGAACCGGTCGTCGAGCCCGCTGACCGCCCCGCGGATCGCGTCGTCGGCGAGCTTGTCCTTGGCGACGTCGCGGTAGAAGTCGTCCTCCACCGTCGAGAGCGCCTCGTCGATGTGCGCCACGTCGTCGTCGGCCACGAGCTCCTGCAGCTGCCGGGGCAGCAGGCTCGAGTGCCCGCCCAGCCACATGCCGGCGAGCAGCACGACGACCAGGAGCACCACCGCGGGGACGAGCCTCAGCACGGCGGGGAAGGGTATGCGGACGGGCTAAACCCGGAGGAAACGGCGCAGGGAGAGGCCGGAGCCCGCCGCCGCGACGCCCACGCTCGCCGCGAGCAGCACGAGCCCGAGCAGGCGGAAGTCGATGGTGTCCGGCGCCGCGATCAGCGCGAAGTCCTCCGCGAGCGGATCGATCAGCGCGATCTTGCCGACGAGCAGCAGCAGCACCGCGAGCACGCCGCCCAGCGCGCCGAGGATCACGCCCTCGAGCACGAACGGCCAGCGGATGAACCAGTTCGTCGCGCCGACGAGCCGCATGACCTCCACCTCGCGCCGGCGCGCGAACAGCGACAGCCGGATCGTGTTGCCGACGAGCAGGATCGAGGCGACGATGAGCAGCGCCGTGAGGATCGCGGTCGTGAGCTTCACGACGCGCGTCGCCGACAGGATCTTGTCCGTGTCGTCGCGCCGGTTCTTGACCTCCTGGATCGCGGGATCCAACGGCTTGCCGCCGGTCGTGAGGAGGGCGTCGCGCAGCGCGTTGACGTTCTGCGGCCGGTCGGGCGTGACGCGGAACGTGTCGGGCAGCGGGTTGGACCCGAGCAGCTCGTAGGCCTCGGGGTTGCGCTTCTTCTCCGCCGCGTACGCTTCCTCCTTGGAGACGTACTGGACGTTGCCGACGTACGGCGTGTCCTCGTTCAGCGTGCGGCGGACGCGCTCGACGTCGGTGTCGGCCGCGTTGGGATCGAGGTAGACGTCGACGATGACGCGCGAGCGGACCTCGTTCGCCGCGCCCGTCGTCGCCTGCACGATCGGGATGAACACGCCGAGGACGAGCACGGTGACGAGCACCGACGCCATCGCCGCGAAGCTCGGGACGGCGTTGCGGCTGACCGACCGCATCGCCTCCTTGAGGAAGAAGCCCGGCCTCACCGCCAGAGACCCTCGGTCTCCGACGCCCACTCGTCGCGCAGCGACCCGTCGTGCGGCTCACGCAGCATCGCGCCCAGCTCGTCGGTCGTCTGCGGCTTCTGCAGGCCCGCGGGGCGGTCGCTCACGACGACGCCCTTGTGCAGCTCGAGCACCCGGCGCTTCATCCGCTCGACCATGTGCAGGTCGTGGGTGGCGACGACGACGGTGGTGCCGGTGCGGTTGATCCGGTAGAGCAGCTGCATGATCCCGATCGACGTCTCGGGATCGAGGTTGCCGGTCGGCTCGTCGGCCAGCAGCAGCGGCGGGTGGTTGACGAACGCGCGCGCGATCGACACGCGCTGCTGCTCGCCGCCCGACAGCTCGTCCGGGTACGAGTTCATCTTGTGCGAGAGGCCGACGAGGCCGAGCACCTCCGGCACCTTCTTGCGGATGGCGCCGCGGCTCTCGCCCTGCACCTTCAGCGCGTACGCGACGTTCTCCGACGCGGTGCGGTTCGGCAGCAGCTTGAAGTCCTGGAAGACGCAGCCGATGTTGCGCCGCAGCTGCGGGATCTTCGAGCGCCGGATCTTCGAGAGGTTGCGCCCGCCGACGATGACGTTGCCGCGCGTCGCCTCGAGCTCGCGTAGCAGCAGGCGGATGAACGTCGACTTGCCGGAGCCGGACGGCCCGACGAGGAACACCCACTCGCCCTTGTCGATCTGCAGCGAGAGGTCACGCAGGCCCACCACGTCGCCCGGGTAGATCTTCGTGACGTTCTCGAAGAGGATCATGGCGGCGCTCTTCGGCTGCACCGCCCGCACCTCGCCGGTGGTCGGGGCGAGCGCCTCCAGCGCGCGCGCCCGCCGCTCCCGCCGCTCCTCGGCCTCGCGCTCGA